>NZ_JAFLXB010000008.1:0-294844 GCF_019891455.1 Pseudomonas sp. P867 | reverse complement strand
TTTGGGTTTTTAAGAAACCCTAAACTTGGCTCAGCAATCGTTGGTTACATCTTTGATTTCTCGCGGAGTAACTTGTGATGCTGATAATCTTGTTGACTATCAGTCTGACTCTACAAGCACCCACACGAATTGCTTGATTCAGTTGTTAAAGAGCGGTTGGTTAAGATCTTTCGTCTCAACCGAGGCGCGCATTCTACAGCAGCCTCACTTGCTGTCAAGTGATTATTTTCAGAAGCTTTCGAAGATTTCTTCAACAACTTCAACCACTTGCGCTTCCGATCTCTCGTCAGCGGGAGGCGAATTCTACAGCGTTACACGCTGCTGTCAACACCTCTTTTTCAACTTCCTTTTGGCTTCGATGAACTGAAGCAACTTGCTGCCGAAAACTACACAACTCATTGTTTACCAAGGAGTTTTCCGTTTCGACTGCGCCGGAAGTGGGGCGAATTATAGGCTTCCAGAATCTGCCGTCAACTCTTAATTTGGGTTTTCTATTAAATCCGCGGCAAACTCAAAAATTACACTATATAGACAACCACTGCGTGCGATTTGAGCAATATATTGCTCATCGCTTGACAGTTAAGCATCATAGCGTCTTCTGCTTATTGACTACGACCTCAGAAGAGCCCTCTCAATGACCACTTCACCCCGCAGCCTGGCCTCGGCACTGTTTCCCGTCGGCCTGCTGTTGATCGCCATGGCCTCCATTCAATCCGGGGCATCATTGGCCAAGAGCATGTTTCCCGTTGTCGGCGCACAAGGCACCACCGCCCTGCGTTTGATTTTTGCCAGTGTGATCATGCTGCTCATATTGCGACCATGGCGCGCCAAGCTGACGGCCAAGTCACTGCGCACAGTGATCATCTACGGGATGGCGCTAGGTGGCATGAACTTCCTCTTCTATATGTCACTGCGCACTGTCCCCCTGGGAATTGCCGTAGCGCTCGAATTCACAGGCCCGCTTGCTGTAGCTATCTATGCCTCGCGCCGAGCTGTCGACTTCGTGTGGATTGCTCTGGCGATCATTGGCCTGCTTCTGTTGATTCCGACGGACAAGGCCAGTAGCGGCATTGATCTGATAGGGGCCGCTTACGCGCTGGGCGCCGGCGTATGCTGGGCGCTCTACATTTTGTTCGGCCAAAAGGCGGGAAATGACAATGGCGTCCAAACCGCCGCGCTCGGGGTAATGATTGCCGCCCTCTTCGTTGCACCGATCGGCATCGTGCATGCCGGCGCCGCGCTGCTGACGCCGGCACTGATCCCTGTCGCCATCGGCGTGGCGATTCTGTCCACTGCCCTGCCCTACACCCTTGAGATGGTCGCACTAACACGCCTTCCCGCCCGTACTTTCGGCACACTGATGAGTATCGAGCCGGCGTTCGGCGCCCTCTCCGGCCTGTTTTTCCTGCACGAGCATCTATCGCTCGCCCAGTGGCTGGCCATCACCTGCATTATCCTGGCCTCGGTCGGTGCCACTTTGACGATGCGCCACGAATCCAAACCACTGGTACCCGCCGACTGATCATCTTTAACCCCAGCTCTGGTATTTGCCGCTCATTTAGGCCATGTTTAGGCCGTAACCGAATGTCATTCATGGAGAATTTCGACACGGACTGCATGAACGCTTCGCTCGAGAGCGAGTAAAGCAGCCCTGTTCTTTGCAGGGCGGCTATTAAGGATGGGAATGAAACGAATTTTGATACTGTTGCTGGTTGTGGGCATCGCGGGGTGTGCCGCCACCACTAAAACAGAAGTGAAACGCGGTAAAAAAGGACTGCATATCAACTGTTCGGGCCTGTCCTCCTCCTGGGACCAGTGCTACACCAGTGCCGCCAATTCATGCGGCGCCAAGGGTTATCGAGTGATTGCCAAGTCCGGCGACAACTCCGAAGAGCCAGGGGACTATCCCTTTGGTCTCAACCCTGCCGGCTATACCAGCCGCAGCATGATCGTCATCTGCAAATAGCTGCCCGAGCAGTCTCCCTGACTGCTCATCTTAAATTTCCACACAGGCCAGGCCATTTACGACATGGCGACTAAACTCCTGCTCGATCATCGAGCCAATGGAGTTCCCATGACGCACAACAACAAAATCGTATTGGTGGTAGGCGCCGGTGACGCAACCGGCGGCGCCATAGCCAAGCGCTTTGCCCGCGAAGGTTACATCGCCTGCGTTACCCGTCGTAGTGCCGACAAACTGCAACCACTGGTAGACAGCATTCAATTGGCGGGCGGGCAAGCCCATGGCTTTGCCTGTGATGCACGTAAAGAAGAAGACGTGATCGCACTGGTAGAGCAAATCGAAACGGAGCTGGGGCCCATTGAAGCGTTCGTCTTCAACATCGGTGCGAACGTGCCTTGCAGCATTCTGGAAGAAACCGCACGCAAGTACTTCAAGATTTGGGAGATGGCGTGTTTCTCCGGCTTCTTGAACGCGCGCGAAGTCGCCAAGCGTATGGCCACCCGTAAACGCGGCACCATCCTGTTCACCGGCGCAACTGCCGGCTTGCGTGGGGCCGCGGGATTTGCCGCATTCGCCGGGGCCAAACATGGTATCCGCGCCCTGGCCCAAAGCATGGCGCGGGAATTAGGCCCGATGAACATCCACGTCGCCCATGTAGTAGTCGATGGCGCCATTGATACCGAGTTCATTCGCGAAAATTTCCCGCAAAAATATGCCCTCAAGGATCAGGACGGCCTCCTCAACCCTGACCACATCGCCGAAAACTACTGGTACCTGCACAGCCAGCCCCGGGACGCCTGGACGTTCGAGCTGGACCTGCGCCCCTGGAACGAACCCTGGTAACACGCCCCTATAACAATAAGCAGCGAGTATCGACCATGAGTAAAACCCTGGAATTTTTCTTTGATCTCGGTAGCCCCGCGACTTACCTGGCCTATACCCAACTACCGGCACTCTGCACCGAGACCGGCGCGCATCTGGTCTATCAACCGATGCTGTTGGGCGGCGTATTCAAGGCTACTGGCAACGCCTCACCGATCACTGTGCCGGCCAAGGGTCGCTACATGCTGGATGACTTGGCGCGCTACGCCAAACGCTACAATGTACCGCTCAGGTTCAACCCGCACTTTCCCATCAATACACTGGTACTGATGCGCGCAATCACCGGCATACAAATCCATGAGCCTGAGCGCTTCTCCGACTTTATCGACTGCGTGTTCCGCGCCCTCTGGGTGGAAGGCCGACACCTGGGCGATCCCGAGGTCGTGGCCCACGTGCTGACCGAGCATGGGTTCGACCCAGAGCAGGTATTGGCCCTGTCCAATGATGAAGCCGTCAAAAGCGCGCTCAAGGACAAAACCGAACAAGCCGTTAAACGCGGCGTGTTCGGTGCCCCCAGCTTTTTTGTAGGCAATCAGCTGTTTTTTGGTCAGGACCGGCTGGATTTCGTGCGCGAAGCCCTCAGCTAAATATCGCTTGCAGCCGGCACAGGCCGGCTGCTGCCAATCAAATAGCTGTGGTACGCACCTGCAACCACTCAAGCGCCGCACCACTGAGCAACGGGCTCAAGCGCTCACGCACCTGGGCGTGATAGGCGTTGAACCATTCGCGCTCATCCGCCGTCAGCAACGACGGTTCCAGGCAACGGGTGTCAATCGGGCACAAGGTCAGGGTTTCGAACTTGAGGAACTCCCCAAACTCGGTCTTGCCCGCTTCACGGTTCAACACCAGGTTTTCGATGCGTACACCCCAACGACCAGGGCGATAAGTCCCCGGCTCGATGGAAGTAATCATCCCGGGTTGCATCGCTGTTTGTGGCGCGGCAGCGGCCTGGTAGGCAATAACCTGCGGCCCCTCATGCACATTGAGGAAATAACCTACGCCATGACCTGTACCGTGACCGTAGTCCACCCCTTCGGCCCAGATCGGCGCACGGGCAATCGCATCCAGCAACGGTGAGAGAATACCTTTGGGGAAGTGTGCACGGGACAGGGCAATCACACCCTTGAGTACCCGCGTGCAATCGCGCTTCTGCTCATCACTCGGGGTACCGATGGGCACCATCCGCGTGATGTCCGTGGTGCCGCCCAGGTACTGGCCACCGGAATCGATCAATAGCAAGCCATCGCCTTCGATCAGGGCATGCTCTTGTTCAGTCGCGTGGTAATGCGGCATGGCGCCGTTGGCGTTGAACGCAGCAATGGTGTTGAAGCTCAGCGACACATAGCCAGGGCGGCGGGTACGCGCCGCAGTCAAGTGTTCGTCGATCGTCAGTTCGGTAATGCGCTCGCGGCCCAGGGCGCTGTCGAGCCAGGCAAAAAATTCGCACAACGCAGCGCCATCCTGCTCCATGGCCTGACGAATATGTTCCGCGTCCGCCAGGCTCTTGCGGGATTTTGCGAGCGTAGTCGGGTTGAGTCCTTCAACCAGCTTGACGCCGGCATCGAGATTTTCCAGCAAGCCGGCCGTCACGCGTGCGGGGTCCACTTGCAAACTGGCCCCCGACGGTACGGCACGCAGTGCATCGGCCACTTCGCTGTAGTCGCGCAACGTCACGCCATCCTGCTCGAGCATCACCCGCAACTCGGCATCGACCTTGCCCAGCGCGACAAACAACGTAGCCTGCTGTTGGTTGATCAACGCAAAAGATACAAAAACCGGGTTGAAGGACACATCACCGCCACGCAGGTTGAACAACCAGGCGATGTCGTCCAGCGTCGCGATGAAATGCCAATCGGCGCCCTTGTCTTTCAAGCTGGCGCGCAGTGCGGCGAGTTTCTCGCCACGGCTGACGGTGGCTTGAGGCGGCAGATGCTGGTAGATCGGCTGGTTTGGTAGCGTCGGGCGGTCTTGCCAGACTTCGTCGAGCAGGTCGATATCAGTGCGCAAGCGGGCGCCGCGCTCGGCCAGCTTGCCCCCCAGAGTACGTGCCGAAGCCACGGCCATGACCGCGCCGTCCACAGCCACTACGCCACCTTCAGGGGTTTGCTCGGCCAGCCATTCCAACGGCCCAGGCTGGCCCGGTTGCAGCTTTACCAACTCAATGCCACTGCCCTTGAGTTCCTTGGTCGCCTGCTCCCAGTAACGGCTATCGGCCCAGACCCCGGCAAAATCCGCCGTGACGATCAGTGTCCCCACCGAACCATGGAACCCCGACAACCATTGGCGCCCCTGCCAGTAGCCCGGCAAGTATTCGGACAAGTGCGGGTCAGCCGATGGCACCAGCAGGGCGTGAATGCCCTCGCGGCGCATCAGTTCACGGGTATGCGCCAGGCGCTGGGGAACCGTTCCATGGGTCAAAGGCTGCGTACTCATTGTGTCTCCTGCTAACCACGAATAATTGTTATATGTTGCCAATGATAAATCAGACCGCCCAAAACGCCGGGGCGCTGGCCAATGCTGCCTTGATCAACTGTGCGGCTTCGTCGATGTCCTGTTCGGTGGTAAACCGGCCCAGGCTCAAGCGAATGGTACGACCGGCGGTGCGAGCATCATGCCCCAGGGCCAGAAGCACATGGGACGGTGCGTTGCTTGCCGAATTGCACGCCGAAGTCGCGGAAAAGGCAATGCCCGCGCTCAGTGTGGCAGAGTTGAACTCACCCTCGCTGAACGTCAGGCTCAGGGTATGTGGAATACGCTGAGTTGGGCTGCCATTGAGGCGCAAGCCGGTAACTGACGTCAGGTGATCCAGCAGGCGCTGGCGCAACGCTGCAATCCGAGCCTTCTCATCAGCAAAGGACGCTGCCGCCAAGGCAAACGCCGTCCCCATGCCGGCAATCTGATGGGTCGCCAGGGTGCCAGAACGCAAGCCCCCTTCGTGTCCACCGCCATGAATCTGCGCCAGCACTTTCTGCTGCGCCAAAGGCCCGACATACAACGCGCCGATACCTTTGGGGCCGTACAGCTTGTGCGCGGAGAATGACATCAAATCCACCGGCCACAGGCCCAGGTCGATGGCTACCTTGCCAGCCCCTTGCGCCGCGTCCACATGAAACAACGCGCCATGCTCACGTACCCGCGCACCGATGGCCGGGATGTCATTCAGGGTGCCCAGCTCGTTATTGACCAGCATCAGCGAGACCAGGAAGGTGTCCTCGCGCAGGGCTTCGCTGACCGCTTCGACGCTGATCAAGCCGTCCGCATCCGGCACCAGGTAGGTCACCGCCACGCCGGCTTCCTGCAGTTGCCGCGCAGTATCCAGTGTGGCCTTGTGCTCGATCTGGCTGGTGATGATATGCCCACCCGCCACACCACGGGCCTGGGTCACTCCCTTGAGCGCCAGGTTGTTGGACTCCGTGGCGCCGGAGGTCCAGACGATCTGCTCCGGCTGGGCGCCGACCAGTTCAGCGACCTGGCGACGCGCCTGTTCAACCGTGTGCCGGGCCGCCTGGCCGAATGCATGGGAACTGGACGCCGGGTTACCAAAATTGGCATTGAAGCCCAGGCACTCGACCATCACCTGGATAACCCGCTCATCCACCGGCGTGGTAGCGGCGTAGTCAAAATACAACGGACGTTTATTCATGACGTTAGAACTCGCAGAGCGTGCTCCCGAAAGCAGCGTCTCGGGGGGGCATCGACCGGAACAGAGGTCGTCAGGTTTAACCGATCGAATGCCATTAAAGAAGGTAACTTTATTTAAATGTGCGTAGGAACGCTCCTGGAATTGAGCTTAACAGGCTGAAGTAGCTCCATGGCAAACAAAAAGCCCGAGGTTCCTTAAGGGAATCCTCGGGCTTTTTATCGTAAGAGGCCGGCTCAACTGGGGCGACCATGCAGGACTACGCTGCGCTCGGCGTTCATTTCACCCTGGCGATCAAAAGAGAAAGGCTTCTGTGGCTGGCCAAGCAACGCAGCGCGCTGCTGCTGATATTCGTCAAACGACAAGCCGCGACGGCTCAGCGCCTCCAGGGCCAATTGCCTGGTCTCTTCGGCGGTGTATGGACGCAATTCCGGGGCTGGATGGGACGCACATCCGGCAAGGACAGAGGTAACAAGTAGCAGCGAAACAGCGAGGAAACGGTTCATGGCGGCGGCTCTGCGAGAGGGGGTTCAAGTCAATGAACACAGGCTACTCCCGGTCCTTCTCGGTGAAAAATCATCGCCCGTGATAGTCGCTATCAACCGGCACGCCACCTTCAACAATCAGCTGCTAATATTCCTTAAAGATCTATAAATATGCAAACACATCCATTTACGGAATAAATCATTTTCTCTATAAATAGCTTCACACGTCAGCAACTGTGCAGTGGCAACAGCCAACCCCAAAACTGGGGTCAGACAACAACTCCCTTTCTCGGCAGCGAGCGCCATACCCATACAGATCAAAGCCTGAACCCGTTGGTACAGCCCTTGTTCAACCTACTTCACCTCTGTTGCTCAGTACCCCGCCGTTAAAATTGAGCCAGTCCCTGCCGATCCCGACGTTCTACTCCTGAGAGAGGTGCCCATGCAGCTTTTGACCCTACCGCCCTCGCCCGCCCTTGCGACCTCGATCCGCGCCACGGCCCAGGTCTTCGAAGACCCCAAATCCCAAGCACTGCTCGACCATATCCAACAAGTGGCGCCCAGCGAAGCCAGCGTGCTGATCATCGGCGAGACCGGCACCGGCAAAGAGCTGGTGGCGCGGCATATCCACAACCTCAGCGCTCGGCGCAACCGGCCGTTCGTAGCGGTGAACTGCGGGGCGTTCTCTGAATCCCTGGTGGAAGCCGAGTTGTTCGGCCACGAGAAAGGCGCGTTTACCGGCGCCCTCAGCGCCAAGGCCGGCTGGTTCGAAGAGGCAGACGGCGGCACCTTGTTTCTCGATGAGATCGGCGACCTGCCGATGGCCATCCAGGTCAAACTGCTGCGGGTGTTGCAGGAGCGCGAAGTGGTGCGCCTGGGCTCACGCAAAAGCATACCTATTGATGTAAGAGTCCTGGCCGCCACCAACGTACAACTGGAAAAGGCCATCAACGCCGGGCATTTTCGCGAAGATCTGTACTACCGCCTCGATGTGGTCAGCCTGGAGCTGAGCCCGCTGCGCGAGCGCCCCGGCGATATCCTGCCGCTGACCCGCCACTTTATCCAAGCCTACAGCCAGCGCCTGGGCTACGGCCCGATCACCATCAGCAGCGAGGCCGAGCACAAACTCAAGCGCTACAGTTGGCCGGGCAATATTCGCGAGCTGGAAAACGTGATTCACCACACCTTGCTGATCTGCCGCAACGGCGTGATCGAGCGCGACGATCTGCGCCTGTCGAATATGCGCATCGAGCGCCAGGACGACAGCCAGCACGCCACCGACAACAGCGCCGAAGCCTTGCTTGCGCGGGCGTTTCAAAAGCTCTTCGAGGAACAGGCCGGCGCCCTGCATGAAAAAGTCGAGGACGCTTTATTACGCGCCGCTTACCGCTTCAGCCATTACAACCAAGTACACACCGCCAACCTGCTGGGCCTGAGCCGCAACGTTACGCGCACGCGCCTGATCAAGATCGGCGAGCTGGCGGTAAACAAACGCCGGCCCGGGCAAACGCTGCTGGGCGAACGGATGCTGCATTTATCCATTTAAGCGGCAGTGCAAAGCATCGTCCTGACTGCGCTCAAAACTGCGCAACACCTGGAATGATCCGAAGGTTACAGCCGTCGCTTGATGCGCGCGGATCAGTGTCCAGAAATCTTCGTCGCCGTGCTCGAAACGCTTGAAGGCTGCTTCTCCGTCCTCGCGGGATTGCCATTGCAGGTAATTGAGCACCCGCCGCCCATCATCGCTGACCTGCACACTGGCACTCAGAAAGCCACCATGGCTTGCCGCGAGGCGCTCGCTCTGGGTGGTCAAGGCCGCCACCAGGGCTGATTGCTGGCGGGGCTCGATCTGAAATTCGATCAATTGAGTGAAGCTGCGATTTTTCTCTGATACCTGCATGAGCACTCCCCTTTCTCTGTAGGCAGAATCTTGCGATTCGATGTCACGCAGGGTAAAACCTCTAGTTAAGTCGAGGTCAAGCACTGTTTGGGAGTCTTACATGCTCAGCAACGAACTCAGCGTCGGTCAGTTGGCCGCCCGCAGCGGCGTAGCGGTCACCGCCCTGCACTTCTACGAATCTAAAGGGCTGATCAAGAGCAATCGCAATGCCGGCAATCAACGGCGATATCCACGGGACGTACTGCGCCGGGTGGTGCTGATCAAAATTGCCCAACGCCTGGGCATTCCGCTGGCGACCATTGGCGAGGCATTGCGGGCCCTGCCCGATGGGCGCACACCGAACGCTCACGACTGGGAACGGCTGTCGGCCTTGTGGCGTCAAGATCTGGATGAGCGCATCAACAAGCTGACGCTGCTGCGCGACAAGCTCAATGGTTGTATCGGGTGCGGGTGCCTGTCGATGGAGGCGTGCCCGTTGCGCAATCACGATGACCAGTTGGGTGAGCGTGGCCCTGGTGCGCAACTGCTGGAGCCCACGCTTGATTCCGATCGGTAAAGCCGGTTGCGCAATGCAACGTGACCTATAGTGAAAAGGCTGTAACTCCATAACCACAATCAAAGGAGAACGTTATGAGCGTTAAACCTATTCCCGAGGGTTACCACGGCATTACTCCCTACCTGGGCATCAACGAGGCCGCAAAGGCGATAGAGTTCTACAAAAAGGCCTTTGGCGCCTCGGTGTTCATGCGCCTGGACATGCCCGACGGCAGGGTCGGCCATGCGGAGCTGCGTATTGACGAAGCGGTGATCATGCTAGGCACGCCCTGTGACGAAACGGCCCTGCGCAATCCCGACTCACATCCCAGTGTCGGTTTGCACCTGTATGTGAATGACGTGGACGCACAATTCAAACAGGCGGTTGATGCCGGCGCCAGCGTAGTGTCCGAGCCGCAGGATCAGTTCTATGGGGATCGCTCGGCGAGTGTGAAGGATCCGTTCGGTCACCTCTGGTTCCTGGCCACCCATAAGGAGGACCTGACCGAGGAGCAAATCCGCCAGCGTGCCATGCAGATGTTCAAGCAAAATTAACCCTGTGGGCGTGAGCTTGCTCGCGCCTGCAACACGCCACGCCTTGCCCCAGGTTCCAGCCGGCCAACACGCGTGGCCTGCTCCGGCAAGCTAAAGGCCTGTGTGGAGTCTGGAACACTTCAAGGGTTTGTCGATCTGACACCCCGGTACGCATTGCGCCCCAGCCATACCGTCATGACCAACAAGGCGGTCAATGGCAGCCCATGGAACAACACGATCACCTGGGCCGGCGTCCACGTCACATAGAACGGCCCGACCACCAGCATGCCCACGCCAAAACCGGCCATCTGGATCAGGGTCAAGAGGCTGAACAGCGGCAAGCGCAAGCTATCGGGCTCGCTTTGCGCACGGGAGATCAACGCCACCTCGGACAATCCATCGCCCAGCCCTGCCCACACCACCAGCAACAGCGCCAGCCACAGTTCGGTCTGCTGGAATGTCAGGATAAAGCCGCTGGACATCAACGCCACACCGAGCATGAACAAGCGCTCCATGCCTTGAGTGCCACGACCTTTCAACACTGCACTGGCGATGCGCGCGCCAACAAACTTGCCACAGGCCCACACGGCCAGCAGATAGCCCATGACCGTCTTGGCCGTGTCCGGTGAAATGTACTGCGACAGCACTGGCCAGCCGACGTTATGGGCCGCGCTGCCAAGGGTGTCGAGCATGCTGATCAGCAACATCGCAGCCAGCACCGGCGCACCGCGCAACCCCTTGGTCAGCTCGTGCCATTCGGCGGCCAGCCCGCGATGCGCGGCAACGGCAACGCTAAACAACGCGCGCAAGGGCAAGACCAGGCAAGCGGCAATCACATAGGTGCCGATGTTGACGGCAAACACCGCTTCAAATCCGCCCGTGGCGATCAGCAAGCCGGAGAGCAAACTTCCGAAGACCGCGCCGGTGGCGGCCGCCGAGGTGATCCATGCATTGGTATTCACCCGCTGCTCCAGCGCGACCCAGGTGGGCAACTGACTGTTGAGGCCAATGGCAAACAGCGAATTGCACAGGCCGATACCGAAGGCGATAAAGGGAAGAAGGGTGAGTTGATGGGCCGGTAACAACACCAGCAGCGGCGTCAGCAACAGCGCCCGGGCCAGGTCCAACCCCGCCAACGTCCCACGCCCGGCAAACCGCCGAAAAAACGGGATGCCAAACAGGCTGGCGACAATCCCGCCGGTGACCCGGCACGCCAGGAAAATGCTGACAAACACTACGCTCTGGCTGAGCCAGTACACATAAGTGGACAACGCCACCATGTTGAGGAACGCGCCAAAATCCGACACACCGCGAGCAAAGATGATCAGGCGAGCGTTGCGGGTCGACAGATTCAGTTGTTGATGGTGGCTCATGCAGGCTGTGCCTCCTCGACACTGCGCAGGCTTACCAAGAGCACATCGCGCCAGGCCGGTGCCGTCTCCACCCGCGGTCGCACCTCCCCGGCCCGATGGTAGAACCCACGGTCGTTGATCACGATAGTCTCCAGAAATTTCTCCATCGGCAGTTGCAGCAGCCGGCTGTGCTCCGTTTCGTCGGCAAACACCTCCGACACCACCGGCACCGTGTTGCATTCGCCAATAAAGTGCATGAACACCCAATCCAGGCCGTCCTGGTGAATCCCCGAAGTGGTCGGGCTGCTCGATGGCCCATCCGCCCGCACCCGGAACTGATGGATATCGATCGTATAGGTCTGTTCGCCCAGGTGCGGGGTAATCACTGCAAGGTCCGTCGCCAGCAGCTTCTGCATGAGTGGGTGCTCGATAAAGCCCTCCTCGCTATAGCTCAGGTGGTTCACGCCCTGGCGATAGTTCACCGCGTAGGTGACCGGCGATTTGAACGCCGTATTCCTGTCGATCTGCAATTGCCGTGACGGTAACAGACGATAGCGCAAGATGCGCCGTTCGCGGTGGGTGTAAGTCCTGAACGCCTCGTCGCGCACCAGGTTATCCCAATACGCGCGAAAGCTTTGCTCCTCACCCGGTTCAACTTTGACCAGTTCGCGAAAGTCCGGGCGATGACAGAAGTGATGTTCGCGCAAAAGCGCCGAAATCTGAGGGATGTCCATATCGCTATCCTGCAACCGGTGGATCGATGAGGATGCGCAGGTGTTGCTGCAACGCATCGTGCAAGGCATGGGCGTCGGCGGCATTGCCAACCTGGGCCCAGCATTTGAGCAAATAATGCTCCTCGATATCCGCGTCAATGTAGTGGCCGGGGTCCTGCGGGGCGTATTCCAGCACCGAGCGGTGTTGGTCCAGGAACTGCAGGCCGTCAATGCCCCTGAAAAAGCCACTGTGCTGCGGATAAATCGCCAGCATCGCGTAGTGTTGCCGCGCATCGGCGATCTTATGTGCACCGGCCTCCAACTGTGCATTGATGCCCTTCTCGCCCAACAACAATCCCATGTACAACTGATAAGGATCGACACCGGCCACGTCGCGGAACGCCGAGTTCACATACAGTCCGCCCAGGCGTGGGTTGATCTCGATGACCACCGGCCCTGCGTCCGTCATGCGAAACTCGAAATGCACCACAGCGTTGGTCAGGCCCACCGCGTGCAGGCAGTCCACCGCGTACTGGCGGATCTGCTCACACTGGGCCTGGCTGAACGACGTCGGCGGGGAAATCAGCAGGTTCTCAAGGACGGTGCCGCTGCGCTCGGTCAGCAGCAGTTTTTCATTGATCAGCAGCGGATGGACACGCTCGCCGGCAATCACACATTCCACACTGCCTTCGATGCCAGGAATATAACCTTCCAACAGAATGCTGCGCCCTGGCAGGTATTCACGCCGCAGCCCACCCTCAGGCGGCAGGGCGTGCGCACAGCCGTAGAAGTCCGCATAAGCGGCGGCGCCATGATCACTCACGAAATGCCGATAGTGGCTACGTAGCTCCTCCCAGTTCGAGCATTTTTTGATAAACGCCGAAGCCCCGCCAAAGGGCGGTTTGGCGATCAGTGGATAACCCACGCGCTCGGCGCCTTGCTGGAGTTCCTGTTCGTTGTTGCACAGCACGAACGGTACCGAACGCAACTCATGCTGTTTCAACACGCGGCGCATCAAGAACTTGTTATTGCACGCCGCAATCGCCTCTGGGTGGCTGTAGACCAAGCCCAACCGCTGACACGCCTGCGCAACGATACAGCCCACCTCCCCTTGTGCGGACGGGTGCCCGGCCTGGCAGAAAATCCCCCGCACCTGATAACGCCCGTCCAACTGTCCGACCAACTCCAGGATGGACTGCTCACTGAGCGTTTCGAGCAGGAACACTTCGTCACTGTCGTCCCTGAGTCGTTGCAGGTGCTTGCGCCCCGCCACGGCGGCCGTCAAACACGCCAAGCCGTGGGCGCGGGCCACCGTGAAATGCGGTTCCCGGTAGCGGTAGCGAGCGCAAGCGCTGTCATCCACATCAATAAACAGAATCGCACCCTGTTTCATACCGCATCCTGCCAACTGCACCATTGGCCCTCCCAGTTGCGAAAACGGTAAGTACGCTGCCCATCGCGAACTTCAAAATGCGGTAAGTCTTCAGGTTTTTCAAAGTCCAACAACGGCACGGTGAACTTGCCTTGTGCGTGAGGTAGTACATATTCGGGCAGGGCAATATTCGATACGCGGCGTTTGAGCCGATCCATTATGACGATGGCTTGGCTGATCGAGGCCTTATACTCTGAAGCACCGGGTGAAAACGGCATGAAGTGATATAAGTAATAGGGCTTTACGCCCAGACGATAAAGATCAATGAATAATTTATGCAACGTCGCTTCATCATCATTCACGCCACGCAACAGCGGCATGTTAGAGAATACTATCGGCACCACGCCCTGAATCCGTTTAACCGCGACGGCAAAATCAGCACTGAGTTCGAGCGGGTGGCAGACATGCACACCAAATGCATTGACTTTGTACTTGTGCAGCATCGCCACCAACTCATCGGTCACGCGAAACGGGTTGAAACTCAACGCCCGCGAATGAATGCGTATCAGCAGGTCATCACGAATGCCGCGCAATGCGGCCAGCATCTCCTCAAGCTTGCGGTCGGCCAGCATCAGTGGGTCACCGCCACTGAGAATCACCTCTTCAATCGCCGGGTTAGCGCGAATGTACTCCACCGAATCCTTGAACGAGTCGGTGTTGGCGTTAGCTTTGTCGGTGCCCACCTGCAGCGTGCGCAGCGCCTCGAAACAGAACTGGCAATAGGCATTGCAGGTGTTGGTGGTGCGCAGGATCACGCGGTTGTCGTACTTGTGCTGGCAGATGGGCGTCTTCATCTCATGATTGAGTTCCCAATTTTCGGAACTGCCGTCGTAGTCGCCCTGCACCTGTTCGCTCCAATACGGTACTACCTGGCGCCACAGTGGGTGGTCCATCACCTCGCCGGTGGTGAGTGAACGCTTGATCAAATCAATGTAGTAAGGCGTGATCTGCATCTTGCGATCTTGCAAGTTGTGCTCGATATGCGCCGTTGTGGCCTCGCCCCATCCACCGCAGGCATTGCGCAGTGCAGGTTCATCGCGGATGGCATTCTTCTGCTGCCAACGCCAGTCTTGCCACTGAACTGAACGATGCATGGCTTGATCAAAAATCGACATGAGTTTGAACTCTCTGTTAAGGCATAGGGACGCGTACTTTTCCAGCGCAGGAAAAGTATTATTCGCAACAATGACAACCGACGGGCAGGCGACAGACCACGATCAAGTAACTAATTTGATCACCGGCACCAGAGAGATATAACAGTTCGCCACTTGAGGGCGCGAATAAACGACTAGCACGGTCATGCAATCAACTTCCTTTTTATAATATTTCGACTTCCAAGTCCGCACCCACTAAAGCCGATACCCGCCAATGTGTCAATACAATAAACTTGTAATTTGTCTGGAATTAACCTGCCCCAGCGCCAACACCCTTTAATGACAAGGGGGGGCTTTCGTTCAAGCCAAGCTATTTGAAAAACAAATAATACTGAAAGCAACGCGCGCCGCTGTTATAGAGAGCGTTATTTCTACTTATATAACTACGTAGCCGCACTTCCGCTGAGCCAGGGGCTGGGCGCGAGGCAGTGGCGCTCAAATGCATGGCTGATGACGAAATCACCCAGCGGCATGATCACGTCCCTGGAGGTCAGGCCCGGCCGCACGCAAGCCGCTGAACGCCTGCGGGCTGGTGTATTGCGTGTTCGATCAGCTCTCAAATGCGGCCTGAATGTGAACCTGAAACATTTTCTTTCATATGCGCCTTAGGGATTTCTCATTCTCATTCGTCTTAATTTAGATACAGCCCGTCGCGTCAGCAAAAGCTACGACTGGCCTTTTCCGGGCTTTCATTGCCCCCTTCGCTCAAGACCCTCATTCATATGTCGAAGAAGTCACGCTCCAAACTCTGGTTTCTCGTACATAGCTGGCTGGCGTTGCCCATCTGGTTCTTTGTACTGATCGTCTGTGTCACCGGCACCCTGGCCGTGGTGAGCCAGGAAATCGTGTGGCTGGCCAACCCGGATATCCGTGCGAGCAAGCCGTCGGATGACGCCCAGCCACTGAGCTTTGACCAGGTGATCGCGGCCATCAAGCGCGATGAGCCCAAGGCAATCGTCCAGTCCATCATTCGCCCGGATGAGTCGCACTTCGCCCTGAGCGTCGGCCTCAGCTACCCGGATGGGCGCTCGGTGGACGTCTACGCCAACCCCTATACCGGAGCGATCCAGGGCATCAGCCCCTCGTTCAACTTCCAGCAATTTACCCGCGCGCTGCATGGCTGGTGGCTGGTGCCGTTCACCAATGGGTACAGCTGGGGCTGGTACCTGGTATCCGCGCTGGGCTTGCCACTGCTTGCCTCGCTGATCACCGGGCTGGTGGTGTACAAACGCTTCTGGAAAGGTTTCCTGCGCCCTACCCTGCGTATCCGACACGGTGCGCGGATCTTCTGGGGCGACTTTCACCGCCTGAGCGGCATCTGGTCCATCTGGTTTATCGCGGTCATTTCAATCACCGGCACCTGGTTCCTGATCGAGGCGGCCTTGAGCGACAACCAGATATCCATTTCCAGTGAGCCCATCGTGCCGGTGATTGCCCGTGAAAAGGTGCCATTGTCGGCGTCGGGCGTCCCGGCACCGATGATCCCTATCGATAAGGCCATCGACATCGCCGCCGAAAAAATCCCGGGGCTGGACGCCAGCTTTGTGTTCATGCCAAGCAACGCGTACAGCCACCTCCAAATCGGCGGGCGCGGCTGGTACCCGTTGATGTTCCAGACCGCGCAACTGAACCCCTATGACGGTGAAATTGCTGTCTCGAACCTGTTGTCCGACCGCACCCCCCTGGAGTTCGTCACCGAGTCGATGCGCCCGTTGCATACCGGTGACTTCGGCGGTTTGTGGATCAAGTTGATCTGGGCCTTCTTCGGCCTGGTGCTGAGCATGATGGTATTGAGCGGCTTGCTGATCTGGACCAAGCGCACGGCCCTGGCCACCCTCAATGCCCTCAAGCGCGAAGCCAAGACGCAACGTCAACCCGCTTCTATCCCGGCCATGCACGCCAAAACCTCGGAGGCACAGCGATGAGCAAGGTCGCGACCGTACCGCCATCCCCCCTGCGCGCCTTCTGGCTGAAATGGCGTTTTCACATCAATGTTCTGCTGTTGCTGATACCGCTGGGGTTCATGCCCAAGTACTTCGCCGACGCCGCACTGTTTCGCGGGGATACCGGCATCGGCGAGCGCGTAGCCGGGCAAGTGCAAGTCGGCCCCTGGAGCCTGACCCTGGCCGAGTTCCGCAATGAAGGCCCGAGCCCGAACCCGGCCGGGCCGATGAAATTCTTCAACGCCGCCCTGTGTGACACCTGCGCCAACGAAGTCAAGGCCACCTACCTGCGTATCGGTAAACCCCGCAGCCTGCGGGCCGCCGGGGTGATCTTCTTCGGTACGCCATACCGTATGGGCGCCGCCCTGCCGGTGCCGGAACGCACACCAGTGGACGCCGAAGTCTGGGTGACCATGGAAGGCTGGGACGGCAGCATGCACCAGGGTTCCATCCCGCTGAACCAGGCTTCGCCTGCCACCATTGCCTGGCTGAACAAGCAAGGAGTCAAACCATGACGTTCAAGCGCCTGACCCGCGCCGCACTGTTACTGTGCGCCGGCTTGAGTACCACCGCCTTTGCCCACAACCCGATGTGCGAATGCAAGGAAATCCCCGGCGAGCAGATCCAGTGCAAAGGCGGTTTTTCCGACGGCAGTGGCGCACCCGGCGTGACGCTGGATGTGATCGGCTACGACGAAACCATCCTGGTGCCCGGCAAGCTCGGTGAAGATTCGACCCTGACCTTCAAGAAGCCCGCAGCCGAGTTCTATGTGCTGTTTGATGCAGGCCCCGGCCACGTGGTGGAAATCGACCAAGCGGATATCCAGGCGCAATGAGTACTACACAGGTTGTACGCCCCGCCGGTGCCGGCCATGAAACGCTCTATGTGCTGCTGCTGTGCCTGATCATCCTGGCGGTGGCGGGCACGGTCGTGGCGCTGCACGGTGAAACCCAGGAAATTGCGGCGGTGCCAAGCCACCAGTTGGACGCCCGCCGTGACCTGAGCGCCGCCGAGCAAGGCATCTACGCCGACCTGCGGGTGACTCTGGATGAAATCCACTTGTTGCAGCAGGAGCAAAGCGCCCTGCCGACACCTGAGCAACTGGCCGACGAAGGCTTCGCCCCCTTTGCCCAGGATGCCAGCTCGGTCAGCCGTGGTGGCCATCGCTGGCAGTTACTCCCCTCGGCCGCCTACCTGGGCTTGAGCCAGGCACCGGTCACCAGCGGCTCGCTGCTGATGCGCGTGCAGGGCGACGAGCCGGATATCTGGCTCAACCGCAGCGTCAATCTTGCCGCCCCCTCCGACCTCACTGACCAGGCACTGATCGCAGCCGGCTGGCAGCAAGTGGTTGCACAATTCGATGCCGGCGTGACCCGCCAGCATCGTCACTGAACGAGAAGACCGATTGCCCATGTCTATTTCATCGCCCCTGTTGCGCCTGTTGCTGGTCAGCTTTCTCAGCCTGCTGCTCGCTCCCCTGGCGAATGCCGAAGCAGCTAAACGCCTGCGTATCGGTATCACCCTCCACCCCTACTACAGCTACGTGGCCAATATCGTAGGCGACAAGGCTGAAGTGGTACCGCTGATCCCGGCCGGCTTCAATCCACACGCCTACGAGCCCCGCGCCGACGACATCAAGCGCATCGGCACCCTGGACGTGATCGTGCTCAACGGGGTTGGCCATGACGACTTCGCCGACCGCATGATCGCCACCAGCGAGCGCCCGGACATCAAGGTGATCGAGGCCAACGCCAACGTGCCGCTGCTGGCGGCCACCGGCAATGCCGCGCGCGGTGCGGGCAAGGTGGTCAACCCGCACACCTTCCTGTCGATCAGTGCATCGATTGCCCAGGTCAACAACATCGCCCGCGAGTTGGGCAAGCTCGACCCGGACAACGCCAAAACCTACACCCAGAACGCCCGCACCTATGGCAAGCGCCTGCGCCAGATGCGCGCCGACGCCCTGGCCAAGTTGACCAGCGCCCCCAACCCGGACCTGCGCGTTGCCACGGTGCACGCAGCCTACGACTATCTGTTGCGCGAGTTCGGCCTGGAAGTCACCGCAGTGGTAGAACCGGCCCACGGTATCGAGCCAAGCCCCAGCCAGTTGAAGAAAACCATCGATGAACTGCGCGCCCTGGATGTGAAGGTGATCTTTTCGGAGATGGATTTCCCGTCCACCTACGTCGAGACCATCCAGCGTGAATCCGGGGTCAAGCTGTACCCGCTGTCGCATATTTCCTATGGCGACTACAGCGCTGAAAAATACGAAGTGGAAATGACCGGTAACCTCAACACCGTGGTCCGCGCAATCCAGGAGTCAGGGGCATGACCGCCGCCCAACAACTGAACGCCGTCAGCGTCGGCCCGACCCTGAACTTCGACCAGGTCTCGCTGACCCTGGGGCGCACCGTGATCCTCGACGACGTGAGTTTCCAGGTACAGCCAGGCAGCATCCATGCGCTGGTCGGTCCGAATGGCGGCGGCAAAAGCTCGCTGATCAAGACCCTGCTCGGCCAAACGCCCCACCAGGGCCGTTTAAGCCTGGAGTGGCCGGCCGCGCCCGGCACCATTGGCTACGTGCCTCAGGCGCTGGAGTTCGACCGCGGCCTGCCGATGACCGTCGACGATTTCATGGCTGCCATGTGCCAACGGCGGCCTGCGTTCCTTGGCCTGTCCCGGCATTACGCAGCGGCGATCGGTGACGCACTTGAGCGCGTCGGCATGCACGACAAACGCAAGCGTCGCATGGGCGCGTTGTCCGGCGGTGAACGCCAGCGCGTGCTGCTGGCCCAGGGCCTGATCCCTGCACCGCAATTGCTGGTGCTGGACGAACCCATGTCGGCCCTTGATGAAGCCGGCATCCAGGTGTTCGAACGGCTGCTCAATGATTGGCGCCTGGCCGGGATCACCGTGCTGTGGATCGAGCACGACCTGGAAGCCGTCGGCCGCCTGGCTGACCGTGTCACCGGCCTGAACCGTCGCGTGCTGTTCGACGCCACGCCAAAAGAGGCGCTGACCCCGGACCGCCTGCTGACCCTGTTCTCCACTCACCCGCGGAGCCCGGCACAATGAGTTATGAAGCCTTTCGCTTGATGGTCCAGGGCTGGGCGTCTTCCGGCTACCTGCCGGAAGCCCTGGCCTACGGGTTTGTGGTCAACGCCCTGCTCGCTGGCTTGCTGATCGGCCCGGTGCTGGGCGGCCTGGGCACTCTGGTGGTGGTCAAGCGCTTTGCGTTTTTCTCCGAAGCGGTCGGCCATGCTGCGCTGACCGGCGTGGCTGTAGGCATCCTGCTGGGCGAACCCTACACCGGGCCCTATGGCAGCCTGTTCGGCTACTGCCTGCTGTTCGGCATCCTGCTCAACTATCTGCGCAATCGTACCGGCCTGGCGCCGGATACCTTGATCGGCGTGTTCCTGTCGGTGTCGCTGGCGCTGGGCGCCAGCCTGCTGCTGATCCTGGCCGGCAAGATCAACGTGCATATCCTCGAAAACGTTTTGTTTGGCTCGGTACTGACGGTCAACGGCAATGACTTGCTGGTACTGGCAATCGTCGGTTCGCTGGTCATGGCCCTGGCATTGCCGCTGTACAACCGCATCATGCTCGCCAGCTTCAACCCGCAACTGGCGGCGGTGCGCGGTGTGGCGGTGAAGACGTTGGACTACCTGTTCGTAATCCTGGTAACGCTGATCACCGTGGCTGCGGTCAAGGTGATCGGCGCGATCCTGGTCGGTGCGCTGCTGGTGATCCCTGCCGCCGCGGCGCGCCTCTTGAGTCAATCGCTCAAGGGCTTTTTCTGGGTCTCGGTGCTGATCGCCACTGTGAGTACCCTGTGCGGCATCCTGCTGCCGATCATCTTCGACCTGCCGATCCCGTCCGGCGCTGCAATCATTCTGGTTGCCGGTATCGCCTTCGCCTTCGCCGCC
The DNA here is from genome assembly GCF_019891455.1 of Pseudomonas sp. P867. Lineage (NCBI taxonomy): Bacteria > Pseudomonadati > Pseudomonadota > Gammaproteobacteria > Pseudomonadales > Pseudomonadaceae > Pseudomonas > Pseudomonas sp. P867. The sequence continues at coordinate 274,386 of NZ_JAFLXB010000008.1, read as the reverse complement.
ATCGCTCGCGGCACCGTGCCCAGCCTCAAAGGGAATCTTGGATAATGCGCCCTGTCTTTCGCCCAATGGCCCTGGCCATCGCTTGCTTGATCAGTACATCGGCACTGGCTGCCGTTGATGGTTTTGACCCGAAGGAATTCAAGGCCAATCACGGCCTCGGCCATGCCGCGCTGACCAAGGCCAAGTCGGTAAAACCGGTCAAGGTGCTGGCCTCGCTGCCCATTACCTACGGTTTGGCCGAAGTGCTGCTCAAGGATACCGACGTGCAACTTGAACGCGCCGCGCCAGCCAACCTACCTGGCTCGCGGCAGGTGTCCTACTTCACCGGCCGCGGCGCGGCGGCACTCAACACCTTGGCGCAGGACGCCGACGCCGCCATCGGCTTGCGCTCGCTGTGGGCCGATGATCCGCTGTACCCCGTGGCACGGCGCAGCAATATCCGCATCGTTGAAGTGGACGCTGCACGCCCGGTGGACGGTGGCTTGCCGGGCATTGCGGTACAACCGGGCGTCACCGATGGCCTCAACAGCCAACCCTGGCAATCGAGCAACAATCTGGGCCGTATGGCCGATGTATTGGCCGCCGACCTGAGCCGTCTCGCCCCAGGCGCCAAACCAAAGATCGATACCAACCTGGCGGCACTCAAGCAACGCCTGCTCAAGCTCACCGCCGACAGCGAGGCGCGCCTGGCCAAGGCCGATAACCTGAGTGTGGTCAGCTTGAGCGATCACTTTGCCTATTTGATCAGCAGCTTGAACCTGGAACTGGTCAGCACCGATGCTCGCCCAGACGCAGACTGGACGCCTGAAGCGCTGCAAAAACTCAGTGCGCAGCTCAAGGACAACGAAGTGGCGGTGGTGTTGCACCATCGTCAGCCGAGTGAAGTGGTAAAAGCAGCTGTCACTGCAGGTGGCTCCACACTGCTGGTGTTGAATGTGGACGGCGCCGAACCGGTGACAGAGTTGCAAACCAATGTGGATCAGGTGATCAAGGCGCTGACGCCATAACGTCTACCCCCACATGAATCGCATCATGGCGCCAGAACTCCAGGTCGCAGTCGATCAAACGCTGGTGCTGGTCATAGTTGACCCGGGCGATGCGCAAGCCCGGGCTGCCCACCGAGACGCGCAGCGCAGCGGCCGCTTCCACCGGCAGTGAGGTCGGCACAATCTCGAAACGCACCCGCCCGTAGTGCAAGTCATATTTGCTGGCATACAGCTCAGTCATCGACTGATTCAAATCACACGCCAGGATCCCCGGAAAATACTGCGGGTTCAGGTAGTGCTCCACGTACAACACCAAGCGTCCGTCAATCCTGCGGCCCCGGCAAATCTGGATCACGCTCGACAACGCCGGCAACTGCAACCACGCGCACACCGCCGCCGACGCCGGTTGCAAGCGTGCGGAAATGACCTGCGTGGAAGCCTCACGCCCCTGGTCGCTGACCATCGCGTGAAAGTGGCTGCGCTGCATCAGGTTATAGGCCAGCCGCGGTGGCGAGATGAACCAGCCCCGGCGCTCTTCGCGATAAATCTGCCCTTGGGCCTCCAGTTGTAACAAGGCTTCCCGCACGGTAATGCGGGTGGTACCAAACAACTCGCTGAGCTTGCGCTCGGCGGGCAATTTGCTGGCTGGCGGCAACAGGCCGTGGTCAATCTGCTCCTGCAGAGCCAGGCCGATGGAAGTTACCGCCTTGATTGCCTCATCCCGCATCAACGTTACCTATCTGGACTAGACCAGCACCGTTCAGGTGCACAAATCGCGCTCTATCTGGGCTTTTGCTGCTGCGAGCCAGCCTAGGCATTACAGATGACCGACAGATGACAGCCGGCATCCGCCGCCTGCACCACACCCTGCAATACATCGGCCAAGTCCAGGGACTGCGGGCTGTTGGGCATGGTCTACGCTAAGTCTGAGCTGAGCGACACCCGTGCTTCAAAAACGACATCGACATGAAACTGTCATCCATCGGGCCTAAATTGGCTCAGGTATTGCTGACCTAGACCACACCCTCGCCAACGTTCGTATAAAACGCCGCGTGTAAAACGCCCAAAGGAGCTTCGGATGAAACAGCTTTTCCTGGCATCACTGTTAGGCTCGACCATTGCCATGTGCACCGCCGCCATGGCCGCTGATACCGATCTAAAAACCCTGGAAGCCGCCGCCAAGGCGGAAGGCGCCGTCAACAGCGTCGGCATGCCCGATGATTGGGCCAACTGGAAAGGCACCTGGGAAGACCTGGCCAAGACCTACGGCCTCAAGCACATCGACACCGACATGAGTTCGGCCCAGGAAATCGCCAAGTTCAAAGCCGAAAAAGACAACGCCAGTGCCGATATCGGTGACGTGGGCGCAGCCTTCGGCCCGATCGCGGTGAAGCAGGAAGTCACCCAGCCATACAAACCCTCCACCTGGGCGCAGGTTCCGGATTGGGCAAAAGACAAGGACGGTCACTGGGCCCTGGCCTATACCGGCACCATCGCGTTTATCGTCAACAAAAAACTGCTGCACGGCTCCGAAGTCCCGACCAGTTGGGCCGACCTGCAAACCGGCAAATACAAGGTGTCGGTGGGTGATGTAAGCACCGCAGCCCAAGCCTCCAATGCGGTACTCGCCGCCGCTATCGCCAACAAGGGCGACGAGAAAAACATCGCACCGGGCCTGCAGTTTTTCACCAGGATCGCCCAGCAAGGTCGCCTCTCACTGTCCAACCCGACCATCGCCACCATGGAAAAAGGCGAAGTCGAAGTTGGCATTGTCTGGGACTTCAACGGCCTGAGCTACAAAGCCAAGATGGCCAACCCGGATGACTACGTGGTGCTGATTCCATCGGATGGCTCGGTGAAATCGGGCTACACCACCATCATCAACAAATACGCCAAGCACCCGAACGCCGCCAAGCTGACCCGCGAATACATCTTCAGCGATGCAGGCCAACTCAACCTGGCCAAAGGCAATGCGCGTCCGATCCGTGCAGAAACCGACCTGAAGCTGCCGGCCGATATCGCCAAGAACCTGATCCCGGGCGAGCAATACACCAAGGCCAACCCGCAGCCGATCAAAGATGCCGATGCCTGGGAAGCGACGTCCAAGAAGCTTCCGCAGATGTGGAACGAGCAGGTCATCGTAGAGATGAAGTAATCGGTCTCTCTGATCGAAGTGCGGTCAGTGTGGGAGCTGGCTTGCCTGCGATAGCGGTCTGACATTCAACATTTGTGTCCACTGATACACCGCCATCGCAGGCAAGCCAGCTCCCACATTTGATCCGGTTTCAACCGAAAAAACGATATCTGCCCATCTGTCGCGGAGCCCCAGCCCCCATGAAGCACACTGTCATCCTTGTCGTGCTCGACGGCCTGAACTTCGAGGTCGCCCAGCACGCCATGGGACACTTGCAGGCCTACGTCGGCGCAGGACGCGCAGCCCTCTACAAACTGGAATGCGAACTGCCCGCCCTGTCCCGCCCGTTGTATGAATGCATCCTCACCGGCGTGCCACCGATTGACAGCGGCATTGTCCATAACAACGTCTCGCGCCTGTCCAACCAGCGCAGCATTTTCCACTACGCTACCGATGCTGGCTTGGCCACAGCAGCGGCGGCTTACCATTGGGTCAGCGAGTTATATAACCGCACGCCCTTTGTCGCCGCGCGTGATCGCCACACCGACAACAAGGCACTGGCGATCCAGCACGGGCATTTCTACTGGACTGACCACTATCCGGACTCCCACCTGTTCGCAGATGCCGAGAGCCTGCGGCTCAAGCACGCGCCCAACTTTTTGCTGGTGCATCCGATGAATATCGACGATGCCGGCCACAAGCATGGCCTCGACACCGCGCAATACCGCAACAGCGCCCGTTCGGCCGACATTATCCTGGCCGACTACCTGCAAGGCTGGCTCGACGCCGGCTACCAGGTGCTGGTCACGGCCGACCACGGCATGAACAACGACCGCTCTCACAACGGCCTATTGCCGCAAGAGCGCGAAGTGCCGCTGTTTGTCCTCGGTGACGCCTTCAGCCTGGATGCTGACGCCGCGCCGAAACAAACCGATCTGTGCGGTACCGTCTGCGAGCTGCTTGGCGTGCCGCACGACAAACCGGTGTGCCGGGAGTTGCTCAAGTGAATTCGATGACCCGCGGCAAATGGCTGGCCCTGCTGTGCCTGGTGCCCTTCGCACTGTTCTTTATCGTGTTCGAGATCGCGCCGCTGGTATGGGTGCTGATCAACAGCCTGCAAACCGAAGAGGCCGGTTGGGGCCTGGAAAACTTCACACGGATCTTCAGTTCGAAGTTCTACCGGCAGGCGATTCAGCTCAGCCTGGAGATCAGTTTCTACTCCAGCATCTTCGGCATCATCATCGCAACCCTGGGCAGCTACTCACTGCGACGGGTGGATTCGCCGCTGCGCAACTTCGTCACAGCGTTTGCCAACATGACCAGCAACTTCGCCGGCGTGCCCCTGGCCTTCGCGTTCATCATCCTGCTGGGCTTCAACGGCAGCATCACCATCATGCTCAAGCAGGCCGGGATCATTCAGGACTTCAACCTGTACTCCAAGACCGGCTTGATCATCCTCTACACCTACTTCCAGATTCCTCTTGGTGTGCTGTTGCTCTACCCGGCCTTTGATGCATTGCGCGAAGACTGGCGTGAGTCGGCTGCGCTGCTCGGCGCCAATGGCTGGCAGTTCTGGCGACATATCGGCTTGCCGGTGCTCACCCCTGCCCTGCTTGGCACTTTCGTAATCCTGTTGGCCAACGCCCTTGGCGCCTACGCCACGGTCTACGCCCTGACCACCGGCAACTTCAACGTGCTGCCGATCCGCATCGCGGGGCTGGTCTCTGGTGATGTGTCGCTGGACCCGAACATGGCCAGCGCCCTGGCCGTGGTACTGGTGGCGCTGATGACGGTGGTCACCGTGGTCCATCAACTGCTGCTCAAGAGGAGCTACCATGTCTCGCGCTGATGCCGGCCCGGCCTCCCTCTACCATCGGGTAGTGGTGTACCTGCTGTTCCTTATTCTGGTACTGCCGCTGATCGGCACCTTTGTCTACTCGATCTCCAGCAGTTGGTCGGCGACTATCCTGCCCGCCGGATTCAGCGTGAAATGGTACGTACAGCTGTGGAGCGACCCGCGCTTTCTGATGGCGTTCGGGCAATCGTTGCTGGTGTGTGTGGGCGCGTTGATCCTTTCGGTGGTATTGATTTTGCCGCTGCTGTTCGTGGTGCATTACCACTTTCCCAAGCTTGATGCGCTGATGAACATTCTGATTCTGCTGCCCTTCGCGGTGCCGCCGGTGGTGTCTTCAGTCGGTTTGCTGCAACTGTACGGTTCCGGGCCGTTGGCGATGGTGGGTACGCCGTGGATTCTGATCGGCTGCTACTTCACCGTGGCACTGCCGTTCATGTACCGGGCGATCACCAACAACCTGCAAGCCATCAACCTGCGCGACCTGATGGACGCCTCGCAACTGCTCGGCGCCAGCACCTGGCAAGCGGCGATCCTGGTGGTGCTGCCTAACCTGCGCAAAGGCCTGATGGTGGCATTGCTGTTGTCGTTCTCGTTCCTGTTCGGTGAGTTCGTGTTCGCCAACATCCTCGTCGGCACGCGCTACGAGACCCTGCAGGTGTACCTCAACAACATGCGCAACAGCAGCGGCCACTTCACCAGTGCCGTTGTGATCTCCTATTTCTTCTTTGTGCTGGTGCTGACCTGGGCCGCCAATATCTTGAACAAGGACAAAAGCCAATGAGCTTCGTCAGCGTCCAACATCTGCAAAAAAGCTACACCGGCACGCCAGTGTTCAGCGATATCAACTGTGAAATCGCCAAGGGCGAGTTCGTCACCCTGCTCGGCCCGTCCGGTTGCGGCAAGTCCACCCTGCTGCGTTGCATCGCGGGGTTAACCTCGGTAGACAGCGGCACAATCCTGCTGGATGGGCAGGACATCGTGCCCCTGAGCCCGCAGAAACGTCAGATCGGCATGGTGTTCCAGAGCTACGCGCTGTTCCCCAACATGACCGTGGAGCAGAACGTCGCGTTCGGCCTGCGCATGCAAAAGGTCAACGCCGACGACAGCCACAAGCGCGTGCAGGAAGTGCTGCAATTGGTTGAGCTAACGGAACTGGCCGGCCGCTATCCGCACCAGATGTCCGGCGGCCAGTGCCAGCGCGTCGCCCTCGCCCGCTCCCTGGTGACCCGCCCGCGCCTGCTGTTGCTCGATGAACCGCTGTCGGCATTGGATGCACGTATTCGCAAGCACTTGCGCGAACAGATCCGCCAGATCCAGCGCGAACTGGGGCTGACCACGATTTTCGTGACCCATGACCAGGAAGAAGCCCTGACCATGTCCGACCGCATCTTTTTGATGAACCAGGGCAAGATCGTGCAGAGCGGCGATGCCGAAACCCTCTATACCGCCCCGGTGGATGTGTTTGCCGCCGGTTTTATCGGCAACTACAACCTGCTCGATGCCGACAAGGCCAGCCAGTTGTTGCAACGGCCAATCAAGGGGCGCATTGCCATTCGCCCCGAGGCCATCGAGTTGAGCCGCAGCGGCGAGCTCGATGCGCTGGTGCGCAGCCACAGCTTGCTGGGTAACGTGATTCGCTACCGCATCGAAGCCCGTGGCGTGGAATTGGTGGTCGACGTACTCAATCGCTCGGCCGACGACCTGCACCCGGACGGCCAGCGCCTGGCACTTTCCATCGACCCCAGCGCCCTGTGTGAAGTAGCCTGACAGGCAGCGACCTATTGAGAGAGAACATGACGGATGGCATTGGTAATTTTTGATCTGGACGACACCCTGATCCACGGCGACTGCGCCACCCTGTGGAGCGAACAGATGGGCCGCCTGGGCTGGGTAGACCCTGAGTCGTTCATGCGCAGGAACAACGAATTGATGGACGCCTACAGCCGAGGCGAGTTGCGCATGGAAGACTTCATGGACTTCAGCCTGGAGCCGATGATCGGCCGCACCCCGGAAGAAATCGAGCATCTGGTGGAGCCGTGGGTTGAGGACGTGATCGAGCCGCTGATCTATAGCGACGCCACCAAGACCATCGCCCGCCACCGTGCGAATGGCGACCGGATCCTGGTGATTTCCGCCTCGGGCACTCACCTGGTCACGCCGATTGCGGCGCGTATCGGTATTGAAGAAGTGTTGGGGATTAACCTGGACGTCGGCCACGGCGTGTACAGCGGCAGCACCGTAGGCGTGCTGACCTATCGTGAAGGCAAGATCACGCGCCTGCTGGAATGGCTGGAGCAGGAAGGAGAAACGCTGGAGGGGGCGTATTTCTACTCGGATTCGCGCAATGACTTGCCGCTGCTGCTCAAGGTCGACCACCCGCAGGTGGTGAACCCGGACCCGGTGTTGCGCGCCCACGCCGAACAGGCCGGCTGGCCGATCCACCACTGGACCTGAATCAATAGAGATCAACCTGTGGGAGCTGGCCTGCCTGCGATAGCGGTGCAACAGTGAAGAATTCTTCATCTGGTGCACCGCTATCGCAGGCAAGCCAGCTCCACACTGACTGCATTTCAATCCAGGATTCGGTCAGGCTGTTGGCAATATGGACTACATCGAATGTAGGACTGGGTTCTTCTAACCCTCCACATGCCCCTCAACGCCTTGCAATGCTTTCACAGTGCCTCCATAGTGAGTCTGGACTGAGCCCGTAGCAGTAGCGTCGGGCTTTTTGCATTATGCGACCGGACCATATGGAACCGGCTCCCTCAAAGACGGCCTAATATGCGTTATCAATTGCCCCCGCGTCGAATCAGCATGAAGCATCTGTTCCCCAGCACCGCCCTCGCTTTTTTCATTGGTCTCGGCTTCGCGTCGATGTCGACCAATACGTTCGCAGCCAATAGCTGGGACAACCTTCAGCCTGATCGCGATGAGGTGATTGCCAGCCTTAACGTTGTCGAGTTGCTCAAGCGCCATCACTACAGCAAGCCGCCGCTGGACGACGCTCGCTCGGTGATCATCTACGACAGCTACCTCAAGCTGCTGGATCCGTCGCGCAGCTACTTCCTGGCCAGCGATATCGCTGAGTTCGACAAGTGGAAGACGCAGTTCGACGACTTCCTCAAAGGCGGCGACCTGCAGCCCGGCTTCACCATCTACAAGCGTTACCTGGACCGCGTCAAAGCGCGTCTGGACTTCGCTCTGGGTGAGCTGAACAAAGGCATCGACAAGCTCGACTTCACCCAGAAGGAAACCCTTCTGGTGGATCGCAAGGATGCCCCTTGGCTGACCAGCACGGCAGCGCTGGACGACCTGTGGCGCAAACGCGTCAAGGACGAAGTGCTGCGCTTGAAGATCGCCGGCAAAGAGCCCAAGGCCATTCAGGAACTATTGACCAAGCGCTACAAGAATCAGTTGGCGCGCCTGGACCAGACCCGTGCCGAAGATATCTTCCAGGCCTACATCAACACCTTCGCGATGTCCTACGACCCGCACACCAATTATCTGTCGCCGGATAACGCGGAAAACTTTGATATCAACATGAGTCTGTCCCTGGAAGGCATTGGTGCCGTCCTGCAAAGCGACAATGACCAGGTCAAGATCGTACGTTTGGTACCGGCAGGTCCGGCGGACAAGACCAAGCAGGTCGCCCCGGCAGACAAGATCATTGGCGTGGCCCAGGCCGACAAAGAGATGGTCGATGTGGTCGGCTGGCGCCTGGACGAAGTGGTCAAGCTGATCCGTGGCCCCAAAGGCAGCGTGGTGCGCCTGGAAGTGATTCCGCACACCAACGCACCGAACGACCAGACCAGCAAGATCGTGTCAATCACCCGTGAAGCGGTGAAGCTCGAAGACCAGGCGGTGCAGAAGAAAGTCCTCAACCTCAAGCAGGATGGCAAGGACTACAAGCTGGGCGTGATTGAGATCCCGGCCTTCTACCTGGACTTCAAGGCGTTCCGTGCCGGTGACCCGGACTACAAGTCCACCACCCGCGACGTGAAGAAGATCCTGACGGAACTGCAGAAAGAAAAAGTCGACGGCGTGGTCATCGACCTGCGCAACAACGGCGGCGGCTCCCTGCAAGAAGCCACCGAGCTGACCAGCCTGTTTATCGACAAAGGCCCAACCGTGTTGGTCCGCAATGCTGATGGGCGTGTCGACGTGTTGGAAGACGAGAACCCGGGCGCCTTCTACAAGGGGCCGATGGCGTTGCTGGTCAACCGTCTCTCGGCCTCGGCTTCAGAGATTTTCGCCGGCGCCATGCAGGACTATCACCGTGCGCTGATCATCGGCGGCCAGACTTTCGGCAAGGGCACCGTGCAGACCATTCAGCCGCTGAACCATGGCGAGCTGAAACTGACGCTGGCCAAGTTCTACCGGGTTTCCGGGCAGAGCACCCAGCATCAGGGCGTGCTGCCGGATATCGATTTCCCGTCGATTATCGACACCAAGGAAATCGGCGAAAGCGCACTGCCTGAAGCCATGCCATGGGACACCATCCGCCCTGCGATCAAGCCGGCGTCGGATCCGTTCAAGCCGTTCCTGACGCAGTTGAAGGCAGACCACGACACCCGCTCTGCCAAGGATGCCGAGTTCGTGTTTATCCGCGACAAGCTGGCCCTGGCCAAGAAGCTGATGGAAGAGAAAACCGTCAGCCTCAACGAAGCGGATCGCCGTGCACAGCACTCCAGCATCGAGAATCAGCAATTGGTGCTGGAAAACACTCGCCGCAAAGCCAAGGGTGAAGATCCGCTCAAAGAGCTGAAGAAAGAAGATGAAGATGCCTTGCCGACCGAAGCGGATAAAACCAAACCGGAAGATGATGCCTACTTGGCCGAGACTGGCCGGATCCTCCTCGACTACCTGAAGATCACCAAGCAGGTGGCCAAGCAGTAAATGATGGCAATTTAATGTGACCGCTCCACGCAGTGTCATCATATAGACATCATTCTGTCGTGAAATGAAAGGACCGCAGGCTTAACGCCTGCGGTCCTTTTTTTTCGATCGAGATCGCCATGACCGTGACCGAACCGCTGAATGCATTGGGCTCAATCCTGGCTCAAGGCAGTTTGCACACCGCAGGAAGCGCGCCTGATGTTGCCCAAGCCGGATAACACCACGACTGCCCTCAGCGATGAAGGCAGTGACCTCAGCGCCCTGCTGAACGAACAGCCAGCGGTGGATCAAGACACCGCCACGGCTCAAGTGCTGGAAGCGTTCCATCACCAGGCCAATCTCAATTCACTGGCGGTGCTGGATGGCGGCGGTCGCCCGATTGGAATTGTGCACCGACACTCGCTGTCGGACGCGCTGCTCAAGCCGTTCGCGACCGACTTGTTTGCGCGCAAACCGATCAGCCGATTGATGAGCGATGATTTCCTGGCGGTGGAGTTGAGCCAGTCCTTGCAACAGGTCAGCCGTTTATTGACCAGCCGCGCACGGCAGCGCATCGAAGAAGATTTCATCATCACGTTGAACGGTGACTATCTGGGCCTGGGCCGGGTGATCGACGTGCTCAAGCTGATCACCGAACTGAAAATCCAGCAGGCGCGCTACGCCAACCCGCTGACTTTGCTGCCAGGCAACGTACCGATCCAGCAATGCCTGGCTCGGCTGTTGCAGCAACAGCGCGAGTCGCTGATCTGTTATGTGGATATCGACAGTTTCAAGCCGTTCAACGATATCTACGGCTACGGGCGTGGGGATGAAGTGCTGCTGTGCCTGGCGCAATGCCTGAACGACCAGGTAGACCCCAGCCGCGACTTTGTCGGGCATATTGGCGGCGATGACTTTTTGCTGGTGCTGGGCCCGCAGGATTGGCGCAAGCGGCTCAACCAGTTGCTGGACGACTTCCATACCCAATGCCGACGCTTTTACCGCGCCGAGCACGTGGATGCTGGTTGCTTCGTGTCACTCAACCGTCAGGGCGTGCGCCAGGAGTTCGCCTTGCTATCGCTGTCTATCGGTGTGGTGCATCTGTATCCACAGGCCTGTGCGCAACTCGATGCCAGCCAGTTGGCAGAACTGGCCTCGCAAGCCAAGCACCATGCCAAGGACGTGGCCGGCTACAGCATCCATGTGATCGACAGCCTGGACATGTACTCAGCAGCGCTTTAAGCCTCGGCGGACTCCGGGTATTCGTACTCGAACACCCGCACCACTTCCGAAGCGTGCCAGGACGCAGCCGCCACGCCATCGGAGGGTCCACTGAAGCGCCCTAGACGCTCCACACACTCAAAGAACCCGGTACGTGGCAGGCGGCTGGCACCCTGGCTGATCACCAGGGAACTGCGCAGCGGCTGCTCGGCCTTGGCATCCAGCGCCGCCAGGTGCTCCAGGGCAGCCGCCAGGGTCTGCATGGCTGGCGTCGGAAATTGCAGGCGCTCAAGCAGCGCCCGGTACGTCAACAAATGGCGCTGGCGACGCGCCTGATCCAATTCGTTGAGCAACCCATCCCAGTGTTGACGGCTGATACGTAGGCTCAAGACTCATCCCTCCAACCTGCCACGCCCAATTCCCAGGCCAGGCTGCGGCGAATGGCGGCATCCGGCTGGCGTTCACCACTTTCAATCAAACCAAGGTACGAGGGGCTGATCCCCACCGTGCGTGCCAGGGTCTCGATAGCCAGGCCCTTGGCTTCACGCAGGCCGCGCAGGTCTGCGAGCGGTCGCAGGTCCTGGTCGATGGCGGCAGAGGCGGCAGGAGAAGAAGCGGGTGTAGGTGGCTGCTGACCGGCAGCTTTTAGCAGCGCCTGGTACTGGTCCCATGGCAACACCGCATATTCGGGTGCGCCATCGCGTGAAATGATCTGAATATCCATGACTGCCCCGTAGGATAAAAACACTTACTAAGTAAGTTCTTTCCTTAGAAGTGTAATCCTAACAGCCACGAAGGTCGCTGGGGGATCCCCGGCATCATTAGTTTTTTTGTGGGTTTTCCTGGGCCAGCAGCTCAGGCGTTGCAGGGAGGCGCTCAACCACCGCGAGTTTTTCCGGGCGTTGCGCATCCCGCCAGGCGCGAAAGGCGCTCAGTTCGCCGCTCAGGGTCTTCATGACCCATGCCAGAACCGCGATGTCGTCGAACATGCCGAACATCGGGATGAAGTCCGGGATCGCGTCAATCGGGCTCAGAAAGTACATCAACCCCGCCACCACCGAGATCAACGCCTTGGGGCTGATCGCTCGGTATTCGCCGCGCCAGTAAGCCAGGCAAAGGGCTTGGAGCAATTTGAGATCATCCTTGAGCTGGCCCAGGCGATTGCCCTGGCTTGAGCCTTTGGCCGCAACGGCAAACAGCAAGGTCGGCAAACGTCCACGGCCCAGCAGACGCGCGGCCATGGGCAGAAAACGGGTGAAGTTGAAGGGTGGTTTCATCAGGCACTCCAGTTCCAGGCGAGGTAAAAGGTTATCCACACAAATTGTGGATAACCTTGTGAACAGAGCCTGTTTTATCAGCTGAAAGCCACGGTCTATAAGGCTTACAGTCAGATCGGGCGTTTTTTGCGCACATAAAAAAAACCCAAGATTTCATTGACTTGGCCTGTATGTGCGGCTACCCGTGCTCGAGTCTTACATCAGACTGCGCGCAATGCTGCGGGTTCTATCGGATTTACCCAGAAACAACAACGCCCCGTCGAGACGGGGCGTTGTGTGTTCAGGCGCCGATTACTTCTTGGCGGCTGGTGCAGCAGGTGCGTCAGCAGCTTCTGCCTTGGCTGGGTCCTTGATGCCCAGCAGTTCCAGGTCGAATACCAGCACGGAGTTGGCTGGAATCGCCGGGCTCGGGCTCTGGGCGCCGTAGGCCAGGTCGGACGGGATGTACAGCTCGACCTTCTCGCCAACGTGCATCAGTTGCAGGCCTTCGACCCAACCCGGGATCACGCCGCTGACCGGCAGGTCAATCGGGCTGCCGCGATCCACGGAGCTGTCAAAGGTGGTGCCGTTGGTGAGCTTGCCGGTGTAGTGCACAGTCACCACGTCGGTTGGCTTGGGCTGTGCGCCGTCGGCCTTCTTCACGATCTTGTACTGCAGACCGGAAGCGGTGGTGACGACGCCGTCTTTCTTGGCGTTGTCTTCGAGGAATTTCTTGCCGGCAGCTGCCGACTCTTCGCTCATTTTGGTCATGCGCTCTTCGGCACGCTTTTGCAGCGCGGCGAAGGCTTCAACCAGCTCGTCATCTTTGAGCTTCTGCTCTTTCTTGCCGACAGCATCTTCGATGCCTTGGGCTACCGCTTTGGAGTCCAGGTCATCCATGCCTTCTTGGGCAAGGCTCTTGCCCATGTTCAGGCCGATGCCGTAGGAAGCTTTTTGCGCCGGGGTTTTCAGCTCTACGCTGGTCTGCGAATCACAACCCGCAAGTACCAGGCTAACCAGGGCCACCGCCGCCGCCAACCGATGCTGTTTCATGCTATTTCCTTGTTCATGCGCCAAAAGGGCATTCGAATAAAGTCGCGAGCTTATCAGGCGGCCACGACCAATGGCTACCGGCATGTGAGCAGGAAACTTCTGATAAGTTCACGTGTTTAAAAGCATTTCCATTTATCATGGGGCACCGCGACGGATCGCGGGACCGCCTGCCAGCAGGCTCATCGCTACTTGCCGCACCTGTGGCGCAGTGGCATAACAACGCGACAATTCGACAAGGATAGTTATCTTGCGCACTTTTTCCCGTGTTTTACTCCTGATACTGATCGCCCTGGGCCTGATTCTGGCCGTGGTGCTCTATTACACCCTCAACCCCAAGCTACCGGACTACGTGCCAGTAAAGCAGGTGCACTACCAGGATCAATGGAGTGCCGCTGACCGTCAGACCTACTACTTCACGCCCCAGGGCACCCAGGTAAAGGGCCTGCACTACGATTGGTTCACGGCCCTGGAGCTGCCGTTCTCCGAGCAACGCTTTGCCGCGCCGGAGTACCTGGCGCGCTTTGGTTTTCTGGTCGACCCCAAGCAAGTGCCCACCCCGCAAAACCCTGGCAACCTGCCGGTAGGTTTTGCCCGACACCAGAACGCCGACAGCCAGGTTCAATACCTGGATATCACCTGTGCGGCCTGCCACACCGGTCAATTGCACTTCAAGGGCCAGGCCCTGCGTATCGACGGTGGCTCGGCGCAACACGTGCTGCCCTCCAGCGTACCCACCTTGCGGGGCGGCAGTTTTGGCCAAGCCCTGGTCGCCAGCCTTGCCGCTACGTATTACAACCCGTGGAAGTTCGAGCGCTTCGCCCGCAAAGTCCTGGGTGATCAGTACGATACCCAGCACCATCAGCTGCGCCAGGACTTCAAACAATCGCTGAACCAGTTCCTCAAAGTCGCCTGGAATGATACCCATCGCGGCCTCTATCCCACCGAAGAAGGCCCCGGTCGTACTGACGCCTTCGGGCGCATCGCCAATGCCAGCTTTGGCGACGCTATTTCCCCCGACAATTATCGTGTCGCCAATGCCCCAGTGGACTACCCGCAGTTGTGGGATATCTGGACATTCGACTGGGTGCAGTGGAATGGCTCGGCTCAGCAGCCCATGGCGCGCAATATCGGTGAAGCCCTTGGTGTAGGCGCAACCCTGGCCTTCTTCGACAGTGCCGGCCAACCGCTCCAGGGCGACGCTCGCTACCCGTCCAGCGTACGCGTGCGGGACCTGCACCTGATCGAAGAAACCCTGCAACGCCTCAAGCCGCCAACCTGGCCGGAGGACTTGTTCGGCGCCATCGACAAACCCCTCGCCGCCCAAGGCCGCGCACTCTTCGCCGAAAACTGTGCTGGCTGCCATATACCCGCGGTCACCGAGGAAAATGGCCGCCCGGTGCAGCAGTTGAAAATGCTGCCGGTGGACTACATCGGCACCGACCCCGGCACCGCCAGCAACATTGCCGACCAGCGTTATGACCTCAGCGCCCTGCAATGGGACCCGGCCGAACTGGCCCAACTCAATGTTGAACTACACCCTGCGCCCACCGCGCCACTGGATCTGAAAAAAATGTCCGTGGCCCAGGGGCTGGCCTACGTCACCGCCTTTGTCGAAGAACATGCCTACCGCGCTGCCGGCGTGACCCCGGCCGAGCGCCCGAGCCTGGACGGGTTCGGCCTGCCGATTGGCGTGCGCGAATTGCGTGCCTATAAAGCGCGACCACTGGCAGGCGTATGGGCTACCCCGCCGTTCCTGCACAACGGTTCGGTGCCGACGATCTACCAACTGCTTTCGCCCCAGGACGAACGCAGCACCACCTTCTATAAAGGCACGTTCAACTACGATCCACGCCATCTGGGTTTTGAAACCGCCTCGTTCAAGAATGCCTTCCTGTTCGATACCCGAATCACCGGCAATCACAACAGCGGCCACGAATTCCGCGCAGGCGCGCGGGGCAATGGCGTCATTGGCCGTGGCTTGCTGCCCCAGGAGCGCTGGGCGCTGCTCGAGTACCTCAAAGTACTGGGCGGCCCGCTGGAGCACCAACTGCCATGATTATTCGATCACAAAACAAGGAACGTTCCATGCTCGCTCGTCTCTGGTTGCGTCTCGGCGCTTTTCTCGGCAAGACCCTGTTGTGGCTGGTGGGCGTTGGGCTGTTGGGGTGGCTACTGGCGACCGTATGGTTCGCCTGGCAGCACAGTGGCCCGGTGTCAGCGGATGAACAGATCCCGCCGGGTGAAGCAGCGATGACCCAAGGCATCATCCAGACCGCCGTACGCATCGTTGACCAGCACCGCGAAGGCACTCGCTACCTGCGCGATGCCCATGCCAAGGCCCATGGTTGCGTGAAAGCCGAGGTCAGCGTTCTGGCGGATCTCGACCCGGCCTTGCGCCAGGGCGTGTTCGCAGAGCCGGGCAAGGTCTGGCAGGCGACGATGCGCCTGTCCAACGGCAACGCCTACCCGCAATTCGACAGCATCCGCGATGCCCGCGGCATGGCGATCAAGCTATTGGATGTGCCGGGCAAGCAACTGATGGCCGACCAGCAAGCCCGCACCGAGCAGGATTTCGTGATGTTCAGCCACCCGAATTTCTTTGTCAGCGATGTCGCCGAATACGCGCAGAACATCGGCGCGCAAGCGGATGGCAAGAAGGTCCTGGCGTTCTTTCCCAAGCTCGACCCGCGCAGTTGGCAAATACGTCACCTGTTTATCGCCCTGGCAACGCTGGCGCCCGCACCGGCCAGCCCGACGCAGACGACTTACTTTTCAGTGTCGCCCTACAAGTTTGGCGCGGCCAACGCCAAGTTTCGCGTCGCGCCCGACCCGCAAAGCTGCCCGGAATACGTACTGCCTAAACAGAACCAGGCCCTGCCGAACTTCCTGCGCAGCGCCCTCAATCAGCAACTGTCCACCGACCGCGTAGCGGCCTGTTTCGTGCTGCAGATCCAACGGCAGAACCCGCAAAAGTTCATGCCCATCGAAGACACCAGCATCGAATGGAAAGAAAGCGATGCGCCGTATGAAACCGTGGCCAAGGTCAGGATTCCTGCCCAGGATTTCGACACGCCGGCGCAGAACCTGGCCTGTGACAACCAGTCGTTCAACCCTTGGTTCGGTGTGGAAGCACACCGCCCCATCGGCGGCATCAACCGGTTGCGAAAGGCGGTGTATGAAGCGGTCAGCGACTACCGTCACAGCCGCAATGCGCCGTAGCGGCCGTTGCGCGTAAAGAGCGCGTAACAATGGGCCCGGCGCCGTAAGGTTTGCGTCGGGTCTATTGAAGCCAGGAAGCCGAGGCCCTAGCGTGATCGTCAACTCAAATCTACGCAGGAAATCACCGTGGAAAGCTCAACTCTCGGCATGCTCGTGCTTTCAATAATTGCAGTGTTCGGCACTGCGTCGTTTATTTTCGAACACTTGGCCGTTCGCCAGACACGCAAGAAAAAACTCAAATAACCCAGCAGTACTCGCCTGGCTTGGGAGTCAGCCGAACCTGTCCGAGGCAGACTTGCCCATACGCTCGAACTCCAACTCAAGATCATCGTCTGCAATAACCCCTGCGCAGTACAAGCGCAGCAGCATGTACAACGGAACAAGCATCCGCCCCGTCTTTTCAATTCGACTTCCTGAACTCTGGGTGACACCAAATTTCGCCCAGAAATCCGCTTGGGTCATCCCTTTTTTCGTTCGAAAAAAAATGACCTCATTCACAAACTTTGAACATCTATACATACACGCCCAACTCCCGCTCAGAAGAAGGGGATCTTCACATACTCCTTGATATCAGGATACCTATCAACACTTATAGTTTAACGCTTATGCAATCTGCATAAAGCTATGCACTTCGAAGCCGAGGAAGCCAGCATGAAATATCTAATAGACAAACGCGAGAACATATCACCACGTTATCTGGAGGGCATGCATAAACTTCGGGCTTCAATCTTCAAGGATAAAAAAGGCTGGGATGTGTCGATAATTGCCGACATGGAGATAGATGGTTACGACGCCTTGGCCCCCACTTATATGCTGCTGATCGATGATATCAACGAAAACAAAGTGGCGGGCTGCTGGCGTATATTGCCAACCACAGGTCCCTATATGCTCAAAGACACGTTCCCCAACCTGTTGACCACTAAAAAACCTCCGCGTGCCGCCAACATCTGGGAGCTTAGCCGATTTGCCATAAGTGCCAGTGAGCGCGGCGGCTTCGGCTTTTCCAATACCGCCATGAAGGCCATTGGTCACCTCATCAGGCATGCGCACTCGCAGCACGTTGAAAAGCTCATCACCGTTACTTCCGTGGGTGTCGAAAAGATGCTGATGAAAGCGGGGCTGGAGTTGGTCAGGCTAGGCCCGCCCCTGACTATCGGCGTAGAACGAGCCATCGCTGTTGAAGTTAACTTGAGCAACAAGACCCTGGACGCAGTCAATGCTATTTGATCTGAGTACTTGACGCCGCTGAAGAGTGAGGCGGGCTACGATGTCGCCAGGGCCGTGCAACTTCAAGCGAACGTGCAAGTTGCAGCAGCAAGGCCTCATTGCCCATCTTTGCGATGAACTGTGTGCCGATGGGAAGTCCTGTTTCGTTCCAGTACAGAGGCACACTCATCGCCGGTTGCCCGCTCATATTGAACGGTGTCGACCACCCCATATATTCCATGACAGTGCGCGAATGTTCTGCAAGGCGATTGCCCAGTCGCAGGGGCCAGTCCATTCCCCATTTACCTAATACTCTACGCGATAGGCGATCCTCCAACGGACTCAAGCGAAACGCTCCCACCTTCGATGCCAACTGGTTGGCTACCGGCGTCACCAGCACATCGTAGTGTTCATGAAAGGCGCTCATGATGCGCCCCTGATGAAGCGCCAACTCTCTCGCCCTGGCGAGATCGACCGCTTTGAGGATATGGCCCTGCCGGGCCAGGGCCCAGGTCCCGCTCTCGAAATCCGCGTAAGTCGCCACGCGATCAAGCATGCGCCCCGCGTTCTGCACCAGGCTCGCCATTTCCCCGCACACCAGGGTCAGCATGGCTTCGCATAATTGATCCGGGGATGCCAAGGGTGGATGGGCTTCAACCACCTCGTGCCCAAGGTCCGTCAACAGCTTCAAACTGCTTTCCAACGCGGCGCGACAGTCGGGACTCAAATCCCCACCCAGAAAAGGCTTGAAGGTATAAGCAATGCGCAGCCTGCCAGGCGCATCGCCGATACCCGCAAGAAACGATTGAGCCGGTGCGGGCCAACGGTAAGCATCAGCATCATCACTCCCCGCAATCAGGATATCGAGCATGGCAGCACTGTCGCGCACGCTTTTTGAGACCGCGTGTTCAACTACCAGACCCTGCCATAACTCTGAAAAATGCGGCCCGCAGGGAGACCGACCACGTGTTGGCTTGAGGCCGAAAACCCCGCAATGGGAAGCGGGTAGCCGAATTGAGCCACCTCCATCGCTGCCGTGGGCAATCGGGGTCATGCCCGCCGCGACCGCTGCACAGGCACCGCCGCTGGAGCCGCCCGGCGACAGTTCCAAGTTCCAGGGGTTACGTGTGGCACCGGTTGCATCAGACTCGGTATAGGGATGCAAGCCCAACTCCGGCGTCGCGGTTTTACCGACAAAGATCAACCCCGCCTGTCGATAACGCTTGATCGTCTGCGAGTCCTCCCTGGCAACATAGTGCGCGAACAGCCGGGAGCCGTTACGTGTGGGGCAGCCCTGAATCTCCGCAAGCAGGTCCTTGACCAATAGGGGGACGCCGGACAACGGGCCGTCTGCCAATGGCACCTCGCATTGTGCCTTGGCCTCGCGCTCAAGAAGATGCACCACCGCGTTGATCGCGCCATTTCCTGCGTCGATCCGCTGAACGGCGGCGCTCACAAGCTCCAGAGGGGTTACTTCTTTAAGGCGCACCATCTCAGCCAGCGCAATGCCGTCCAACTGGTCGTATTCAGGAAAGTGGAACGCGCTGACCATAAGAACCCTTAATTGAAGGCGTTATCGATAATCCGCATCAGGGCGTGACCAGGCCGGAACGGATGCCGCTGATCACGGCGTGCTGGCGTGATTCAGCATTGAACTTACGCATAAAGTTGGTGACATGGTAATTAACTGTAACTTCTGCACAGGACAGAATTCGCGAAATTTCCCAAGAGGTTTTACCGGCTGCCACCCACTTCAGACATTCCAGCTCACGAGCGGTCAACTTCGGTGGTTTTTCGACCTCCTTTTCAGCAGCACTCTGTATTTTCTGGAACGATTCGATCAGATAATCACGCATCAAGGCAAATTGTGGCAGCCCCTTGGAACGAATGACGTCGGCCGGTGACTTCTCATCCGTAATAAAGTTCAACATTCCGAACTCTCCGCGCGGCCCATGGATGGGCATACACAGCCCCGAACAAACACCACTGGCACTCGCAGCCTCATACAATTGCTGTTCGGGCTTGTTAATAAAATTTTCCTTTGTCCAGACCAACGGCAATGAACTGTTCAAGCAATGAAACACAACAGGGTCGACTTCGTAATAGGCATTCGCGTCATAGATACTGCGCCATGACCTGGAATAATTACTGATGATGGTCGAAGAGCTGAAAGGCGTACTGATCGTGGGCTTAACCCCAAACAGCACCGAAGAAAATCCATACTCTTTCGCCAAGGCAAACAGCACTTTACTCCAGGCCTCCAGCGTCTCACACATCAGAATGTCTTCAAGCATCTTAACCTCCTTGTTATATGGGGACTATTAGTGGCCGCCCCACATTGAATGGCCACTATTCGAAGAGCAACGCTCACCTTGCCAGGCAGGTTGGATCCAATCCACTTCAAGAAGTAAGTTAACGAAAAAACATAGATTGTCAAATTAAACAAAAGTCATAATGGCGCGCATTAAGTCCCGTGACGAATGGTTCAATCGCGCCTGTCAAGATAGTGCATAAGTGTGTTATGGAAGTGCCGTATCCTGGATTCATGAAGATCGCTCAATACCAGCGGGTCATTGCTCAAGGCTTGCAGGCCCGCACGCATATTCTTGATATTGTCCATGTCCTGATCGTATACATAGCCTAACCAGTCAGGCAGTACACCGGCGTGCTCATAGGTGTCGTCCGGCCCCATTTCCACGGTCGCTGCAGGCTCGGGTCGCTGCGCGCCCTTGGGTATGTCGACCAAGTAGAAAAGATCGAAGATGCAGCTATTATGGTCGTTTTGGTTGGGGCGAAAACGCAGCACGGGCGGCAGAGAAATGCCGCGAAAGAAGATCATATTCGGGAACAGCGAATACTGCAGTACATCGACGGCTTCAGCGTCAGACAACCCACTGACATCCCTGCCACTGGCCAACCCGTATTGCAAACGCATCACACTGGCCATGTAGCGCCTTGCTGTCATGCCGGCCTGAAGGTGAGGGGCGTAGGGGCCGCTTTTCCCATTGAGTACGTTGCGATGAAATTGATCCATGATCGCCTGTTCGGACAGCGGCTCATGATCCTCGCAGACCGATAGCCCGACCGCGTGAAAACTGCGGCTCACATGACGCTCATCGGGTCGAACATCGTATTGCAGGGTATCGCTCAGATGGGCCCATGTATGCCCGTGCGTCTCGGGGGCATGCAACCCTTCCATGAAGGACTCCATGACGTTTTTCCAGTTCGCCGGGAGTATGTGCCGGCTGTGCCCCGCAATGTACTTGCCCTCATACTGATTGATGGCCAACTCACCGGGCAGGCTCTCCATATAATCGGCCAAAGGCTCGCAGGCAGGATCCATATTGATGAAAATGAAACCGCCCCAGGTGTCTGTCTTGACCTCCAGCAAACGGCGACCTTCCCAGTCGAGGTGGGCAAAATCCCATGCCGCCGGTATGCGCTTGAGGGTGCCATCCAGGTCCCAGGCAAATCCGTGATAGGGGCAACGCAGTTCTCGCACGCTCGAATCGCCCGAGCACAGGCGCCGGCCACGATGACGACAACTGTTGTAGTAGGCCTTGATTTCCAGTGCTTCGTTACGAACGAGGATGAAGGATAACTCGCCGATCTCGTAGAGCGTCAAATCCCCCGCCTCTGGAATTTGCTCCTCCCGCGCAGCCATCTGCCAAACTCGAGACCACATCCGATCCATTTCCAGTTGATGAAAACCGGCAGACAGATAGGCGTCGCGATCAACCTCCATCCTGTACCGGCCTGCGGGAAAATGCTCCCGCATATCGGCCGGGACACTGCTCTGATCGTCGCGTGCCAGGACCTCTTGATAATCGATGGGCATGGACAAGTCCGCGACGTGCTCGATCAATTTGCTTTTCATCTTCCCTCCTTTGATGCCGTGTGGATGAGCAGGCTGGACTTATGCATCCGCCTGGGAACCCGGCATCACCGGGCTGAGGTTCTTGATATACGCCGTCACCACCCCCAACAACCCCAGGTGGTTATACAAACCAAAATGATCCATGCCAGCGATTTCCGAATAGTCAGCACCCTCATGCAGTTCGATAAAGCGCTTTGACTCATGGGGGCTCACAGCTTCATCACAGGTGCCGGCGATGACATGGCACGGCACCCCGAGTTGCTCATCCTGCAGCGGGTACTCGCCGACTTGCAGCGCGGTAATAGCCCGGCTATAGCAATACAGCGACTCCGCGGATTCAAAGGGCAGGCTCGTCAGGTGGATAAGGTTCGGATCCGTCGCGTCGAGGATCTCGCTGGATTGGCGGCTCTGTGTCGCACTCTCGGTATTCTCACTGCCGGAGCGCGCAAAAAACGACGCGTGAAAGCGCTCTGCCTGGCTACGCGACTGTGAAATAAGCGGCAACACCTGCCGCAGGTTGCGCATGAAAGCGGTCTCCTCTTCCTCTGCGCTCACCAGGCCATACGCGCCACTGATGAGCGTCAGGCTCGCGACTTCTTTCAACTTGCGGGCGTGATAGGCGATGTAGGCCCCCGAACACCAGCCGATCAGATGTGCTTTTTCTATATTGAAGTAATCAAAAATCCGCTGCAGGTCGCCGATATGCGCCGCAACACTGACGTCAATGGTGTCGATATCATCCACGGGGCTGGGGATACCGCGGCTTTCCCAGGTAACAAAGCGGAAGTCATCTTCCAGGGCCTCCCTGAGGCGGTTGGCCAGTTCCAAAGGCATGCCGACTGCGTTGATGAAGACGACGGTTTCCTTGCGCTTGTCCGCCGAGGCATAGACATTGAGGGGCACCCGGTCTTGTGTATCGATCACGTATTGACGCAAGAGGTCAGGTTTGCGTCGGCTCAGCGCCACCACCCCACCCTTGATGTAGCCCTCGACGTCTGCAATCGTCAGCGCACAGCCGCCTCCATCGGCCCGAAGAAAGGTCTTGGTGTTGTGGATGTAGGGGTTGTAAAACACGGTTTTACGGGCCAGCAGTTTCTCGATGGCCGAGGGGTTTTCCAGCCCGCTTTCATCGATCTGCAAACCACTGAGCTCAATGGCCCGGGAAATAATATCGAGCAACACGCGCACTTCGATATTGGTCGACGACGTGGCGTGGAAGATGCCCCGCGGGCAACTCGCCAGATTGTCGTACACCCGCATGATGTCCTGGCACACCTGATCTACTGGCACCAGGTTGACCCTGGCGTGGGGCTTACCCGACAGGCGCACGGTTTGTTCAGTGTTGCGCATGGCGCGCTTGAGGCGGTTGACCTCCCTCAGGAACCCATACAGGCCAGTGGTGCTGCCACCTGCGGATTGAGTGGCCTGCGGACCGATAACAATCGACGGTCGGATAATCACCAACTCAATTCCACTGGCAGTGCACAGGCGGTCAATCAAGTGCTCGGCCGCACATTTGGTTTCTTCGTAATAGTTATTGAATTCAGTGCTCTGGTGCAGGCATTCCTCCACCTCACCCGAACCAACGCCTGCGGTATAAGCAGTCGAGATATAGAAAAACGTCTGGCAGCCCAACGCCTGTGCTGCATGGAACGCATGGGTCAGGCCGTTGATATTGTGCTCATAGATAATGTCGCGGTTCTTTTCTTCGAAATTGAGCGATGAAGCAAAGTGCAGGAAGACCGCCTGCTCCGAGGCCTGCGCCCGGGACTGAGCGATATCCATCCCCGCCAACGGCTGGGTGATATCGGCGCGCCGGGCTTTCAAGCCGGCAAAAGAGAGTCGCGCGTCAGTGGCAGGATAATGCTGGCCCGCCGAGAGCACCGCATCGCGGATACGATGTCGGCACTCATTGTCGTCGCGCCCCCTGACCAGGCAGGTCACATCGAACTCACCGGTGAGCAAATGCCGATAGATAAAATGGCTTCCCAGAAAACCAGTGCCGCCGGTCACATAGAGCTTTTTCATGTCGCCTTCCTCAAACGGTAAATGACGGGCCTGCTCAGGCCGGTTCATGGGCCTGTTGCAAAGCCATCTGGCGCAATTGATTTTTGGCAATCTTGCGCAAGCCGGCACGGGGAAAATCTTCCAGGAAAATAATTTCGCGAGGCCGCTTGAAGTCGGCCAGGCGCTCGCGGCAGGCCTGTTCGATATGCCGCCTGGCGAGCGCCTGGTCCTCACGACCGCTAGCGTTGAGCACGGCAAACAACACCGGTGTTTCCGTCAACAAGGGATCGGGGCGCGACACTACCGCCACTTCGCTGATCATGGCGCTGGCGTACGCAGCGAACTCAATCTCCGAAGCCGATACGTTTTCCCCGCCCACCTTGATGATGTCTTTCAAGCGCACATCAAAAAACAGCACGCCCTCGGTAGTCTCGAAAAAGCGGTCGCCAGTGATGTACCAACCGTCCTCTGTGAAGGCGTCGCGGGTTTCGCCAGGCTTGTTGAGATAGCCCAGAAACAGATTCTTGCCGGGTTGCGCGTTGAACTGCAGATCGGCACTGATTCGCGCATTGAACGGCCCGGCATTCGTGACGGGATCGGTCAACCGATAGCGGTAGCCACTCACTGGCTTGCCAATCGAATAATTGAGGTCCGCGCTGTGCTGCTCGCTCGTCACACTGCCAATGGCAAACAGCTCAGTCATGCCCCACCACCCTACGGTCTTCACACCAAACAGCGCCTCCACGTCGGTGTTGCGGCTGGGAAAGCCCCAAAACCTGAAGCTGTGTCGAACCGGTTTCTCCAGGGCTGCCAGGGCATGACAAACGAACGGCAGGATCGCGGCCCATGTGCATTCAAAGTGTGCCGCATCGCTCCAGAAGCGTTGGGGGTTGAACACCCGCCGCAGCACCATGGCGGCTCCCGAAAACAATGAGGTGAGCACTTGATAGGAAAAAGCCATGGTGTGGCAGAGCGGAAAAAACACCAGCGTCACATCGTTTTCGGTGACCTGCAGGTGCTCGATATTGGACTGCGCTGACCACACCAGGTGCGCGTGGGAGATGACGACGCCCTTGGGCTGGCTGGTAGTGCCCGACGTATAGAGGATCAGCGCTGGATGATCGCCTGCGACGCACGCCATGCCGACGCAGGCCCCCCGCATGGAGACGAGCTCATCGATGCCAGGAAAAACGGAGCACTCGCCGGTGTCCTCGTCCGAGGCTGCCACCACTACCATGGAAGTATGCAGGTCGCCGGCAAACAACCCCAGGTCATTGAGTGAGGTGACGACCATCTTCGGCGCAGCATCGCTGACGATGTAGCGCATTTCTTCCTGACTGAGGCGATTACCCACTACTACAGCGGTCGCTCCGAGATAGGCGCAGGCGAATACCAGGATCAACGCATGGGCTTCGACATCGAGGCACAGCACGATTCGATCGTCACGCTTGATACCCAGCCCGGCCAAGGCCACCGCTGCGTTGCTGATAGCTTGATGAAGCTGGGCATAGGACAGCTTCGCGGCACTGCCCAGATCCGGTAAGTGCAGCGCAGTACGCTGGGCATGCCGATCGCACACCTGCGCTAATGCCAGGCATACATTTGCACCGACGCCAGGGGTCAACTGTTCCATCTCACATTCCCTTGCCATACCAAAAATAGAAGACGCACATTGCCAGCCGCGGTGCCAGGCGAAGCAGGCTCACGTACCGCACTCCGGCCTGGCCTGTGCGCGTTGCTCGATCATCACGTCGCTGTCGATCAGATGCACCTTGTAGGTCGTCAGTGCGCAGCGGGTATGCGGCCCCAACGCCTCGCCCGTCTCCAGATCGAACCTGGCGCCGTGGTGCGGGCAAATCAGTTGGCCGCGCCGGATCAAGGCGCCGTCCATCGTCTTACCCTGATGCGGGCAGCGGTTTTCCACGGCATAGACCGCCTGCCTGGCCTGGCAAAGCAATATCGCCTGCCCTTCTACTTGAACAGCCAGCGTGCCGCCTTCCTCCAGCGCATCCCGCTTCGCGGCGAACTGACAAGCGGGCGGATGCTCTACCAACGGCGACGACGCCTTCACGACCTCACTGCTCACGTTGGGCGAACCACTGGACGATCTGGTCGATACTGCAACCGTAGAGGCCAACTGCATCCTTTTGCGCAACGGTGACCTGGCTGACACGCTCAAGCTGCGCGAACAGTGCCATCATGGTCAGCGAGTTGATTTTCAATCGAGTCTCGATCAGTGGCACATGTGGCTCGACCGTCACGGCTCGGCCCAGGGTGGCCTGCAACGCGTCCTGGACGGTCTGGCGAGTGATCTGCATCTACGCCTCCTGTGGATGCCGGCGACCCGGGCATCGGTGCGGATTGGATTTTTATATTCCCCATCTTCCTGGCGGCCATCAACCTATAAGCCTTATGGGGAGACATCTTCCCGCGCCCATGAAAAACTTACCGCACGCGGGCTTTCAGTCTTCAACTGGCCAATAGCGTTGACGGGCGAACGGATACGTGGGCAATGACAGTTTCTGTGCCTTTACCAAGCGGTAATAATCCAGCCAATCAAAGCTGACTCCGGCCTGCACAACGTCGCAGGCAAAGCGTTCCACGTCAGCGAACGTCAGCATTTCCTCGGCCAGATGCACGCAACGCCCGGACGATGGCACGGTTACAGCCCAGGCCTGGCGGCTGACGACGAGCACTGCAACCTGGGCCGAATCAGGCCAGCCAGGGGAAGCAAGCTGGGCGGCGCCCTGCCCCTCCTGCACAAACGCGCTCAACCACTCAGGGCTAGCGTCTAGTGCCGACGATGCGCCGCACCCGAGCTGCAGACAGCGGTTGATCCAGTGGCCGTAACCCCTGTCGATCACGGCCTCGAACACCATCCCCCAGCGCACCAACTGTTGATACAGCGCCACTTCGAACGCCAGTTCGGCGCAGCGAGCCGCCGCTTCAACGGTCTGTGGCGTACTGGAGAGACGGCCCAGGCACTCTGCGTAATCATCGGCCATGCGCTGGTATCTCGGCGCCGCCAGCCATGCCTGCCGACTGGCATCGTCAAGGTGCTGCGGCTGCTCGCACAGGTAATACACCAGGCGCGGCGTGAACGTCGCCGGCGCATCCAGCACGCTGTGTGCGGCCTCTTCAAAAAACCTGTCCACGTCTATGCCTGCTTTCAACACACCAGCGAACCGCTCGCGATGTGCGCTGCGGCTGATGTTTATGGTATGCGCCAGCGCCAGACGATCAATTGGCCCGCTGTCACGGACGAAATGGGCGAACCGCAGCAGGTATTGGCGTAGTTGCTCTCGCGTTGCGGCAGACAGACAAATCGGCACGTCCACCGCTGCGTCGGTCCCGCGCACCAGAGCTGGCGCAACGGACTGCAGCACGCTGAACACATTGGTGCCGCCGATCCCCAGGCAATTGATCGCTGCCAACCGCGCAGTGTCGGCGGGTTGCTCCAGCGCCTGCGACCACACTCGGGTGTCCTGGCTGACCCGGAACGGCGAATGCTCGAAATCGATGCGCGGATTGGGCGTGGTGAAATTGAGTGAAGGCACCAGGGTGTCGTGCTTTAGCATCAACGCCACTTTGATCAGGCTGGCGATGCCGGCTGCCTGTTCAAGGTGACCAATATTGGATTTGACACTGCCTATCGCACAAAAACCGTGGTCCTGGGTATCCAGGCGGAAGGCTTTTTCAAGCGCCTTGATTTCCAGAGGGTCGCCCAGGCTGGTGGCGGTACCATGACACTCCACATAACTGATCTGCCGCGCATTGGCGCGCGCCAGCGTGATCGCCCGCACCATGGCTTTGGCCTGCCCTGGCACACTGGTGGCGGTGTAGCCGATTTTCATCGCCCCATCATTGTTGACATGGCTGGATTTGATCAGCGCATACACATGATCACCATCGCGTATCGCGTCGGCGTGGCGGCGCACGATGACGCTCGCCACGCCGCTGCCGAACAACGTGCCGC
Organism: Pseudomonas sp. P867; assembly: GCF_019891455.1. NCBI lineage: Bacteria > Pseudomonadati > Pseudomonadota > Gammaproteobacteria > Pseudomonadales > Pseudomonadaceae > Pseudomonas > Pseudomonas sp. P867. The sequence goes on along the minus strand of NZ_JAFLXB010000008.1, from coordinate 246,721 downwards.
TGGCATCACTGGAAAACGGACAGCAACGACCGTCGCGAGACAATAACGGGCTCTGTCCGAGGGGATAACCGGTATGGTGCGGAATACGAATGGCGGCTGCCCCCACCAGCGCAGTGTCGACCTCCCCCAGGCGCAGCGCGTTGCAGGCCAGGTGCAACGCCACCAGCGAACTTGAACACGCGGTCTGCACGGTCATGCTCGGGCCTGTCAGGTTGAGCTTGAAGGACAGGCGCGTGGCGAGAAAATCCTTGTCGTTACCCTGGTGAACCAGGCTGGCGGTTTCATGATGCAAGGGGTCGAGACGGTCACCAAACTGATGCAAATAGCTGGTGGTGATGCCCCCCATGCATGCATAGACACCCGTCACGCCGGCTTGAGCCGCCTTGACATGCCCGGCATCCTCAAGCGCCTCATACCCCACCTCCAGCAACAGTCGATGCTGCGGATCGAGCAATATGGCCTCGCGCGCGGAAACCCCGAAGAACCGCGCATCGAACCATTCGATGCCTTCAAGCACCGGGCTGCGCCGGATATAACCAGGCTCGCTCCATTGCTCGCGGGTGACACCCGCCGCGCTCAGTTGCTGATCGTCAAGGTCAACGATCGACTCGCGGCCCTGGCGCAGGTTCTCCCAGAACACTCGCTGGTCAGGTGCCCCCGGAAAGCGGCATGCCAACCCGACAACGGCCAGGTCGCCCAGATGGCTCTCTAGGGCCTGGCTCACAGTTGGCGCAGATCACGCAGTTGGGCGTCCAGCGGGTCCGGACTCGGCCCCGGCACACCCTGTTGCGCATACGCTCGACACAAGTCCGCCACGGTCACGATGCTGGTGATCGCCACGGCATCGGCGAAGGGGTCTGTTCCATAAACCGCTTCCAGGTTGCTGATCAGCGTCGCCAGATCCAGGGAGCTCAGGCCCAAGTCGCTGAAGCGGCTGTCAATTTCCACCGCCACCAAAGGCCCACCCTTCGCCCCCAGAACCTGAGCGATCTGGTGCTCTACTTGATCGAATACTTGATCCATGACTTGATGATTCAGCATGTGAAACCTCCATCGACTGCGATGTTTTGACCGGTGACAAAGGTGCCCCGGTCTACCAGGTACAGGATCAGATCCGCGACTTCCTGCTGGGTACCCAGACGCCCCAACGGTGTGCGGCGCTCGATCCTGCTGAGTGTCTGGGGGCTCAGGTCCTTGACCATGTCGCTGGAAAAGTAGCCAGGCGAAACTGAGTTGACGCGAATGCCCCGTGGGCCCAGCTCCTTGGCCAGGCTGCGGGTCAAGCCATCCATCGCGGCCTTGGTTGCGCTGTAAACCGTCAGGCCGGAATGACCCCGCAGGGCATTGATAGATGACACATTCACCACGCTGCCCGCGCCACGCTTGAGCAGCTTGGCCGTGACCAGCTTGGTCAGGTACAACTGGCCCTTGAGGTTGATATCAAGCGCACTGTCGATGTCCGCCACGCGCATCGTGCTGAGGATGCCTTCAACACCGGTGGCGGCATTGTTGACGAGCCCGTCGAGGCCACCGAAGCGCTTTTCCACCTGCTGGACGAAGGCGGTGAGCGCTGAGTAGTCGGTGCAGTCCAGTGCCTGCCAATGAAAGTCGGCACGCTCGCTCAACTCCGTGACAGCCGGGGACTCTCGACGACTGAAGGTCGCGACGTTATAGCCTGCCTCCAGGAAACATCGGACCGTCGTCAATCCCAGGCCCTGGCTACCGCCACTGACAATGATGGTGCCCTTTACCGCAGATGGAGCGCTGTCATGGCGAGTGTGTAAAGCGTCAGAAACTGCATCAGTCATTGCGAGGCCACCTTGATTTTCTTGAATCGATCGCTGTGCAGGCGCCCGGTCACAAATTCGATATGACGCGGCACCTTGAAATCTTCCAACCCTTGCTGGCAATGCAGCATGATCTGGCGCTTGGCGTCGTCGGTGTCCAACTCACCCTCCAGAACGACCGTGGCGGCCACGATCTGCCCGGTGACCGGACTCTTGCGCCCCCATACCACGGCATCCTTGACGAAGGGGAGGCTCAACAGCCGACTCTCGACTTCTACCGGCAGCACTTTGAGCCCTCCCACATTGATCAGGCTTTCTCCACGCCCGAGGATGCGGAAATAATCGCCACGGGTTTCAACCAGATCCCCCGTGCATAGCCAGCCCTCCTGATCGATCACCGACGGCGCGTTCAGATAGCCGAGCATCGCGGTGCGGGTCTTGATCCACAGAATCTGATCAACCACCTTCACCTGCACATCGTCAGTGGCAATTTGAATCCACAGCGAGTCACTCGACTCCGAGCGCGTGGAGAGGATGCCCAGCTCGCTCATGCCATAGGTCTGCTTGAAACGCACAGCCGGGAACACCTCGTTCAGCGCGGCCAGGGTCGATTCGGGCATGGTCTCGGTGCCGTAGGTCACCAGTTCCAGGCTGGAAAGATCGTAGGTCTCGTACGCCCGTCCCCATAGCAGCATGTTGAGAAATGTAGGGGTGGCGGGAAGGAGCTGGATCCGGTGTTCAGCAATCTGCCGGCAAATGCTCACGGCGTCGCGGGAATCGAGCTTGACCAGTGTCGAGCCGCTGAATAAACAGTGCAGCAACGTATTGAAACCGCCGATATGGTCCAGCAACAGGAATGCAGCCGTGGTACGAGGCCTTGAGCGCGGCGCATCGCGGTATTTGGCAAAAAGCCTTTCGAGGCTGAGCAGGATGGCCTTGGGCTCGCCGCTGCTGCCTGAACTGAGCAATATCAGACCGGCTTCTCGGCGATCGAACAGGCCTGCCACCAACTCGTGGGTGGGCAACTGTGTGGTTAACGCCTGCAGATCGCCGGGGTGATCGGCGTCGATGATCCAACTGGCCCCTGTCGTACGTGCCACCGCCGCGCAGCGTTCAGACGAACTGCGATTGAGTGGCACCACCACGCAATGCCGGGTGTACAAGGCCAGAATCGCCCCCACCATCGCGCAGCTATAATCACCATTGACGATTACCGTGCAGCACGCGATGTTCTGGTGCGCCAGAAGCGCCCGCCAGGACATCATCGCTTGCCCTATGGCGTTGAAGGAGGACTGCTGCCCATCGGCGATCAGCGCAATGCCGTCGCCGAACGAAGCCAGGCGGTCGCTGATCCAATTACGTTCCTCTCTCATGTCTGCCTGTGCTCCTGTTGCTGTTTGCCAAAACACCGCACGAACGCTCAAGGCGATGCGCGAGCCATCCTGGCCGACAACCCGACCAGCCCTCCAATCAGTAACCGCGCCAGCCTGGCCAACCTTCCGGGAGCGCGAAAGCCCCAGATGGCATCCATCCAGGCGGGCAATTGCAGCAACTCCACCGACAGCCCAGCGCGGCTGCGCAGGTACACCACGTGGGATAACCCACCGCCAACCGGCGGCGTGCTTGAGCTGAAGCCTTCACGCAGCACGCGTCGGTAAAGGGCATTGAAGTGGCTTGGGCGGCGTACGCCCAGGGCGACATTCATCAGTCCGGGTTCATTGAGTGGTCGTACGGCGCCCACGCCTTGGCGGTGCACCAGTTCGATCCAGTGCTCACCCGCATCCAGGGCGCAGCGCGGCGTGTCGCAGCTGACCGTGGCCGAGGGCTGGCACGCCGACAGCGGCAGCCCCAGCGCCCGATGAAAATAATCCACGGCGTCCTCCAGATCTTCGACCACCAGCCGTACGCCGATAATGCGCCCGACCGCGCCGCCAGCCTCAGCCTCCACCAGTTGCACCGGTACGCCATCGGGGTCGCGCAGCACTGTGCCGGTGAGGTCGACGGGTATACCGGCCGCCTGCAAGCGCGCCACGGCGGCGTCTATATCGGCTACCGCGACAAACAAGCGCTCGTAGCCGCTGCGTGTGCGCGTTGCCGCCGGCAACCGGCACGGTTGGCTGAACTCGAAGAATTCAAGCTGAAAAAATGCCTGTGCGTCAGCCATCCAGTAATTGACGCCCTGCACCGCCGTCATCTCGAACAGTCGGGCAGCCATGGGTCCGCGAACCTGAAAACTGCCGGTGGCACGCAAACCCAACAACGCGGCATAAAACTGCATGCTGGTGGCGGCGTCGGCGGAGCAGATTGCGACCTGGCACAATCGCGGCGGCGCAAGTTCGGACCTGCTCACGGGCGATTCCGTGGCGTAAAGGAAATGGCAAATCGCTCGCTCAAGCCTGCGGCGGGGTTGGAGAAATCCATCTTGATATCGCTGAGCTTGCACGCCGGGCGCAAATCGGTGTGATACAAAAACAGCGCCAGGTTCAACGACAACAGGATATTGGCCAGCCCCGCCCCGATGCAGGTGTGCGGCCCACGACCGAAGGGTGCCCAGGCGCCGCTGGCGCGGTGTTCAAGCCGCGGCTCTTCATAGCGAGTGATGTCGAAGACCTGAGGGTTCTTGAACCACGCAGGATCCGTGTGGTTGGCAGTGGTGAATAGAATGATGTCCTGCCCTTTGTCGATCGAGTAACCCTGGAACTCGAAGTCTTTCGCTGCCGTACGGCGCACGGCGTAGGCCGTTGGATAAAGACGCATCACCTCGCGGATGAAGTTCTTCAGGGTCTCCATGTTTTCCAGGCCATCAGCGTCCGGCAATCCCTGGCTGAAACAGGCATCCACTTCATCACGCAACGCCTGGTGCAAGTGCGGCTGCTTGAAAAGCTCCAGCAGCATGAAGCTCAAGGTGGCACCGACGGTGTCGATGCCTGCCAGGTAGGAGATGATGGCGTGGTTGCGCATATCTCCTGGGGTAAACCACTGGGGCTGGACCATCTGCCCTTTTTCCTTGAGCGTCTGGAAGTAACCCTGGGTTTGCTCCTGGGTCCGTTCCGACTCGATAATCCGGTCGGCCAGCGCCTGCACCTGCTTTTTCGCCGCCCGGTAACCCGGCAGGCGCAACGCCAGCCGCGGCCACTTTTTCAGGGCACAAACGTTCATGGCGGTATTCTGATACCGCATCAGCGCCTCGACTTCATCCGGCGTGGGTTGATAACCCTGCAGTGATCCACCAATCTGCTGCGACAGCACATGCCGAAACAGCGCCGACACCTTTTGATCAACGCCGTAGCGCGCTTGCAGGGTATCCGTGAAGATCTGCGCAAGCATGGGAATGCGCTCGTTGAACGCCGACTTGGAGAACAGCGGCTTCATCAGGTTGCGCTGGAAGCGATGGGCATCACCATCCACGCCGATGAACGAATGCGGGCATTGCATCTCTTGCAAGGTCGCTTCCCAGAACCCGCTTGAGACAAAGCAATCCTTGCCCTTGTCCGCCACGAATCGGTTCGCCTCCATGCCGGCCAATACCACGAAGTTCATATGCGCGGCCTTGACCCGGTAGACATCGCCATAGGTACTGCGCGTGGTTTGCAAGAAGCCCAGGGGGTTGCGGATCAAGGCAAGCGCACTGCCGAGCAGTGGCCAGCCCTTGACCACGGGAAGCTGGCGGTTGCCGGCCCCACTCGAGACCTCTCTTTCCCACGATGTCATCGTTGCTCTCCCGGATGGCGTTTGGTCTATGCATTGCCGCGCCCTGCCTGCGACACATCAGTGCCCAGCGAAAAAAGCATAACCAAAAGCGGCGCGATCCAAACCTATAAGCACTGATAGGTAAATTAGCCGAGGTCGATCTCGGGTGTGGCGCAGATGCCCGGCAGCCTCCATGGCGGCGTCACCGTGTGGGGGGCCGCTTGGCGCCGACACAGGCAGGCCAGGTCGAGGGTACGCACGCGGGGAATGACTTCCTGCACGCGCAGGCAAAACCTGGCCCGAGGCGATTCATGACAGGCAGCCACAGCCAGGCAGTAGCGCGCCAGCAGCAGTGTTGACCAGAATTGCCAATGCCGGGCGTCGGTTGTCGGTGGGTTGAATTGAAGGGAATGCCCGCAGCTTGGCCCCAGCCGGAAGGCAAAGCTGTCGAGCGGTACAGCAAGACCTTCGCCGCGGGCCTTTATGTAGGCTTCCTTGAGTGTCCATATCTCGAAAAATCGCTGCGCACGGTGCGCTGCGCCACACTGCTGCAGGTCGTGGCGCTCGGCGGCCGCAAAGAACGTATCGGCCACCGAAACGCCGTCGCCCTGGCGCTGCAGGTCTTCAACATCGATGCCGATTGCCTGTCGCGACACGGCCATGACGATCAAGCCATCGGTATGGGAAACATTGAAGTGCAGGGACTGCGAGGGGTCCAACACCGGATCGATACACGGCTTGCCGTGATCGTTGTAGGCAAAGCACCAGTGCTGCGGGGGAATACCGGGGTGATACATCGACAACACATGACGCACAAGCGCCCGGGTAACCAGGTACTGATGGCGATGTCGGGCAAAATGAAATTGCGCCATCCGCTGGCGCTCACTGTCACTGAGCACCGCGGCATATTCGGCCAACAGGTCAGCCGCGACGATCAACTCATCACGACAGACCCACAACTGGATATCGCCCGGTGGTAACGGCCACTCACGATCCATCGTGACTCCAGCGGCACCACCTGGTGCCGCTCGACAGCGCGGCACCAGGTCGGCATTGCCTCAGGCCAGTACGCTACGGCGCAGTTGAATACGCACAGGGTCGCCCTCGGGCAGCTCGACTTCGTCCACTGCCAGCGGCGCCTCAAGATCGCTGCGCAACAAGCTCTGGACCAGTAACTGGCTCTTGAGCCAGTCCTCGTGGTGCACCAGGATCTCATCGACATAGGCACCGCCGAGCACGGCGATGTCGACTTTTTCGGTGTAGCCCAGCTTGGCTTTCTTGCGCAGGTCTTGCAGCCTGCGGTTGAGCTCACGTACGGCGCCTTCGCGCTTGAGCGAGGCATCGATGTCCAAGTCCAGCCAGACCACCATGTTCTCGACAATCCCGACGTTATTGAGCGTGTCACGCACGGTCAGGCGACGCTCGAACTCGTGGGGCTGGATCGTCTGCCCTGCGGCAACCAGCACCCCCTGTTCATCGATTACATACTCTCCGGCCTTTACCGCTGTGGTGACCGCCTTCATCGCCGGGCCCAGTCGCTTGCCGAGCAAGGAGAAGATCAATACCACCACGGGCTGCGCCCACTCGTCGGCATCGGCGGCCCACTGGACCTGCTTGACGTTGAGTTCCTCCTCGAGGAACTGTGCATAGCGCTCCAGTACGGCCTGTTCGATACCCGCGACGCGAATGCTGCGCAACGGAAACTTCTGCGAAACCCCATTGGTTTCGCGCACATTGCGCACGCTGGCGATCAAGTTACGCAGGCTGCTCATCTCATCGGCCAGCTCGTACGACAGGTACTGGCGATCGATGCTCGGCCAGTCTTGCAGGTGCACAGAGTCGGCATACCCCAGTTCGGTGTAGACCGCCTCAGCCAGAAACGGCATGAAGGGCGCCAGCAGACGAGCAAAATTAGATAACGCGTAGTGCAGCACTTCATAGCACTGGCGCTTGTCGTCATCCAGGCCATCGCGCCAGATGCGTGCCTTGTTCAAGCGCAGGTACCAGGTACTCAAGACGTTGATGAACACTTCGATACGCGAATAGATCTTGGAAAAATCCAGAGACTCCATCCACATCTTGATATCCGATTCCAGCGCCGCCAACTCATGCAACAAGTAGTGGTCCAGGACATTGTCCAGGGGCTGGCCAAGGTCGCCGGAAGGACTGAACTGGTCGATTTCGGTGAACGTTTTATAGAACTGCAGGCAATTCCAGAACAGCAGATGGTAGCGGCGCACCACGTCGCGCACCGACTCTTCACTGAACTTGATGTCCTCTCCCTTGCAGACCGGCGATGCCAGCAAGGCCACGCGCAAGGCGTCCGAACCGTGGGTCTGCATGAGATCCATCGGGTTGGGGTAGTTCTTCAGGCGCTTGGACATCTTGCGACCGTCCTTGGCCAGAATCACCCCGTGGCACATGGCGTTCTTGAAGGGGTTCTGCTCGAAACAGCCGGTGGAGATGACCATCATCGTGTAGAACCAACCGCGGGTCTGCGCAAGGTACTCGACGATGAAGTCGGCAGGGAAAGTCTGTTCGAACTCCTGCTTGTTTTCGAACGGGTAGTGCCGACTGGCGAACGGCATTGCGCCCGATTCGAACCAGCAATCGAAGACACCGGTCACCCGACTCATGGTGCCCTCGCAGCACTGGCAGGCGAAACGATGCTCGTCGATATGAGGCACATGCAGGTCTTCGACCTTGCGCCCGGAACGCGCTTCGATCTGCGCGATGCTGCCCATCACCTCGACGGTGCCGCACTGGTCACAGCGCCATACCGGGATGGGCGCACCCCAGAAACGGTTGCGCGACACCGCCCAATCGCGGGCATTACGGATCCAGTCCCCGAAGCGCCCTTCCTTCACATGCTCGGGCACCCAGTTGACCTGGCTGTTGTTTTCCACCAACTGCTCGCGCAGCGCCGACGCGCGGATGAACCAGGACTCTACCGCGCGATAGATCAGAGGGTTATCGCAACGCCAGCAGTGTGGATAGTTGTGTTCGATCTGTTCTTGCTTGAACAGCAAGCCACTGCTCTTCAGATCTGCAAGGATGCGCGGCGTGGCCTCGAAAATATTCTGCCCGGCATACTGCGCCACCGCATCGGAAAAGGTACCGTCGTCGCGAACAGGGTTAGGTGCAGGCAACTCGTATTGCTGCCCGAGCAAGGCGTCGTCCTCACCGAACGCAGGGGCAATGTGGACAATGCCAGAGCCATCGCCCATCTGTACGAAGTCGGCGGTGACCACGCGATGGGCCGAGGCATCGATCACCTCGCCGACCACCGGCAGATAACGCAGCCCAGCCAGCTCTGCGCCGGTACAGCGTTCCAGGATCACCGGCTCATCGAACAAGCCGCCCAGGCAACCTTCGGCCAGCCATAGGCGCTCTTCGCCGTGCTCGATGCACACATAGTTTTCATCGGCGGCCACGGCCAGTGCGACGTTGGCAGGCAACGTCCAGGGTGTGGTGGTCCATGCCAGGAAGAAAGTGTCCGGGCGGTCTTGTTGCCTGAACTTGACATAGGCGGACATATCGCGGCGCGGGCGGAAGGCGTCGTCCAGGCGCGCCTCGAAATTCGACAACACCGTCTGGCAACGCACGCAGTAAGGCACGATCTTGCCGCCCTCGTAGACATGCCCCTTGTCATGCAAGGTTTTAAAGCCCCACAGCACCGACTCCATGTAGTCGTTATCCATGGTCTTGTAGGCGCCATCGAAATCGACCCAACGGCCCATCCGGTTGACAAAGCCACGCCAGTCATCGGCGTACTTGAGCACCAGCTCTCTGCACTCGTCGTTGAACTGCTCCACGCCAAACTCGAGAATATCGCGCTTGGACTTGAAGCCCATGGCCTTCTCGACTTCGAACTCCACCGGCAAGCCGTGGCAATCCCAGCCCCAGCGGCGTGGGACCTGTTTGCCGAGCATCGTCTGGTAACGCGGTATGACGTCTTTGATATAGGAAGTCAGAATATGGCCGTAGTGCGGCAGGCCGGTAGCAAACGGCGGGCCGTCATAAAATACGTACACCGGCTTACCCTCACGGGCGCTGATGGATTGCTCGAACGTCTTTTCTTTTTCCCACCGCTCGAGTACCGCATCTTCCATTGCCGGAAATCTAACCGGCCCACTTCCTTCCGTACTCATCAGTCACACCTGTCAGTAAAAACAAAAAAAGCACCCCCTCGGGGCTTTACCTTACCTGGCGGTCTGCCGCCGCCATCGCCCGTCAATCCACGTCTGCCTCACCCTGTCGACTGGCGGCCGATACAACTGACGGCGCACAAAAAGGGGTGAGAAAAGCAGGTGGCACGGTACGACAGTCAAACGCTTCCAGCGTTTGCAGAAACCCCAGCATAACCTTGGATACACTCTCTTGTGTATCAGAGAAAAGCGTGTAGTGCCCCCAATCGTCCATGATGCGCACCTGCGCATTGGGCAGAATCTCTCCCAGGCTCAGTGAGTCCTGGAACGACACCATGGTGTCTTGCCGCCCCCCTATCACCAGGACTGGCACGCTGATCGGGGCACACCACTGGCGATCCACTTCAGGCTCAGCGGCGCTTTGGATCAGGTACATATAGCGCAGCAATGCCTGGGGGCCGCTTTTGAAGGGAGCCTCCACCAAGCCGCGGATGCGCGCATCGGCCAGCCCTGTGAGGCGGGTGGCTGTCTGTTCCGTGTTATTGGCGAAGATGGTGTGGTACATGAAATCGAGCTTGGACTCATCTTCGACCAATATGCGACTGACCTTGCCAATGGCATCGCCAGCCACTGCGCTGTAGCGGCTATTGAAGAAATTCGGGCTGTTGAACAACAGCAGCGCCTCCAAGCGTGCGGGCCATCTGCGCGCGTAAGCCAACGCGGTATGAATGCCGGTGCACCAGGCGGCCAGTACCACCGGGCCAGGAGCGAGCATGGCCATCAGGTGTTCCAGGTCGCGCACCTGATCGTCCAGCGCATATTCGCGAAACCTATCGTCATACGCCCCCGGCAATCCGCGCCGTTCCCAGGTGACAAAGCCAATACCGGCCGCCTGCAGCGCCTGGGCCACGCCCTGCGTCACGGCGTTGCCGATGCCCAGGGCATTGACGAACACCACGGTGCCACCCGGCGCCTGCGTGTGTAGCACCTCCAGGCTCAAGCCATCGTGCGTGATCAGTTGCATGCTGTGTGTCCCTCTCTTCACTGTGCCTGCTTGCCCCAAGGTGCCTCATGTACCGGTTTGTCGCTGCCCCGCCACGCCTGCTGCCAGATTGTTGATCTCGTCCCAGATGTGCAGCGAACGGCTTTGCCATGCCAACGGATAGCGGCTGGCGGCGGCCTGATAGAAATCCGCCGCGGCCTCCCGATCCGTCGCAGCCCGCCGGCAATACTCGTTCAGGGCCCAGCCATAGGCCGAAATCGCCAGGCCCGAACCCAGGCCGGCGTTGGGCGAGCCGGTGCCGGCTGCATCTCCTACCAACAACAGGTTGCCATCAACTACCCGTTCGGCCCTGCTGTGATGCACCGCAATACGTTGCGTCAACCAGTTGATCCCCTGGTGCTCGACGCCCCAGCTTTTGGCGAAGAAGTCAGCTTTGTCCAAAAGCAGCTCGAGCGCCGGTGGCGTCGGTGTGCTGCTGTAGAACGCCACGCCAAACTCTTTGCGCACAGGGTAGGCCAGGCCAAAAGCGCAGTGATCGAGACGCCCGCGCGAATCGAAGGCGAACTCATAGCTCAAGCGTGACGTCGCAACCTCACTGGCGCAGTGAAACACATACCAGCTCTCACTGCCCTGAGGGGTCTGCAGCAGCGTGCACTCGATGCCCGCGGCCTGGGCCACGGCACTGCGCGCACCGTCAGCGACCACAACCAGATCGGCATCGAGGGGGAATGACGGCGCACCTGCCGTTGCACTCAGCAACACTTGCCAGGTAGCGGGCCTGCTGTCGTCGGCGACCACCGTCGCCTGATGGTCGGCGATAAAACGCACGCCCCGCGCGCAAGCCTGCTCCATCAACACCGCCTGCAAGTCGGCCAGGGAAATGGCCATCACCGACTCACCCACGAACAGCTCGGCGACTGTCTCGTCTCCATACGCCATGCTTGCATCGATACTGTCGAGAATGCCGGCCGGCAACTCGCGGGAGAAATACCGGGTGCGCTGCCCGGCGCTATTGAGGTAGAAATCGTGTCGCACGATCCGTGCGGCGCGCCGTGCAACGGCATCCAGCACCCCGATGCTTTTCAGGTAGGGCAAGGTGTGAGGGTAAAGCGTGACCATTTGCATACGGTTGATCGCGGTACGCTTTTCGACCACATACACCTGCTCGAAACCATTGGCCGCCAGGGTCAGGGCTGCCACCAGGCCAGCCGGCCCGGCCCCCAGCACCACACCGCGTTTGCCGGCCCATGCCCGCTCCGGCAGCGCGGCGGGTTGGTGGGCAAAATCGAAGGCGTAGCCGTTGCGGTGGTACACCTGCAATTGTTCCGGCGCAACGTAGTTACTCGCCGCAGGCACACTCGGCACGATCGGGGTAGCGGTCGACGGCATCGGCTCGCTGACCGGAGGCGGCATGGGAGCGAGCATTTGCTCAAGCTGTTCGATCAGCGCGCCGGCTGTCCTACACAGCACTAACTGCGGGCCGTCACGACTCTCATCCAGCCCCTCCAATGCCTGGCAAAGGCAAGCCGCCAGCACCAGCATGGTCACTGAATTCAAACCGTAATCAAGCAACGGCTTGCCCAATTGCAACGTGTGCGGATCGATTTGCGTCAGTGCGGCGATTTGCGCACGCACCACCTCATGCACATCCTCGGCGTTCGCCTCCAGCGCGATGGCTATCGCAGGCGCAGGCGTGGCGGATGTGTCAACGGTCGGCAGCCAACAGTGAACCTTGGCAAACGGATAAGTCGGCAGCTCGACGATGCGGCGGCCAGCACGCAGGCTGGCCTGGCGAGACACCTGTTGCAGGCTGATCTGTCCAACAACCCAGGCCCGGGCCTGCTCTTCCAGGCTCAACGTCTGGCGCTCAAGGGGCGCGGTATCCGGCACCTCGACCTCCTCAAGGTCACCATAGTGAATCACCACGCCGTCCACACTGCCCTGTTGCCGGTGAACACAGGCCAGCGCCGCATCCAGAGTGTCGAGCAAGGTGCCAGGTTGGCGCTGCACCCATGCCACCCGGCAGTTCATGGCTTCACGACCCTGACTGAGGGTAAACGCCAAGTCATCCAGGGTGAGCGAAGGGGTGGCAGCCAATGCTCGCCGAGCACTGCCAAGCACAGCCTGCAGGCGCTCGTTAGTCGCTGCGGAAAAAACCAATAGCCACGGGCCTGGCGTTGAGACCGGCTCAACGGCGGCGGGTGCAGCGTCGTACGCCTGCAACAGCAGGTGGGCATTCGCACCGCCAGCGGCGAATGTATGCACAGCGGCACGGCGCGGTGTCGGCCAGGGCATGCCGCCAGGTGCATCGCTGGGATGGTGCCAATGCTCCAGGCTGCGCTGGGCCCGCAGCGGCGCCTCATCAGCGCGGGTTTGTGGATTAAGCGGTTCGGTCAGAATCGACGGCACCAGCACCCGGTCACGCAGTTGCAACGCCACCTTGATCACCTGCGCCAGGCCAATCGCGGCTTCTGCATGGCCAATGTTCGACTTCACCGAACCCAGACGGCAGTGTGGCAAGTGCGTATTGCGCGGCCCATAGACGCTTCGCAACGCCTGGAACTCAGCGACATCGCCCAGGGTTGCACCTGAGGCCGAGGTCTCGACGTAATCGACACTCCGGGGGTCGATGCCCGAGCGCTGGAAATGCCGCGACAGCAGGGTCTCGAACGCAGCAGCACTCGGCACGCTGTAGCCGGGTGTATAGCCTTTGTGGCTGATAGCGGTGGACTTGATCACCGCAGTGACCGTGTCACCTTCTTCAATCGCCTGTTTGAGCGGCTTGAGCAGCACCGCAGCCACGGTTTCACCGGGCAGGAACCCGTCTGCCTGCCCGTAGGCTCGAACCCCCGGATGACTGGCGAGCAGTTGCCCCTGGCACAACGCAATATATTTGAACGGGTGGATAGACAGATTCGTCGCCCCCACCACCGCCAACCGGCAACTGCCGCTGCGCAGGCTTTCGCAGGCCAGATGCAGCGCCGTTGCCGCCGAGGAACACATGGTGTCGAGCGCCAGGCTGGGACCCTTGAGGTTGAAAAAATGCGAAATCCGGTTGGCCATGCTTGCGGTCGATGACAAGGCTACCGTGGCCTTGCGCGGCACATCGGCGTCGAACGCGTGGTACTGCTGATACATCGAACCGGTAAACACCCCGACCTCGCCGTCGCAGGACTCAGCCAGGTAATCGCGGGTGTAGCCGATGCGTTCGAACAAGGTCCAGACCTCCTGCAAAAGCAGGCGCTCCTGAGGGTCCATCAACTGGGCTTCGCGCGGAGAAATGCCGAAAAACAGTGAATCGAAACGGTCCACATCCTCGATGAACCCGCCCCATCGGCAATACGCCCTGCCCGGCTCACCCTTTTGTGCACTGAAATACGTGTCGGTATCCCAGCGGGTCGCCGGCACTTGCGTAATGCTGTCTACGCCAGCACGCAAATTGTCCCAGAACTGCTCCACCGACGCCGCACCAGGAAAGCGTCCCGCCATGCTGATGATGGCAATATCGCCAGCTTCCACCGCCACGGGATCAGGGGTTTGCGCCGTCGGCTGGGGTGCCGGCAGCATACGCAGGCGTGCCTTGGCCTGCTCGATGCTCAGCCGGCCCTCGCGCAGTTCGTCGAGGATGGTCTTCAGGGTCATAAGGGTCTCTCTCACCGGCCAAACAAGGTTGAGATTCGCTCGCCGACTTCCGGCTGATGCATTGTCAACGCGTGCATCGCCAGCTCACGCTCAATGACCGCGGGGAGGTCTTCGCGCAGCTTGCGATTTAGATGGTGCTTGAGCGTGACCAGCGACAACCGGGGCTTGTCGGCCAACTCCATCGCCAACTCCAGGGCGTGGGACAGCACCTGGGCACGCGGTAACACTGCAAACGGCGCGCCGCGTGCTTCAAGTAGCGCACCACTGTAGCTCTGCGCCGCCAGGAGCATTTCCTGGCCGAGGCTACCGAGCCGGGAGGGCAGGATATAGGTCGCGCCCATGCCGGGGGTAAAGCCGTACTTCATGAAGTTGGCGGTATACAGGCTCTCGCGGGACAACACCACGATGTCGCAGAACAAGCCCATTACCAGGCCGCCGCCGATAGCATGCCCCTGCATCGCGGCGATCACCGGGATCTTGCATTCAAATGCAAGGCTGTAGACATTGGCATCGGTAAAATCGCCACGCGTCTGGTTCAAGGCAAGCAGCCCTTCGCGGGTGCCGCCACTGCAAAAAAAACTGTCGTAGCCCGTGATCACCACTGCCTTGTAGGCGTCGCTGGCGTTGATTCGCGCATAGGCCTGTATCAATCCGTCGATCAACGCCGGCGTGAAGGTATTCTTATGCTCACGGTCCTGGAGCGTGAGCACCACTACCCCGTCGTCACGCGCCTGAAAATCGATGACACTGTCCATCGGCACTCCTCTTTGCAACGATTCGCCAGCCATGGGCGCGCCCGTCAGGCACATCAATCAGGCTCCCATGGGAACAGGCCGTGGCTGACATAGCGGTGGATGTTTTCGCGGGTGCGCGGGTTGCTGAATACCTGGTGATTTTGCTCGATGGCCATCTGTCGGGCGTCGAACGGTAACGTGGACAGCCTGTTCATATAGCCCTTGTATTGCTCGACGCCATGCTTGGACAGGCGCCGCAAGCGCAACAGGTGGCGGCGCAGCAACGCATCGCTATCGCTTGCCACGTCGTCCGCCAGCCCCCACTGGCTGGCCTGTGCCGCACTGACCGGCTGGGTCGACAGCGTCAGGTAATGCGCGCGCTGGAAGCCCACGCGACGAATCAGAAACGGCAACACACACGCCGGCATTACGTCAAAGATGAGTTCCGAGAGGCTGAACTGGGCATCGGTATGGCTGAGAACGATGTCACTCGCAGCCACGAAGCCCATGCCCCCGGCGTTGGCCTTGCCCCGTACATGACTCACCGTGATGAACGAACCGGTAACCATACGCTGCCAGATTTCATAGAGCCGCTCTGGTTGATGGCGTTCGCTGGCGCCGCGCACGGCGTCGTCATGCATGCCTTGGAAATCTGCGCCGAAACAAAAAACCTCGGGCCCGCCTTCAAGCACCAGCACGGTCGAATGCGCCTGGCAGTGTTCCAATACCCATAGGCATTCGTCGACCATTTGGCGGTTGATCGTATTGTTCGACTCAGGACGCGCAAAACGCAGGAATGCCAGGCTGCCTTCAGTGCGAAACTCGGTGGCCTGGAAGTTCATGGCTGGAAACTGTATTCGCGGTGGTAACCGTTGATCGCGCTTAACAGTAACTTGCCCGACAACCCTCCCGCCGCGATTACGCTGTCGGTGACTGGACAGGCGACGGTGTGGTCGCGGGTACCAAACCGCACGGCGTCATTGCCCAGCAGGATTGACTCGTACTCAGCCAGGCTCAGGCTATAGCGACTATCGAGTTGTTGTGCGATGGCCTGGGCAGACAGATGATCACGACTCTGGGGCGTGACCGTACCGCTGAAAAACTCCGAGCAGCAACCCGAGCCATAGGAAAAGCATCCAATACGCCGAGGCTCATCGAACCGCGCGGTGCTGATGATGCCGGCCAGGGACAGAAACATCGTGGCCCCCATGATATTGCCCACACGTTGGCAGTACGCCAGCCCAGGCGCCACACGCTGGGCGAAATCAGCTTCGATGGCTGGCGGGTCGGCTGGCGCGAACTTGCGCATCATCAAGCGGTGCGCGCCTTTGACCATGCCACCAAAAGGCGTGTGAAACGCCAGGTAGTCGAACGTGCGCGCATAGTCCACGTCGTCGACCCGAAGGCGATATTCATTGAAGGTTTGCTCACAGCAATCCAGGTACGACATCAACGATAGATCGGCGTCCCCGGCTTCGCTGTCGGGCTCCGGCCGACAGGTGTCCATCACCTCGAAGCTGTAATAACCACTGGCGCCGATGTCGAGGCTGAATACATGCGGCTTGTCACTGATCAACATGGCCACTGCGCCCGCACCGCCACTGGGTTCCGAAAAAGCCCAGTCCTGCGCCGCGGCGCCGCCTTCACCAATCATCAGGAAGCGACACAGGTCCACTGCGACCACCAGTGCCTTGGCATTGGGCGAGGTCTGGGACAACACGAACTGCACCGCGCTATGAAAACCGGCAGTGCCCGAGTAGCAGGCCTGCTTGAGTTCGAAAACCCGGCAGTTTTTTTTCAGCCCCAAGTAGTCATGCACATAAGTACTGACGGACTTGCCGAAATCGATTCCCGACTCGGTACAGGTAATCAACAACTCAATCTGATCGCGCTCTTGCGGGCTCAAGGCATCGATCAGTGGCTTGGCGGCATTCACGGCAAACGTCACCGGGTCTTCGCTGTGCAACGCCACGCTCTTTTCGTGCATCAGCAGGTTGCCGAAACGCTGGGAGTCCAGCTTGCGGTGTCGCGCAAGCATGGTCACATCCAGGCTCGCCGCGCCGCCAAATACGTTCATTGCCTCGATACCCACTTGCCTCGTCATTGCAGCCTTCCTGAGTTTTCCAGACACAACGCTGTATTGATGCCGCCGAAGCCATAGCTGAGGTTGAGTGCACAGCGCAGGGCGTGCTGTTCAGCGCGGTCGCAGACCCATGCGAACCCGGTATCCAGGGGGTGATCCAGGTTGCGGTTGGGGTGCAGTTGCCCGGCCTTCATTTGCAGTACCGTGGCTATGGTCTCCACCAGCCCGGCAGAAGCCAGGCCATGACCGATGAGGGACTTAGTCGCGTTGATCGACGCCTCGCGCAAGCCGCAATGAGCCAAGGCACGCAGTTCGGTTTCATCACCCAGTACCGAGCCACTGCCGTGCGGGTTGATATAGTCCACCTGGCGCGCCTGCCAGCCCGACTTGTCCAGGGCCTGGCGGATCACACAGGACTCCCCGTCAAACGAAGGGTTGGGGTTGCGATTGCCGTCCATCGCCACTGACCAGCCGGCAATCCGCGCATACGGCGAAACGCCACGGCGGCGCACGCTGGCCTCGCTTTCAATCACCACGACTGCACTGGATTCACCGTAGATGAACCCATCGCGATCACGGTCAAAAGGGCGGCACGCCAGGGCCGGACTCTCGGCAAAACGGTCCGAGCCCATCGCCCCCAGGGAGCGAAAGCCATGGCACTCCCAATACGACAGATCCATCACCGGCGCCAAGGCAATGCACACGTCCACATCCCCGGCTCGCACAGCCTGGGCCGCATTGATAATCGCCATCTGCCCACTGGCCGACGCAGCCCCCAGAGTGTAAGCGAACCCCCGAATGGGGAAGCGCTCGGTGCAAACTCCACACAGGTCGGTATCGAGAAACTGCGTCGCGTAGCTGGGCTTGATGAAGTACGGGGTCAGCGCGCAAGGCGCATGGGCCTGCTCGATGGCGCGCTGCTGGAAGTTAGAGCCACCGACCACCAGGCCGATACGCGTCGGGTCACACTGATCCAGCTGCGCATCCGCCCACGCTTCTGCCAAGGTCGCCAGGGCAATGCGCGCAGAGAACGACATACCCCGCGAACCGGATTCCAGGTTGGCGCCGGCTTGCTCGTCCACATCGATTTCAGCACCGATGAATGTGCTTTCCAACTGACGACCCGGGCGGCGCATCATCGAAAAAGCATGATTGCCAGCCAGCAAGGCCTGGATAAAGTCATGCTGACCGGTGCCGATGGACGAAGCCACGCCCAGCCCGCTGATCAACAGCCCTTGCGTGTCAGAGCTTGCCATGAAGCAACTCGGCCAATTCGCCGATATTGCGAGCGGCCTGCGTCTGCACCATTGGCATGCGCAACCCAAGGGCGCTCAAAGTCATGGCGACGATGTCGGCGCGGTCCATCGAATTGGCGCCCAGGTCCACCAGGCGGTCGTTCCGGGCGATGGGTTGTTGAAGCTCAGGGAGGGTTTCGCGGGCATGCTTGACGATCAAATCGAAGACTTCGGCCTGGGTCATTTATCTATCCTTTAGCCGGCTCAACCGGTGGTTGCTCAGGGGGTGCAGCGACTAACTTAGCGGATCGAAATCGGCGGGAAACCTATAAGACCTTGTAGTAGTCAGTGATCGCGGTCTGGGCTATACCCAGCAACCGTGTGAACACCCAAGGATCGCTACCGATGCCCCGACACATCTGTATCACCGGCGCCTCAGGCTTTCTGGGCAGCCATATTGTGGAAAAGCTGCTGCACCACGGCTGCACCGTCGACGCCCTGTTGCGCCGCCCCACTGCGCATTTGAAAGGCCTGGCAGCCCGCCACGCGCAACTGCGCCTACACGTAGTCGACCTGGCGCAGCCAGGCGCGTGCAATGCCCTGTTCAGTGAGTGCGACACCGTTATTCACTGCGCCGCCAGCGTCACTAACAACGCCCGGCCTGGCTCGCGGCTTTGGCAGCAAACCCTGGAAATGAATGTCAACGGCACGCAAAACGTAATCGACGGCATACGCCAGGCCGCCAGCGTGCGCACCTTCGTGTACACCTCGTCGATGGCGGCCATTCTGTCGCCAGACATGCCTGCCGGGCACGCCTTCAGCGAGGCCGACTGGAACCATGCCTCCCTGGAAGCCAGCGACCCATACTGGTATTCCAAGACAGCCGCCGAGCGACTGGTGACGGACGCCTTCCAGCCCTGGCCCTGCGAGCCTCGCGTGGTGTGCATCAACCCATCGGTGATCATCGGGCCGGTGCTCGACCCCCGGCATGCTGCCACCAGCATTGCCATCCTCCATGACCTGCACACGGGCAAGACACCGGCCTGCCCGGACCTGAACTTTCATTTCGTGGATGTGCGCGACCTGGCCGAACTGCATGTGCGCGCGGCGCTGGATGACGTCATTGAGGGGCGCTTTATCGTGCCGGGCCATGAGGCTTCGATGCTGGAACTGGCCACAATGATCAAGCAGCGCTTTCCCGACAGCAAGGCACCCCAAAGACGAGCACCCGACTGGTTGATGTACCTCAGCGCGATGCTGAACCCACGCCTGTCGCGTCGCTATCTGCGACAGAACCTTGGCGTGCGCCGGGTATTCGATGACCAGCGCGCCAGGCGCGCCTTTCAATTGAGCTATCGGCCGCTGGAACACAGCGTCGCCGATACCCTTCAATCATTATCCCCGACAGCACCCTGAATCAAGGTTGCGCAGGGCACCTAGCCATGCGCTACCAGGAGATTGACCAGATCGCCTACGGTGTCAAACTTGTAGGCCTCGTTGTTCAGTTGTGCAAACTGGAAATTCGAGCGTTCCTGCAAGCGCGTGAGCAATATCAGCTTGTGCAGGGAATCGATGCCCAGTTCACCCTGCAAGTGCGTTTCAGTCTCGATCGACGCCGTCTCCCATCCCGGCAACTTCAACTCACGGATCGACTCACTGACCGTTTGCTGCGCCACGTTGATTTCCATCTTCACCTCCTCCTACAAGCGACAAAAACGCCGGCGCGTGCAGGCGCCGGCGCGGATTAGAATTGCAATACGATCTTGCCGAACACATCCCGCTCGCGCAGGCGCTGCAAGCCACTTTCGAAACCAGCCACCGGCATCACGCAGTCGATCACGGGCAACACGCCCTGCTGGATCAACGCCAATGCATCGCGCAGCCCACTCAGGGGCGCACCGAAAGAGCCATGAATGTGAATTTGCTGATTGAACAGGTGCATCAGGTTAGTGGGCGCCTCCACGCCTGTGGTCGAGCCGCAGATCACCAGGCGGCCGCCACGCGCCAGGCTCAGGAGACTCTGCTCCCAGGTATCGGCCCCCACATGCTCGAACACCACGTCGACCCCGCGGCGTGCCGTCTGCTCGCGAATCACCCGCAGGAATCGTTCCTCACGGTAATCAATCACATATTCGGCGCCCAATGCCCGGGCACGCTCAACCTTGTCGGCACGACCAACCGTTGCGAATACCGTGACGCCCAGGTGACGGGCCAGGCGAATGGCGATTGAGCCGATCCCGCTGCCTCCCGCGTGCACCAGCAGGGTTTCGCCGCTCATCAGGCGTGCGTTGTCGATCAACATATGGTGCACCGTGGCGAAGGTCACCGGCGCGCAGGCCGCCATTTCCATGGGCACGCCAGCAGGTATCGGCACCAGCATACGCAGCGGGACATCGACGTACTCGGCGGCAACCCCGTCGCAATGAAACCCCATTACGCCGGGCGAGTCGGCGCACAGGTTCTCCCGGCCGGCTAGACAGGCCGGGCAGCACCCACAAAATACACTGGGGTAGATCGCCATGGCCTGCCCGATCAGTTCGGGGTCACTACCTGGCCCCACGTCCTGCACAAAGCCTGCGCCTTCGGCACCCACCGTGACAGGCAATGTCCGTCGTGCGAAGGCCATCCCGCGGTAACCGAAAAGATCCAGGTGATTAAGCGTCATGAACGCCATGCGCACCCGTGCGTGACCCGGCGCGGGCCTGGCAGGCAACACCAGCTCGCGCAGCGCCAGGCGCTGTTTATCAACCAGTTGAAGCGCCCGCATCAAACCTCCTCATTACAGGTTGGCTAGCCGGCCATGCTGCGTGACAGGCCACCATCGACGGTGAGATGTTGCCCGTTGATGTAGCTGCCGGCCTCTGAAAACAAAAACGCCGCCAGCCCCGCCACTTCTTCCGGCGAACCATAGCGACCCGCTGGGATCCGCCGGTCGATGGCCGAACGCTGTTCGGCGTAGCGATCCAGCAGTGCCGTCTCGATAAAACCCGGCTCGATACAATTGATCGTAATAGCGCGTGAGGCGACTTCGGTCATGCTCGAACGTACAAAACCCCGCAGCGCTGCCTTGCTGCTGGCGTACAACGCATTTCCCTTCATACCGAAGTCGGCTGCGACCGAGCCGATGCACAGGATTCTGCCTGCGCGGCGCATGGACATGGGCCGCACCAGGGCCTGGTACAACTGCACAAATGCCCAGAAATTGACTTGCATCATGTGCCGCGCGGTATCCAGGTCCGCAACGGCGGCCAGGCTGTCCTGGCTGACGCCCGCGCAATGCACCAGACCATAAATGTCTTCTGCCTCCAGCGAGCGGCACAGGCCCTCCACGGCCAAGGCATCGCCCAGGTCGCAGCCAACCCAGCGTGCGCTGCCTGCGCCGTATCGGGCGTCCAGCTCTTCGCACAAGGCAACGCCCGCGCTGATGCCACGGTGCCCGACAATCAATACGACAAACCCGGCCTGCACCAACGCCGTGGAAATACTGGCGCCAATGCCTCGGCCGCCGCCGGTAACGACTACCTGCCTACGCATGCCTGAATCTTCCGGGGCCAACCGACGGCCCAGGTATCACTCATGCCGAGGCTGCCGCACGAGCAGCGATCTGGGCAACGAAGTGTTCCATCACGAAGTAATCAGTCATTGCCGCGTTGCCTTCGTTGACGGCACTCATCCATTGGCCCACCGGGATACGGATGTCGTAGTGCTTCTCGATGCAGAACACCGCATCGAGAAAATCCACGCTATCGATCCCCAGATCGGCGAACAAGTTGGTGGTCGGTTCGATATCGCCGGGTTGAACCTTGCAACTGGAAGCCAGCGTACTGACTACGAACGTATAGATTTCTTCCATGTACATGTTCCGCCTTTCAGGGTTCATGGGAGGGACTGTCGGGCGCAATGTACAAGAGTGCCCAAGGGCTGCCACCTATCAGCGCTTATAGGTTGAGCACTGCGTACTGCGCTTTTTCCTGGCGCAGGCGGCAAAATCCAGCAGGGTCTTGCCCAGGCTGAGCCACTCGCTCAGGCCGGGCTTAGGCAACTGGTGGCGGGCCATACGTTGCAATTGATGTTCGTACCACGACACATCGAGCGTCGCGATGCGGTCCAGGGCGGCAAAGCCTGTACTCAAGGGCCGCAGGTCGACACGGTAAGTGGCTTCGGACAACAGCTTGACCGGCATGTCCGGCTCCAGCGCCAGTGGACGTGCCAGCCCAATGAAGTCGGTGGCCGCGTCTCGCAGCGCCGCGGTCATCGCAGCGCCAGAGCGGAAACCACCGGTGACTACCAACGGCAGCGTACTGACCTCGCGCACCCTGGCCGCGTAATTGAGAAAGTAGGCTTCGCGCTCGCGGGTGCTGGCGGCCTGGTTGCCGACCATCACCGGGCTTTCGTAGGTGCCGCCGGATATTTCCAGTTGATCGAGCCCCAAATTGCCAAGAGCTACCACCACCTGCAACGACTCCTCTTCGGTAAAGCCACCCCGCATGAAGTCCGCCGAGTTGAGTTTGATCCCCACTGGAAACGCGTCACCCACCACGCTGCGGATCGCCTGGTAGACCCGGACCAAAAAGCGCATGCGGTTGGCCAGGCTCCCGCCCCACTGGTCGCTACGCTGATTGTGCAGCGGTGACAGGAACTGGTTGATCAGATAGCCATGGGCCGCGTGGATCTGCACGCCAGTGAACCCGACGACCTTGGCCAGTCGCGCACTGGTGGCGAACTGCGCAATGATCTTTTCGATGCCGTCCTCAGTCAGTGCGCGCGGGCAATTGAAGTGTTTTTCCAGCCCGCTGCCCAGGCTGATGGCCGATGGCGCCACCGGCTCGTCGCACAGCAGCTTGATGATCTGCTTGCCCGGATGGTTGAGTTGGGCCCATAGGTGCGTGCCATGGCTACTGCCTGCCAGGGCCCAGCGCCGGAATGCATTCAGGTCGCTGTGGGCATCCAGCACGACGTTTCTCAACTCGCCGATGGCATTGCGATCGACCATGATGTTGCCGGATATCGACAAACCTATGCCGCCCTGTGCCCACTGGCGGTAGAGGTTCTCCATGCCAGACCCTGGATCATGGCGTCGATCTCCGAGCTGTTCGCTCATGGCGGCCTTGACCAGGCGGTTTTTCAGGCGCACGCCATTGGGCAGCACGAAGGAGCTGCCCAGATCGGGCAGCGCTGGACTCTGGTCCATGGTCACATTCCTTGAGAGTGAAGAGTGATCGGTCATTGGGTGGCGGCCTCGTTCCGGCTTTGCAGGAATTCGGCCAGGGCACGAATGGTGGCGTGCTGTACCAGCCAGCGCGGCTCCACCAGCCAACCCAAGGCCCGACTCAATGCCGAAGACACCTGCATGGCGCCCACCGAGTCCATGCCATACCGGGAAAACGCGGTGTCCAGGTCAGGCTCATCAACCACCAGCACCCGCTCAATCACTTCGCGCACTTGCTCAAGCAGTGCACCCGCGCCGACCGTTGCCGGCCGGGGTGCGCTGGGGAAGAACAAGCGGTCGAGACGGTCAATGGTCGCCTCATCCAGAGCGTCGAGTTCAAAGCGGCTGAGCACTTTGCACCATTGCGCGGCATCCGGCGTCGCCCCGGCCTCGCACGCCTGTTCCCAGGCGTGCAGTTGGGCGTGCAAGCCGATGGCATCGCCAGCCGGCGGCACACTCGACGCGGGTAAAGGTTCGATGCCCAGACCGCGACAGGCCAGGGCCGGATCGAGCACTTTCATCGCGCCGACCACACCCGGTTCGGCGCCGGTATGCAGGTACTCGAACGCCGACTGCATGTCGATCAGCCCTAACCCAAGGGCCTGCAAATGCGCCGGGCGATTGGCCGGCATGTATCGATCCACGCACCAGGCACCCCAGGTGCAAGCACTCGATACGCCATGACGCTTGCCCTGGCGCTCAAGCGTCTGACGGTAGCGCACGAAAGCATTCTGGAACGCGGCGGCATACCCGTAATCGGCTGAACCACGGATGCCATAGGCTGCCATGGACGAAAACACGGTGAAAAACGCCAGGGGTTGATCGGCAGTGGCCAGATCCAGGTTTATCGTGCCCTTGACCTTGGCCCCAATCGAGCGTTCGAACGCCTCCCACTGCTTGGCCACAATCAAGCCGTCATCCACTAGCCGCGCCAAGTGAATCACACCCTGCAAAGGCCCGGCCGCCTGCACGCGACGCTCGACCACCTGTTGCAGCGCCGGCAGGTCAGTGATGTCGACGCTGCTGTAATCGACCGTGGCGCCCAATGCGCGCAGCACATCGCAGCGAGCCTGTTGCTCGGCGTTCGGCGCCGAGCGCGAGACGATGCTCAGGCGCGCCTGGAAGGTGCCCGCCAGTTCCTGGCACAACAACTCGCCCACCGGCCCCAGCCCGCCCACTATCAGGTAATGGCCATCGCGGCGAAAGCGCGGGGCTTGCGCCTCAGCCGCCTCACGCTGAACCAATAGCCGGCGCAAACGCTGGGTACCCTGGTACTTGACCACGGCTGGCGCACTGCCCTGACGGTCGGCGGCCAGCCATTCACGCACAATCAGCTGTAAATCGCTGGCGGGGCCGGCCACGGCGTCACATTCCAATAACGTCCAGCCGTGCCGAGCATTCTCCAGGCTCGCGGAAGCCGCAAAACCGCTGATTGCCTGGGCGTCACAGTCGCTGCCGGAACCGCTTGCGCGATACACGTGGAAGCACTCCACGGCATGCTCCCAATCGGTCGCCATCAGATGCCGGCTGACCTCCAACACTTGCTTGATCGCGTCCAACCCTCCAGGTGGCGACGCCCTCCCGTCGCTGGAGTTCTCACCGATGAAGAAGATCACCTCGGGTAACGCCCCCCGAGCCGGCAGTGCATCCGGCAGCAGGCGCTGGACGGACGGCGGCGGGCTCCCTGCCTGCGCCCACAGCGTGCAGAGCAGTTGGCTGAAGGCATCGAAACGCGCTTGTTCACGAGTGACCACCGCCACGCGCGCGCCAGACCTGGCCTTGATGCTTGCTGCCCAGTCAAAGTTGCTCGGCAGGTCGTGAGCCCGCCATTGCTCCGCGCAGAACAACCACTGGCCCGCCACCTCCTCTGCCGGTACCGCCGTCGGCTCCTCGACCTCGGGCGCCGATACCCAATAGGACTGACGCAAGAACGGATAGGTTGGCAACGGCACGCGACGCCGCTCATCGGCCATGAACAGGCTGGAATAATCCAGCTCATACCCTTGTACAAACGCTTGCGCCAGGGAGGTCAATGCCTCGCCACGTGTCGATTGATCGCGATTGCCCATCAGACGAATCAGGCACTCGCGGGCCGCCTGCAGCACCTCCTGTTGTTCAACGAAACGGCGTACGTCCCAATGCCCGCTGTGCACCGTCGCCTCGTCGCGCCCCTGCAACCAGCCTTCAAGACTTTGCTGCAATTGCCCGGCGTCATGGGTGACCATGGCCAGGCGCCATTCGTGGTGCTTGCGCCCCGCCATCAGCGTATAGGCCATCGCTGCCATGTCCAACCGTTGCACGGCCACACAGTGGGCAGCCAGATTGCTCGCCTGCTCGCGCAATTGCTGCGCGGAGCGCGCCGACAGCACTACCAGCCAGGGCCCGGCCCCGGACGCGCCGCGCTGTTGTGGAAGCGGCGCCTGCTCCATCACCAGGTGAGCGTTGGTACCGCTGAACCCGAAGGAGCTGACCGAGGCACGCCGTGGCACACCGTCGAGTGTGGCCCAGGGACGCAGTTGATCCGGCACATAAAAGGGGCTGCCCTGAACGGCGATGGCCGCATTGGCCTGGGTGAAACCCGCTGCCGGAGGCAACTGGCCGTGGCGCAGCGCCAGCGCCACCTTCAGCACACCGGCGACTCCGGCCGCAGTCACACAATGCCCAAGGTTGGATTTGATCGACCCCAGGGCACAGTAGCCTGCCTGCTGCCCAGGTCGGGCGAACGCTCGCGTCAAGCCTTCGAATTCGATCGGGTCGCCCAGCGGTGTACCCGTCCCATGGGCCTCCACCATCGAAATCGTACCCGGCTCAATCGCGAAGTCACGGTGCACCTGGCGAATCAGCCGCTCCTGGGATTGCGCGCTCGGCGCAGTGATGCCATTGCTGGCGCCATCCTGGTTACTGCCAATACCACTGATCACGCCATGAATATAATCGCCATCCGCCTGCGCCTGGCGAAGGCGCTTGAGGATCAGCACACCGACGCCTTCGGCGGGGACGAAACCGTCGGCACGCGCATCGAACGCGTGACAATGCCCGCTGGGCGAGAGCATGCCGGCGGTTTGCGCCGCCTGATAAAACCCGGCGGTTGACTGCACGAACACACCGCCGGCCAGGGCCATGCCGACCTCCTCGGTCCAGAGCGCCTGGCATGCCAGGTGGATCGCGACGAGCGAACTGGAACAGGCGGTATCCACGGCAATGGCCGGGCCCTGTAAATCCAGATGGTAGGCGATACGTGCAGGAATGATCGAGCTGGCGTTGCCCCAGAAGGCTTGCGCGGGCGCAGCTTCAGCGAACAGGCTGCGATAGTCGCTGGCACTGGCGCCTACATAAACCCCCACCGGTTGCCCCTCAGTCGCCTGCCCTACGTAGCCGGCATCTTCCAGTGCCGTCCAGGCCTGCTCGAGGAACAGCCGCTGCTGCGGATCCATGCAAGTGGCTTCAAGGCCAGAGATATTAAAGAACGACGCGTCGAACTCATCGATCCGGGATAACAGGCCACCGCGCTGGCACAGGCCCTTTCCTGACACATCGGCTTGGGAGCCGCGCAGGTCCCAGCGCTCGACCGGGGTGGTCAGGTCGCGGCCTTGGGCCAGATGTTCCCATAATTGATCGAGGGATTCGGCGCCGGGAAAGCGGCCGCTCATACCAATGATGGCAATGGGTTCTCGCACGAAGGACTCGGGCGACTGAACCCTTGGCGCCGGGGCGGCGGCAGGCGAGGACGCCGTCGGCACTGCAACGGCCAAGGGCGCGACCGGTGCGGCTGCCGCACGTGTCACCGCGGGCTGCGGTAAGTGCGCGCCATGTTGCTCGACAATATGCCGGGCCAGACGCGTGGCGGTAGAAAAGTCGAAGAGTGCCGTAGTGCCCAGGTCGATACCCAGGCGCTCATTCAATACCCGTACCAGGTTGACGCCGGTGATCGAGTCAAGCCCGTAATCGGAGAATGACTCCTGTGGATCGATCACCTCCAGGGCGACCTTCAATGCCTTGGCCACACTGGCCATGACTTCCTGGCGCACCTGGGTAAATTGATCCGCGGCCGCGGCCGGTACCGGTGCCGCCACGCCGTGTTGCAGCGCAGCAGCAGGCTGGGCAGCCACCTTCGGCGCCGCTGGTTGGCTGACACGCCGAGGCACCTGCACGACCCCGTTGCTGCGCGCCATCACCACTTGCTGGCCCAGCCCATGAAACGCCTGGCACGGGAACATCACCCCGCGATAACCCGCCTCTTCCAGCACCTGTTGCCAGCGCTCACTGGACAAGCCCGGCGTACCCGGCAGCCGCAACGCCTCGTCGCGATAACGCCACCAGCCCTCCAGCAGGCCGAAGGTCAGGTGACTGAACAGTGACGCCTGGCTCAGCTCGTTCAACAACAACCAGCCATCCGTCTTCAGCGCTGCCTTGGCGTGCTCGACCACTTGGCGAATATCGGCGGTGGCGTGCAGGACATTGGTCGCGATCACCACATCATAGCTGCCCAGTTCCAGGCCCTGCTGCACCAGGTCTTTCTCCACATCCAGGATGCGGTAATCCAGGTAAGACCGCCCCTCGCCATAAGCCGTCTGGGCGTGCATCAAAAACGCCCGCGACAGGTCGGTGTAGGCGTACTGCCCCACCTCGACACCCAAGCTATCCAGGCCCTGCAGCACCCTTGCACTAGTGCCGCCGGTGCCGGCGCCGATCTCAAGGATGCGCACCGGTGCCGCCCCGGCCTGGTGACCGGCGCGTACCCGCGCCAGCACCGCCTGGGTGATCACCTCGTTGAAATAGTCGGACACCGCATTGTGCTTGTAGATGCCCTCGACCCGCGCCATGGAACCCTCGGGGAACATCACCTCGGTCGCACGCAGGTGCCCACTCAGCACCGCAGGCAAGGCGCGCAGGCAGGCGTCAACCAACTGCGCCTGGGCACGCCGGTCGGCGTCGCCCTCGGCCTCGCGCAACGCACTGTCCCAGGCGGCCCAGGCACTCTCGGCGGCCACCACGCGCTGCACGCGCCAAGTGTCGCCATCAGTGGCCAGCCAGCCCTCATCGGCCAGCCAGCGCAGGCTGTGGGCCAGCCAACGAGGATCGACACCTACCGTCCCGCTGGAGCGTTCCTGCAAGCGTTGATACAGGGCTTGGGTGGTCTGCGGCGTGGGTTGGTCGAACAGCCCGGCTGCCTGCAATTGCACCAAAAGTACCTGGCATTGCGGCAGTCGTTCGCGCTGTGCGTCGCGGCGGTATTTGTCTTGCAAGGCCGCAGCGTGCGCACCATCGGCAGCTACCCACTGCGCCACATCAGCCTCAATGTGCAAAGGCCCGTTGGCTACCATTGCCTGGCTGACCCACTGATCGGCCTCGGCATTGCCGTCCAGGGTGATCGGCCGCAACGTCTTGATGAATGCCATCTGGTCCAGTGGGCTGGCCAGCAACGTGCGCACCGCCTGCATGGCCTCACGCGGCTCGATGGAGCCAATGCCTTCACGCTCCATGCGTTGCCGGTAGGCCGCTGACGACACCACGCCGATGCTCCCCCAATAGCCCCAGTTCAACGTTTTGACCGGTACCGACCCGCTGCTTCCCCAGCGCCGCGCCAGGGCATCTTTGAACACGCACCCCATCGCGTAGTTGGCTTGCCCGGCATTACGCGTGAAGGCGATCAAGGACGAAAAGAACAACACGAAATCCAGTGCCTGGCCACCGAACACCTGGGCCATGCGTACACTGATATCGACTTTGGCCTGCAAACTGCGCCGCAGTTGGTCTTCGCTCATATTCGCCAGGCTGCGGTCGTCCAGCACGATGGCTGAATGCACCAGGCCATCGATACGGCCGAAGCGGCTCAGGATCTGCTCGCAGGCTTGTTGCAACTGCCCGGCATCTGTGGCGTCGACGCTCATGTAAAACGGACGTGGGCCGTGCAGCGCAACCTGATCAAGGGCTGCCTGAATGGAAGCATCCAATGCCCTGCGCCCCAACCAGACCACCTGGGCGGCGTGCTCGCGAGCCACGCTTTCGGTCCACACCTGGCCGATGCCGCCACTGCCGCCAATCACCACATACACGCCGTTGCTGCGATAAGCCGGCTGCGCGGACGCCTGCGGCCGATGAAGCAGCAACTGCCGGCCCTCCCAGACGCCATCGCGCAGGCTCCGCGAGGTATGCGCAGGGTCAACGGGCATCACCGCCAAATGTGTGGGGGCCAGACGCTCCTGATGCGCCAGGTCTACGGCCTGTACCGTCCAATGCGGCATCTCCTTGGCGAGACTGCCCGCCAGGCCGTGGACGGCGGCGTGTACGGGTTGGGCGTCATGGGGCGTCCAAGCGTCGCGAGTCACCACCACATAATGCAGCGCACGCTTGTCAAACCCGCAACGCAGCAACGCTTGCACGATACGCAGCTGCTCCAGGGCGCACGCGTGCTGTTCATCGATCAGGCATTCATCGCCCGCGTGCCGGGCGGCACTCGGTGGGATGACTAGCACCAGGCGGTCGAAGGCCGGCAACCCCTGGAACCGCGTCACCCACTGCTCGACACTGTCCGAGGGTACCGACGCACAACTGAGCAACGGCCCCTGCGCGCCCTCCAGGCTGCGCAGTTGCGAAGCATCGGCACCGATGACCAGTGTGGCCGTCGGCGAGGCAGTGACGGCCTGCATGGCCAACGGGCCCCACTGCGGCACCAGTAGCAGCTCGCCAGCCGGCAGCCCGACCTCTTCGTCCCCCTCGACAAGCCCCCCATTACCGGGCGGCGCCCACTGGCGAACCTTCAGGCCGCGCAGGCTGGCGCACAACCAGCCGAGCTCATCGAACAACTCAAGGTCATAACTCTCGCGCTGTGGGTCGCGGTTAACCTGTACCCACATGCGCGGTTCACACGCAGCAAACACCTGCAACTGGTCCAGGGCGAAAGGCACTTGCAGTAGTGCGCTTTCGTCGCTCAATACGCGCGTCGCTTGCAGCGCCGCATCCAACATTGACGGGTGCAGGCCGTAACTCGCCTCGAACGGCTGCGCTGCAGGCCACTCGATCAGGGCCAGGGCGTGCCCGTCGCCAACATACACCGCGCTGAGGCAACGGTGCGTTGCGCCATAATCGATGCCCAGGCCTGCATAGGCGTCGTAGAGCTGTCCGGGGTTACGCTCATGGAAGTCGGCGCTGCTGCGTAGCCGCGCGAGCAAGGCGGGTAGGTCCACCTGGGGACGGGCCGGCATGGGCACCTGTTCAATGACACCTCGTACGCTGAGCGCCTGTGCCTGGGCGCCGCTCGTGGCGATCTCAAAACGCACACGTGCGGTGTCATCGGGAAACAGGCGTACCCGCAGTTGTGCATCGCCGTCTTCCAGCACCAGGGGTGCCAACCACACCACATCGCTCAGGCGCACCAAGGCGCCCTGCTGGTCAGGCGTGGCCACCGCTACTGCTGCTTTTCGCGCCAGTTCCAGAAACGCGGAGCCCGCCATCATGGCCTTGCCTTGGACGTGATGATCGGCGAGAAAGCTGTCTCGCCCACTGACCTGGCAGGTAAAGCCCAGGCCCGTCAGGTCGGAACAGTTGAGCACACTGAGCGGTGCCGCTTGCACACCGGGGCTGCGAGGGTGCTGCTGGCCGATATCGGAATTGATCCCCGTGTACCAAAAGCGTTCGCGGGCAAACGGATAGCCTGGCAAGGAAATGATCCTGCCCCAGCGTCCGGGCAACAGCGCCTGCCAGTCGATATCGCCGCCGCTGACCCACAGTGCCAACAGTTTGTCCTGCTGCCCGGTGGCCGCCCATTGCGCAACCATGGCCGACAGATCGTCTTCGCCCAACAGCCGAACCAGCGGGTTCTCATCCTGCCGGGCCGACCCGACCTGCACACGCCCGGATGTCAGCGCCCCTTGCAGATACTCGCGCAAACACGCCTGCACATCGTCGATAGAATGTGCCAGGAACCCCAGCCGCGCGTTGAGCGCTTCTCGACCGGTTTGCAGGGTATAGGCCAGGTCGTGCAGGGACAGGTCGTGCGCTTCTGGCGCGGCGCAAAATGCCAGGAGGCGCCGGGCCGAGGCTTGCAGGCGCTCGGCGTTGGCGCCGCTCAACAGAACGGCCACCGGCAGTGGCTGCCGGCTTTGCGACTCAGGCTGCGTCGGCGCCAGGTATTCCTCGATGATCAAGTGTGCATTCGAACCGCCGGCGCCGAAGGACGATAACCCGGCCAGGCGTGGGCGCTCCTCGGTGACGCCCTCTACGCGGCGCACCCGTCGCGGCCAGGGCGCCAAGTGGCGCTGGACTACGAAGGGTGACTGGGCAAAATCGATGGCCGGGTTGAGTACCTCACTGTGCAGCGAAGGCACCAACTGGCCCTTTTGCATTTGCAACAGGACTTTGGTCAGGCCGGCGATGCCGGCAGCACTTTCGCAATGACCGAGGTTGGATTTGACCGAGCCCAACGCGCAGAACGCTGTCTGGTCGGTGTAGTGCCGGTAAGCCTTGGCCAGGCCCGCCAGTTCGATAGGATCGCCCAGGGCCGTACCAGTCCCATGGGCCTCGACATAGCCCACATCGGCGGCGTCTACGCCGGCGGCGGCCAACGCCTGGGTGATCACATCGGCTTGGGCATTGGGGTTGGGTACGGTGAATCCATTGGCCTTGCCACCATGGTTAATCTGGCTGCCACGTATCACGCCGTAGATACGATCGCCATCGGCCACCGCCTGGCTCAAGGACTTGAGCAAGACCGCACCGACCCCCTCGGCCGGCACATACCCATCGCCGCCCTCACCGAAACTCTGGCAGCGCCCCTGGCTGGAGGCAAAATTCCCCTGGGCCAGGCCCAAGTATTTGTTGGGGTGCACGCTGACGTTGACGCCGCCTGCCAGTGCCACGTCGCAGTCACCGCTGCGAATGCCCTGGCACGCCAGATGGATCGCCGTCAGCGACGCCGAACACATCGAATCCACAGCCAGGCTGGGACCACTGAGCCCGAGGCTCCAGGACACCCGGTTGGCGATCGACGCACTGCTGCCGGACAACGCCATAGGGCGCCCCAGCAAGGTTTGCTCGGCACCGAACAGTTGGTACTCCTGGTACATGACCCCTACATAGACACCGGTGCGCCGCAATGCACCGGGGCTACGCAGGCCCAAGGCCATGCCGGCATCCTCAAAGGTCGCGTAGGCGCACTCCAGGAACACACGCTCCTGAGGGTCCATGTATTCGGCGTCGTGGGGTGAGATGTTGAAAAACAGCGGGTCGAACTTGTCCACGTCATCCAGGAAGCCTCCCCACCGACTCAGGGTCTTACCGCCGGGCAAGCGTCCCGGTTGCGCCAGGCCGCCCAGGCTCCAACGTTCGGCCGGCACTTCAGTGACACAATCGACACCCTCGGCCAGGTTACGCCAGAATGCCTGCAAGTCTTCAGCCTTGGGGTAGCGGCCGCTGAGGCCGACAATGGCGATCGGCTGCGCGAGCGAGGCGTCCGGCAGTGCGTTCACGGGCGCCACGGGCGTCGACTCGGCGACCGTAGGAGCCGGAGCCACGGGCCCACTACCGGCCAGTTCGCCGAGCCGCTCGGCATGCCTGCGCGTAAAGTAATCGGCCAGCTCTTTGATCGAGCTGTGTTCAAAGAACAAGGTCTTGGATAAGGAGCCAAAGGACTTTTCCAACTCGGCGGTCATCTGGATGACCATCAGCGAGTCAATGCCGTAGTGTTCGAAATGCCGGTCATCCTGGAGCTGGGCCGGGCTGACCCGGGTCACGGTCACCAACACGGTCCTGAGCAGTCCGATAATGAAATCCCTGGCGTGTCGGGTCTGGCTGTCGTCGCGTGTATCCATGGCGGGAGTCTTCTCCGTCAAATCGGTAAGAGGCGGCTGCACGATATGGTCGAGCAAAGCCTGGAGGCATTCGCAGCGCAAAAGGCGGGCGCCCTGCCCTGCCAGGTCACGTGTCTCGCTCAGGCGCTGCACCAGGGCCTGGCGTATAGGCAGGTCGAAGCCGTAATCGGCAAACGGCTGCTGCAGGTCAATGTCAGCTACGGGCACGCCGGTCAGCGCTGCCACGTTGGCCAGCAGCCACTGCTCGAGCGGCTCGACACGATGCGTCGTCGGCGTCAGCAGACGCCGCACACTCGATGCAACGCCGTAGTGCACCAGCGTGTTCGCCTGGCGGTGCTTGAACGCCTGATAAAGCGCGTGCAACCCGGCGTCGCGTGGCATAGGCAGAAGGCCCCAGGCCTGCTTGAGCAAGCCCAGGGACAACGCATCGATACGCATGCCGCCGTCGGCCCAATATCCCCAATCCACAGCCATGCTCAGGCCGTGTCGCAGGCCCTGCTCGGCTTGACGTTGGCGCGCGCGCACGACCCCATCCATAAAGCAGTTGGCCGCTGCGTAGTCGGCTTGACCGACATTGCCCAACTGCGCGCTGATGGACGAAGACACCAGGAAGAAATCGAGCACCACCTCAGCGGTGGCCGCATCGAGGTTCAACACGCCCTGGACCTTGGGCGCAAACACCTCGCGCACGTCTTCGGCGGTCTTTTGCAACAGGTAAGCGTCGCGTGTCACCCCCGCGTTATGCACCACGCCATCCAGCCGCCCATAACGCTCAAGGATCCGTTCGACCAGGGCCTGGGTGGCCAGCCGATCGCTGACCTCCAGGGTGACCACTTCGACCCGCGCCCCACGCTCACGCAAGCGATTGAATGCGGGGTGTAAGTGCGCCAAGCCCTCTAGCGTTGTTGGCCGATGCGTGGCCAGCACCAGGGTCGCCCCGGGTGCATGGCGGAAAATCTCTTCGGCCAGCACCTGGCCCATGCCGCCTGCGCCCCCGGTAATCAAATAGACCCCGGTCGCCTTCCAGGGCACAACACCGGGGCCGCTCGGCAACTGGCGCCAGACAAAGCTCTGCCACTGCCCGTCACACCAGCGTAAGCGTGGATCGCCCAGGGCCAGCGCCTGATTCACGACATTCACAAGCGACGCCGATGGCGCCTGGATCTCCACCAGCAGGCACTGGACCGTCAGCGCCGGGTTCTCCAATGCCGCCGTTTCGAGAATAGCCGCCAGGCCTTCGAAAAGTGCCCAAGGCCCATGTGGCTCCACCAGCAGTTGCACGTGCAACGGCCGGCCGTCAGCCTTGCGCAGGTGCGCCTGCAAGTGTGTGATCAACGAAATCGCGGCCTGGGTATAGCCCTCGCCCACAGGCCATTCACTCTCCACCAGCGAATGCCAGGGCAAGCCGTGCAGCGCCTGCTCCATCAGCAGTCGCTGCGGCGCGGCGGCCACCATCAACAGGCGCTCTCCAACAGAATCAGGTAACGCCATGGTGGCCTCGCGAGGCTGCCAGTCCCCCGTCCACAGGGTGCTCTCCCCGGCATCCAGCGAAGTACCGCCGGGATGCTGCGGTGGCGGTAGGGCGCGAAAACTCAACCCCTGCAATTGCGCACAGATCGTGCCGTTGGCATCGGCCAGTTGAATATCCACGGCCGGAACGCTCGCCCAACCTGCCGCCTGGCGGCGCACTGCATACGCCCATACCGGTTCAGCGGCACTGAACACATCCAGGCGCTCCAGGGAAAACGGCACCAGCGCCCGCGGCTCCGGCCAATCGCGCGCCAGCCAGTGGGCGGCGGCCTGCAGCGCCGAATCAGTCAGGCCTGGTTCGAGCAGCCAGCCGGTGTTGGGGGTCGCACCGGGGTTGCGCGCCAAGCGCACCAACAGTTGCTGCGGATGGTCGATATCGGCGCTGGCGGCGTACTCCACCAGGCAGCGAAAATTCACCCCGTAATCCACCCCCAGGCCAGTGAAGTGCCGGTAACAGTCATGTGCTGAATGAGGTGCCGTTCGGCAGGCCTCACGCAGGGCGGCCAGATCAAGCGCAGCGGGTGCGGTGGCCGGCGCAGCGTAGTGGCCGGCGCAGTGCACCTGCGCAGGGTGCCCGGAGTGGACCTCAACACCGCCAAGCCCTGTGTGTCGGCTCTGAACATCGAGTGTCACCCGTACCTCGACGGGCTCCGAGACCACGCGCAAGGGTGCCTGCCATACCAGGTTGATCAGGCTCAGTGGTGTCAAAGGTGTATGTGCAGCACGTGCAAGGGCGAGCACCTCCAGAAAAGCCACCCCGGGCACCACCGGCTCGCCGTTGATGCGGTGTTGATCAAGGAAGTATTCGTCACCCTCCAGGCGCAAGACCATGGCCGCCCCGTCATTGGGCATCATGGCGGCCGACAGCGGATGGGTAGCCTTGTCCTGGGCGGGCATCGCCTCCACTACCCAATAACGCTCCCGAGCAAAGGGGTAGCCCGGCAGGGGCATGCGCTGGCAATCCAGGGCGTCGAACAGCGGTGCGAAGTCCACTGCCTGGCCGGCTGCCCAGGCATCGGCAAATACAGCCAACTGCTGCAAGTAGTACAGAGACTGACCCGTGGCGCGAGCAGACAAGCCTTGCAATCGGCGCTGGTGTGCTTCGGCCAGATCGGCCGTGTCAGCCGGCATGCCTCTGCGCAGCGCAGCGATCAATTCGGCGCGATCCGCGACCACAACATGGAAACGCTGCTCGAAACGCTGGCGCCCGGTGAGCAGGCTGTAGCTCATGTCTACGACGGCGAATGACGCGTCCCGCTCACATAACGCCAACAGGTCCGCCATGCGCTGGTGCAGTTGTTCGCGGGTGCGTGCATCGAGCACGATCAGTACCGCCGGCACCAGACTGGCCTGGTGGACGCGCAGGGGTGGCTGCTCCAGGACCATATGGGCATTGGTGCCGCTGAACCCGAAAGAACTGATCGCGGCGCGGCGCGGGGCCCCGTCAATCGCGGGCCAATCGCCCAGGTGCTGATTGAGGAAAAAGGGGCTGTCGGCGAAATCGATGGCCGGGTTGGTGTGTTGGAAATGCAAGGACGGCGGCAGTTGCCGATGCCGCATCGCCAACAGGACCTTGAACAGTCCTGCCATGGCGGCGGCGGTGGCGGCGTGCCCCATGTTCGACTTCACCGAACCGATCGCGCAGTAACCCTTGCGCTGGGTGTAACGGGAGAACGCCCCCTTGAGCGCCTGGAATTCGATCGGGTCACCCAGGCGCGTCCCGGTGCCATGGGCTTCGACCAACTGCACGGTGGCCGGGTCAATGCCATAGCGTGCATAGACCGACTCATGCAGGCGCTGCTGGGACAACGCGCTCGGTGCAGTAATGCCATTGCTGGCGCCGTCCTGATTGATACCTGAACCGCGGATCAACCCATGGATGTGATCGCGATCAGCCAGGGCATCGGCGAGGCGTTTGAGCACCACCGCGCCTGCCCCTTCGCCAGGGACGAAGCCGTCCGCCCGGCTGTCGAAGGTATGGCAGGCGCCAGTGAGCGACAACATGCTTGCCCGGTTGGCCTTTTGGTAAAACGCAGGTGTGGACTGAATGAAAACCCCACCCGCCAAGGCCACCTTTGTATCGCCGGCAAGCAGGCTCTGGCAGGCCATGTGGATGGCCACCAGCGCGCTGGAGCAAGCGGTATCGATGGTGATGGCCGGCCCTTGCAAGTCCAGGTAGTAGGCTATGCGTGCCGGCACGATCGAGGGGGCATTGCCCCAGAACGACTGGGGTGGCGGCATGTCATCGAACAGCTGGTCATAGTCGCCCTGTTCGCACCCGACGTAGACACTCACCTCGGCGCGGCGCTGTTCGCCCAGGCACCCGGCATCGGCCAGCGCGTTCCAGGCTTCCTGCAGGAACAGACGTTGCTGAGGGTCCATATAGGTCGCCTCAAGAGGCGAAATATTGAAAAACAGTGGATCAAACTCATCGATCCTCTCAATGAAGCCACCGCGGTCGCAGCCCTGGTCTGCGCCGGCATAGCAATGCCGAGGGTCCCAACGTTGCACGGTACTGACCAGGTCGGCACCAGCCGCCAGGTGCTCCCAGAAGGCATCCAGATCTCGGGACTGCGGGAACCGCCCACTGATACCGACAATGGCAATGGCTTGGTCATCAACCGCTGGCTGTGCCGGCTCGCCAGTCGGCGGGGTTACCGGCAAGGCGTCCGTAGGCTCGGTTGCAGGCGTTGCGAACTGCGGGTATTGGCCCAGCATGTAGTCGACGAGCCGGTTGATACTCGGGTAATCGAAGAGGCACGTCGTGTGCAGGTCAATTGCCAGGCGTGCATTCAGCTGGCGAACCAGCGCCACGCCAGTGATTGAGTCCACGCCGTAATCGGCGAACGGTTCATCGTCGCGAATGTCGCCCAGTTCAAATTGCAGGCTGCTGGCGACCAATTCGCGTACCGATGCCAGCAGCAGGGGCCGCCCATCCTCGGCGCGCCTGGCAGGCGCTGACACTGGCGCGTGACTCTCGGCCGAAGGTGCAGGTGCAGGCGTTGCCTGCGGTTCCCGGGCATGGCGCACCACTCCATCACTGCGCGCCATCACCACTTGCTGTCCCAGCCCATGAAACGCCTGGCACGGGAACATCACCCCGCGATAACCCGCCTCTTCCAGCACCTGTTGCCAGCGCTCACTGGACAAGCCCGGCGTACCCGGCAGCCGCAACGCCTCGTCGCGATAACGCCACCAGCCCTCCAGCAGGCCGAAGGTCAGGTGACTGAACAGTGACGCCTGGCTCAGCTCGTTCAACAACAACCAGCCATCCGTCTTCAGCGCTGCCTTGGCGTGCTCGACCACTTGGCGAATATCGGCGGTGGCGTGCAGGACATTGGTCGCGATCACCACATCATAGCTGCCCAGTTCCAGGCCCTGCTGCACCAGGTCTTTCTCCACATCCAGGATGCGGTAATCCAGGTAAGACCGCCCCTCGCCATAAGCCGTCTGGGCGTGCATCAAAAACGCCCGCGACAGGTCGGTGTAGGCGTACTGCCCCACCTCGACACCCAAGCTATCCAGGCCCTGCAGCACCCTTGCACTAGTGCCGCCGGTGCCGGCGCCGATCTCAAGGATGCGCACCGGTGCCGCCCCGGCCTGGTGACCGGCGCGTACCCGCGCCAGCACCGCCTGGGTGATCACCTCGTTGAAATAGTCGGACACCGCATTGTGCTTGTAGATGCCCTCGACCCGCGCCATGGAACCCTCGGGGAACATCACCTCGGTCGCACGCAGGTGCCCACTCAGCACCGCAGGCAAGGCGCGCAGGCAGGCGTCAACCAACTGCGCCTGGGCACGCCGGTCGGCGTCGCCCTCGGCCTCGCGCAACGCACTGTCCCAGGCGGCCCAGGCACTCTCGGCGGCCACCACGCGCTGCACGCGCCAAGTGTCGCCATCAGTGGCCAGCCAGCCCTCATCGGCCAGCCAGCGCAGGCTGTGGGCCAGCCAACGAGGATCGACACCTACCGTCCCGCTGGAGCGTTCCTGCAAGCGCTGATACAGGGCTTGGGTGGTCTGCGGTGTGGGTTGGTCGAACAGCCCGGCTGCCTGCAATTGCACCAACAGCACCTGGCACAATAGTGTCTGCAAAGGCTCCAGCATCAGCCCGCCACGCAATTGCAGCGAGCCACGACCTTCGACGGCCATGGCAAACAGCGCGAGCATGTTTGCCATCCGTTGTGTTTCGCACGGCATCACGCTGATCAGTTGCCGCGGGCATTCCAATGCCAGCGGCGTGCGCGCCTCCCGCCCCGTCCCTGCAACGCGCAGCCATGGCCGAGACAACGCCAGGTCAACCACCTCCATTGCCGCCGACAAACCGATCAAGCCGGCGCCTGTTTTCTCACGTAGCACTTGCAGCGCAGGCGAACCGGCCAATGCGCCTGCGTCCGCCCAGTAACCCCAGTCGATAACGGCGACCGCACAAGGCAAGTGCTGCGCCAAATAGCCGCCCAGTTCATCGATGAAACAACACCCGGCTGCATAGTTGCTCTGATTGAGCGATCGCTCGAAGGCATTGATCGAGGAGAAAAACACCAGGAAATCCAAGGGCGGTCGTTGCAGCGCCTGCTCCAGCGCCGCGCCGGTAGCGACCTTTGCCGCCAGCACCTGGCTGAACTCGTCGCGGCTCATACGTTGAACACTCTTGCCCCGCATGACCATGGCTGCATGGATCACGCCATGCACCTGGGCGTGCTGGCCGTGCACCCAGTCCAGAGCCTCGCGCAACGCTTGCGGATCGCCCGCATCGGCAGGCAGGTAAATCGGGGCCGGCCCTTCACTCGCCAGACGCTCGATGTCGGCGCGGATGTTTTCGTCCAGAGGTCGCCGGCCTATCCAGTACACCTGAGCCTGGTAATCGACGATCAGGCGTCGCGTCCAGGCCACACCGATCCCGCCGGCACCACCGATGATGATGTAGCACCCACCCTTTCGGTAGACCGGAGGCGCCGCGCAATAATTGACCTCCCGCAGCACCTGGCAATACCACTGACCTTCGCGCCACGCCCCGCTCGCGCCTACCGGCAGGGCAGCCAGTGGCGCAAGCGACGGTGAAGCCGCCATCGGCGCCAGGGGCAGGTCCACCACGCGGACCTGCCACGTTGGGCACTCGTTCGCCAGCGTGCCCGCCAGACCGTGCACGGGCGCATGCGTGGGGTCATGGCGCTCGCCCGGCAGCACCTGCAGTGCCTGGCGAGTCACCACCAGCAACTCCAGCGGGTGCTCGCGCACCTTCAGCATCAACAGCCCCTGGCACAGCGCGAACAGCGCCATTACCCCGTGTTCCTGCGCAGCAGTGGCAGCCTGTGCAGACCAGGCTTCGCCGCTCGGGATCGGGGCCAGCCAGATCAGGCGTTCGAAAGCGCCGGCATTGCCGAGCGCGTCCCGCCATTGCTCTGCCGACCAATCCGATTGGCCTGCCAGCACGCTGGCCTGGGTGCTGCCAGCTGACCAGGCCTGTGCCTGTGCCGGGTCGGCGCTGATAATCAACGTGCGGCGCTGTGCCTCTGCATGCCCTTCTTCAACAGGGTGCAGCACACGCCATTCGACGCTGTGGACCTTGGCCTTGGGCGATTGCTCTTGTTGGACTGGGGCGGCCTTGAGTACAAAATCTTTGGCCGTGGCGCAAACGCGTCCGTCCTCGGCGATCCATTCAATATTGAATCGGCACTGCTGTGCGCCCGTCGTGGCAGCGCTGACATGCACCCAGTAGCGCTCAGGCAACGGAGCCGACAGCTGCAACTGGCCGACCGAAAATCCCAGCCTGGCTTGCTCACCGGATTGACGTATGGCCAAAAGCACCGCTGCTTGAAAAGCCGCATCGACAGCGGCGGGAGAAAACGGCAGGTCATCGGCCGCACCCGCAGGCACCACGACCAACGCCAGCAACGATTGATCACCTTGCAGGTGGCTGTCCTGCAACACCCGGTATGTTGGCCCATATGCCATGCCGACGTTGCGTAATTGCTCATACAGCACCTCCCGCGTCAGCCAGGCGTCAGGGTGAGCCCGCCTCAACGCATGCACGTCACGCCGCACCTCATCAGTCTGGCCGGGCGCCAGTGTGCCGCTGCACAACGGATGCACCAGGCCCTCGACGCGCACCTCGAAATCGGTTGCCCCGGCGCTTGCTGGTCGCAGGCTCACACGCAGCAGCGCACCCTGTAGCGGCACGTCCAGGGCCTGCAGCCACGCCACCTGGCTGGCGCACCAGCCCCCCGCCGGCAGCGCCCCCCAGGCGCGAGCCGCGACCGCCAGCGTCACAGCCCCGGCGACCCGATGCTGGTCGGCAATCACATGGTCACCAATCGACGGGTCATGCCGTTGCAGGCGGTACTCCAGCAGATCGGTCGGCGCGGTCGGCAACCAGAAGCGGTCACGGGCGAACGGGTAACTCGGCAGGCCCAGGTGGTGGCGCGTCTGGTCACTGAACAGCACGCTGAACTTCACCGGCACCGCGCAGCAATAATGCTCGGCCAGCGTTTGCAGGTGGGCCAGGTAGGCCGACGGCTCGTGTGCCAGCGTCGGCAGTGCCTTGATCAGGCGTGCGGCATCAAGTTGGCGCACCGCTGCGCCCTCCTCGTCCATCTCAGGTGCCTGGACCTCGGCCTGCGAGGCAGCCAGTAGTTGAGCAGTCAGCGTGTCGCGATCACTGACCACCCAGGCCTGCCGGCAGGCCAGGTGTTCGCGGCCGGTGAGCAATGCCTGGCTGAGTTGCGCCAGGCTGGCAGATGCGCCGGCACCCTGCAGCCAGTCATGCAACGCGCTGCATTGGCGGCGCAAGCTGGCCGGTGTCTTGGCCGATAATGCGATGAGCCAGCCGGGACGGGCCGCCACGTCGACCTCGGCACACGCGGGAGGTTGTTCCAAGATAAGGTGACCGTTGGTCCCCC
Organism: Pseudomonas sp. P867; assembly: GCF_019891455.1. Taxonomy (NCBI): domain Bacteria; kingdom Pseudomonadati; phylum Pseudomonadota; class Gammaproteobacteria; order Pseudomonadales; family Pseudomonadaceae; genus Pseudomonas; species Pseudomonas sp. P867. The sequence goes on along the minus strand of NZ_JAFLXB010000008.1, from coordinate 204,955 downwards.
CGAATCCGAAGGAACTGACCCCTGCCCTGCGTACCCCTGACGCTGGTTCCCAAGGCTGCAGGCGGGTCACCGGGTAGAAGGGACTGCCTTGCAGGTCGATCCGCGAACTGAGTGCAGAAAAATGGCAAAGGGGAGCCAGTTGCCCGGCCTTGAACGAGAGCAAGACCTTGATCACCCCCGCGACGCCCGCCGCCGCCTCCAAATGGCCGATATTGGATTTGGCCGAGCCCACCCCACAGGTCTGCGGTTCGCTTGCCTGCGGGCAAAATGCCTGGCGCAGGCCTTGGATCTCGATAGGGTCACCCTTGGGGGTGCCGGTGCCATGGGCTTCGATATAACTGACACTCGACGCCGGAATGTGCGCATCCCCAAGCGCCTGCTCTATCACCTGCGCCTGTGCCGCAGAGCTGGGGTAGGTCAGCGTATGGGTCTTGCCACAGTGATTGACCGCGCTGCCCTTGATCACGCCGTGGATCGGATCACCGTCCGCCAGCGCCTTGGCCAGGGGCTTGAGCAGCAGCAAACCGGCGCCCTCGCTGCGCACATATCCGTCCGCCGCTTCATCAAAACTCTTGCAGGCCCCCGTGGGGGACAACATGCCGGTTTTCGCAAACGCGATATGCCGGGTTGGTGTCAGCAGCAGGTTGACCCCGCCAGCCAGGGCCAGCTCGGTTTCACCCAGGCGCAGTGACTGCACGGCATGATGGATGGCACTCAGCGAACCGGAACAGGCGGTGTCCACCAGCACGCTGGGGCCGTGAAGGTCGTAGAAGTGCGAAATACGGTTGGCAATCACGGCCGCTGCGTTGCCCGTGGAGTGATGGGCATCGATGGGCAACCCGGCGCTTTCCAGCAGTTGCTTGTAGTCATAATTGAACGCGGCAACGAACACCCCGGTGCGCGAGCCGGCCAGCGCGGACGGCACCACGCCTGCGTCTTCAAGGCAGGCCCAGCTCAGCTCCAGCATGATGCGTTGCTGGGGGTCCATGATCCGCGCACTGGCAGGCGCGATGCCGAAGAAGCGTGCGTCGAACGCATCGACCGCATCGATGCACCCGGCGTGACGTGCGTGACTTCTATCGTCTTCACTCGTGGGGTCGCCCCAGAATGCTCGCCAATCCCAACGGCTCGCCGGAATCTCCGTGACGCTGTCCCGCGCGTTCGCCAGGTTCTCCCAAAACTGCTGGTAGTCGCCCGCGCCCGGTACCCGGCAGGCCATCCCGATGATCGCGATATCACCGGGGTGACGATGCTTGCCGGCCTCCGCGGCATCGCCGACGCCTCCCTCAGTGTGCGTGTGCCCGGCCAGACGACGAATCAAGGATGACAGTCGATTCTTCATGTCCGCACACTCCCGGCGATGCGTAAGGGGGCGCCCTCGTAGGCGGGCCGCCCCTCCGTCTGCGCCGGCGCTGCGGGCGTCAGCATGGCGCGCAAGCGGGTGTTCAAATAAGCGGCGGCGGCGTTCATCAGCCGCTCGGCCACGAGGTCGACGTGCCGGTTGCGCCAGTCCTCCAGGTCGGTACCCTTGACCCATTGGTTAAACGCGCCCATCGAGGGCCCGCAATGCACCTGGTAATCAACGCGCTGCGCCTCGCTGCCAGTCATGGCCAAGCGTGTGCTGTGAATGAAATACCAGCGGAACACCAGCGCCATTTTGTGCTTGGGGTTGCTAAGAGCCTTGTCGATTTCCTGCGGCGCAACCTTGCTGTAGTAGGCACGCGTTTCTTCGAAGACTTCATCAAAGCTACGCTTGAAGAAACTGTCCTGAATCTGCCGGGCGGTCTTTTCATCCAGCTCGGCCAATGAGTCGTAACGACGCCACAGGTCGTAGAGTTTGTTGGCCCGTGCCGGGAAAAACACCCCGCGCTTGAGTACCTGTACCCTGGCACCCAGTTCGAACATGTCACCGGCAGGCGCGTAATCGGTGTCCTGCACGTTGATGTCCTGCAGCAGAGTCTTCACCACATCGCTGGTACCGGCCTCGGGCGTGCATTGGTTGATCGAACCGGTCACCACAAAGTCGGCCCCCAGCATGAAGGCCGCCGCCACAGACTCGGGTGAGCCGATGCCGCCTGCGGCCCCCACCCGTACCCGTTCGGTATACCCGGCAGCCTGGCATAGGCTGTCACGCAAACGGATGATCGTCGGCAGCAAGACCACGGTGACGCCCATGTCGGTATGCCCACCGGAATCGGCCTCTACGACCAGATCGTCCGCCATCGGCACCGACTGCGCCCACTGCGCCTGCTCGGGCGTCACCAGCCCTTGCGCAAGCAGCTTTTCCACCACCCGCGCAGGTGCCGGATCAAGAAACTGCTGGGCCACCTCCGGCCGCGAGACTTTGGCGACGATCCGGTGGCGCGCCTCGATCCGGTCACCCACCTTGATCAGGCCGCGCAACCGGTACAGCGCCAGCGCCGGGGTGATTTGCATGAAGGCCGCGGCTTCTATCACCGTAACGCCTTTACGCATGAACAACTCGACCAGCTCGATTTCCTTGTGGGGGTTGGACAGGTTGCAGACCAGGTTCATGCCGAAAGCGCGCGGTTGGGTGCGTTGAGCGATTTCGACAATGGCCTGTTCGACCGCTGCGGTACTCAAGCCGCCCGCGCCGAAGAACGCCAGATACCCTGAGTTGACAAGCTTGACCACCAGTTCCACCGACGCGATGCCCTTGTACATGCCACCGGCCATATAGGCATACCGCAGGTTGTAGGCCTGGCGGAATGCGGCGCTCCCCAACCCCTCGGCTGTCAGCGCCAGGCCCGGCACGCCGTCGTCATGCCGCGCAGCCAAAGGCAGCGGTGCAACCACGGCAGATGCCACGACTGGCTGGGCTGGCGAACGGTTTTTTTCGATTTTCGCTTGCAGATTGGTCAATACATTGCCGGGGCCGATCTCCTTGAACTGGGTGATGCCGGCCTGCAGTAAATACTCGATGCTTTCGACCCACTGCACCGATGACGTCATTTGCCGCGCCAACTGGCTGGCGATAGCTTCCTGCTCATAAGGGCGTGCGTCGACATTGGCGATCACCGGCAGCGTCAGGGGCTTGAAGGTCACACGGGCCAGCTCAGCCGCAAACGCTTCTTGGGCGCCACGCATGTAGCGGGAGTGGAAAGGCGCGCTGACATTCAACGCGACACAAATACCCGAGGCGTCTTCAATCTGCGTACGCACGCTTTCCAGTGCGTCGAGCGGTCCGGCCAATACGGTCTGTTGCGGGGCATTGAAGTTGGCGAAATCCAGCTGTGTACTCCCAGCCTGGCGCAACACCTGTTTGATCGTCGCAAGATCCAGATTCAGCACAGCCGACATGCCGCCCCCGGTGGCCTCGGACATGAGTTCGCCGCGCCGCTTGACCAGGCGCAATCCGGTTTCGAAGTCATAGGCGCCGGCGGCAAACAAAGCGCAGAACTCGCCGAGGCTGTGCCCGAGCACATAGTCAGGGGGCGCGGCATCGCCAGCCTGAGCAAGGTACGACAGTACATTGACCACATACAGGGCAGGTTGGGTGAAGCGGGTCTGGCCAAGTTCGTTGCGCGGATCGTTTTCGCACAGCTCACGGATCGAGTAGCCCAGCACGCGATCGGCACAGGCCGTCAGTTCGGCAAAGCGTTCGAACAAGCCCTCACCCATTCCGCGAAACTGCGAGCCTTGCCCGGGAAACATGTACACCGTTTTGCTTTGTTTCATAGCCATGATCTCCGCGCTGACAACGCGCTGTGCCGAAGAAGTGATGCGCCGCTCGAAGGAGCGTGCCGAGGTATCGAAGGGACTCAGAATGAGGCTGTCGGTGGATGCCGAGTGGGCACTGCGACAGCGTTTGGCGAAATTGGCCATCGATCCGGACGGGCCGGCGTCGAGGTATTCATGGGGGCCCAGGCCTTCAAGGTATTCAATGGCGGGGGCCAACTGCAGTGTCGAGCGCACCACATGCCACAGGTGCTCGGGGGCGAACTGGCTGACGGGGCCGCCAAGGGTTGACGAGACATAGCCCATCCGCGGTGTGCGCAGTTGCAATGCCTGGCTGGTTTGAATGAATGCGTCGCGCAATGGATCCATGTGCGAAGAATGAAATGGGCGGTTCACATCAAGCCTCTGAAACACCACGTTGCGCCGCGCCAACTGCATTTGCGCCGCCGCCAATGCAGAGACTGTCCCGCTGATGACCAGATGTTGCGGATAGTTGATCGCCGCCAGCTCAACCTCGATGCCGTCGGCCTGCAATTGCTCGAACACGGCGATATCGGCCAGTACGGCGGTCATCCCTCCCGCCGGGCAATGCTCATGGAATAATCGAGCCTGACGAACCACAAAGCCCAACGCCTGCTCGGCGTCAAGCGCACCACTCACAGCCGCCGCAGCCACTTCTCCCAGGCTGGAGCCGAGTACATGGTCGGGGTATACACCGTGCTCGATCAGCGACTGCGCCAACGCATACTCGACCATGAAGATGGCCGGGTGCGTCACCAGAATGTCGTCCAGCGCCGCTGCCTGGGGCTGGTCGCCATACAACCCATCCAGCACCGAATACCCGCCGGTTTGTCGCACGACCTCATCCAGCGCGCGCATGTGCCGGCCAAACCCGGCGTGCCGCTCATACAACGCCCGCCCCATGTGACGGTATTGCGACCCCTGTCCTGAAAACATGAAAACAATGGACACGCTGGTTTCTCCTATGAACTGCTCAAACCCGGGCACGGCCGCGCCCTTGAGGCGGAGCCTTGCCGCTCCACCTTCAGAATTCGCCTGCGCGTCGCCCTTGGGACTTACCACCCGGTGTATCAAGGTGCAGGCGTAGCGCACGCGCCAAGGTATGGACGTTGCCCGGGTTGAGCATCGACATATGGCCACCGTCCACCGTGGCCACATGGGGGCTCGCGGTCAGGTAGGCGCAATAGCGCGCCAGGGTGTGGGGAAGACTGCTTGCGCCGAGAATGCTTTGCGCCGCGATGATCACGCAGGTGTCGCCGGTGAAGGTGTGGGTGGGGCGATAGTCGACACTCATGGCGATCTGCGCCGCCAGCCATGCACCCGGACCCTGTGCGGGGCCCTGGTTGAGGCTGGCATCACGCATCAGCTCGCGTACCTGCTTGAGGGACACCACGGCGCCTTTGTCCTGGGCGTCCAGCAGGCGTGCGCAGAGCGGTGTATCACCCAGGAAGTAGCGCAACTGCGCGCTGGTCAACACCTCACCTTGAAGCTCTTGAGGTACATAGAAAAAGCTGTCGAGCATGAACAACTGCACCTGGCGTCCGCGTGCCTGGAGTTCAACCGCCACCTCGAAAGCCACGCTGGCCCCAAAAGAGTGTCCGAGCAAACGGACGACGCCAGCGGGGCAGCGACGGGTGACGGTATGAACATGCGCAGCGACCATGCGCTGCATCGACAGATCTGGCGGTGCCTGCGTATCCAGCGGTGGGTACTCCAGCACCTGCAACTGCGCGACATCGCCAAGGGCCGCGGCCAATGCATGAAAAGACTGCGCGCCCGCACCCGCGGCGGGGAAACAGAAGAGCCCTTGCTCGCCAGCGTGATTGAGCAGCGTCACGACCGGGGCGGGCTCACGCAACGGCGACGCAGGCATGCGGCTGAGCGCGGACGCTGGCGAGTCCGCGCCCGCCAGCGAACGCCAATCCACGTCCAGGCCCTGGGACCACAGCTGCAATAACGGCAAGGTGCCGCCTTGATCCAGCCAGCCCTGCACTTGATCGGCCAGGCCTGGCAATGCCATGACGCGATTGAGCACACTGGCATCGACCTCGGCGTTACCCACTTGAGCGTAAGCGCTGTGCTCATCGGTTTGCAGATAGGCGCGCAACTGCTCGGCCAATGCCTCCAGGCTGACCACACTGAGCCCCAACCGTACGGGCATCAAGCCACTGCCGGCCTGGGTCACCCTGGCGAGGGTGTGCAGGTCCACGTCATGGTCGGCCTGGCCGTCGATCAGGTGCAACAAGTTGTCCGCCACCTGCCGTAACTGCGCCGCACTGCCGGCCGATAACAGCACCACGACCGGGCTTTGCCGGTCGGCCCGTTGCTCAGGCTCCGCCAGGGTAACCACGCGTTGAGGAGCCGGGCGCTCCTGCACCTGCGGCACCCGCAGCGAAGCCGGCTCTGCGCCATGGCGCTGCGCCTGTACCTGAGCCACCAAACCGGCCACGGTCGCATCTTCCAGAACACTCCCGGGGTCGAGTTCGACGCCGTAGGTACTGCTGATCTGTGCCAACAGTTGAGTCAGCAGTACCGAGTCGAAACCGAAGTCATGCAGATCGGTGTGCGGGTCGATATCGCCCGCGACGGTTTTCAACAATTGACACACCAATGCCACCAACTCATCGAGCAGCGCTGTATCAGCAATTACCCCACCGCCAGCGCTGGGCTGGCGCTCGATATCGGCACACGCCATCACCACCTGGATGTCGGCAATCGCGGTGGTCAATTCAAGCACGTTGCCAAAAGCCTGGAACGTATCGGCGGCCAATTGGATATCGAAGCGTTCGTTGAGCAGCCCGGTCATTTGGACACTGCTCACCGAGTCCATCCCGTAGTCACTCCAGGGATCATCATCGCCGATGTCCTCCAAACGCACTTTGAGGGCCTCGGCGACCACTTCCCGCACGCCCTGGGCAACCTGCGCCCGGGTCAAGCCCGGTGCCGGCGGCTGCGATTCGGCCGTCCGCGCCCCTTGCAGGTGCGCCGCCAGTGCTTGCAGCGTCGGATGCTCAAACAGCGCCGCGGTACCCAGTTCGAGTGTGTAGGTGCGATTGATGGCGGTTGCCAGCTCGGTCAGCATCACCGAGTCAAAGCCCATGTCCGCAAATGCCGTGGTGTCGTCGATCTCTTGCGCGTCGACTTTGAGGATCTGCCCGACCAGCCCACGCAAAGTATCGCTTGGGTCCACCTGACTGCGCGGTGCCACGGCAGCGGCAACCCCCACGCCAAGCCCGGCTACCAGTGCCTCGAAGGTGGCGCCCTGCCCTGGCAGTACCAACCAGCGTGCGCCGCCTTGGTGGATGATATGGCGCAGCACCTGTAGTCCCTGCGTCGTCGCCAAAGGCCGCAGACCGGTTGCCTTGGTCATCGCGCCCATGTGCTCAGGGCTCAACTGCATGCCTCCGTCCTCCCACAGCGGCCAGTCGATCGCGATGGTATGGCCCTGTCGAGTGCCGTCAGCCACCTGTCGATTACGATATTCAGCGAATTGATCCATGAACGCGTTGGCGCAGGCATAGTCGCTTTGACCCGCATTCCCCAAGGCACCCGCGATGGAGGCAAAGGCCAGGAAGAACTCCAGGGGCTGGTCTTGCGTCGCGCAGTCCAGGTTCCACAGGCCGTCAACCTTGGGCAGCAACACCTGGCGCAGGTGCTCGGCCGATTTGTTCCTGAGCAACCCATCCTGACGACAGCCGGCGATGTGCAGCACACCCGTGAGCGATCCCACGCGAGCTGATACTTCCTGCACAAGTGCGCGTAAAGCTGTCGCGTCCGCGAGGTCGGCCGTGCGATGCAACACCTGCGCGCCCAAGCTCTCGAGTTGCTCGATATGGGCCGCCATGTCGTCATCCGGCACTCCACGCCCCACCAGTACCAGGCTCACGCCCTCTGCTGCGCGGGCGATATCCAGCGCGATGCTGCGTGCCAGGGCGCCAGAAGCTCCCGTGAGCAGGTAAACCCCCGTAGGTTTCCACGGCGCGGCACCCGGCTCGGCCGGCAGTTGTTCGTCAGGCCGGCGCTGCCAGCTGGCGCTGAACAGTTGACCATCATGACGGTGCAGGGCGAGTTCCGCATCTGCGGTGCAGGCGCTCTGCACCAGTGGCGGCAACGCATCGCCCGGCTGCAGGTGGAGCAGTTGCACCCGCAATGAAGTTTGCTCGCGGGCAAATGATCGCAGCAGCCCGAACAACCCGGCGAACAGGCCTGAGCTATCGTCGTCGGCGACGACCAGTTGCGCCAGGCAACCTTGCCCGTCGTGCGGTAATTGGCGCAGGTGCTCGCTCAATGCTTGCGCGGCCCGGCAGTAGCGCTCAGGCAATGTCAGCCCCTGATCATCGCCGGATTCGAGCAGTACGCATTGGGCTTGGGGAAAGTGCTCGGCAACCTGGGCGGCGTAAGCTTCGCTGCCCGGGCACAGGTAAATCCGGTGAGCGTGTGAAAGGCCGGCCCAAGCAGGTTCGACAAATGCCTCAAGGCCGGGTGTCATCAAGGCCAGGCTGGGCGGCGCAGGCGCTCGTGCCATGACCCGTGAGCGCAGGCCATGCAGATGCACACAGGGCTCGCCTTGAGCGTCGAACACCTCCACATCGAAGGCAAAGCTGCCACGACCGCCACCCGATGTGTGTGCAGTAAGCCTCACCCAGGCGGGTGTGCGCCTGGAACGGCCCAGAGTCAATTGCTCCAGGGAGAAAGGCACCTGGGGCCCTTGCGATGACTCACTGCCTGTGGTGAAACCCATGGCTGCCTGCAGTGCACTGTCGAGCAGACAAGGATGCAAGCGGAACTCATCACCCGGCTTGAGGAAGTCTGGCAAGCGCACATGCCCCAGCACTTGCTCGGCGCCGCCACGCAAGGCATGCAGGCCCTGATGGCCAGGGCCATATTCGATACCAACGGCGGCAAAATGGCGATAGAACTCGGTGGTCGACGCCGCGCCTTGCGCCAGCGCCGCGAGTGCGTTCACGTCCAGGTGGGCCAGGGGGGCGGGCTCTGCAGGCACCGACGCCTGGCCGCGGCAATAGACCTGGCGCACCGGTTCGCCCCCCGGCTCACGGGTAAGCCAGGCAAAGAACTCGAACTCCCAACCGCTGCCCTTACGAGCCTGTTCCACAGCCAGGGTAAGGGTGACTGGATCGTTAAAGCACTCAAAGGGGCGCACCCACAGGATGCTGTTCAGGGCCAGGTCGGCTTGCCCAGAAACCCGCGAAAGCGCCGCCAGCGCCATTTCGAGGTAGACCACGCCCGGCAGCACCTTGCGCCCGTTGACACGGTGGTGGTCGAGAAAAAATTCGTCGCCGCAAAACTGCGCTTCAAATTGCTGGCTGTCACCTGCCGTGATCTGTCGTGACAGCAGCGGATGCGGGCCGTCGCCGGGTGCAGCGAAGCGCCCGAGCACTGCAGTCTGCGGCGCAGGTGGCACCCAGCAGCGTTCCCGAACGAACGGGTACAGCGGCAGGCTGATTCGGGCCGGCTGGAACCCTTGATACAACTGCGCCCACTCGACCTGACCGCCGCTGACCCAGTGACGCATCACCGCCTGGTTATCGTCCATGGCCGGCGATTGCACTGGCACCGCCGTTTCGCCCGCACGCAGGCGTACCGGCTTGAGCGCCTGGCCAATGAGCACGTCGGGATGCTGGGCCCCGTCTGCCAAGGCAACCAAGCGTTCCTTGAGCACCTGCACTGATTGGGCCGTGAACGCGGCCCGCGCGTCCAGGGCTTCGCGGCCCACCTGCAAGGTGTAGGCAAGATCATGCAAACCCGCCAGGTCGCAGGCCAGTGGCGTTTGCTCCAGGCGCCCCAGCAACAGCGCCGCTACCGCCTGCAGGCGCTCATGCGTGCGTGCCGACAGCACGATGAGGACGTCGCTCGGCAACGTCGGTACGTGGGTGTGGGCCTGCGCCTGGGGGGAATACTCCTCGACCACCAGGTGCGCGTTCGAACCGCCGGCACCAAATGACGAAATACCTGCACGGCGCGGTTGCACAGCATCGGCGGCGCCCTTGGGTAGCCAGGGCTCCAGGGTTTGTTGGACGTGAAACGGGCTGCCGGCAAAATCAATATTGCGATTGAGCTGCGTGGAGTGCAGCGACGGCACCAACTGGCGGTGCTTGAGCTGCAACAAGACCTTGGTCAGGCCGGCTATCCCCGCGGCGCTTTCACAATGGCCGATATTCGATTTGATCGAGCCGATGGCGCAGGTTTGCGGTTCAAAGCCGTCAGCTTCGAACACGGTGCGCAAACCTTCGATTTCGATCAGGTCGCCTAGGGCCGTGCCGGTGCCATGCGCTTCTATGTAGCTCAGGTCGCTGGACGCCAGGCCGGCCTGGTGCAACGCCGAACGCACGGCCACGGCCTGGGCCGACGATTTGGGCACGGTAAACCCGGTCGCCCGTCCGCCATGGTTGATTGAACTGCCCTTTATCACTGCATGGATACGGTCGCCGTCGGCGATGGCCTGGGGCAACGGTTTGAGCAACACGGCGCCCACGCCTTCGGCCGGCACATAGCCGTCGCCCCCTTGGCCAAAGGTCTTGCAGCAACCCACACTGGACGCGAAACGGCCCTGGGCATGCAGCAGGTACTTGTTGGGATGGATCGACACATTAACGCCACCGGCAATGGCGTACTCCGACTCGCCACTGCGCAGGCTCTGACACGCCAGGTGAATAGTGGTCAGCGAGGATGAGCACATGCTGTCGAGCGTGAGGCTGGGGCCGCGAAAATCACAGAAGAATGACACGCGGTTGGCGATGGAGGCAGGCAGTGCGGCGACCAGCGTCTGTGCGGTGCTGAAGGCGGTGTATTCGGTGTACTGAACGCCAACATAGACGCCAACCCGGCCTTTGGCGCTCAAGCTCTGGCGTGTGTAGCCGGCGTCCTCGAGCACGTGGTAGGCGCACTGCAGAAACAGGCGCTCCTGCGGGTCCATGATCTCGGCTTCACGCGGTGAAATGTTGAAAAAGCGCGGATCGAATTCATCGACTCCACGCAGGAAGCCGCCCCACTTGCTGTAGGTCTTGCCGGAGACACCCTTGGATGGGTCATAGATCGCGTCGTGGTCCCAACGTTGCGAAGGGACCGTGGTAATGCAATCGCGACCCAGCTTGAGGTTTTCCCAAAGCTCCTCGATATTTTCGGCCTGGGGATAGCGGCCCGCCAGCCCGATAATCGCAATGTCGAAAGCATGCGGGTGGGTATCCGACCCGGACGCATTGCCGGCATTCTCATTGCTGTCGAAGTCTTTGACCATGTTCAGTATCGACCCTTGGAGAATTCTTGAGGAATGGCCGCCAGGCGACCCCACATCATTCTCAACTTACAAGAATTCGATCCTGACCAAACCTATGAGCGGTTATAGGTTTGCCCATACAGCCAAGGTAGCCCGCCGGTTTCAGGCATCACTCACTCGTTGCAACAATGTCTGGCAGCGCAGCCCATCGGCATTGGCAGTCAACATCACCAGGCCGCCATGCACCTGCTGCGCACGCGCCTGGTAATCGCACAGGTTGATCAGCGAATCAGCGGAAAAACAATGCCCCACCCGCGTCACGTTATCCACATACAACTGTGTACCGCTCACCCCCTGCCGGCCTTCCTTGATCTTGAGCACTGGCAGGAACACGTTGCTGCACACCACCTGTTCCAGGTCCGCCGTATTAATCTGCTGGCGGTACATAAACTGCTCATGCACCTCACGGAACAGCCGGGTGTCATCCTCCTTGGGGTCGTGTGCCAGCCCGGCATTTGACCTGGCCAGGCTGCCGAGCATCTCGAAGCCGCGGCGGCGCCCTGAAGTCACCAGGCAACTGGCAGCACCGTCACTGAACAACGCGTAATGCTGGAACCGGAAAGCTTCGTCTTCGATACGATTGGCCGAGACCACCAGCACATTGTCCAGCCCGGCCAATACCTGGGCGCGGGCGACCTCAAGGCCTGCCAACAGCATGGTGCAATCGCCCCATGTCACGCCCAGCGGGAAGGCGCGAGCCAGTTGCAGCTCGCGCAGCAGCGGCAGATAGTCCACCACCTGGCCCGACTCGAAATTGCTGCTGCACACCACCAGCGCATCAATGTCACAGCCCCGTAAGCCGCTGCTGGCCAATGTGCCAGCGACTGACTCAACCAGCAGTTCGCCGACCGAGCGTGTCGTACGCCAGTAGGTGCCCCAGCCAAACACACTGGCGAAATCGGGCATGCTGTGTTGCTTGCACACCGCCTCGAAAGAAGCCGCGTCGCGATAATCATGGGCCTGTTCACCCAAGACATAGGCGGTGGAGGCCAAATAGGCAGTTCTCATCGTTACTTACCTGCGACATTCAAAGTCATGGTTGCTACCGCTGCGCCAACACGTCTTCGACCACTGCGCAAGCGCTGTCAGCCGCCAAGGCGCCACTCTGCACCTGGTTCAGGATCGTATCGAGCAAGTCATCGGAGCTGTGTACAACCTGCACCCGGCGATCGACCTCATCCGCCAGGGACTTGAGCGTGGGCCAGGTGTAGATCGCGTCGGCCGCTAGTTGAATGGAAAAGTGCCGGCTGACCCCGCGCATCCATTGTGTGCCTGTGACCGAGTCCATTCCCAGGTCCAGGAACTGCGCGCCACTGCGCAACTGCCCAGGGTCGAGAAACAACAGTTCACCCAGGCTTTGCTTGAGGTAGTCATGGATCGACTCGCGTTGCGCACTTGCCTGCGCGCCAGGCTGCGGTGCCGATGCCACTGGCTCGCGCTGGACCGGCGCAGCCGTTGCTTGAGTTGGCTGAAGCTGGGTGCCCACCCATTGCGTAAAGGCCTTGAATACCGGATAGGTATAAATGCCGTCGGCGGGAATCTTCAACTGGTAGTGCTTGTTGATTTCACGGATCCATTGCGCGGCGATCACCGAGTCCAGACCCAACTCCAGGAAGCGGCTGCCGTCGCGTATTTGGCCTGGCTCGCAATACAGCATGGCCGCCAGGCTCTGGCGCAGGAACTGTGCACATTCGTCGTCGGCCACTGGGACAACCGGCGCCGCCTTGGCCGCTAAAGGCGCGGGTTGGCTGAGTATCCGCGGCGCGGGCGGCACGATGGGTGCGCTATCAGCCACAGGCAAAGTATCCAGTGCACGCAGGCGAATCTTGCCGCCCTGCGCCACGGACGCCACAGACTCAACCGAGACCGCCACCTCACTCGGCGCCCAATAACGTTGCCGGGCAAACGGGTACGTCGGCAGGCCAAGGCGCGCTGGACGGTGCGAGTGATACAGCGGTGACCAGTCAACCGCTTCGCCTTGCACCCAGCGACGCAGGATGCCCCCCAAGTCAGCCTGGTCGAACATCTGCCGAATGGCGGCGCAGGCTTGCTCACTGGGACGCGTCGCCAGGCTGTGCGCCTCGGGAAGGCAGCCGGACCACCAGGACGGCCCCTCTAGCGCGCCATCGATAAAGGCGCGCAGCTCACGCACCAGTTCGTCGCCCGAAGTGACCAACAGCGCCACCCGCCACTCCCAGGCCTCGCGCCCCACTTGCAGCGTGTAGGCCAGGGCTTGCAGGTCTGGCTCGCGATTGGCCGCAGCGTCCAACCACCAGTCCACGAGCCGCTGCGCCACCTCCAGCAAGGCTTCGCGAGAGCGTGCAGAGAGAACGATGGGTAACGGCGCAGTCACTGTCATCGCCGCGTGAGCAGCTTGGGCCAGCGGCGCCTCGCTGACGATCAGGTGAGCATTGGCCCCGCCGGCGCCAAAGGAGGAAATGGCAGCCATGCGCAGGCCCGGGACGCCATCGGAGCCGAGCGGGCGCTCCCAGGGTGCCAGCGTACGCTGCACACGAAAGGGGGTTTCGCTGAAGTCGATATTGGGATTGAGCGTTTCAGCGTGCAGTGAGCTCACCAGCAGTCCGTGCTTCATTTGCAGCAATACCTTGGTCAACCCGGCGATGCCCGCAGCGCTTTCGCAATGGCCGATATTGGACTTGACCGACCCCAAGGCGCAGAACTGCCGGTCCGGCGTGTAAGCCCGCCACGCACGGGACAGGCCGGCCACCTCGATCGGGTCGCCCAACACCGTACCCGTGCCGTGAGCTTCTACATAACCGATCTGCCGCGGCTGCACGTTCGCCTGGCGCAAGGCACGGCTGATCACCGCGGCCTGGGCTGCCGGATTAGGCACTGCATAACCGTTGGTTCGCCCGCCATGGTTGATGGCACTCCCGCGAATCACTCCATAAATACGGTCGCCATCGGCCTGGGCCTGATGCAGCGGTTTAAGCAGTACAGCCCCCACACCCTCACTGGGCACGTAACCGCTGCCACTGGCACCGAAGCTTTCACAGCGGCCACGTCGGGAGGCAAATTTGCCTGCCCCCAGCATGAGGAACTTGGCGGGGTGAATCGATACATTCACGCCTCCGGCCAGCGCTACTTGGCATTCGCCACTGTGCAGGCTCTGGCAGGCCAGGTGAATAGTCGTCAGTGAGGACGCACACATCGCATCGATGGCCATGCTTGGCCCATGGAAACCGTTGACGAACGAAACGCGATTGGCAATCGACGATGGGCTCATGGACAGCACCAGCGGCCGCCCCTCGGCAGTCTGTTGCGCCCCATACAGTTGGTACTCTTCGTACGTTACGCCGACGAATACACCGACCATGCCCTCGGCATCTTCCTGACGGGCGCTGGCTGCCAGGCCCTGGCGGGTATAACCGGCGTCTTCAATGGCCTCGTGAGCGGTCTGCAGGAACAAGCGCTCCTGGGGCTCCATGGCCATCGCTTCACGCGGCGAGATACCGAAAAACGCCGGATCAAATTCAGCCACTCCATCAATGAACCCGCCCCAGCGCGCGTAGGTCTTGCCCGGCGCGTCTTCATCAGCGCTGTAATAACGGGAGTGGTCCCAGCGCTCGGTGGGAATCTCACTGATACAGTCGCGCCCTTGGCTGAGTACCTGCCAAAACTCTTCCAGGGTGCGGGCCTGGGGATAGCGCCCGGCAAGGCCGATGATGGCGACGTCAAAGCGTTGCGACGTCTCCTTGGCGGATGCAGGCGATTGCGCGGCGTCGGCAGGCACGGGGTCGTGGCTGGCAATACCGGCCACCCGCGCCTCATCGGGGCCTGACGCCAGCGTGCCCGCTACGTCGGCGACCAGCGCCACCAACGTCGATGCATGCTCGCGACACAGGTATGCGGCCAAGGCGCGCAGCGTCGAATACTCAAAGAACAAGGTTTTGGGCAGCGCGCCGAATTGCGCCTCCAGCGCGGCGGTGATCGTCATGACCATCATCGAGTCCAGCCCGTAGCGCTCCAGCGGCTCATCACTGTCCAGACGATCCTCCGGCCATTGCACCACAGGGGATAGCACCCGTTTGAGCACTTGCAACGCATGCTCGAGCAGCACTTGCGCTGAGGCGGTGCCGGCCACGGCACGCGGCGCAGTGCCGGCGCGTGGCTGGGCAGGCAGGTGGGCCACCAAATCGTCGAGGCAACGCACTTGCCGATAAACCAATGGCGACACCTCAAGCCCGCATTCGCGCTCAAGTGCCTGGATCAATTGATTAAAGCGCGCCTGATCCAACCCATAGCTATCAAAGTCGTGGTCACCCTCAAGCTCGCTGGTCGCGATGCCGAGCACTTGCCCCGCCAACCTTTTCACCACGTCAAGCATGCGTGTATCAGCGGGCAGCGTCGCCTCGTTCGACAGCGGATGCAGACGCCGGCGCAGGCGCTGTTCATCCCCTTCTATCACCACGATTCGGCACGCATCACTGTCCATCACTTGATGAAACGCCGCAACGCCGTGTTCGCGACTCAACGGGATCATGCCCGACTCACGCTCCAGCAACGCACTGGCCTGTGCATCCAATTGCATCCCGCCGTCGCGCCACAGCCCCCAGGCAATCGAAACGGTTCGGCCTCGACGCTCGCCCATCTGGACCTGCTGGGTGCGCTGTTCGGCGAACCCATCCATGAAGCCGTTGGCCGCCGCGTAGAACGCCTGGCCCGGGTGCCCGACGGCTGCCGCGGCGGATGAAAACAGCACGAAACAGTCCAGGTCGCAGTGACGCGTCGCCTGATCGATCGACCAGGTACCGCCCACCTTGGCGGCCAGCACCCCATCGCCGTGTTGGTGTTTGAAATTACGCAAGAACTCATCGTGCAGCGTTCCTGCACAATGCAGCACACCATTGAGCGCACCGTACTGGGCTTGCACATCAGCCACGAGCCGTTCGGTAGCCGCCTCGTCACTGATATCGACTTGCTCATAGCTGACCTGGCCGCCCATGCGCCGCAGGGCATCCAGCCGATCCTGGCCGGCCTGGCCCAAGGGGGAGCGCCCCACCAGTACCACGGTTGCGCCTTCGACACGGCTGAGAATATCGGCGGCGAAACACTGCGCCAACCCGCCCATTCCCCCTGTCAGCAGATAGACACCCGCGTTCTTCCACCTACAGCGGTGCGTATCATCCAGTACTGTCGCCTGCGTCCACTGACGGGCATGACCACCTTGAGCGTCGAACCGCAACCACGGATGAACCTCCAGGGCCGCAGCCTGCTCCACGGCGTGCCGAACCTGCGTAAAAGTGAAGCTCTGGTCGATTTCAACCAACTGCGTTCGCAGCTTGCTGCTTTCAAGTTGCGCCGACCTCAGCAGCCCATGAATGCCACTCAGCCACGCAGACCGATTGACGGGTATTACCACTTGTACCGAGATAACTTCGTGCGCCGCATCGACAATGATCTGGCGCAAATGCTCAGCAATTTGCCCGACACAGTGCACGTAGCGTTCTGTCGGCAAGCCCTTTGGCGTCAGCACCTGCCACCCTGGATGATCCGACCGTTCTCCAGGCCACTCACACAGGATGACGTGGCGCCGCCGAGGCGCCGCCGCCGCAGGTGAGGCCTGCACCGGCTGCCAGCGCGGGCGCACCAATAATGTCGCGGCGGTGGTAGGTGGTACGGGCGCCCTGCCAGGCTGCGCCGGGGGCCGGGCCACGCTGCCAAGAGGCACCAGTTGCGGTGCCCTGGGGATGGGTTCACGGTCGAACGAATAGCCCGGCAAACTGATACGACGGGCAGTACCCGGCGCCACCAGGCGCGCCCAGTCGATCACCTCCCCCGCTCTCCATAACTGGGCTAATTGCGCCCATTTGCTCTCGGCATACCACTGATCAAGCAACGTCAGCGCTGATTCATCTTGACCGAACAAACTCAGGCGGTCGGCGTCCTTGAGCGTCGTGGACTGCACGCCCGGGTGGGCCTCACCGGCACAATAGCGACGCAATGCATCCATGAGGTCGGCAGTCGACGTGGCGATGCAACTCAATCGCGCATTCATGGCCTGGCGGCCCACCTGCAGCGTGTAGGCAATGTCACGCAAGGGCAGCGACGGATTGCGTTCCAGAAACACTAACAAGGTGTCCACTTGTCGTACAAGTGCAGCCTCATGGCGTGCCGAAAGGACAATCAGGTAGTCGGCCCGCACATCTTCGGCGGGTTCGGCACGCACAGGGGCCTGGCGCAGGATCACGTGGGCATTGGCACCGCCGGCACCGAAGGATGACAGGCATGCAATGCGCTCTTGCGCGCCCTCGCCGTCGACGACCCACGGTTCCAGCGCCTGAGGCACGCGAAAAGGCGAGAGGCTGGCGTCGATATCCGGGTTCATCTGCTGCGAATGCAGCGACGGCGCGATTTGCCCGTGGCGCATCTGCAGGAGGACCTTGCTCAGGCCGGCAATACCAGCCGCAGCTTCAAGATGGCCGATGTTGCTCTTGACCGACCCCAGGCGACAGAAGCCGGTGCGCTCGGTGTCCTGGCGAAACGCCTCGACCAGGCCGCGAAATTCGATGGGATCGCCCAGCGCCGTACCGGTGCCGTGGGCCTCCACATAGGTAACCTGGTCAGCACTGACGCCGGCCCGGTCCAATGCCAGGCGAATCATGGCGCGCTGGGCTTCGGGGTTGGGCACCGTGTAGCCATTGGCTTTGCCGCCATGGTTGACCGCACTGGCGGCGATGACGCCGTGAACCATATCACCGTCCGCCAGCGCGCGTTCCAGCGGCTTTAGCAACAGCGCCCCCACTCCTTCGCCGGGAACAAACCCATTGGCCCCCGCACCGAACGCTCGCGACTTGCCATCGGCGGATAACACGCCCAGTCGTGCGAACTCGGCAAAGGTGGAAGGGTGGGTGTAGGCATTGACGCCACCGACAACCGCCACGGTGCACTCGCCTGCCTGCAAGTGCAGGCAGGCCTCATGCACCGCGGTCAGCGAAGAAGAACAGGCGGTATCCACGGGCAGGCTAGGCCCGGTAAACCCGAAGCGATAAGACACGCGGTTGGCGATCGAAAAAAACGAATCTTTATAGTTATCGTGCCCGGCCTTGGACACTCCCACGAATACGCCGACCTTCTCCTGCTCCAGAGACGCAGGCGTATACCCGGCATCTTCCAGGGCATGCCATGCGCACTGGATGAATTGACGTTCCTTGGGGTGCATGTAGGTAGCTTCGGCCAGGGAAAAGTTAAAGAACATTGGGTCGAAGTCATCCAGGCCTTCGATGAAACCACCCCATTTACCGTAGCTTTTACCCTCTTGGATCGCACGCTGGCGGTCCGCGTTAAAATGCTCGTCAAGGCTCCAGCGTTGCTCGGGCACGGTTTCGATGCAGTCCCCTGCGTTTGCCAGGCAATCCCAGAACGCCGACAAATCCGCTGACTTGGGATATACCCCGGCCATGCCGATTATCGCGATCTGCCCACGCGCGCCCGGACTGGGCAGGTGGTAAGGGGCGGCAATGCGCTGCGCAGGCGCGCAAGCCAGCCAGGCCACCAGTCGCGCCGGCGTAGCGTGCTCGAACAGTACCGCTGGCTCGACCACGATGTCCTGGTCGCGCATATGCCGGCAGAGTTGACGCACCATCATCGAATCAAAACCCAACTCACTGAACTGCGCGTCCAGATCCAGTGATGCCGCAGGCTGTTCCAGCGCTTGGGCCAATGCTTCACGTACCGCTTGCTCGGCGGCGTCCGGGCTCCAGGCTCGGCGCCCTGTACGCGATGTACCAGGAGCCGGATACGCCGCCATGGGTGCAGGCGCGTCATACCAGAACGACTGGGTATCAAAGGGGGTCGTCGGCAGGGGCACCCGTGGTGCGCGGGTGGCCTTCGCCATCGGGCGCTCACCCGCCAGCCAGAGCTCGGCCCAAGGGTCAAGCGCCGCGTCCGTAGGCGCTGCGACGTCCTTGGCGAAGACAACTGCGCCCGTAAGATCGCCCGTGTGTAACTGGGCTAGCACATCGAGCAAGCCTGGGCGCTCCATGGCCACGATGACCACGGCGGCGGCAAATTTCTCGCGCCCGAATTTGAGCGTGTCGCTGACACTTTCCAGGCACAGCGTCGGCTCATCGATCAAGGCCTGGTGCATTTGTGCCGCGAGCAGCGCCAGCAGCGCCGGGGTCGGCGCGCTAAGGGGGAACAGCAATGGGGCCTGACTCGGCACCACACGACCGGGCGCTTGGTGCACGTATTCTTCGACTAAAATGTGTGCGTTGTTTCCGCCTGCGCCATAGGAATGCAAACCCGCCAGGCGCGGGGTAGCCTGGCGTGGCCAATCAACGGTATGGGTAGCGAGCCTGCAAGGCTGTCCGGCGGTATGCAGGTGGAGATTGGGCTGCTCAAAGTCGAGGATTTTATGAATCTTTTCGGTCTGCAAGCTGCGGATGATCTTGAATAGCGCGCCAATAGCTGAAGCGGCATGCATATGTCCGCTCATCGGCTTGAGCGTGCTGATAGCGCACTGGCCTTCCTGCAACTGCACGCCTTGCTCCCGTCCCAAGGCCAGCAAGCCATGATTAAGGGCATCCCACTCAGCGATATCTGCCACGGGGTTGCCCATGCCCTGGGCTTCGATGTAGCTGACGTGGCGTGGATCGATCCCCGCCCGTCGGTAGCAATCCTGTACCAGGCTTGAATGTGCGGACACACTGGGCGCAGCGATTGACGCAGCGTCGCCGCCGTTGTAATTGACCGCCGTATTGCGGATCAGCCCATAAATATGATCGCCGTCGGCCTCAGCCTTCGACAACGGCTTGAGCAACAGGCTGCACACGCCTTCGCCGCGCAGGTAGCCGTCAGCGCCGGCGCCGAAGGATCTCACGGTCGGTTCGGGGCTCATTTGCCCGCTTTGCGACAACGTCACGAACACGTCCGGGCGCAGCAGCAAGTTGCAGGCACCGACGATCGCAGCATTGATCTGGCCACTGCGCAGCGCGGTGACCGCGTGATGAAGCGCGACGGCACCGCCGGCACACATCGCATCGATTCGTTCGCTTGGCCCACGCAGGTCATAGAAATGTGACACCCGGTTGGCGAGCATACTGGCCGCCTGGTCCAGCCCTTCGCCGGGATCAATCTGGGCCTGGAGTAGGTTGAGGTGGTATTCGTTACGCTCGGCGGCGATAAATACACCGGTGGCCGAGCCTTTCCAGTCAGTGTGGCGATAACCGGCGTCTTCAAACGTCTGGCGCACCGACATCAGCAACAAGCGTTGTTGCGGATCCATCTTGCGCGCCTCCGCCGGCAACATGCCAAAAAAGACCGGATCGAATTGATCGATGGCGGGTATAAACCCGCCCCAACGGGTGCGCATTTTCCCTTCTTCAATATTCGATCCGGCGTACCAGGACGTGAAGTCAAAGCGCGTCGCCGGGATCTCCTCGATCAACGAACGATCATCATCCAGCGCCTGCCAGAACTGACGTACGCTAGCCGACTGCGCGACGTTGGCGGACAACCCGATGATCGCCACCGGTTCAGGAAAGGACGGGGCAGGCTGGGCCTTGAGCGAGGCATTGATGGCGGCGGCGAGGCGAGCTTTCTTGCGTTCGATATTCACTGTGCTGACCGCTCCTGGAACGAGGCTACGAGTTGTTCAAGGTAGGGCAAGGACTGATGCACCACGGCGTAGTCCACGCCGAAATCCATCAGGCAGGCAATCTCATCGACGCCGGTCTCAAGCACTTGGCCGACTCGATACCGAACCTCATCGACCGTACCGAACAACGCGCCGGTTTCGTAATACCGCTCAAATGCGTATTGCAGGACGTTTTCCTGCTCTGTGGCATCCAGGGGACGACCGTCAGGCGTCGCCCGTGCTTTCATGTGGGCTACCAGTGAGCTGCGGATATAGTCTTTGAACGGTGCTTCGACGGCTCGGCGAACCCAGGCGCTATCGGGCCCGACCAGGGTATGCAGCATAAGGGTGACGCGCCCGGAAGCCGGGTCGAATCCCGCATCGCGGCGCGCTTGGCGATAAAGCCCAATTTTTTCGGCCAGGTCCGGCAGGTCAATGCCGTACAACATCGTGAAGACGTTGAAACCCGCCTTGCCAGCGGCAATGAACGACTCTGTATTCTGCGCTACCAGGATCCAGACATTCAGGCTGGTCTGTAGGGGTCGGGGAAAGGTGACGACCGACACTGGATCGCCACCAGGCCCCGGGAATGAAAGGCGCTCACCCGCCCATAAGCGACGTACCTGCTCAATGCGTTGCCACATCACCTCGCGCCGGTCCTCGTAGGCGTGCGGCGCCAAGAGAAAATCAGGCCGGCTCCAACCTGAGCCGAACCCAAGGTCTACCCTTCCGCCAGAGAGTACATCGTTCATCGACCAACTTTCGACCACGCGCGCCGGGTGATGCAGGGGCAAACTGATGCCTGCGGTGCGAAAACGAATGTGTCGGGTTTGGGGGATGAGTGACGCCGCCATTACTGCGGAATCGGGGTAAATCGCGCCAAACTCGTGGAAATGACGCTCAGGAAAATACACGGCCTCAAAACCCTGCGCATCGCCAAACAACGTCAACGACCGAGCGAACTCATATTTCTCGCTGGCGCTGATGTCTTCGCGCACATCGGAAAAAAACAACAGGCTGAAGGCAGGCTGACGCGGCGCACGCGCAACGTTCGTCACACCCAGGCCGAGTAATTGTTCAACTGACATGTCTTGAGGCCTCTTGTAGATACATCGGGTTCACGCCACCACAGACGGTCGGCTGAAACACTGTTCCAGTTCGAAGAACTGCGGCTTCATAAACGCCAGGGGGCCACGTAACTTGTCCAGCTCCTCTCGGGGCCCATGCACTTCATAGCGAACAATTGAAGCCAGGTGAAACGCCTCGGAATTCAGCTCAGCGATATTGACCAAGTGGTTCAAAAGCCCTTGGGCATCGCTGTAGACCTCCCGGCAATGGCCTTGGGTGCCATTGAAGCTGAAACCGTAGTACAGGCATCCGGGCTCTTTAGAGGTCTTTTCGATAAACACGGCGCAATACGCCTTGAACGCTTCAAGGTGACGTTCGGGGATTTCGAAATAAGGCATGGCCATGCAGGTGCGATTCATCTTCGGCCGTTCCGTTAGAACCAATGTCCACGAGACCTTACCGCAGCAAGACGAACTGGCACTCCTATCAGCACTTAGGATTGACAAGGTTCTTCAATAGGGATAGAGGCTGCGCACGAACCCTGAAGGCGTGACGATTGACAGCGCAGGATTGGCGACCCAAATAAGACGATGAGGACGCTAGGATGGGCGAGCGAACGCTATGGTTGGAGAGCAACGGCGAGAAAAAATCCGGGCACAAAAAAAGCGGCCAATGGCCGCTTTGTTCGTAGTCTCCAGGTGTTCAGTGGGCCTGGAAGCAAAATATGGCGCAGCGGACGGGACTCGAACCCGCGACCCCCGGCGTGACAGGCCGGTATTCTAACCGACTGAACTACCGCTGCGCGTAACACTTGAAGCGAATGGTGGGTGATGACGGGATCGAACCGCCGACCCTCTGCTTGTAAGGCAGATGCTCTCCCAGCTGAGCTAATCACCCTTCGTTTCGGTGTGGGCGCATCATACACCAAAAAATCGTAATGTCTTGATTTAAATGCAATTTATTTAAAAAAAGTTCCGCGTACGATTTTTTGCCATATTCCGGACAAAGAAAAGCCCGCGATTAAGCGGGCTTTCTGTGGTGACCTGGCGTTCAGCGTTCCAGGTGACCGAATATGGCGCAGCGGACGGGACTCGAACCCGCGACCCCCGGCGTGACAGGCCGGTATTCTAACCGACTGAACTACCGCTGCGCGTAACACATGAAGCGAATGGTGGGTGATGACGGGATCGAACCGCCGACCCTCTGCTTGTAAGGCAGATGCTCTCCCAGCTGAGCTAATCACCCTTCGTTTCGGTGTGGCGCGCATTCTACGTAGCGACCCCATGTCTGGCAAGCACTTTCTTAAATCTTTTTTTTCAGCCCTTCCAATGGCTTAGGCAGGGTTGGCCTACGGCGTGATCAAGAGAATAATGCCCCCCTTTGTATAGAGGAGAGACTCACCCCATGTGGTTCAAGAACCTGCTTATCTATCGCCTGACCCAAGATCTGCCTGTTGATGCCGAGGCGTTGGAAGCGGCCATGGCCACCAAGCTGGCGCGCCCGTGTGCAAGCCAGGAGTTGACCACTTACGGTTTCGTTGCACCCTTCGGTAAAGGTGAAGACGCTCCCCTGGTTCACGTCAGCGGAGATTTTTTGCTGATCGCCGCGCGCAAGGAAGAACGCATCCTGCCAGGTAGCGTGGTGCGTGACGCACTGAAAGAGAAAGTCGAAGAGATCGAAGCCGAGCAAATGCGCAAGGTCTATAAGAAGGAGCGCGACCAGATCAAGGATGAAATCATCCAGGCCTTCCTGCCGCGTGCCTTTATTCGTCGCTCGTCGACCTTTGCTGCGATCGCGCCGAAACAGGGCCTGATCCTGGTCAACTCGGCCAGTCCCAAGCGTGCGGAAGATCTGCTGTCGACCTTGCGTGAAGTGATCGGCACCCTGCCCGTCCGTCCGCTGACGGTAAAAACCGCACCGACCGCAATCATGACCGACTGGGTCACTACCCAGAAACCGGCCGATGACTTCTTCGTCCTCGACGAATGCGAACTGCGCGACACCCATGAAGACGGCGGCATCGTGCGCTGCAAGCGCCAGGACCTGACCGGCGAAGAGATCCAACTGCACCTTACCACCGGCAAGGTCGTGACCCAACTGTCCTTGGCGTGGCAGGACAAGCTGTCCTTCATGCTCGATGACAAGATGACCGTCAAACGCCTGAAATTCGAAGACCTGCTGCAAGACCAGGCGGAACAGGACGGCGGCGACGAAGCCCTGGGCCAACTGGATGCCAGCTTTACCTTGATGATGCTGACCTTCGGTGAGTTCCTGCCGGCGTTGGTGGAAGCGCTGGGCGGGGAAGAAACCCCACAGGGCATCTAAACAACACCGATCCAATGTGGGCACGGTCAGTGTGGGAGCTGGCTTGCCTGCGATAACGGAGTGTCAGCCAGAGTAGTGCCGACTGATACACCGCTATCGCAGGCAAGCCAGCTCCCACATTTGATCGCGTCGCCCTATTCAACACTCTAATAACAAGGACATCCCCATGCGTGCACTCGCTGCCTTGAGCCGCTTCGTCGGCAATACCTTCGCCTACTGGGTGTTGATATTTGCCGTGCTCGCCTTCCTCGAACCCAGCTGGTTCATCGGCCTGAAAAGCGCCATCGTCCCGCTGCTGGGCCTGGTGATGTTCGGCATGGGGCTGACCTTGAAACTTGAAGACTTCGCCGAAGTCGCTCGCCATCCATGGCGCGTGGCCTTGGGCGTGGTCGCGCATTTTGTGATCATGCCGGGCGTGGCATGGTTGTTGTGCCAGGTCTTTCACCTGCCGCCGGAAATTGCCGTCGGCGTGATCCTGGTCGGCTGCTGCCCAAGCGGCACCTCGTCCAACGTGATGACCTGGCTGGCCCGCGGCGACCTGGCGTTGTCGGTGGCGATTGCCGCCGTCACCACCCTCCTCGCCCCACTGCTCACACCTGCGTTGATCTGGCTACTGGCCTCGGCCTGGCTGCCGGTATCGTTCATGGAGCTGTTCTGGTCGATCCTGCAAGTGGTGCTGCTGCCGATTGTGCTCGGCGTGGTGGCGCAACGGGTGCTGGGCGAGCGGGTTCGTCATGCGGTGGACGTGCTGCCGCTGGTGTCGGTGGTCAGTATTGTGATCATCGTCGCGGCCGTGGTTGCCGCAAGCCAGGCGAAGATCGCCGAATCGGGCCTGCTGATCATGGCGGTGGTGATGCTGCACAACAGCTTCGGTTACCTGCTGGGCTACTTCACCGGGCGCTTGTTCAAGTTGCCGCTGGCGCAACGCAAGTCGTTGGCGTTGGAAGTCGGTATGCAGAACTCCGGGCTGGGTGCCGCGCTGGCCAGTGCGCACTTTTCGCCGCTGGCGGCGGTTCCCAGTGCGTTGTTCAGTGTCTGGCACAATATTTCCGGCGCATTGCTGTCGACGTATTTCCGCCGCATGAGCGAAAAGGAAGACCGTCGCGCCCTGGAAACCGCCCCGTAAGCTTGATCGCCTGATCCGTTTTCGGCACTCTACCAAGCTTCGCGAGGACGACCTCGCGACGCTATCAGGCGCTTACCAGGGGACGACCCCACTTTGTAGAAGCGAGGTCATCATGTCCTGGATCATTCTGTTTTTTGCCGGGTTGTTTGAAGTTGGCTGGGCCGTCGGCCTGAAATACACCGACGGTTTCAGCAAGCCACTGCCCACCGCCCTGACGATTGCCGCCATGGCCGTCAGCCTTGGGTTGCTGGGGCTGGCCATGAAAGAGTTGCCGCTGGGCACCGCCTATGCGATCTGGACCGGCGTCGGTGCCGTGGGCACCGTGATTGCCGGGATTATCCTGTTTGGGGAGTCCATGGCGTTGTTTCGGTTGGCGAGTGTGGCGTTGATTATTTGCGGGCTGATTGGGCTCAAAATTTCCACTTAAGCCACTACGCTATCGCAGGCAAGCCAGCTCCCACATTTGACTGTATTCACAATTCAAAAGGTGGGAGCTGGCTTGCCTGCGATGAGGCCCTGACAAACAACGAAAACTACCTGACACTCCCCCGCAAACCACCCACTACTGCCTGCAACTGCACTGGCGTTGCCGCCTCCACAACAATCGGCTCACCCGCCACCAACACCACCCGCGACCAGATCCGATGAAAGAAGCCCTTGTGCGGATCGCGACTGAAGAAACTCCCCCACAGCCCCTGCAACGCCATCGGAATCACCGGCACCGGTGTCTCCTCCAGAATGCGCGTCACCCCACCACGAAATTCATTGATCTCGCCATCGGCTGTCAGCTTGCCTTCCGGGAAGATGCACACCAACTCACCTTCCTTCAGATACTGGGCAATCCGCGCGAACGCCTGTTCGTAGATCTGCATATCTTCATGGCGCCCGGCAATCGGAATCGCCCCGGCGGTGCGGAAGATAAAGTTGAGTACCGGCAAACGGTAGATCTTGTAGTACATGACAAAGCGAATCGGCCGACGCACCGCGCCACCGATCAACAGCGCATCGACAAACGACACATGGTTGCACACCAGCAACGCCGCGCCTTCATCCGGAATGGCCTCCAGGTTGCGATGTTCCACGCGGTACATGGAATGGCTGAGCAGCCAGATCATGAAGCGCATGGTGAATTCGGGGACGATCCTGAAGATGTAGGTGTTGACCGCAATATTGAGCAGCGACACCACCAGGAACAACTCGGGGATCGACAGCTTGGCCACGCTCAACAGCAGGATCGAAACGATGGCCGAGACCACCATGAACAATGCGTTGAGAATGTTGTTGGCCGCGATAACCCGTGCCCGTTCGTTCTCGGCGGTGCGCGATTGGATCAGCGCATACAGCGGCACAATATAGAAGCCACCGAATACGCCCAGGCCGAGGATATCGAACAACACCCACCAGGCCTGGCCGTAGCTGAGCACCGCGAGCCAATCGTTGGCCTGGACGTTCTGCGGGAAGCCGCCGGAGTGCCACCACAGGAGCAGGCCGAACACCGTCAGGCCAAACGAGCCGAACGGCACCAGGCCGATTTCCACCTTACGCCCGGAAAGCTTTTCGCACAGCATCGAGCCCAGGGCGATGCCCACGGAAAACACAGTGAGGATCAGGGTCACCACGGTTTCGTCGCCGTACAACCACTCCTTGGCGTACGCCGGGATTTGCGTGAGATAGATCGCACCGACAAACCAGAACCACGAGTTGCCGACAATGGAACGCGACACCGCCGGCGTCTGCCCCAGGCCCATGCGCAACGTCGCCCAGGACTGGGTAAAGATATTCCAGTCCAGGCGCAGTTGCGGCGTCGAAGCCGCCGCGCGCGGGATGCTGCGGCTGGCAAGGTAGCCCAGCACCGCCACGCCGACAATCGCCACCGCCACCACCGGCGCGTAATGGGTGGAAGACATCATGATCCCGGCACCAATGGTGCCGGCCAGGATCGCCAGGAACGTGCCCATTTCCACCAGGCCGTTACCGCCGACCAGCTCGTCGTCGTGCAATGCCTGAGGCATGATCGAGTACTTCACCGGGCCGAACAGCGCCGAGTGGGTGCCCATGGCAAACAGCGCCAACAGCATCAATTCAAGATGATTGGTCAGGAAGCCCGCCGCGCCGACGGCCATGATCACGATCTCGCCGATCTTGATCGCACGGATCAACGCGTCCTTGTTGAATTTCTCGCCAAACTGTCCGGCCAGTGCCGAGAACAAAAAGAACGGCAGGATAAACAACAAGGCGCACAGGTTGACCCAGATAGAGCGGTCGCCCTCGATGCTGAGCTTGTAAAGGATGGCCAGGATCAGCGATTGCTTGAAGATGTTATCGTTGAACGCGCCCAGCAACTGGGTGATGAAAAACGGCAAGAAACGCCGTGTGCGCAGCAAGGTGAATTGGGAAGGATGGCTCATCGTCGTCCGTGTTCCTGCGTGGCCTTTATTTATCAGGCCACGACTTTACCTAATCCTGCTTACTTATTCGCTAGTCCTGCAATGCAGGGCGAAACAAAAAGCTCGCCTTTATAAGCCCCCTGCACGGTGCGCTTGGCCACGATCAGCCACATCAACGCCAACGCCACCACCAGCGCACTGCCGAAGATGCTGAAGAACCCCAAATGCAACACGTTCGCCAGTTTCAGCGTGGCCAAGGCGTAAACCCCCAGCGGGAAGGTGAAGCCCCACCAGCCCAGGTTGAACGGGATCCCGGCGCGCAGGTAACGCAGGGTGATCAGCACGGCGATCAACATCCACCACAGGCCAAAACCCCATAGGGTGATACCTGCAATCAGGCCCAGGCCATGGGCCATTTCACCGACATTCTCCAGGCCATTGGCGGCGAAGATCGCTGGCGCATCGCCCCCCAACAGCAACATGCCCAAGGCACCGGTACCAATCGGCCCCAGCGCCAACCAGCTCGACGCCGCCATATTGGCGTGGGGCAATTTATGCAAGGCCATGCGCAGCATCAGGATGGTCAGGATGCTGAACGCCACCGGCAGGGAAAACGCCCATAGTACGTAGCTGGTCACCAGCATCACCAGTTGCGCATGGGCATCGGCCAGGTGCGGCGCGAGCAAGCCGCCGCTGGCCGCCGCCACTTCTGCCGCCACCACGGGCAACAGCCAGACGGCGGTCATCTGGTCGATGCTGTGCTCCTGGCGGGTGAACATCATGAACGGGATGAGTACGCCGCAGGCCAGGGACATGGCCACGTCCAGCCACCACAGGGCTTCGGCCAACGGGATGACATCACTGCCCCAACGTGGCAGGCCGAACAACAGCAATCCGTTGAGAATGGTCGCCAGCCCCATGGGGATGGTGCCGAAGAACATCGAAACCGTGGAGTGCCCGAAAATGCGCCGCGCCTCGTGGAAAAACATCACCCAACGGGCGGCATACAACACGCTGAACAACACGAACAGGCCGATGGTGAACATCCACAGGCCTTCAGCGACAGCGTGCAAGCCTGGCAAAGTGACCGGCAACTGAGCCAGGGCCAGCGCCAGCACCCCGGTGCCCATGGTGGCGGCAAACCAGTTCGGGGTGAACTGGCGAATCACTTCCCGGGGACGGGTCAGGTGGCTGAAAGGTTTGTAACGGTGGGTGGTCGAGCAGGTCATGATTTGATCCTCTTCCTCGCATGAGGTTGAGGTCATGGTAGAACCTGAATGAATATCTATATAACGGGTAATATCTCTAACTGTTATCTACTTTATAGATATTTGCCATATCTACGCAGCTGCCCGGCCCCGGGCAGAGCCCTGCCACAACTGCCCGCCAAGAGCCCCCAACGCCAACAGAATAAGGACCGCAGCGTAGCCATCGGTGGTGACGACGAGGCCAAACTCCCGGCTCAGATTGCCCGCCACCAACGCCGGTACGCAGAATGCCAGGTAGCTCAGTACATAGAATGCCGACATCAACCCCGCGCGCTCATGGGGCAACGCCAACCCGACGATACTGCGCACGCTGCCCATAAAGCCGCCGCCGAAACCAAAGCCGGCGATCACACTGGCGACAAAGAACAACCACAGGCTGGCCGTCTGTACGGCAACCAGCAACAGCCCCATGCCGACGGCCAGCAGCGCCGCCGACAGGCGCATGACCTTGTCAGCCGCACGGTTGCGCAGGCTGTAGATCATGACCGCGCCACTTAACGTGACCACCGCGACCAGCCCCCCGCCGATCAAATGCGAGGTCGACCCGGTGGCGACCCGCACCAGCGAAGGCGCCAAAGAAGAAAAGAACCCACCCAGCGCCCATACCGCCACATTCAACGGCATCGCCAACCACAAGGCCCGACGCGCTTGCGGTGGCACATGCAGGGTGGGCGCCAGGGACTGCAAGGCCCCCGGTATACGACTGACCGTCTCGGACAACCGCCAGACATACACGGCCTGCAGCACCATCAAACCCAGCAGAGTGAGATAGATCAATTGCGTCGGCCGTGGCGCGTACTCCACCAGCAAACCGCTACCCAGCCCGCCACTGGCCATGCCCAGCATCGGCGCAAGGCTGTTGAGCATCGGGCCGCGCACCCGGTCAGTATCGAGCAGCGTCGCACTCAGCACCGCTGTGGCAGTACCGGTCGCAAAACCCTGTAATGCACGTGCAGCG
Organism: Pseudomonas sp. P867; assembly: GCF_019891455.1. Taxonomy (NCBI): domain Bacteria; kingdom Pseudomonadati; phylum Pseudomonadota; class Gammaproteobacteria; order Pseudomonadales; family Pseudomonadaceae; genus Pseudomonas; species Pseudomonas sp. P867. The sequence continues at coordinate 175,211 of NZ_JAFLXB010000008.1, read as the reverse complement.
AGCAGATAGGCCGTACTGTCCGCGTTGATAAACAGCAGCATCGCTACGATATTCAGCAGCAACGCGGCAAAGATCACCGGCTTGCGCCCCAGGTAATCGGAAAGCGAACCCACCGTCAGCAGCGCCGCCAACAGGCTTAGGGCATAGACGCCAAAGATAGCCGTCAGCATCGCGGCCGAAAAATGCAGGTTGTCCTGATACACCTGGTACAACGGCGTCGGCGCGCTGGAGGCGGCGAGAAAGGTCAACACTGCGATCACGAGGAACGTCAGGCTGGACCGCTGGGAATTGACGCTGATCATGGCACACTCCGCTAAAGCTAATATTTTGCTTTTGTGGAGTGTGCTACTCGCTGACGCTTAAAGCAAATTCTTTGTGTTAAGGTTTTAGCCATGGCAATCAAAGAAGGCCTCCGCCCGGGGGGCCGTAGTGCCCGGGTACAAGAATCCGTCCACAGGGCGGTGCGCCAATTGCTGGAAACCCATGAGCGTTCCGGTGTCACCGTGCCAATGATTGCGGCGTGCGCAGGCGTCACGCCGTCGACCATTTACCGGCGCTGGGGCGACCTGTCAGTACTGCTCGCCGACGTCGCCCTGGCACGTATGCGCCCCGATACCGAACCGGCCAACACCGGTAGCCTGCGCGGCGACCTGCAAGCCTGGGCTGAGCAATATCTGGATGAGATGAGTTCGGACGTTGGGCGCAATATGATGCGCGACGTGCAAAGCAGCCCGACGCCGGGGTATTGCGTGAGCATCCTGAGCGGGCAGTTGCAGGTGATGGTTGATCGCTATCCGCTATCAGCGCCACCGAGCGTCGACCGGCTGATCAACCTGCTCGCGGCGCCGACGGTGTTTCGTATTCTGTTTTCGGCCCAGCCTTTGGCGGTTGAAGAACTGCATGCCCTGATAGAGCTGGCCCTGAAAAACTAAAAACCTACACAAACCAAATGTGGGAGGGGACTTGCTCCCGATAGCGATCTCTCAGTCACTGCATGTGTGACTGAACCACTGCTATCGGGAGCAAGTCGAATCGTCGCACCGCCCCTCCAACATTTTTACTGCATTAAGCTCAGTCCTTATGTACGCATCCCGCGCCCACTCACCAGCAGCCGCGCACAACCGATATACAGCACCACGGTCGCCACGATCATAAAGGTGATCGCTACGCTGATCTTGATATCCGACACGCCCAGAATGCCGTAGCGGAAGGCGTTGACCATATGCAGCACCGGGTTGGCCAGCGACACGGTCTGCCAGAACGGCGGCAGCAAGGTAATGGAATAAAACACCCCGCCCAGGTAGGTCAACGGCGTCAGCACGAACGTCGGGATGATCGAAATATCATCGAAGTTGCGCGCGAACACGGCGTTGATAAAGCCCAGCAGCGAGAAAATCGTCGCCGTGAGCACCACCACCAGAATGGTGACCCCAAGGTGATGCACTTGCAGGTGGGTAAAGAACAGTGACAGCAGCGTCACGATCACCCCGACCATCAGGCCACGCAGCACACCGCCCAGCGTATAGCCGATCAGGATGGTGTGCGGTGACACCGGCGAGACCATGAGTTCTTCGATGGAGCGCTGGAACTTGCTGCCGAAGAAACTGGAGACCACGTTGCCGTAGGAGTTGGTGATCACCGACATCATGATCAGGCCCGGCACGATGTACTCCATGTAGGTGAAACCACCCATGTCGCCAATCTGCCGGCCAATCAGGTTACCGAAGATCACAAAGTACAGAACCATGGTGATCGCCGGCGGCAGCAGGGTCTGCGGCCAGATCCGGGTAAAGCGTTTCACTTCGCGATAAACGATGGTTTGCAGCGCGACAAGGTTGGGTTGCAGTTCGGAACTCATACCGCCACCTTCGCCAGATTTTTCTCCACCAGGGACACAAACAACTCCTCAAGGCGATTGGTTTTGTTACGCAGGCTCAACACTTCGATGTTCTGAGTCGCCAGCTGGGTGAACAGCGCGGTGATGCCCATGGCTTTGTCCACCTGCACCTCCAGGGTGTGGCTATCTACCAGGCGGCTTGGGTAACCCAGCAGGTGCGGCGCCACCGACAGATTGTTCTTCAGGTCGAGCAGGAAGGTTTCCACATGCAACTGGCCCAGCAGGTTGCGCATGCTGGTGTTCTCGACAATGGTGCCGTGGTCGATGATGCCGATGTTGCGGCACAACTGCTCAGCCTCTTCCAGGTAATGGGTGGTGAGGATGATGGTGATGCCTTTCTCGTTCAGCTCGGTGAGGAAGGTCCACATCGAGCGACGCAGTTCGATGTCCACGCCTGCAGTGGGTTCGTCGAGGATCAGCAGGCGCGGCTCATGCACCAGCGCACGGGCGATCATCAGGCGCCGCTTCATGCCGCCGGACAACGAGCGCGAAGGCACATCGCGCTTGTCCCACAGGCCCAGTTGGGTCAGGTACTGCTCGGCGCGTTCCTTGGCGATTTTCGCCGGGATGCCGTAATAGCCAGCCTGGGTCACAACAATGTCGAAGGTCTTTTCGAACTGGTTGAAATTGAATTCCTGGGGCACCACACCGATGGAGCGCTTGAGCGCCGCCGGGGACTTGTCCAGGTCGTGGCCGAAGATGTTCACCGTGCCGCTGGTCTTGTTGACCAGGGTGGAGAGAATGCCGATGGTGGTGGATTTGCCGGCGCCGTTGGGGCCGAGCAAGGCGAAGAAATCACCTTCGGCGACGTCCAGATCAATACCACTCAGGGCCTGGAAACCGTTGCCGTAGGTTTTGGTTAGCTGCCGGATGGACAGAGCGGAACTCATATCGGAATACGCACCAAAGAAGGGAATAGAAAGAATAGATGAGGGCACAGCGCAGGTAGTTCAACCGACGATTCAATGCGGGCATGGTGCTTGCCCATGCCGCACAAGTACAGTCACCCGTATTAATAGTGTGTATTAAGTCAACGCGGTCATCACCGCTTTGCGATACGCCGGGCGCTGTTGCAGGCGCTGGTACCAGGCCTCCAGATGGGGCATTGCCGGCCGCTCGATGGGCATCTCGAACCAGGCATAGATGAAGCAACCCAGAGGGATATCACCCATGCCGAACGCCTGACCGGACAGGTAGGGTTGCTCGGCAAGGGCCTGGTCGACGGTTTTGAGCGCGTCGATACAGGCTTGGCGCCCGGCATTGATACTGTCCCAGTTTTGCCTGTCAGCCGGGGTGCGCACGATCCCCCAGAACACCGCCTTGAACGGGTCGGCGAGCGTGGAGGTGGTCCAGTCCATCCACTTTTCGGCATTGGCCCGGGCTTGCAGGTCGCTGGGGTAGAAGTCCGATGCCTGTTTGGCGCACAGGTAGCGCACGATGGTGTTGGATTCCCACAGCACAAAATCGCCATCTTCGATCATCGGCACCCGGCCATTGGGGTTCAGGGCCCGATATTGCGGGGTGTCGACCACACCAAAAGCCCCGCCCGCATCAATTGCCTCATAGTCCAGGCCGAGTTCCTCGGCGCACCACAGTGCTTTCCTGACGTTTGATGAATTTTTACGACCCCAGATTTTCAGCATGACCGCGCCTTATTGTGGATGAACTTGGCTGGATGAAGGCAGCAGCATACGCCGGATCAGCCACGGCTTAAATCGTCCTGCAGATCGCCCAGCAGGGTCGGTGCATTGTCGGCAAACAAGTGCGGGTAACACTGGCGGATATGCGCGAAAAAGAATGCCTCGGGGACGTCAACAAATTGCCCGTGATCCATCACATATTCCATTGAGCGACGGCCCTGGCGATTGAACGCATGGAAGACACTGTCATGCAAGCCATCGAATTCCAGTGGCGGCACATCAAACACGTCGCACAGTTGCTGATTGAACGCCGGAGTCGCTTTGACCCAGCGGCCGTTCAGGTACAACTCGGTATAACCGTGCATGGCGAACACGTCACTTTTGAGCAGGGCAAGCAGGCGCGGTGTGGACAGGTGGTTGCGCACGTCTGCCAGGCCAATGCGCGCGGGGATGCCACAGTGACGGGCGCAGGCGGCCAGCAAGGTGGCCTTGGGCACGCAATAGCTTTCGCCGGCAGCCAGTGCGAAGCTGGCATTCAATGTGTTGGGGTCGCGGCTGAAGGTGTAGGGGTTGTAGCGAATCGCCTCACGTACGGCGTAATAAAGACTGACTGCCTGGTCACTTAAATCCGTGCGGGTTCCGCGATGTTTTTCGGCGAACTCCACCACCGCAGGGTGGTCACTATCGATGAAGCGGCTGGGACTCAAGTACGCATTCATAAGCTTGATCTCCGAAGTGAGCCTGGAGTTTAACGACAGGCCTGCCACAGAGATAACGACGATTACGCCAAATGTCGGCGCCTGCTGATGGGTATCCCCAGTACAACTTGTAACACCCTGATCACCCGGCTTGTTCGGATGCGGACTAAGCTCCCTGGTGGTTTCGCCCCTGGTTTCACGGAGGATTGCATATGCTGTTGTTGTGGATACTGGTGCTGGTGGTCGGCATTGCCTACCTGGCACACCGCCGAACTGCCCCCCTGCCCGCCCTGGGCGTGGTCGCCGTCTACCTGCTGGCGATGGGCGCCTGGAGCCACGCGCCGGGCTGGCTGCTGCTGATCTTCTGGGTGCTCATCGCCGTGGTGGCCGCGCCGTTGCTGCTGCCTGACCTGCGCCGCCAATACTTCACCAAGCCGCTGTTCAGCTGGTTTCAGAAAGTACTGCCACCGATGTCCGAGACCGAACGCGATGCGATCGATGCCGGCACCGTCTGGTGGGACGGCGAACTGTTCAGCGGGCGCCCCGACTGGGATAAATTGCTGGCCTACCCCAAGGTTCAATTGACCGAAGAAGAACAGGCGTTCATCGACGGCCCCACCGAAGAACTCTGCGCCATGGTCAGCGACTGGGAGATCGGTCAAGGCATGGACCTGCCGCCAGCGGCCTGGGAGCACATCAAGACCCACGGTTTCTTCGCCCTGATCATTCCCAAGGAGTATGGCGGCAAGGGCTTCTCTGCCTATGCGCACTCTCAGGTTGCGATGAAGCTTGCGACCCGCAGCGGTGACCTTGCGTCCACCGTGATGGTCCCCAATTCCCTGGGCCCGGCCGAGTTGCTGCTGCACTACGGCACCGAAGAACAACGCAACCACTACCTTCCGCGCTTGGCGCGTGGCGACGACATCCCGTGCTTCGCCCTCACCGGCCCGCTGGCCGGTTCCGATGCAGGCGCCATGCCCGACACCGGGGTGATCTGCAAAGGCGAATGGCAAGGCAAGGAAACCCTCGGCCTGCGTCTGAACTGGGAAAAACGCTACATCACCCTTGGCCCGGTCGCGACCTTGCTCGGCCTGGCGTTCAAGGCTCATGACCCAGACCACCTGCTGGGCGAAGAAGAAGACCTGGGCATCAGCCTCGCGCTGATTCCAACCGATACGCCCGGCGTAGAAATAGGCCGTCGTCACCTGCCCCTCGGCGCTGCCTTCATGAACGGCCCCAACTCCGGCAAGGACGTGTTCATTCCCCTGGAATACCTGATCGGTGGCCAGGAAATGCTCGGCAAAGGCTGGATGATGCTGATGAACTGCCTGTCGGTAGGCCGCTCGATCTCCCTGCCTGCCGTCGGCACCGGCGCCGCCAAGTTCACCAGCCTGGTGACCGGGCAATACGCGCAGGTGCGCGAGCAGTTCAATGTGCCACTGTCAGCCTTCGAAGGTATCCAGGAAGCCTTGGCGCGCATCGGCGGCAATGCCTGGCTGATGGACAGCGCGCGTATGCTCACCGCCAATGCCGTTGACCTGGGGGAGAAGCCCTCGGTGTTGTCGGCGATCCTCAAATATCACCTCACCGAGCGTGGCCGCGAGTGCATCAGCCACGCCATGGATGTGCACGGTGGCAAGGGCATCATCATGGGGCCTAACAACTACCTGGGCCGCAGCTGGCAAGGTGCGCCGATCTTCATCACCGTGGAAGGCGCGAATATTCTCTCGCGCAACCTGATGATCTTCGGCCAGGGTGCAATTCGCTGCCATCCTTTCGTGCTCAAGGAGATGGCCCTGGCCGGTCGCGAAGACCATGACCAGGCGTTGAAAGAGTTCGACGGCCTGCTAATGCAACACATCGGTTTTGCCGTGAGCAACGCCGCCAGCACCCTGGTGCTGAACCTGGGCTTCGGCCATTTCGAAAAAGCCCCCGGCAACCGTTTGAGCCAGGGCTACTTCCGCGCCCTGAACCGCCAGGCGGCTGCATTTGCCCTGCTGGCCGACCTGAGCATGATGCTGCTGGGTGGTGAGCTCAAGCGCCGCGAACGCCTGTCCGCCCGCCTGGGTGATGTACTGAGCCATATGTACCTGGCGTCCGCAGCGCTCAAGCGTTATCACGACCTGGATTCGCCAGACCATCTGGAGCCGCTGTTTGCCTGGGCCATGGAAGAGAGCCTGGGTGAATCGGAACGCGCACTGGATGAACTGCTGAGCAACTTCCCGAACAAGATACTCGGCTGCCTGCTGCGGGTGATCGTATTCCCGTTCGGGCGTCGGCATACCGGGCCCTCCGATGCACTGGATGCCGAAGTGGCGGCGGTAATCGGTCGTGCCAAGGGCGACCCGACCCTGGAAGAACTGCTAGCCGGGTGCTATCGACCGCAAGCGGCGGAAGATCCAGTAGGCGCTCTGCAACATGCCTACGATTTGCTCGGCGCCAGCCATCCGTTGCAGAAAAAACTGCATACCGCGCTTAAAAGCGGGCAGGTCAAACCGACTGCCGGTGAGTCTGCCATCGATGCCGCCTTGCATGCCGGCGTGCTGCAACCAGGTGAAGCGCAAACCCTGCGCGATGCCGAAGCGGCACGGCGCAAGGTGATTGACGTGGATGATTTCAGCAAGGAAGAGCTGATGCAGGCAGAAGGTAAAGTCCGCTGAGTCGAGCGGTCATATAAAAACGGGCGCGAGAGGCTTATACTCTCGCGCCCGTTTTTGCTTTAGAGGCCTTATCTCGTGTCCAACGTCGTTGCCGATCATCTCGTCTTGCTCGACCACTTGCGCAGCATCCTGGTTGCCGTCGGCGAAGCCGAACAGGTACCCGAGGAAAGCCACTCGCTGTTCCTGGAGCGTTTCGACGAACTGCGCGCCCTGTTGCCGATCGATCCGATCGAAAGCCAGTACCTGGGCCAGGACCTGATGAGCCAGGTCATCCTGCGCTACCCGCAAATCGCCCACTTGGTGCCACGCGACCTGCTGTGGTTCTTTGGCGGCGACTGCCTGCACTTCATGCCCGACGAAGAACTGGACCTGTACCAGGCCCTGGAAGAACGTCGCTATGAGGCCGAACAGAACGACGAACCGTTCGACTGGAACCAGGAAAAGCAACTGCTGGCCATGCCCCAGGACCAGAGCAAGCACTGACTTTTCAAGCACTGAGATTCAAATGTGGGAGGGGGCTTGCCCCCGATAGCAGTGGGTCAGTCAATGTAAAGGTGACTGACAGACCGCTATCGGGGGCAAGCCCCCTCCCACATTTAGCTTTGGCTCCTTGGCCATGCACTCCACCAGATAATCGATAAACACCCGCAACTTCGGCGGCAAGTACCGCGTTGGCGAATGCAGCAACCACGCCTCGCCATGGTAAGACGCAATAAAGTCCCACGCTGGCAACACTTGCACCAACTGGCCCGCCGCCAACGCATGCCGCGCCGTGAAATACGGCAAGCTGCCAATCCCCACATGCTGCAATACCGCATCCAACCGCACCCCAGTGTGGTTCGCTGCATAACGCCCGCGTACGCCAACCGTCACCGCCTTGCCGGCCTGGCGAAATTTCCAACGTGAATCGCCGGGCGTTTCCCCCAGGTAGATGCAACTGTGTTCAAGCAAATCGTGGGGATGGCTTGGGGTGCCATGCTCGGCCAGGTACTGCGGCGTCGCGCACAGCAGGTGTTCGATGGGCAATAGCTGGCGCCCGACCAAGCCCGGCGGCGGGCTGTCAGTGATGCGAATGCTCAAGTCGACGTTATCGTCGATCAGGTCCACATGCCGATCTTCAAGGATCAATTGCACATCCACCTTGGGGTAGCGCCGCAGAAATTCCGGCATATGCGGATGCACCACGAACCGCCCCACCGCCTTGGGCACGCTGACCCGTACCAGGCCCTCGGCTTCATCGGTGAACTGGCCGCTGATTTCCATCACCGAGCGGGCCGCGCTGACCATCTCCTGGCAACGCTTGAACACCTCTTCACCGCCCTCGCTCAGGCGCAATTTGCGCGTGGTGCGTTGCAACAAGCGCGTGGCCAGGGCTTGCTCCAGGCGTGAAATGCTGCGGCTCACCGCCGAGGGGGAGACGCTCAGTTGCCGCGCCGCTTCGGAGAAGCTGCCGGTTTCCACGACCTTGACGAAAATCGCCATTTCACCCAACAACGGCAAAGGAAGATTGATGCTCATGACGCACAGGTCCATTGATAATTGAGCGGATTATCACTCATCTGCGCACTATTTATACTGCCCACAGAACCCTGATGCGGATGTAGACCATGACCGAGCGCCTGTTTTTTACCCATGACCACCTGACAGCTGAGCTGGAAGTGCTCAGTTGCACCCCGCACGAAGAGCAATTCGCCGTGATTGCGCAGTCGACGATTTTTCATCCCCAAGGCGGCGGCCAGCCGTTCGACACCGGCTGGCTCGGCGATAGCCAGGTACTGCGGGTCGTGCAGGAAGCCGAACAGGTGGTGCATTACGTCGACCGACCTCTGGAACCTGGACCGGTCGTTGCACGAGTCGACGCACAGCGTCGCGCCTTGCACAGCCGCCTGCATTCGGCGGGCCATTTGATCGGCAACGCCGGCGAACGTCTGGGCTGGATGCCGATCAAGGCCCACCACTGGCCAGGCGAAGGCAAGATCACCTTTATCCGTGGCCAAAGCGCGCAAGACATGGATGCGCAAACGCTCCAGCAATGGGTCAACCAATGGATCGCCGCTGACTATCCACGGCATATGACGCTGGATGAAGGCACCCGCGAAGTCGGCTTCGGTGAATTGCCGGCTTACGCCTGTGGCGGCACTCATGTGCAAGCGTTGAGCGAGCTGGGCCAGGTGACGATCCTGGCGCTATCGGAGAAAAAGGGCGCATTGTCGGTGCGCTATGACATTGAAACTAATGTGGGAGGGGGCTTGCTCCCGATAGCGGGGTGTCAGTCAGCTTACCTGTAACTGATCCACCGCTATCGGGAGCAAGCCCCCTCCCACAGTGGACCGATGCGCCACAGAGAAATAGGCTAGACGGCAATCGCCCCTGCCCTGCCCGGCTCGACCACGAACGACTTCAACGTCGACACCGTCGCCGCCGGGTCACGCGGGTCACTGATCGCCCGAAAATTCGTCAACATGCTATCGGCCGCCAACTCCACCGACACATACCCGCGCTGGCGGCTGTCGAAGAACTTCACATGGGGGTTAAGCGGCATGATCTTCATGAACGCGTCATAGGGCGGGCCGTCGGAGGTCACCGACGAGCCAACGAACTCGGTGGCAACCACCGCCGAGTCCGGATTGTCGGCGTTAGCATGCAGGTCAGTGGCCCAGAACGAATGAATGTCCCCGCCCCAAAACACCGGGTTCTTCACGCGATTGCGCACAATCGACGCCAGCATCCGTGAGCGGTTAGCCATGTAGCCATCCCACCCATCGGTCCAGCGCCCCGGCTTGTGGTTGGTGAGATCGCGCTGGATCAGCGGCGCCACCAGCAAATCCTGGGCGATCACATTCCAATGCGCCTTCGACTGGGCAAAACCCTGGTCCAGCCAGGCTTCTTGTTGCCAGCCGAGCAACGTGCGGGCGGGGTCGCGCAAGTTGCTGCAAGGGGTGGTGACAACATGCCCCTGGTGGCTGCCATTGGCTGCGATGCACGGTTGCTCGGAACGATACTGACGCCCGTCGAGCACATGGAAACGTACAAGCCGGCCGTAGTCCAGACGTCGATAAATACGCATGTCCGCGCCCTTGGGCACGCTACTGGCGCGCAAGGGCATGTGTTCGTAAAACGCCTGGTAAGCCGCCGCCCGTTGCTGGAGAAACTGCGCCACCGCAACCTTGGGATCCTGGGACCAGCGGTTGGCATAGTCATTCTGCACTTCATGATCGTCCCAGGTCGCCACGCTGGGTGCGGCGGCGTGCAGGGCTTGCAGGTCCGGATCGGTCTTGTACAACGCGTAGCGGTTGCGATAGTCGCTCAGGCTTTGCGCATTGCCACTGCCGTGAGAACGAAAAACCTTGCCAGAATCCGCCGCGTAGGAGCTGTCATAGATATAGTCGCCGAGGAAAAACACCAGGTCGGGCTGCTCCGCGGCAAGGTGTCGGTAGGCGCTGAAGTAACCGCGCTCCCAGTGCGAGCACGACACAAACCCCAGCCGGGCCGATGCCATGGCCTGCAGCGGCGGCATCGTGCGGGACTGGCCCACCGGGCTCTGCGCACCGAGCCCTTCAAACTGGTACCAATACGGCCGATCCGCCGCCAGCCCCACCACTTCGACATGCACTGCGTGAGCGAAACGCTGCGTCGCCAGCACCTCCCCCTGCCTCACAATACGCGTCATCGCCGCATCGCTGGCCACCCGCCAACGCACTGGCACTGAGCGACTCAGCCCGCCACGGCCATCCGCGGCGTTGAACAACGGCGCCAGGCGCGTCCATATCACAAAGCCATCCGGCAACGGGTCGCCGGAAGCCACGCCGAGGGTGAACGGATAATCCACCCCGGCACTGCGCGCAAACGGGCTGAGGATCGAAAACGCGGTAGCGACCGCCAGCCCGCCAAGTATCCGGCGCCGGTTGTGGTCTACCCCGCCGCTCACAGACAGCGCTCCCAGTCGTCACGCACGGTGGCAAGGGTAAAAAGCACCTCGGCCTGACGCATTTCAAGCGCTCGTAACAGCAGGCGTGCGGTAGTCAATTGAGGCAATGCTGTGTCCATGGAAGCTGGCTCTCAAGATAAATTTCTCAAGCATGTACGCCCCGAGTGTCAGTTTCATTACGTGCCAAAACTGACCGGTAAGTTTTCTGAAAGACCCGTCCTAGAGCCTTTAAACCGTCAATTAAAGTTAACCATTCGGTCATTTTTGCTTGCTAGCGTGTTGCCCCTAATTCAATAACGGGGTAACGGAATGAGAACCTGGGACGAACCCAAGAAACGCAAGGCGCACATCGAACTGATCCCGATGATCGACGTGATGATGTTCCTGCTGGTGTTTTTCGTACTGGTGAGCCTGAACGTGATTCCCGCGCTCGGCATGAAGACCCAATTGCCCAGCGCCAGCAGCTCGCAGCAGCTCAAACCGCAAAACAAATTCATCCTTACCCTGGGCCTGGAAGGCCAGTTGCAACTGGACGGCAAGGACCTGACGGTGGATGCCCTGGTGCCGGCCTTGAAGGCGGCCGAGAAGCCCGACACCAAGTCGACGATCATCGTCAACAGCGACAAAGGCGTAGAGGTTTCGCGCCTGGTGGAAGTGATGGACACCCTGCGCCTGGGTGGCTTCACCTCCGTGTCCATTGCTACGCGTAAGTCTTGATCATGTACGTTCTGTTTCGTGCGCGTCAGCTGCTGGGCAGTGTCCCGGCCCTGATCGCCCTGGTGCTGATTGCACTGGGTATCCAGTCCCAGACCTTGAAGGTCGAGCCGGTGTATGACGAGTCGGCGGTCGAATTGGCCTTGGTCGAGCCGGAACCGGAAGTCATACCGGAACCGGTGGTGGAACAAGAACCGCCACCGCCGGTAATAGAAGAGGAAGAGGCCGCGCCGGCGCCACCGCCACCGCCCAAGCCGCTGCCTAAACCCGAACCCAAACCCAAGCCAAAACCTGTGCCCAAGCCGGCGCCCGTGGTCGCCAAGCCCGCGCCAACGCCGCCACCGGTGGCCGCCAAGCCAGCCCCGGCCGCCGTCGCCCAAACGGCACCGACGCCCGCCCCACCGGCGCCACCGAAGGTCGATGGCCAGGCCCTGGAAGGCGGTTACCTCAAAGGCTTGCGCAACGAGTTGGACACCTACAAGCAGTACCCCACCGGGCGCCAGGCGTCGCTCGAACGCCCCAGCGGCGAGGTGGTGGTGTGGTTGCTGGTGGACCGCCAGGGCCGTGTGCTCGATTCCGGCTTGCAGACTCAGGCCTCAAGCATGTTGCTCAACCGGGCCGCCACCAACAGCTTGCGTCGCATCAAGCAAGTCAAACCGTTCCCCGAACAAGCCTTCGGGGGCCGCAATGAGCAGCGCTTCACCGCCACCTTCAACTACAGCGTGCAATAAGCACCCGACATCAGGACGACAGTGATGAAGTTCACCCGCATTCATCTGGCACTCGTTGCCGCGACCAGCATGAGCCAGGGACTGGTCATGGCAGAGACCAGCGACAGTGATGTCGGCACCATTGGGGTACAAGGCAAGGCGAGCGCAGGGGGCGGTTACATGGTCCCGGAAGAAAGCATCAAGGGCCGCTCCACGGTGACCAAGGAAGCACTGGACAAGCAGGCAGCAACAGGCAATGCCATCGATAAGCTCAAGTACACCCCAGGCTTGAACATCTCCAGTGAAGACAACACCGGCCTCTCGGGTTTTCGCTTCACCATGCGCGGCATGAACTCCGACCAGGTGGGCATGTCGGTGGACGGCATGCCGATCAACGACTCCGGCAACTACGCGCTGTACTCCAACCTGCTGGGCGACCCGGAAAACATCGACCAGATCTTCGTCACCCAGGGTGCTTCGGAATCCGACGGCCCGCACATTGGTTCCAGCGGCGGCAACATCGGCATCGTGACCATTCGCCCGACCAAGGAAACCGGCGCGTTCGTCAAACAGGTGGTCGGCAGCAACGCCACGCGCAAGACCTTCGCCCGCCTCAATACCGGTGAAATCAACGGTCTTAGCAACTGGCTGTCGGTGTCCCATACCGAAGGGCAGATGTGGCGTGGCTCAGGCGCGGTGCGTGCGGACAAGGTGGAGTGGAACAGCTTCTTCGACGCCGGCAACGGCAACACCGCCAACCTGATCCTCAAGTACCACGAGCAGGACAACAACAGTTACAGCCAGTTGACCAAGGCGCAGTTCCAGCAGAACGGCCGCAAGTACGATCCCTACCCGGCCACGCCGAGCGTGGGCAGCAACGGCAAGTACAACAGCTACTACGCCCTGGCGCAGAACCCGTTCCAGACCTTCACCGCCGTGCTCAACACCCAGTTCAAACTGGCCGACAACCTGGCGCTGTCGGTGATCCCGTATTACTACTGGGGCAACGGCAGCGGCGTCGGCTCGTCCGCCTATGCGCTCAACCGTGGCTCCAACCAGGGTGGCGTGTTCGATCTGGGCAACCTGCCCACCGCCGCCCAGTACAACGCCGATGGCACACCGAACAGCGGCGTGTACTACCGCCCTTCACGCACGCAAACCTGGCGGCCGGGCATCACCACCAAACTGACCTGGGACCTGGGCGACCACAGCCTGCAATTCGGCTACTGGTACGAGCGCGCACGCCAGAGCCAGACCCAGCCGTTCATTCCCCTAAAGAGCAACGGCAAGCCAGTGGATATCTGGCCGGATTCCAACAGCGCCATCGTCGATGCCAACGGCAACCAGGTCCAGGGGCGCGACCGCTTCACCGTGACCCCGGCGCAAAAGGTCTGGGCCCAGGACACCTGGTACATCAACCCGGATTGGACCTTTATCGCCGGCCTGGCCTACATGAACGTCGAGCGTGAAGGCACCAACCATGGCAGCCTTAACGAACGCCCGGAAAAACGTAACCAGACCTACAACAAACTGCTGCCCAACGCCGGCCTGAAATACCAGCTGGACGAGCGTGACCAGTTGTTCTACAGCCTGTCGCGCAACATGCGGGTACCGCAGAACTACGTGCTCTACGACAAAGGCGCCGGCTCGATCGACGCCGAACCGGAAACCAGCTGGAACCATGAACTGGGCTGGCGCTACAGCGGCGACGACATGACCCTGGCCGCCACCCTGTTCTACATGGACTTCAAGAACCGCCAGGTTTCGTCCCGGGACATCAACGGCGACTTTGCCGACATCAACGCGGGCTCCGTGGTCAACAAAGGCCTGGAGCTGGAATGGAGTGGCCAGTTGCCCCACCACTTCAACTACTACACCTCCTACACCTACACCAAGGCCGAGCAGCAGGATGACCTGACCGTCTACAACGCCGGCAAGCCCATCGTGCTGCCCACCAGCGGCAAGCAGTTCGCCAACGTGCCCAAGAACATGCTGGCGGCCAACGTTGGTTACGACGACGGGCGCTTCTACGGCACCTTCGGCGGCAAGTACACCAGCAAGCTCTATGGCGACCTGACCAACGACGAAGCCATTTCCGGACGCACCGTGTTCAACCTTGGCGCCGGTATCTACCTGCCGGTGGACAAGAAAGTCGTCAAGGACGCGACCCTGCGCCTGAACGTCGACAACCTGTTCGACAAGAAGTACCTGGACGGCGTGTACACCACCAAGACCAACGCGGCCAGCTACAGCGGTTTTCGCGATGGCGACCCGGCCTACATCGTTGGCCTGGACCGCACCGTAACGGTTTCGCTGGAAGCGAATTTCTAAGACTGACCCAAGAGGAACACCAGCATGGATATGAACCTGCTCCACGACGTCACCTTCTATGTGATGTACGCGGCGATGGCCATTGCGATCTTCATCGCCATCGAACGCGGCATCTACTTTGCCTACGTGCGCCGCCAGGCTCGGGCGTTGATCGACGCCCTCGGCGCCCCCGTGCACAGCGAGCGTGACCTGCCGGAAAACCTGAGCCGTCGCGACAGCCTGCCGCTGAACATGATCCTGCCGGTGCTGGCGCAGAAAGCCTCCAACGGTTCACGCAAGGACCTGGACGACGAAATCGACACCCAATACCTCAAGACACGCGCCCCGCTGGCCCGCAGCCTGTGGATCATCGAGACCATTACCACCGCCGCCCCGCTGCTGGGCTTGCTGGGTACCATCCTCGGCATTATCGACACCTTCAAGGCGCTGGCCACGGCGGGTGTTTCCGACCCAGGGCAGATTTCCGGTGGTATCGGCACGGCCTTGTTCGCCACCGGCCTGGGTATTGCCATCGCGCTGTTCTGCGTGGTGTTCCACAACTTTTTCCAGGACAGCCTGGAACGCATCAACGACCAGTTGAAGATCCTGTTGATCCGCGCGGCCAGCGGAGCCCGCGTACAAGGCGAAGTGCCGCACCTTGTACCGACCTCCCTGCACAGCCGCACAGCGTGACCCGTCGGGCGGGCGCGTAATACGCCCGCCCCTTTGTTTTGTCCGATGAGACGCCTATGTCCCTTTCGATGAAGTTGCGTATCGCCAGCCTCGCCGGCGTGTTGCTCAGTCCGCTGGCCCAGGCGGACTTTTCCATTCCGGGGTTTGAGCTGGTGCACACCGTGCCGGTGGATACCGCCCTGGTCACCGCCGATTTGCGCCAGACTGGCCCGGTATGGATCGAGCTGTTCGACAGTGCGAAGAGCCGCATTGATATCGGCCAGTTCTACGCCGTCGACCATCCCGGCTCGGTGATGAACACGGTCATCGAACGCCTTGAGGCTGCCGGCAAGCGCGGCGTGAAAATTCGTTTTTTGCTGGAAGAAAAAGGCCTCAGGCTGTCGGAAGCTGCCACCCTGGAACGCCTGCGTGCGATCCCCAACCTGACCTTGCGGGTGCTGCCCTACGGGCAACTGAGCGGCGGCATCATCCACGCCAAATACCTCCTGGTGGATGGCACGCAGGCGTTTATCGGCAGCCAGAATTTCGACTGGCGCTCCCTGGAACATATCCACGAAACCGGGCTGCGCATCAGTGACGCAGCCGTCGTGGGCCAGGTGCAGGCGATCTTCGATCAAGACTGGCAAGCCCAGGCCGCGCTCGCCGATAAACAACCGGTACCGCTGCCCGCCACCGGCCAGGTGCCCGCACGTACCGGCAACTACCTGGTGGCCAGCCCGCAACGCTACAACCCGCCAGGCGTAGGCGACTCACAGCTGGAGCTGCCACGCCTGCTGGGCGAAGCCAAAAAAGAAGTGCGTGTGCAACTGCTCGATTACGCGCCACTGTCCTACGGGCCTGATCGAACCCGCCCGTACTACGCGGTGATCGACAACGCCGTGCGTGCCGCTGCTGCCCGTGGGGTGTCGATCAAACTGATGGTGTCCAACTGGAACACCGATAAGCTGGAACTGCCCTACCTCAAGAGCCTGGCGGTATTGCCCAACGTCGAAATCAAGATCGTCACCCTGCCCGAAGCCAAGCAAGGTTTTATCCCTTATGCCCGAGTGATCCACAGCAAGACCATGGAGATCGACGGGCAAGTGGCGTGGATCGGCACCAGCAACTGGTTGGGCGGTTACCTGGATAACTCGCGCAATCTGGAGGTGGTGATGCGCAGTGAAGCGATGGCCAGCCGTGTAGGGCAATTGCATGAGCAACTGTGGGACGGGCCCTACGCCAGAGCCTTGAGCGTGACGGATGAATACCCTGAGCCCCATCCTGGCCAGCATTGACCTTGGGCACCTGAGTAGTGGTAGTGTGTGGAAATGTTTCCGACTTGCCTGTCAGAAACACCCTACTCACTACCTGCAAAGGAATGCCTTAAACAATGCACTTTCCACTCAAGCAATTGGCCGTTGCCACCCTGTTCGCGGCTAGCCTTTCGGCACTCTCAACCCCCGCTTTCGCCAACATCAGCGCAGACCAAAGCGCGGCGATTGTGAAGAGCTTCGGCGAGACATCGGTCACCGATTTCCGCAGCTTCCTCGGCAACCTGGCCAAGGGCGAGCTGGGTAAATCGGCTGACGTCGGCCCGGCTATCAGCGCCTTTCTCGACAACAAAACCCTGAACGCCGAGCAACAGAACGAGATCAATCGCCTGCTCGGTATCTACACCCGTGTGAAGTACGGCAAGGCTGCCCTGGAAACCTTACGCGAACTGGTGGAGATTCCGACCTTCAACGTAGACGGGCTGCCACAGTACAAAAACCCGGAATTCCTCAAGATCGCCGACAAGATCCAGGCCCTGGCCAAATCCTTCAACCTGAACTTCCGTAACGTCGATAACCGTGTGTACGAAATCTCCCTGGAAGGCAGCGGTGATGAAGTCGTCGGCGTACATGCCCATGCCGATGTGGTGCCGGTCACGCCGGAAAACTGGGTGCTGCAAGATGGCACCAAGCTCGACCCGTTCAAGGTCACGCTGATCGGCGACCGCATGTATGGCCGTGGGACCGAAGATGACAAGAACGGCATCGTCGTGGCGATGTATGCCATGAAGGTGATCAAGGAAGAAAAACTGCCGCTGGCGCGCACGCTCAAGCTGCTGGTGGACACCACCGAAGAAACCGCCGGTGACGCGATTCCCTACTACTTCGAACGCAACCCCGTGCCGCAATACAACCTGGCGCTGGATGGCGGCTACCCGGTGGTGATCGCCGAGAAAGGCTCGGGCACAGTCATGGCGACCTTCCCGGTGCGCAAAGGCGAAGGCACAGGCGCGGAAATCATCGCAATGACCGGCGGCAAGGCCACCAACCAGATTCCATCGGTGTCGGTCGCCACGCTGGTCAGCGATAAGCCTGCTGAGTTAGCGGCCAGCCTGCAGCAGGCCGGTAATGATTATGCCAAGCGCAACGGCGGCAATTTCCAGGTCAGCGCCAAGGTCGATGGCAAGGACGTCAAACTCACTGTCACCGGCGTATCCGCCCACTCCTCCGAACCCGAAACCGGGGTCAACCCGGTGGCTCGTATGCTGGAACTGATCCACGGCGTCGACGGCAAGATTGCCCTCAAGCACAACCACATCACTGATGCAGCGCGTTATGCAGCGGACAACTGGGGCCTGGATTACCTTGGCGGCAAATTGGGCGTGGGCTTCGCCGATGACTTCATGGGGCCGTTGACCACCTCGCCGACCTTTGTCGGCCTGGATGACAAAGCCTTCAAGCTGGCGGTGAACCTGCGGGCGCCGAAGGGTAAAACCCCGGAGGCACTCAAGGCACAGATCGAACAGAAACTGAATGCCTGGAACCAGCAAGCCAAGGTCAACGTGAGCTTCGCCTATTCGCTGGATACACCGATGTACCGCAACCCTGAAGGTGAGTGGGTCAAAGCCTTGCTGGCGGTCGCCACGGAAAACCTGGGCATGCCGCACAAGTTCGGCACCTCGGCCGGTGCAACCTCGGTGCACGACTTGCCCAATGGGGTGCAGTTTGGCCTGGCCCGTCCGGAAGAGAAGTACACCGGGCACACCGACAGTGAGTTCAAAACGGTTGAGCAGTTCCTGCTGGACCTGCAGATCGTCACTGAAATGATGGGCCGCGTCGGGCAGTTGCCGAAGCTCTGACCCATGCTCATCGCCTGAACCACCGCTTTCGCAGCCTCGCTAAAGCTCGACAACTCCCACAGGGGATCGGCAGTGCTGGGTTGATCTCGGTTGGCAGCACCATCGCGCCAAGCACAACTCCCGACAACAACACCGCCCAAATGTGGGAGCTGTCGAGCCCCGGCGAGGCTGCGATGGCGGCGGCACAGGCAACATTTTCATCGCCTGAATCACCGCTTTCGCAGCCTCGCTGAAGCTCGACAGCTCCCACAGGGGATCGGCAGTGCTGGGTTGATCTCGGTTGGCAGGGCCATCGCGACAAACACAATTCTCGGCAGCAATGGCAGGCTCTTCAGGCTTGCAACATCAACATGTCTTCAAAGAACCCACCCACTGGCTCAGTGGGATGGCACAACTGGATCTCCAGCACCCAGGCCATTTCGCTCGGTGGGATCTCCAGGTCAGCCAACTCCTTGCTTTCGAACAAGGCATGGGGGAAATCCGCAAGGCGATGCCCCGCCAGATTGCGTGCCAGCCTCCAGCCTTTCGACACGGCGCTCTGTTCGGCGAAGTCGTAGAGCTCGCGCCCGGTCAGCCCACGCAGCCACGCTTGGCGGGTCTCATCGAACACCTCATGCAACGCAGTCCTGCACGCCAGATGCAGCGGCAACTCACCGAAGATGAACGTGTCGCCGTAGTCGCCTTCATAGCCGTCCCATACCGGCCCCAGGTCGACCACGACGATATCGCTGGCGCGCAGTTTGCGCTGACGATCAACACCTTCGCGGGAGGGCCGGATGGTGTCGGGGCCAAAGCGAATGTAAGTCGGGTGCCACGTGTGCGAGGCGCCCATGGCCGTGAGTTGCTGGGCGGCCATCTCCAGGGCTTCGCCGGTGGTCATGCCGACCGTCAACCGGCTGGCGATGGCCGCCAGGGCGCGTATGGATTTTTCTCGCGCCGCCAACATCCCGTCCAGGGAATAGCGCGGGCCGACTTTCTCCCAGATCGGGTCGAACGACAGCGACACCGCCTGCGCGCTTGACCGGCCACTGGCGACAAACGCCTCCGCGACAAACCGATGGCTCGGCAACCCCGCCTCGACGCAATGGGCACGCACCTGGCTAAGCATGGGGCCGTTACCACACGCATAGACCTGGGCCGCCTCCCAATGATGCCCGTGGCTCAATGCAACCTCCTGCACCCGCCCCTCGGATGATCGCACCGAATGCCAGCGAAAACGGGGGTGCTCGAGCATCGATTCATCCAGAAAGGCGCCGTCATAAAAGTCGGTTGACTGCGCGCCGCCCCAATACAACGTCACCTCGACATTGCGTTTGAGCGCGGTCAACAGGATCGGCTTGATGCCCGCGTAACCGGTACCCGTGGCAAACAGCACGACGGGCGCTGCGTCATCGTCCTGCCAGGTGCAGGCGCCAAACGGTCCTTCCAATTGCATCCGCGCCCCCACGGCCAAGCCATCCAGTACGCCCTCGGAAAAGTACCCGCCGCGCACCCGACGAATCTGGAAGACCAAACGCCCCTCGTCCTCTGTTGGCAGGTTGGCAACCGAGAAGCAACGCGTGTCGCCGTCTGCCAGGTGGAACTTGAGGTATTGGCCAGCTCGCACCTTCAACGGTGTATCGGGCTTGAGCATCAACTCAATGACATCAGGCCCGAGCGCGCGCTTGCCAATAACCTGAGCGCCAACGACCAACGCAGGCGTATCCAGGGACCAGCCGGGAATCTCCAGGCGCATGTCGGTGCAGGCATGGCTCTGGCAAAGCAACATTTCATTGGCGGCCAGGGGGTAACACGGCGCCGGCGCATCCGGCGCCAGGCGCTTGGCCCGGTACTCACCTGCGGCGACCACCACCTTGCAGGAGCCGCACGCGCCGCGGCGGCACGAGAACGGCACGGCCAGGCCGCTGGCAAGCATGGCGTCGAGCAACAGTTCGTCGCCGGTCTCAAAAGTTTTTCCCGAGGGAGACAGTTCGATGACATGGCGTGTGTTCATAAAGACCTCGGGGTAAGTGAGGCCTGGATTGTTACGCTAGACTAGGACCATTAAAACCTCCAGATTTGGATACTTCAGATGGTCCAGTTGCGTAAATGGCGCCCCCTGCTCAAGCTTGACGACGACACCCGCCAGGCGTCCTATCGCAAGATTGCCGAAGGCTTGGTCGCCGCGATTGTCGAAGGGCGCCTGCCGCCTGGGACGTTGCTGCCGGGCACACGGGAAATGGCACAAATGCTCGACGTCAACCGCAAGACGGTGATCCTGGCCTATGAAGAAGCGATGACCAAAGGCTGGCTGATCAGCGAGCCGCGCCGTGGCACATTCGTCAATGCGCAACTGGCGCCAAAGCCCTTGCCCTGTGCGGTGCAACCGTCTTTCGCCCCACTGCTGCTGGACCAGCCGGTGGTACCGTATTTCACCCATAACGCCCAGGTGGTCGCGCTTCAACATCGGCACAGTGCGCTGTTCTTCGACAATGGCACCAGCGACCACCGCTTGCTGCCCCAGGCCGTGTTGCATCGCTACTATCGCCATGCGCTGCGTAACAGCTTCGCCTCCAACACGGTGCGTTACGGCAGTGAGGGCACCGGCTATCAGTTGCGCTGCGCCCTGGCCGAGATGCTGCGCAATAACCGCGGGCTGACAGTGACTGCCGAAAATATTTGCCTGACCCAAGGCACGCAGATGTCCCTGTACCTGAGCGCCAGCCTGCTGATCAAGCCTGGCGACGTGGTACTGGTGGAGCGTTTGAGCTACCCGCCGGCGTGGGAAATTTTCCGCAAGCTCGGCGCGCAGTTGGTCACGGTCGACATCGACGATGAAGGTTGCCGCACCGACCAGGTCGAGCGCTTATGCCGCGAGCACACGGTGCGCCTGATCTACCTCACGCCCCACCACCAATTTCCCACCACCGTGAGCCTGCATGCCGCACGTCGACAACACTTGCTGGCATTGGCCGCGCAACATGACTTTTGCGTGATCGAAGAAGACTACGACCACGAATATCACTTCAGCGGCCGCCCTTACCTGCCGCTGGCCAGTGACCGCGCCCAGCACCATGTGATCTATATCGGCTCGTTATCCAAGGTGCTGGGCTCGACGTTTCGTTGCAGTTACATCGTGGCCCCCACGCAAGTGATTGAAGCCCTGCAGCGCAATGCCGCACTGATGCTGGGCGATGCCGATGCGGTCGCACAGACCATGCTGGCGGACTTGATCAATCACGGTGAGTTGAAAAAACACCTGCGCCGCGTTTCGAAGGAATACAGGGCGCGCCGCACCGTGCTGCGCGACTGCCTGGACCAGGCATTCGGTGAGCGCATACAGATACGCGAGCCCGAAGGTGGCTTGGCGCTCTGGGTGCGTTTCGAGGATAGCCTGGACGTGGATCGCTTGGTGCACACCGCCTTGGAGCATGGGCTGGTGGTACGCAGCGGTCGTCAGTTTTCACCCAGCGACCAAGCAGAAAACGCACTGCGCCTGGGCTTTGCCTCCCTGGACCGGGATGAGATCCATCACGCAACACAACGGCTGGCGCAGGCTATGAAAGCGATGGATAGGCGCTGAACGCGTGATGGCCCGGTGCAACGGTTCCTTTCCCGCTTACCTAGCCGTTCGGTCAGTTACCGCGCCGCCCCCTTTAACGTACCCTGGCCTCTGAACCTGTCGGAGCACTCGGGATGTCGCTGATCAATGCTGTCGAACGCGCCTGCACACGCCTGGCTCCCACCGGCTGGCGTGATCTGTTGCTGCACCATGGCTTGGACATAACCTCGACAACCCTGCGCGATGAACTCGCCAAACCCCTGCTCATCGATCGTACCCAGCCCGGCTTTGAAGACTTTTCGGCCGATGGCGTACGTGGCGTCGAGCCTGGGCACCCGGCCGCCAGCCTGCTGTTTCATGCATTCGCCTCGCCGAATGTGAACCTCGGAATCAACGGCAGTGCACTCACAGCCTTCCCTACCCCTGCTGAAACCGAACACATCCTTAATTATGTCTACGGTGCCAATCCTCCCAGCATGGAGGTTTTGCGGCTGGCCGCCGGTGATGCAGAGCTGGCGATTGCCGTGTTTGCCTATGAATACCGCCCCCGCCCCGAGACCGTGCATGGGCGCCAGGCCGACCTGTGCTTTTCCCGCACCGGAATCGCCCGGGTCGGTACGGCGCCAGCGCTGTATGACCCGCAACGCAGGGGCTTTTTGCCCTTTGTCGAGGACCAGCCCAATCAAATGCGCGTTATCCCGGCGCGCTACGGCGCGTTCATAGCGGCACGGCATGTGGGTCAGCCCGAGCGGTTCGGCCCGATGAATGCTCAATCCATCGACCATGATCTTGAGTTCTGGGTGCCCTTGCATAAGGTATTCGATGGCGACGAGTGCGTGGCGGGTATGGACCTGAGCGTTCAGTTGGGCAATCACCAGGTCAATGAAAAGATCGGTCAAATCCACAGACGCTTTCGCAATACCGGTTGGCAAGAGCCTGACATTCTCAACGCACCGTTCGTCATTACCGAGGGGTTATGTCATTGGGCGGATATCGATGGCTTTGCACCAGGCTTGCTGGTGCCCAACGCCAAGGAGCGGCTGGTGCAGCTGGCTCACTACCAAGGCCGACCGTTGTCCTTCATGATGCCTCCGGGCACCGGCGGCCTGGT
Organism: Pseudomonas sp. P867; assembly: GCF_019891455.1. Classification (NCBI taxonomy): domain Bacteria; kingdom Pseudomonadati; phylum Pseudomonadota; class Gammaproteobacteria; order Pseudomonadales; family Pseudomonadaceae; genus Pseudomonas; species Pseudomonas sp. P867. Next base: position 152,200 of record NZ_JAFLXB010000008.1, on the reverse strand, counting down.
GCATGGGCGCCATCATGTGCGTGACGACGGCTCGATTGAAGACCTGAATCAACGTGAGGATGTCGATGCCATCGTCAAGGCCGGAGGCTACCGAGCCTTACACTATCAGGACGCAATGGCCGATGGCTGGGTGCGCGCACTCTGTCCAGCACTGGAACTGCAGAGCATCGCCGCCTATTCGATTATCGGAGCACCGGATTTTTACCCGTTGTGTGGACAACGGGAACTCAAGCAATGGTCCAGCGACCCGCAGGTTTTTCCTTGTCCTACCCCACCCTGTCCGCAGGTATGGCACACGCGAGTCAACCCACTGTCCGATGTGCGGTTTTTCATCAATCAATCGCTCAGGGGCGGTTATTTTTCCGCTGAAGACCGCGGCGCCACTGCGATCGTCTCGCACCCCCAAACGTCCACGACTCCAAGCCCCGGACATCCGGCGGCCTATGCCCAGCGACAATCCTGGCTGCCGGATTTCGCCAGCGGCGTCTTCGGGCCTGGCTGGGAAGTCGGCCGTGGTTTGGTAGATGCCCCATTCACCAATATGCTGTGTGGCTATCAGTTAGCCAGCCCGTTCACGGAAGATGCACGCATCTGTGCTGCGCTGGGTTCGTACTGGCCAGGGGTGGCGCCTGATTCAACCCGTACGTTCGAACCACGCAATGTCTCTGCTACGGTCATCCCGCTGACTGACAACGAAATCGGCCTGCTAGACCAGCCTGCCTGGGATGGGCGTAGCGGCCCCTCACTGATCGAACTGGAGGGGCGCACGCTGGTTCAATACCAGGCTTATGAATACGGCGACTACACCCAGGCCGCGCTGGATGGCCGGATCTCACTGGCCGCGACCGGGCAGACCAGCACCAGGCAGTACCATCAGCGTGTCCTGGGCATGCGCCGCGCCTATCAAGCAGTCGGTGCGGGCTCAGACAGCGAGCAACGAAAACGCTGGCCGCTGCTGTCGTTTTTTCAGGTGCAATTACCGGACGAAGCTTTCGACGTCGCACAGCAAGAGGCCGGTTTGCGACTGGAAGGCGAGGTGGCGTACTACAGGCTTTACAAACACGGCGCGATCAGCACCCCAGCGCACGACTTCAAACTTCGTCATGTGGAAATAGAGCAAGAGATCGAACTGTATATGAGCCAGGACGCGCTGCTTATCCGCCGGGACGGGGAGCCCTGGCGACACCTCGATGAGTCACTTTGACGTCGTTGTTGTCGGCGGCGGCCCGGCTGGCTGCGCTGCAGCAATCCACTGCGCACAGCGAGGGCTACGGGTAGTCCTGCTGGAGAAGACCAGTTTTCCCAGACACCGGCCAGGAGAAACACTGCACCCTGGCGTTGAGCCGCTGCTGCGCCAACTGGGGATCACCCTCCAGAATTACCACCGCCACACGGGCCATTGGGTTCACTGGGATGGCCCGCCTCGTTTCCAGGCATTCAGCGCAAGTGGCGACGAGCAATGGAGGGGCTTCCAGATTCCGCGAGCGTTACTCGACCAGCAATTACTTGAACAGGCACGCAATCTGGGCGTGCAGATCGTTCATCTCAGACATCCGAGCCGGGTATTGCTGGAGCAAGGTCGTGTTCAAGGCGTCCAGGCGCAAGCAGCACAATGGACCGGGCAATTTGTAGTAGATGCCACTGGGCATCACGCCTGGCTGCAACGCCAATTGAAAATACCCTTGCGCCGTTTTTCACCGCGGTTGGTCGCACGTTACGGCTACTGCGAAGACAGCAACCTGCCGGATGAAAAACTCGGGCTGTTTGCCCACTCAGACGGCTGGCACTGGATTGCCCGTATCAGCCCAACCTGCCTGCACTGGACCCAACTGGCGTTTGCACAAGACGTGCCGCACCGCCTGATACCCAAGGGATTGGAGCCACTGAGGATGATCGGCCGGATTCGCGGAGCAGATGTCTCGTGGCGACTGTGCCGCACGACAGCCGGGAGCGGTTATTTTCTAGTCGGTGACGCCGCTGCGACGCTGGACCCGTGCGCCTCTCACGGCGTGATCAAGGCATTGATATCCGGCATGCAGGCGGCCTCGGCGATTATCGATTGTCGGTCCTGGCCGGCTGGCGAAATGACAGTGCAAGCGGCTTATCAGGCTTGGGTAAAAAAAACCGTCGAGCGAGACGTGCTCGCCCTACGTCGCTTCTATCGAGCCCACCCTTATCCACCTGGCTGGCTATGAGACGACCTCAACGAGCCCCAGCGCCGTAGCCAGTGCAATATGCCTTACATGGATATCCTGCGATCAAGCTTTGCTTTGCATAGGCGCTGCGCAGGGCGTTATCCACGATGCCTGCGCAACAAAGGCCAGTTGGACGCGAGTGCTCCGGGCTCATAGTCTCGCCCCCTGACCCGTACCAGGTCGGGGAATTCAAGCAACAATGCGCGATTCCCCCTGCCGATGTGCTCCATCACCGCCAGGGTGATGTTTTCTCGCACCATGCCCGTTGAGACGTAATACATGGCCCAGGCTTGTTCCGGCGTGCAGAGGCCGATCTGCTCTTCAATCTCTTTGTACGCTTTGTAGTCGTCTGACTCCAAATAGCACTGATCACCGCCTTGGCGCATGCTGTTGCCCTCCCCGGCCCCTGGGTCAAACGCCCAATAGGCCTACACTCACGTACCGCTCTTGACCTTGGTCCAGACCCGGGTACGAATACGCTCCGCCTTCAACGGCAACGGCTCAAGCGGAACCAGCGTGGCCATGGTCTTTTTATCGGGATAAATCCACGGGTTATCGCGCAACTTCTGCTCGACGAACTGCGTGGCATCTTTATTGGCGTTGGGATAGAGCATGTAGTTGGAAGTCTTGGCAATCACCGGGGGGCGCAGCATGTAATTAATGAACTCCAGCGCAGCCTTGGGGTGCCGAGCGTCTTTGAGCAGTACCCAGTTTTCAGACCAGACCAATGCGCCTTCTCGAGGCAGGCTGTAGGCAATCTTGCGTCCGCTGTTGGATTTTTCATTGATCGCCTGCGCAGCCAGCGCACCATTGGCCCAGCCTACAACTGCGCAAATATTGCCGTCAGCCAAATCGGTGTCGATTCGCGAGGAATCGAAATAGAGCACGTAGGGACGGATTTTCAGCAGCAGAGCCTGGGCCTTCTGGTAATCCTCAGGGTTGGTACTGTTGCTGGGCAGCCCCAGGTAGTGCAAGGCGATCGAAATGATTTCGCTGGGCGAGTCGAGCATGGCCACGCCACAGGCCTTGAGCTTGCTGATATTTTCTTCTTTGAAGATCAGATCCCAGCTGTCCACCGGGGCGTTATCACCCAGGGCGGCCTTGACCTTGTCCACATCGTAGCCAATGCCGGTGGTGCCCCAGACGTAGGGTACGGCGTAGCGATTACCAGGGTCATTGACCGCCAGCAGAGACAGGATATCGGGATCGATATGCGACAGATTACTCAGTTGCGAGCGGTCCAGCTCTTGCAACACCCCCGCCTTGATCAGGCCGGGCAGCACATTGGAAGTAGCCACGACCAGGTCATAACCGGTGCGCCCGGCCATGACTTTGCTCTGCATGGTTTCGGCGCTGTCGAAGGCATCCATATGCAGCTTGATGCCGCTTTCCTGCTGGAACTCCTTCGGGGTTTGCGGCTCGAGAAACCCGAACCAGTTATACAGATACACCGAAGATTGCGCGGCGCTGGCCGGCGTGCTGATGGCGGCGCCAAGCAGCGAGGCTAAAAAAATAGCTCGCAAGTGTGATCGACTCATATGACTATCCCTGTTACCCGAAGCGCCTTCATGGCTATCGTAAGCTCGGGGTGAATATACCGGGCGTTGTCGAATAGTAAATACCTACAAGTACTTAGCCCTGGCCTGCAAATCCCTAACCCTAAAGGGGTAGAACATGTCGCTTGACCTTCACAACCTGGCTTGGCTCGATCGGTTGGCAAACTGATCATGCAGCTCGTTTTTATGCCAAGGCCGCAAGCCCATGCGGCCATTTGAACGCGGCAAAACCGTATCGGGCCAAATTCAGCACAAACAAAAACGCCGATCATTGCTGATCGGCGTTTTCGTTTAAATATGGAGCGGGAAACGAGACTCGAACTCGCGACCCCGACCTTGGCAAGGTCGTGCTCTACCAACTGAGCTATTCCCGCAAATGGCGTCCCCTAGGGGACTCGAACCCCTGTTACCGCCGTGAAAGGGCGGTGTCCTAGGCCACTAGACGAAGGGGACACGCTACTGAAACACATGGTGTGTGTTCCAGTGCCCAGAGGCCTCGTCCGAAGACTTGGTCCTGGTTTCACTCAATGCCGCCATAAGGCCACATTGCTTGTAAATTGGAGCGGGAAACGAGACTCGAACTCGCGACCCCGACCTTGGCAAGGTCGTGCTCTACCAACTGAGCTATTCCCGCATATGGCGTCCCCTAGGGGACTCGAACCCCTGTTACCGCCGTGAAAGGGCGGTGTCCTAGGCCACTAGACGAAGGGGACACACGTACAACATTCACTCCCTACCGCGTTTCGCTGTGTGCTTTACGCTGTAAGTGGCGCGCATTCTATGGATGGATTGAAAGGTCGTCAACCCCCAAGGATAAATTTATTTAAATCAATGACTTCGCCATGGTTTGCCGGCCCGTGCGGGCATTGTCGCCGCTGGAGCCTTGGCGCCTATATTCTGGCGTTCAACAAGGCGTTATAGTCTGCCTGGGCAAGTGATGGCAATGTGCACCCATTCGGAAGCGCTTACCTATATAGAAGAAACTACCCGGGCAACTGGTCGATCGGTCCTATCCGCCGGGTGCCCCAGTCACTACACTCCACAGCAAACCCTATAAAGAGGTCACACCGGTGACACCACTCATGATCACCCTGCTGGTAATAGCCGGGATCGTAATACTGATCGCCATTGGCTACATGAACCACGTGGTGGAAAACAACAAGCTGGAAAAGAAGCGTACCGAGATCGAGCTTAACGATCGGCTGCGTCGCTGCGGTGAAATCACCGAGACTTTCCCCGGCCAACTGATGACCCCGGCGCTCAAACTGTTGCTGGCTCGCCTGGAACTGAACGTCAACCAGCGCCTGTTGAACCTCAATAAGTCCAGCGCACCAATCAAGGCACGTATCAGCGAGCTGAATGCGTTGATCGCCCAGGGCGAATCGATTCCGGTGGCCAACCCACCTGCGCCGATCCAGACCGAAGCCAAGGCCAAGGACGTGCGCTTTTTGCTCGAAGCCCTGCACGGCCAAGTCACCCGCGCAGCCCAGGACGGTTTCCTGCCAACCAATGAAGCCAAGCACTGGATCAAGGAAATCCGTCATATCCTGGTACTGCTGCATATCGAGTTCTTCAACAACCTCGGCCAACATGCCCTGCTGCAAGGCCAGCCCGGCCAGGCGCGCCTGGCGTTCGAACGCGGCGTGCAGTACTTGCGCAAACAACCGGAACCGGTGCTCTACAGCGCACAGTTGCAACTGCTGGAGTCACAACTGGCCCGCGCCAACTCCACGGTGCTGACCAACAGCCAACCGGCAGAAGACGAAGTCAACGAGCTGACCGAAGGTTTGAAGGTCGTCGATGCCGACGCCGAGTGGAAAAAGAAAGCTATCTACGACTGACAGCCCAGTCAATAACGTGGGAGGGGTGTCAGTTGGATGGCACCCTCACACCATATGCCATCACTTTGCATCTATCCCCCCGCCCCCGACTAGCGTAAAAAAGTGCCCCTCACTCCGTGAAGTTAGAGGCCTGCTATGCCTGTTGCCGTGATTGATGGACAACCGCTGCATTACCTCGACCAGGGCAGCGGCCCGGTCGTATTGCTTGGTTCAAGTTACCTGTGGGCTCGCGACATGTGGACGCCGCAGATTGAAGCGCTGTCCCAGCAATACCGTGTAATCGTCCCCGAGCTGTGGGGCCATGGCGAGTCGGGCCCGATGCCCACGCAAACCCGGTCCCTGGATGATCTGGCTCGCCAGGCCCTGGCGCTGCTGGATCACCTGGACGTCGAGCAGATCAACCTGGTGGGCCTGTCGGTCGGTGGCATGTGGGGCGCGCGCCTGGCACTACTGGCGCCCGAGCGCATCAACAGCGTGGTGCTGATGGACACCTACCTCGGCGCCGAACCTGAAGCGACTCGCCAGTATTATTTCTCGCTGTTCAAGATGATCGAAGACGCCGGCGCCATCCCCGAGCCGCTACTGGATGTGATCGCACCGATCTTCTTTCGCCCGAACATCGACCGTGAATCGGCGCTGTATCAGGACTTTCGCAAATCCCTGCAGGGATTCCCCCGCGAACGCCTGCTCGATAGCATCGTACCGCTGGGCCGCCTGATCTTCAGCCGTGAAGATATCCTGGAGCAATTGCCGCGTCTGGACGCCGACACCACCCTGATATTGTGCGGCGAGCAAGACACCCCCCGCCCACCTGCCGAATCCGAGGAAATGGCCGGACTGATTGGTTGCGACCTGATCCTGATCCCCGAGGCCGGGCATATCTCAAGCCGCGAAAACCCGGACTTCGTCAACGAAGCACTGCTGACCTTCCTCGCCAACAACGCCTGACCCCCTTCGCCTTGCTCGCCGCACCCCAGCGGCGATCACAGGCGGAAATGCCCCACCATCCCCTGGAGTTCCACGCCCAACTGCGCCAGCTGGACGCTTGATGCTGCATTGCCTTGCATACTCAGCGCCGAATGATCGGCACTTGCCCGAATACTGGTGACGCTGCGGTTGATCTCTTCGGCCACCGAGCTTTGCTCCTCGGCGGCGGCGGCGATCTGTTGGTTCATTTGCTGGATCAGTGACACGGCGGCCGCAATGCTGCCCAAGGCACTTTCGGTTTCCAGCGCATCACCGACCGCCAGTTTCACCAGTTCGCCACTTTGCTGGATCTGCTGCACCGACGACTGCGCCGCACTGCGCAAGGTGCTGACCAGCCGTTCGATCTCCTCGGTCGATTGCTGGGTGCGCTTGGCCAGGGCCCGTACCTCGTCGGCCACCACGGCAAAGCCACGCCCCTGCTCACCGGCACGCGCCGCTTCGATGGCGGCGTTCAAGGCCAGCAGATTAGTCTGCTCGGCCACGCTATTGATCACGCTCAGCACGGCGCCAATGTTCTGGATCTCTGCGCTGAGGCTTTCGATACTCGCGCTGGCACTGTTGCTTGACGTGGCCAGCAATTCGATACGCTGCAAGCTCATGCGCACCACCTGCTGGCCGCTGTCGACCTTGGCATCCGCCGTCTGTGCAGCTTGCGCCGCTTGCTCGGCATTGCGCGCCACATCGTGCACCGTGGCGGTCATCTGGTTCATCGCCGTGGCAACCTGTTCGGTTTCTTCCTTCTGACTGTTGACCTCGTGGTTGGTCTGTTCGGTAACGCTGGACAGCGAATGCGCGGAACTGGCCAGTTGTTCAATGCCGGCCTGCAACCCGCTGACCATCTGGCTCAAACCGCTGCTCATCTGCTGCATGGCTTGCATCAATTGGCCAATTTCATCGCGGCGGCTGACCTCCATGCGCCCGCTCAGGTCACCCGAGGCAATCTGCTGGGCCACGGCGATCACGCTGCGCAACGGCGCAACGATCAAACGGGTAATCAGCCAAGCAGCAATCAAGCCCACCAGCAACGCCAAGGCGGAGGAAGCGATGATCAGCAGCGTGCTGTGCTGCAACTGCACCTGCATGGACTGATCTTCAGCGGCGTATGCCTGATTGACCTGGCTGACCACTTGCTCGGCGCGATCATGCAGTTGCGTATAGACCAGCTTTTCCTGGGCCAGCAGCCCGGTGTACTCGCCGAGCTTTTCACTGAATGACGCGATATGCCCGCTGACTTCGTTGAGTACGGTCTGGTAGCCCGCGTCCTTGACGCTGGTTTTCAGCTTTTCGACCTCGGCCAGGGCCTGGTCGGCCTGCTCGATCTTCCCCTGTGCGCCGTCGTCTGTTTCAGCCTTGCGGCTCTGATCCAGGCGCACTCGCGCTTCGTTCATGGCTTGCAGCATCAAGCGCGACACCTGGCTGACCTGCCCCGCCTGCGTGATAAACTCGGCGCCCTCCTTGCCCTGGCTCTCCTTGAGGCCATAGGCACCATCGTCAGCAAGGCCCGCTTGCAACACGTCCAGGTTATTCGCCACGCTGGACACCGACCAACTGGCCATTTCCAGCGCCAGGTCCTTGGCCTGGGTCAAGTCGACGAACTCATCGAACGCCTTGCGATAGGCGATCAAAGCTTGCTCGACATCGCTCATCACCTGCTCGTTGATGACGGACCGGGCCTTGAGGCTGATGGCCTGGGCCAGCAACGCGTCAACACTGTTATGCAGGGCGTCAACAGCCTTGGGGTCGGCGTGCAGCGCGTAGTTCTGCTCGATCAGGCGCACCTTGAGCAGCTCGCTATTGAGCGAAGACATCTGCTTGAGGCCATCAAAGCGCTGACCGACGGCGTGCAGGGACCCCACACCGATCGCCGCTACCAGGGCCGTCAGAAGGAGTACCAAGGTAAAACCCAAGCCCAGTTTTTTTGCCATGCCAAGGTTGGCGAATCGTCGTTGCACGCCCCAAATCATTGCACTTGATCCTCTTGCAATGGCAGATGCCATAAACCAGGTTTACAAGCAGTGAGAGTGGCAACCCCGAGGCCCCGAGCACAAGCCGCTGGCGTCGCAATAATGGCAAAAAGCTACATGCCCGTCGTTTTCAGAATGGTCGAGGTCGATCTGGTCGGCCCCATGGCACGGAACAACGCCAGTGCGCGCTGATCCCCTGCATAGGCCACATTGATGCGTAGCCAGTCGCTACGCTCCCCGGTGGGGCTGAACAGCGCGCCGGGCGACAGCAGCACGCCGAGCCGCCGTGCACAGGCCTGCAGCCGCGATGGGTCCGGGATGCCCGGTCGCGCCCACAGGAACATGCCCCCTGCGGGAACGGCAAAGACCTGCCACTCTTCATCCTCCAGCACCTGTAAAGTCGCAGCCATCTGCGCATTCAGGTGCTTGCGCAGGCGCTGCACCCACTTACGGTAAGTGCCGTTGCTCAACAAGGTTGCCACCATGGCTTCAGCAAAGCGCGAGGTGCCGAGCCCCGTCAGGGTCTTGAGGTGAGCCAATTGCGCAATGAGCGTGGCACTGGCGCAGAGGTAACCCACGCGCAGGGCGCTGCTCAGGGTCTTGGAAAAACTCGACACATAGATCACCCGGTCATTGTGGTCCAGCGCCGACAAGCGCGTGCAACTGGCATGTTGCAGGTCGCCGTAGACATCCTCTTCGATGATCAGGAAATCCCGCTCTCGCGCCAGTTCCAACAACCGCTGCGCCACCGAGCGGCACAGGCTGGTGCCGGTGGGATTGTGATAAAGGCTATTGATGAACAGGCACTTGGGCCGATGGGTTTGCAGCAATATCTCCAAGGCTGGGATATCCGGGCCGCCACGGGCGCGCGGAACCTCCAGCAGCGTGACACCCTGCAACGCCAACTGGCGATAGAGGTTGCCATACCCGGGTGTTTCCACCACAACCTCATCACCAGCCTTGAGCAAGGTACGTATCAGCAAGTCCTGGGCATGGCTGACGCCATGGGTGGTGAGAATACAGTCCAGGCGGGTGGCTATGTGAATCTGGGTCAGGCGCTTGAGTAGTTGTTCGCGCAGCACCGGCAGCCCCAAGGGCGTACTGTAATTGAACAAGGCCCCGGTATCGGTACGACTGAGTTCGCGGATCGCATAGCTGATGTCATCGCTTTCGCGCCAGGCGTCCGGCAGCCAGCCGCATCCCAGCTTCAGCTCGCCCAGCGGGCTATCGGTAAAAGCGCCCCACAGTTGCTCCGCGCCTTCGTACCAGTGGCGTTCCTGGTCAGTGGCGGGTTGCGCCACCACAAAACCCGAGCCGTGCTTCGGAGCCAACAGGCCCTGGGCCACCAACCGCTCGAACGCCTCGATCACGCTGGACTGGCTCAGCAGGTTGTCGAGGGCCAGTTGCCGAATGGACGGCAAGCGCGTTCCAGGGCTCACTCCTTCCTTGCGAATCCAATGGGCCACCGCGCTGACGATTTGCTGAACAACCGGTACCAGGGCTTGTCGATCGATCCCTAAATCCATGAGCCACTCACTTCAACTGTTTGTTAACCCAAAACAGTTAAGCACAGAAGCCCGCCAAAACTTGCTGCCAAGTTTTATTAAAGTATTGATTTTATTGGATTATTTACCTACTGATACATATTCGAACACGGCCCACTGCCCCCTATGGAAACGCCCCACAGCACCTCGCCCTATTTTCGAATGCCGTGCGACTTGCCGTCCTAGATCGCCGTCGCGCCGCCATCCACCGCCAGGGACTGGCCGGTGGTAAAGGCGGCACCATCACTGCACAGGTACAATACGGCGCTGGCGACTTCCTCAACCTTGCCGATGCGCCCGACCGGATGCATGGCCGCCGCGAATTCGGCTTTGCGCGGGTCGGCCTCGTAGGCGCGGCGAAACATGTCGGTATCGATCACGGCAGGGCAGACCGCGTTCACGCGGATCTTCTTTTTCGCATACTCAATGGCTGCCGACTTGGTCAGGCCGATCACTGCGTGTTTGGACGCCGCATAGATGCTCATCTTCGGCGCCGCCCCCAGCCCGGCCACCGATGCCGTGTTGACGATTGCTCCGCCGCCCTGGGCCAACAACAGCGGCAACTGATACTTCATGCACAACCAGACGCCTTTGACGTTAACCCCCATGATGGCATCGAACTCATCCAGGCTGCCGTCGGCCAGCTTGCCTTTCTCGATCTCAATCCCGGCGTTGTTGAAGGCATAGTCCAGTCGTCCATAGATGGCGACCGTCTGCGCCATCAATTGCTGTACGTCCGTTTCGAGCGTGACGTTGCAACGCACAAACACCCCTTCGCCGCCGGCCTGGCGGATCAGCGCAACAGAGCCCTCGCCCCCCGCCACGTCGAGGTCGGCAACAACCACCTTCAAGCCTTCGGCCGCGAACGCCAGCGCAGTGGCGCGACCAATACCCGCGGCGGCGCCGGTTACCAGGGCGACCTGGCCAGAAAATGTCATGCTCATGGGAACTGTCCTATGGGAGTGGTAGCGGTGGCGCGAGTCTAGCCAACACAGGGATCAGCGCGTCAGCACTATCAGACGGCGGGTTAGCGCTGCATGAATCGCAGTGATAAGTCTACCGGGATGGTTATCAGCGATGCCTATCGACGGGCATTCGCCTCCCGCAGACAACCTTGCCCTGGCGTCACTGAAGGGCTATCACTCATGATTCATTTCCAAAGAGTCCTTGCCATGACCGCCCAGACCAACCGCCAATTCCTGCTCGCCAAACGCCCGGTCGGTGCGGCCACGCGAGAGACCTTCACCTACCAGGAAGTGCCGGTGGGCACGGCTGCCGACGGCCAGGTCCTGGTACGCAATGAATACCTGTCCCTCGACCCGGCCATGCGTGGCTGGATGAATGAGGGCAAGTCCTACATCCCGCCGGTCGGCATCGGCGAAGTGATGCGGGCGCTGGGCGTCGGCAAGGTGATTGCCTCGAACCATCCGAACTTCGCGGTGGGGGACTACGTGAATGGCGCCCTGGGCGTGCAGGATTACTTCCTCGGCGAGCCCCGTGGTTTCTACAAGGTCGACCCCAAGCTTGCGCCCCTGCCCCGTTACCTGTCTGCCCTGGGCATGACCGGCATGACGGCTTACTTCGCCCTGCTGGAGACCGGTGCGCCGAAAGCCGGTGACACCGTGGTCATTTCCGGCGCCGCGGGTGCCGTGGGCAGCATCGCCGGGCAGATCGCCAAGATCAAAGGCTGCCGCGTGGTGGGGATTGCCGGCGGTGCCGACAAGTGCAAGTTCCTGCTCGATGAGCTGGGCTTTGACGCCGCCATCGACTACAAAAGCGAAGACGTACCTGCCGCCCTCAAACGCGAGTGCCCCAAAGGCGTGGACGTGTATTTCGATAACGTCGGCGGCGATATTCTCGACGCCGTGCTCAGCCGCCTGGCACTCAAAGCCCGCGTGGTGATTTGCGGCGCGATCAGCCAATACAACAACAAGGAAGCCGTCAAAGGTCCGGCCAACTACTTGTCGTTGCTGGTCAACCGTGCGCGCATGGAAGGGTTTGTGGTGATGGACCACGCGGCGAACTTCGCGGCGGCCGGGCAGGAAATGGCCGGCTGGATGGCCCAGGGCAAGCTCAAGAGCAAGGAAGATATTGTCGAGGGGCTGGAGACCTTCCCGGAAACGCTGATGAAGCTGTTCAGCGGCGAGAACTTCGGGAAGTTGATACTGAAAGTCAGCTGACACACGGCAGATCTAAATGTGGGAGGGGGCTTGCCCTAGGCTTTTGTAGGAGTGAGCTTGCTCGCTCCTACAGAGGGCGATGTACGCTTGACTGACTGGCATTAGGGCTTGCCCACGATGACCATGCTGACTCGCTGCTTGCTCTTGCTCTGCTTTTGATCTTAGGCGCCCCGTTAAACCACGCTGGCCGGAATTCGACAGGGATTTGGGGGGTAAACCGGCAGGGATGCCGGTTTAGCCGCCCCGCGCCATGGATGGCGCGTGGCGGCGGCCCCCCAAATCCATGGCGGATTACGGGCACACCGAGCCCAGGCGAGGTGCCGAGTGGTGGGGCAAGAGCCCTTTGGTTACTTTGGGGCTCTTTTCCAAAGTGACCCGCTGTAAAAGCGGAACCAACAGTGGCCGTTACCTAAATAACAGATATGTACTCGGTCTGATCCAAGATCCTGGTCGGCCCCAAGGCCGCCATCGGGAGCAAGCCCCCTCCCACAGGGTCCGGCGGCGTACAGAAGTTGTATAGATACCCATGGCTAACGGGGGCAAGCCCCCTCACACATTTTTTACCGTGTTCCCCTGAGTATCAGGCGATTTCGGCAACCACCGCGGCCAGTGCTTTGGCCGGATCCGCCGCCTGGCTGATCGGACGGCCGATCACCAGATAGTCCGAACCGGCATCCAGGGCCTGGCGCGGGGTCAGGATACGGCGCTGGTCATCCTGCGCGCTGCCCGCCGGGCGAATACCCGGCGTCACCAGTTGCAACGACGGGTGGGCGTTCTTCAGGGCCTGGGCTTCCAGGGCCGAGCATACCAAGCCATCGAGGCCGGCTTTCTGCGCCAGAGCCGCCAGGCGCAATACCTGCGTCTGAGGCTCGATATCCAGGCCAATACCGGCCAGGTCTTCGCGCTCCATGCTGGTCAGCACGGTCACGCCGATCAGCAGCGGCTTGGGGCCGCTGCGCTGTTCCAGCACTTCGCGGCACGCGCTCATCATGCGCAAGCCGCCGGAACAGTGCACATTGACCATCCACACGCCCATTTCGGCGGCAGCCTTCACGGCCATTGCCGTGGTGTTGGGGATGTCATGGAATTTCAGGTCCAGGAACACTTCGAAGCCTTTGTCCCGCAGGGTGCCGACGATTTCCGCCGCGCAACTGGTGAACAGTTCCTTGCCGACCTTGACCCGGCATAGCGTGGGGTCCAACTGGTCAGCCAGCTTCAGTGCGGCGTCACGAGTGGGGTAATCCAGGGCGACGATGATAGGAGTCTGGCAGACGGACATTGGAATGGGCTCTCAGGCAAGTCGAAATCGGCGCGGATTGTAGCGCAAGCAGCGCCGTTGCGGGATCCGATGATCGGTAAATACTGATCAAGTGCCCGATACACGCGATTTCGAGCACTTGTTTCAAAGTCGATACATTCACGACACGCCCTCAACACGCCGCCCGGCTAGCCTCGCACACTATCGCACGCCCAGCATTTCCAGCCACGGCGCTGGGCGCCTATGCTGACAGCACTACTCAGGCAGATGATCGCACTATGCAGACCCCTTCCGTCCCCGTAAACGAAGAGCCTAAAGGCACGACGATCGCCGAAGACAAGCGCTGGACCACCCGAGCGCTGATCGTCGACGACGACGTGCCGATCCGCGAACTGCTGATCGACTACCTGGCGCGCTTCAATATCCTGGCCTCGGGCGTCACCGACGGCACCGCCATGCGCCAAGCCATGCAAGCCGAAACCTTCGATGTGGTAGTACTGGACCTGATGCTGCCGGGCGAGGACGGGTTGTCGCTGTGCCGCTGGCTGCGTGCCGAGTCGGACATTCCGATCCTGATGCTCACGGCCCGCTGCGAACCCACCGACCGCATCATCGGCCTGGAACTGGGCGCTGATGACTATATGTCCAAACCATTCGAACCCCGGGAGCTGGTGGCCCGTATCCAGACCATCCTGCGCCGGGTGCGCGATGACCGCACCGAGCAACGGGCCAACATCCGCTTCGACACCTGGCGCCTCAACAGCGTACTGCGCCAGTTGGTGGCCGATGACGGCCTGGTGGTGCCGCTGTCCAACGCAGAGTTTCGCTTGCTGTGGGTGTTCATCGAACGCCCGCGCCGCGTATTGAGCCGCGAGCAACTGCTGGATGCGGCCCGTGGTCGCTCCATCGAAGCCTTTGATCGCAGCATCGACTTGCTGGTATCACGCCTGCGCCAGAAACTGGGGGATGACCCCAAGGCCCCGCAGTTGATCAAGACCGTACGCGGCGAAGGCTACCTGTTCGACGCCCGGGATATCGGTTGATGCGCGCCACCTTCAATACGCTGTTCGGGCGACTGTTCGGCCTATTGCTGGTGGCCATTGTGCTGGCCCACGTGCTGGCGCTCTTCTGGTTTCACCACTACGGCCGGCCACCGCCTCCGCCTCCCCAGGCGTTCGTCGAACAACCGGATGGCACCCTCAAACCGCTGCGCAAGGAACCTCGCCCTTGGTTTGGTGGCCCGCTGGTACCGCTGACGTTTCAATTCATCTCGTTGATCATTGCAGCCTGGTACGGCGCCAAGCTGCTGAGCCGGCCGATCCAGCGCCTGAGTGCCGCAGCCGAGCGCTTGAGCGTCGACCTCGACAGCCCGCCGCTGGTGGAATCCGGCCCGCGCGAGGCAAGGCAAGCGGCCTCGACCTTCAACCTGATGCAAAAGCGCATCCGCGAACAAGTCAGCCAGCGGGCACGTATGCTCGGTGCGGTCTCTCACGACCTGCGCACCCCGTTATCACGCCTCAAACTGCGCCTGGAACAGATCGAAGACACCAAGCTGCAAGGCCAGATGCGTCAGGACCTGAACGACATGATCGATATGCTCGACGCCACCCTGAGCTACCTGCACGAACAACGCACCAGCGAGACGCGGCATTGGCTCGACGTGCAGGCGCTGGTGGAGTCCCTCAGCGAGAACGCCCAGGACCAGGGCTGCGACGTGCAATTTTCAGGCACCTGCGCGCCCTTGCAAGTGCAGCCCATGGCCCTGCGCTCATGCCTCAACAACCTGATCGACAACGCGCTGCGCTATGCCGGCATGGCCCGGGTAGAACTGGCCGACAGCCGTGGCGCACTGGTGATCAGAGTGATCGATAACGGCCCGGGAATCGCCGCCGATAAACGCGAGGCGGTGTTCGAACCGTTCTTTCGGCTGGAGGGATCGCGCAACCGCAATTCCGGAGGGGTCGGTTTGGGGATGACCATTGCCAGAGAGGCCGTCGAGCGGCTTGGCGGGCACTTGAGCCTGGAGGACACGCCGGGGGGTGGGTTGACTGCGGTGATGTGGTTGCCGAGGGGCTGAGGCTTCTCCCTTCTATACAACTGTGCAGCTTGCCGCCCCCACGGTAACCACGATGCGAAGCGAGCCGCTCTTGATCTGCTTTTGATCTCAGGCGCCCCGTTAAACCACGCTGGCCGGAATCCGACATGGATTTGGGGGGTAAACCGGCAGGGATGCCGGTTTAGCCGCCCCGCGCCATGGATGGCGCGTGGCGGCGGCCCCCCAAATCCATGGCGGATTACGGGCACACCGAGCCTAGGCGAGGTGCCGAGTGGTGGGGCAAGAGCGTTTGGGTTACTTTTGCGCTTTTCAAAAGTGACCCGCTGTAAAAGCGGAACCAATATCAGCCGTTACCCAAATAACGGATATGTACTCAGTCGGATCCAACATCCTGGCCGGCCCTGAGGCCGCCATCGGGAGCAAGCCCCCTCCCACAGGTGCAGCGTCGCATCACATCCTGATGCCTAGCCCCCTCAATTACACGGCTTGTCGTCACGACGCACTTGCGCCTGGGTAGCGCTCCAGTCCGTCAACAGGCTGTACGCCACCGCCAGCAGCGTCGGCCCGATAAACAGCCCGATAAAGCCAAAGGCGATCAACCCCCCAAACACCCCCAGCAGCACAATCACCAACGGCAGGTTACCGCCACGACTGATCAGATACGGCTTGAGCACGTTGTCCACACCGCTGATCACAAACGTACCCCATACCCCCAGGAACACCGCATAGGTGTAGTCACCCTTCCACGCCAGCCAGGCCGTGGCCGGAATCCACACCAGCGGCGGGCCCATGGGGATCAGGCTGAGCAGGAAAGTGACGATACCCAGCACCAGCGCACCCGGCACGCCGGCGATCAGGAAGCCGATCAGCGCCAGCAAGGCCTGGGCCGCCGCAGTGCCGATCACACCATTGACCACCCGCTGCACCGTACCGGCCACCAGCTCGATGTAATAGCCGGCACGTTCACCGATCAGCCGTTCCAGCAGACGGTGCACAAACATCGCCAGGCGCGGCCCATCACGGTAGAAAAAGAACACGAAGACCAGGCTCAGGGTCAGCTCAAGAATACCGCCGCCAATTTGCGCACTGCGTGCCAGCAACCAGTTGCCGACCTGGCCGAGGTACGGCTTGATGCTGACCATCAGCGCCGCGCCTTGTTGGTCAATGCTGTCCCACATCGCCACCAGGCGCTCGCCGACGAACGGGATCGAGCCCAACCAGGTCGGCGCCTCGGGCAAGCCGTCGACCTGAATGTCTTTGATCAGCGCCACCGCATCGCGCACATGGTCGGCCAGGTTGAACCCCAGCCACACCAGCGGCACCGCCACCAGCAGCATCCAGCCCAGGGTCAGGATGCCGGCAGCCAGAGACTCCCGCCCGCCCAGCCAGCGAGTGAGCAAACGCATCAGCGGCCAACTGGCAAACGCCAGCACCGCGCCCCAGAACAGCGCCGACCAGAACGGCGCCATGACCCAGAAGCTGGCGCCAAACAGCACCAGCAGCAGGATTTGCACCAGCAGGCGATCGTTATTGAGCATCGGGTATCTCGAGAATAAGGCTGTAGGAAGAGAGCTTAGGCGAACGGCACGGGTCCGTTCGCCTTGTAACGGTCAGCGTATCAGATGCAGGTGCAAACCCTTAGCGTCACCGCTGCCGGTTTCCAGGCGTGCGGCGCGTACGCCCTTGTCGACCAGGGCCTGGCGCCAGGCCTCGGCTTTCGGGCCGGTCAGGCTCACGCGCAAGGTGGTATCAAGGTTCAACCCACGGGAAATCAAGGTCAGCCAGGTGTCATCAGGCTCGGCGGCCAATGCAGGGAGATCCAGCTCGCCCGTGCTTTTGAGCTCTCGCAGCAGGGTGGCCGAGGTGGGTAGCAGATCGCCCAAGGGCGCGCTGGCATCGAGTTGCTCCACATGCAGGTAAGCGCGTCGGTTGCCGCGAGTAATGCCGTACAGCGCGACCAGCGAGTTGTTCTGCGGGGCGGCCAGGCGCAGTAGCAGGTATTCCTGCTGGCCGTCGGCCCCCACCAGCTTGGCGTTGCCGAACACTTCATTGGCCCACAGGCTGCTCTCGCCGCAATCGCGGGCCTGGCACCAGAACAACAGCTGCGCGCCCTTGGCCTGCAAAGCTTCACGCGTTGCAGTAAAGGCGGCGCTGGAGCTGTGCTCCGCAGGCAGTTCATAGGTGATTGCAGTGGCTTGGCCGCGCGCAGTGGCCTGGCCTTCATAACGCAATTGGCCGCTGATCTTGCGAATCGCGCCCATGGGGTAGATGCGTTCCTTCTCTTCAGCGGGGCGATAGTCGACAATTTGCGCGTCAACCTGGCGGGACACGGCAGGTAAATCCTGGCTGCCTGGCACATCGGCGGCAAACACCAGGGGGCTGAAACAGCAAAGGCCAAGGGCACGGATACATCCTTTACCCAGGCTCATCGGATCGATAGGCCCTGGCCAATGGAGGTCACAGCGATGTTGAGTGTGTTCATGGTTGACTCCCTTTCAATCCGCCCAGCCTCGGCAGTTGACCCCGCCAAGTCAAGGCGTGGAGAAGAACCGATTGAAACAGTCTGCAACAAGAGCGGCGCCGGACTCATCATTCAGGTGCAAATGATGGCCACCTGGCAGCGTAGTAACGCTGAAGGGTAGCTGAGAAAGCAATTCAGCATGTTTCGCCAACATGCCGTCAGCCGCCACCACCAACTGCGCCGGGCAACTGACGCGACGCACAAAAGCCATGGCCTGTTCATCGGTCAGACGCATCGGCGATGCCAGGGTCAGGCGACTGTCGCTGCGCCAGGTGTAACCGTCCGGTACCGGCATCAAACCGCGCTGGGCCAGCAGTTGCGCCGCTTCACGACTGACCGCCACCACGCCCTTCATTCGCGCTTCAACCGCTTTTTCGAGGGTGTTGTAGACTGGCTTGCGCTTTTCTTGCAGGTTCAGTTGCGCCTGCAAGGCCATGCCCAGACGCTCGGCTGCATTCTCGCCGCTGGCGGTCGGCGGGATCACACCGTCGATCAAACCCAGGTGCGTCACTCGCTCCGGCAGCGCCCCGGCCAACACCAGCGAGACGATGGCGCCCAGGGAGTGGCCAAGTAATGCAAAACGTTTCAACCCCAGTTGTTCGGCCACCTGCAGCACGTCGTAGACATAATCCCACAAGGCGTAACCGGCGCCTGCCGGGCGATGAGCCGAATGCCCGTGCCCAGCCATATCCAGAGCGATGATGCGCATCCCGTGCAGCTTCGGCGCCAGGCGCGCAAAACTGTTGGCGTTGTCCAGCCAGCCATGCAGGGCAATCACTGGCAGGCCATCCTCGGGCCCGAACAGGTGCGCGGCCAATTCGATATGCCCCAGGCTCAGGCGAACCTCTTCGACCGGTGTACTCATGCGCAACTGCGCTCGCGGGCTTGCCAGCGGGCGAACAGGTTCTTGATCAAGGCAGCCGTGTCCTGGGGGCGTTCGAGGGGGAACATATGACCGCCTGGCATAGTGAGCATTTCGCCCATGGGCAAGCGGCCGACGCCGCTGGCATGGTGACGCATGACCACTCGGCTCTGGCGACCACGCACCACGGCCAGTGGCACTTTCAGCTGGCGTACCTGGCCCGGGCTGGTGTGCGGCACGCCGCGGTAGATGCTGATTTCGGTGGCCGGGTCGAAGCGCAGGCGCAGGCGGTCGCCGACTTGCTGCAAGCCATGCTGCAAATACGCGTCAAAGCATTCGGGGTCGAAGCCACGAAACAGGGTTTTGCCGGCGAAGTAGCTGCGTGCGGTGTCCAGGTCGGTGAATTCTTCACGCCGGCCAAGGGTACGTCCGGCCGGTGTCAGTCGATCGATAAAACCAAAGCGCTTGGCGGCGCGGATCACCCAGCGGTCGGCACGGGTGAGCACCGGCGAATCCAACATCACCACGCCACGGTACAACTGCGGGCAACGCATGGCCGCGTACAAATGCAGCACGCCACCGAGGGAATGGCCGACGCCCCACACGGGTTCCGGCTGTTGCTCAAGGTGGTGAATCAACTCGTCCACCAGGTTCTGCCAGTTATCATCCACCGGGAACCTGGGGTCGTGACCGTGCTGGGGCAGATGCGCCACCGTATATTCCGGGGCCAGCGCGGCAAACAGCTTGCCGTAGGTGGCCGAAGGGAAGCCATTGGCGTGGGTAAAAAACACGTGCTGCGACATACAGGTTCCATCGATAAAAACAGAGGTTGATTGTCACCATACCGGCCGCCTACAGCAATGACTGTAACTGCCAGGAATGATGACACTCACGCCACGCCTATCGTGCCGGCGGGTTTTCGCCCAGCGGCACCACGGCCATGGTCAGGCGCGAGACGCAACTGGCCTTGCCATCATCGCTGCTCAGGCGGATATCCCATACCTGTGTAGTGCGCCCGATATGAATGGCCTTGGCCACCGCCGTCACCCGCCCGCTGCGCACGCCACGCAGGTGGTTGGCATTGACCTCAAGGCCCACGCAATAAAACTTGCTGGCGTCGATGCACAGGTAAGCAGCCATGGAGCCGACGCTCTCGGCCAACACCACCGAGGCGCCACCATGCAGCAGGCCGTAGGGCTGATGGGTGCGGTGATCGACCACCATGCTGGCAGTGAGGGAGTGCTCGTCGAAGCTTTCGAAACGAATATCGAGCAACTCACCGATGGTGTTTTTCTGGATCGCGTTGAGTTGTTCGATATTCGGTTGGGTGCGCCACAGGCTCATAGGGTTGTCCTTGTTGGTTTTATTACGATCCTAATCCTGCCACAGAACGGTTTCAGCGCGCTCGCTCCAAGTGTGCAAATGTGGCCCGTACGTCGACTCGATCACGTTGCGCTTGATCTTCAAGGTCGGCGTGAGAAAGCCGTTTTCCACCGCCCAGTTGTCTTTCACCACCACCAATTGGCGCAAGCGCTCATGTTTATCCAGCCCGGCGTTGACCTGTGCCAGCCAGTGGTCAAGGTGGGTTTCAAGCGTTTGGCGGGCTTGGCCCTGTGCCGACAACACGCATAGCCCGATCGGTGCGCCAAGCCCCTCGCCGACTACACACACCTGTTCGATGCGTGCATGTTCGGCCAGGCGATTTTCAATCGGCGCCGGGGCCACGTATTTGCCTTTGCTGGTCTTGAAAATCTCCTTGAGGCGCCCGGTCAAGCGCAGACGGCCGTCTGCGTCCTGCTCACCCTTGTCGCCGGTACGCAGGAAGCCATCTTCGGTAAGGGTCTCAGCGGTTTTTTGCGGGTCCTTGAAGTAGCCCAGCATGGTCGCGCCGCTGCGTACCTGCACTTCGCCTGATGGGTCGATGCGCACTTCTACGCCTGGGCAGGGCAGGCCAATCCAACCCAGCATCTGTGCACCGGGGCGGCATACATGGGAATAGCCGCAGTTTTCGCTCATGCCGTACACCTCCAGCACGTCCAGGCCAAGGCGCTGATACCAACCCAGCAACGCCTCGGGCACGGGTGCCGCACCGGACAGGGCAATACGCAGTGCATCCAGCCCCAGTCCCGCGAGCACTTTATGACCGACGCGCTTGCCGATAAAAGGCAGGCGTAACAGGGTGTCGAGGCGTTTTTCCGGGATCTTGGCGTAGACACCCAACTGGAACCTGGTCCAGATACGTGGCACGCCAAACAAGGCCGTCGGCCGTGCCCTGCGCAAATCTTGCAGGAAGGTATCCAGGTTTTGCGCAAAAAATACGGTTTGCCCGGTGTAGATCGCCGCCATTTCCACAAACATGCGTTCGGCGACGTGGCACAGCGGCAGGTAGGACAGCAACCGATCGCCCTCCCCCAGGCCGAACAACTCGGTGCCGCGGGTGGCAGCGAAGCCCAGTGCCCCGAACGTTTGCATCACACCCTTCGGCAAACCGGTCGTCCCGGAGGTGTAGACGATGGTGGCCAGTGTCGAGCCAAGGGGTTCGGGGTGGTCCTGGATCGGTGAGCAGGCTTGCAGGTCCGCCCAGCTGAAATCGAACGTCCCCGCCGGGCACAGCGGCAGGCTAATGGTTGGCACACCCGCTGGCACACCCGTCGCCATTGCCGGCCAGTCATCGAGCTTGCCGATCAACGCCAACGCCGCCTCGGAATGGGTCAGCACATGGGCGACAGAGTCAGCGGTGAGGTTGGGATAAAGCGGCACCGAAACGTGCCCGGCCATCCAGATCGCCAGATCGGCGATGATCCAGTGTGCGCAGTTTTTCGAGATCAGGGCGATGTGCGAACCTTGGGGCAAGTCACGTGCACGCAACCAGTGGGCAGCGCACCGGGCCTGGTGGCCGACATCGCCCCAGGTGAGGGTCTGCACCTCGCCACCGTCAATGGGCTGCACCAGAAAAACCTTACGCGGGTGCCGCGCTTCACGCTCGAAGAAGACCTGCAACGGCAAACGAAAAGCGACAGGCATGGCACGCGCTCCTTTGTGATCCGAGATACAGCCAACCAAGCACTTGCTTGGCTGACTGTATAGCACACACAAAGCCAACCATTTCTCAGGGAACACAGAACAGCCAACCGTAACCACGATGCGAAGCGAGCCGCTCTTGCTCTTGATCTGCTTTTGATCTCAGGCGCCCCGTCAAACCACGCTGGCCGGAATTCGACAGGGATTTGGGGGGTAAACCGGCAGGGATGCCGGTTTAGCCGCCCCGCGCCATGGATGGCGCGTGGCGGCGGCCCCCCAAATCCATGGCGGATTACGGGCACACCGAGCCTAAGCGAGGTGCCGAGTGGTGGGGCAAGAGCCTTTTGGTTACTTTGGGGCTCAACCATGTGTCCGGTCCGTACAGGCTCTTTTCCAAAGTGACCCGCCGTCAGGGCGGACCCCTAAGTGGCCTTTACCTAAATAACGGATATGTACTCGATTTGATCCAACATCCTGGCCGGCCCTCAGGCCGCCATCGGGGGCAAGCCCCCTCCCACATTTGGACCCCAGCACATCAGATATCGATTCGGCGACTTACAGGTCGTCACGGGAGCAAGCTCCCTCGCCACAGGCCCAGCCTCGCCCCTTATGCCTCGGGATTCTTCACCCCCACCAGACTCATCAAACCCGCCAGCGGAAAATCCCCCTCAAGCTCCGCCAGGCTGGCCGTATACATCGGCTGTGGCTGGCGCTGATGCCCATGCTGCAAAAAGCTGATCAAACTGCCCACCAAAGGCTGATGGCTGACCAGCAACACGTTGTCATCAGTATCAAGCTCCCTCAGCACCTGCTGAACATCACCATCAGGCGTCAGCCACGGCACCGTGCGCACATCCGGCTCGAACCCCAAAACTCCGCGCACCAATTGAGCCGTCTGCTGCGCCCGCACATAAGGGCTGGCGATGATGGCACTGAGAGGCTGCCCGATCAGGTGCGCAGCGCTGAGCAATACTTCGGCACGGCCATGCTCGGTAAGATTGCGTTCAGCGTCCGTGCGGGCGTGCACCTGGGCCTCCCCGTGGCGCAAAACCCACAACTTCATAGCTTTGGCTCTTCATCACGCACCGGGTGCGGTGCTGGCGGCACGCTGTGGGCGGCTTCGCCTTCGGGTGCACGCGGGGCTGGCCAATCGGCAAACGGCCAAGGCTTTTGGTCGGTGTGGAAGCTACCGAAGCGGCCGATCTGCGCCAGGAACTGGCTGAGGCTATCGCCAAAATTCATCAGGCCCAGGTTCGGCGCACCGTAGACAAGCCGGTAAATCAATTGCACCACCACCAACGCGCCGAGCAGCAATTGCGCCACCTGCCACACCAGCGCAAACGCCAGCATCCACAGAATGCGCAAGGCAATCGACTCATATTTGGGGGCTGCTTTCGGATCGTTCATGGCGCGTTCCTCAGTTGAAACCACTGGTAGAAATAAAGTCGACATCGGTCTTGGGCTCGGCCCGCATCAGCAACTCGATGACCTGCTCCAAGGTGAGCCCTTCGAACAGGATCGCGTGCAAACCGGCGACCAGCGGCATATACACCCCCACTTCCTGGGCCTTGGCCTTCAATACCTTGAGGGTGTTGACCCCTTCGGCCACTTCACCCAGACGCGTCACAGCGTCTTCCAGGCTCAGCCCTTGGCCCAGGGCAAAACCTACCTGATAGTTGCGGCTTTTGGGCGATGAGCAGGTGACGATCAAGTCACCCACGCCCGCAAGGCCCAGGAACGTCATCGGGTTGGCACCCTGGTTCACCGCAAAGCGGGTCATCTCGGCCAGCGCACGGGTGATCAGCATACTCTTGGTGTTTTCACCCATGCCCAAGGCGACGGCCATGCCGGCAATGATCGCGTAGACGTTTTTCAGCGCCCCGCCCAACTCGACACCAAAGCGATCGGCGCTGGCGTAGACCCGGAAGGTGCGGCCATGCAGCACGGCCTGTACCTGCTCACACAAGGCGTCGTCTTCACTGGCGACCACCGTGGCGGTCAAGGCGTGTTCGGCCACCTCCCGCGCCAGGTTCGGGCCGGACAGCACGCCAATGCGCGCCAGTGGGGCAATCTCGGTGAGGATTTCACTCATCAGTTTGAAGGTCTGGGCCTCAATGCCTTTGGTCAGGCTGACCAGCAACTTGCCTGCCAGGCGCTCGGCGTGCGGCGCCAGCACTGAGCGCAACGCACTGGAGGGCAGCGCGACGAAGCACAGGTCGCACGCAGTGAGCGTTTCCAGCAGGTCGGTAACCGGTTCGACAGCTGGATGAATCTTGATGCCTTTAAGGTAACGGGGGTTTTCCCGGTGCACGCGAATGGCTTCAGCCTGCTCGGGGTCGCGCATCCACTGACGCACGGCGTGGCCGTTCTCGGCCAGCAGGTTAGCCACGGCGGTGCCAAAACTTCCGCCTCCCAGGACCGCAATAGGGCGCTGTTGAGTCATATGCAATCCGTTAATCCATACCAATGGCGATGGCGGCATTATACGGGCCGCCCGGCTTGCGGCCAGCCCCCGTATCAATTCGCGCACTTGTCGGAAAATGCCACGTTTGTACGAAGTAATTGCAAGTCCGACGACTGGCAAATAGCCCCACCTCAGTTAACATGGGCGGCTATCCGTCATTAACAAGGCCGTGCCGTGTACCTGGGCCCTCCTCCTCGCTCATCTCTATGGTTGATGCTGTTGTGCAGCGTACCTGCCCTGGCTGACGATCTGTTTCTCGACAGCCAGCCGCTGCCGCAGGTGTTGACCGCCACGCGCCTCAAGCAATCGGCCGCCGCCGTGCCCGGCAGCATGACGGTGATCGACAGTGAGCTGATCAAGGCCAGCGGCGCCCGGGACATCGCCGAACTGCTGCGCCTGGTTCCCGGGATGATGGTCGGCTATACCACCGGCAACCAGGCGTCGGTCAACTACCACGGCACCAGCGCCAGTGATGCGCGGCGGATGCAGGTGCTGATCGACGGGCGTTCGGTGTACCGCGCCGGCCTGGCCACGGTGGACTGGAGCGATATCCCGGTGGCCATGGAAGATATCGAACGCATTGAGGTATTTCGCGGCCCCAATACCGTCAGCTATGGCGCCAATGCACTGATGGCGGTGGTCAATATCCTCACCCGTTCCCCCGCCAACAGCCAGGGCTCGCGGGTGAAGGTCACCCGCGGCGAACGGGGGATCAACGACTTCTATGCCAGCCAGGGCGTGGGTTGGGAAACCGGCGATTTGCGCTTATCCCTGTCCGGGCAACAGGACGACGGTTTTGACAGCGACGCGGTCGGCGCCGACCGCCGTGACGGTCGCCGTCTCAACCGTTTCAGCCTGGCGGTGAGCCAGACGCTGAACGCGCAACAAAGTATCGACTGGCAACTCAATGCCAAGGAAGGCACCAATCAGCGCCCTTATACCTACACCCCGGTGTTTGACGGGATCAGCGAAGGCGGCAGCAATTCCGATGTTGTCGCCAAGGACTACGCCGGCTCTTTGCGCTGGAATTTCGACTTCAATCCCGATCACAGTCTGTATATCCAGGGTTCAGCCCAGCAATGGGACCGCCGACAGGTCTGGAAAGCCTGTGATGCCAAGGTCTCGTTCAGCCCGCAGCTGACCCAGTTGTGGCAACTGAACCCCAACTATGCCGAACTGTTGGCGCGGCACATGGACACCTACAGCCAAGGCTCTCCACCCCCGGGAAGCGCCGCCGAGCAGGCATTGGCCAACCAGGTGCTGGATCAATGGAAGAACCACGGCGGCAAGGACACCGTCTGCGGCGATATCGACCAAAGCACCCGCGAAAGCCGCTACGACGTGGAGATCCAGGACACCTTGAGCCTATCCGACAGCTTGCGCCTGGTCAGCGGCATCAACTATCGCTATGACCGCGCCGACTCGGATACCTACTTCAATGGAACCCTGGACGACACCACCTGGCGCCTGTTCGGGCACCTGGAATGGCGGGCCAGCGAACACTGGCTGCTGCAGGGTGGCGCCATGTACGAAGACAGTCACCTGAGCGGCGACTCACTGACGCCGCGTGTGGCGGTCAATTACCTGATCAACCCGCGTCACGGGTTGCGGGCGGTTTACTCCGAGGCGATCCGCTCGCCGGACATGTTCGAGAACAACGTCAATTGGAGCTACCGCGTCAACAACCTCAGCTCCCCGGCCTACGGACAAAACTCCGGGCAATATTTTGTCGTGACGCGCGGCCCTGGCGACCTCGACAAAGAGTTGATGCGCTCCCGAGAACTGGGCTACAACGGGTTCTTTGCCGACCTGGGGCTGAATGTCGACGTGAAGCTGTTCTATGACGAAATCACCGACATGATCAGCTCGCCGCTGCGCAACAACCAATACATCGCCAGCAACGCCAACAGCTCGCGCTTTACCGGTGCCGAATCACAGTTCGACTGGCGCATGAGCAACACCGACCGCCTGCGCCTGACCTACGCTTATGTCGACGCTACTTCCAGCAACCCACGGGACAAGGCGCAAACCGCGCGCAACAGCGGCTCGGCCGGTTGGCTGCGCGAGTGGGGCCAAGGGTGGTCCAGCGCCCTGTTCTACTATGGCGACGACGCTCTTAACCAGTATCGCTTCCAACGGGTCGACCTGCGGGTAGCCAAACGCATTGCCGTGGGCAAAACCAATGTGGAGCTGGCCGGCATGTTGCAGCAACGCCTTGATGACCAGCCCACCACCTGGGCCGACAATAATTACGACCATCGTCACGTTCTCTACTTCAGCGCCGAGCTGGACTTCTGACATGGCCGATCAGTCACGGATGACCCTCTTGCTGCTTTCACGATTGTGGCGCCGTGGCGTGCTGCTCGCGTGCCTGCTGCTGGCGGTGCCGGCGTGGAGTGCCGATATCCTGCTGACGGCTGCCGAAGACGGCGCCGGGGTGCAAGCCTTCACCCAGGCCCTTGCCCAGCAGCGCCCCGACGACCGGGTCAGCTTCACCCCGCTCAAGGACTTGCCGACACCGAGCCAGTTGCCCGCCGGCACTCGCTTGATCCTCCTGGACCTGCCCAGCCTCGATTGGCGCCTGCTGGATACCCAGGGACCGCCGACCCTGGTGCTGCGCATCAGCCGCCTGCAGGCGCGGCAACGCCTGGGTAATACGCACCCGGCCAAAATCAGCCTGCTATGGAGCGACCCGCCGCTGGAGCGCCAGTTGCGCCTGATCGCCGACACCCTGCCGCAGGCACGACGCATCGGTGTGCTTTACGGTGCCGACAGTGAATTCCTGCTGCGCGAGCTGATCCGGTTTGCCACCCCCCTGGGCCTGGAAATCGTGCCTCAGCTCTGGGACAACACCAGTGACAGCCGCCCGCTGCAAACCCTGTTCAAGAACAGCGATGTGCTGCTCGGCCTTGACGACCCGCAACTGTACAACCCCAAAACGGTAAAGAACCTGTTGCTGAGCAGCTACGCCCAGCAACTGCCCCTGATAGGGCCCAATGCCGGGTTTGTCCGGGCCGGCAGCCTGGCCAGCACCTACAGCGATCAGCCCGACTGGCTTGCCGTGCTCGACCGCCTGCTGGATCACCCGCCGGCCAATTGGCCGCACACGTTGTACCCGCAACACTTCAAAGTCGTGGGCAACCCGCAAGTCGCGCGCTCACTGGGCATCGAACAGGTTGATGAAACCGCCGTCGCCGCCCGCTTGGCCGAAGGAGAGAAACGCCCATGACCTTGCGTCGCCGTTGGGATATCAACACCCGCACCCAGCTCATTACCCTGGGCCCCGCGTTATTGTTGACCCTGCTGTTGATCAGCTTCTTTACCTTCGTACGGATCCAGGATTTGCGCCAGGAGCTGGACCACACCGGCCAATTGATCGCCAACCAACTGGCGCCCGCGACTGAGTATGGAGTGATTTCCGGCAACAACGATGTGCTTGAAGCGCTGCTGCGTGCGACCTTGGCCACGCCTCACGTGCGCTTCCTGGAGATTCAGAACAGCGCCGAAAACATTCTGGTGTATGTCGAGCAGCCGTCGGAAAGACATGACCGCTCGCTGTCCGTGAAGGTGTTCCAGGCGCCAATCCGCCTGCAACACATCCAGCTCAACAATGACTTTTTCCAGGACAACCTCAACGAACCCAAGGCACCCCGAGCCGACTACCTGGGGCGGGTGATTGTCGGCATGTCCAATGACGCGTTCAGCCAGCGCCAGCAGGAAATCCTGTTCAAGGCCGGGATCCTGGCGCTGTTCGCCTTGCTGTTTACCTTCCTGCTGGCACGACGCCTGGCGGCAAGCCTGTCGCAACCAATAAGCGCGATGGGCCATGCGGTCAAGGCTATCCAGCAAGGCGATTACAAAACCCCGCTACCGATTGTCGATGACTCGGAGCTGGGTGACCTTTCGCGGCATATCAACAACCTGGCCGAAGGCCTGAACCAGGCCAGTCGCGAGCAGCAACAAGCCATGGCCCAGTTGATCCAGACCCGCGAGGAGGCCGAGCGCGCGAACAATGCCAAATCAGATTTCCTGGCGATGATGAGCCATGAACTGCGCACGCCCATGAACGGCGTGCTGGGCATGTTGCAACTGCTGGAAACCACCGACATGACTGCCGAACAGACCGAGTACGCGGCGCTGGCCTCCGAGTCCACCGAGCACCTGCTCAAGGTGATCAACGACATCCTCGACTTCTCACGCATTGAGCGCGCCGCCCTGGAACTGGAACATATCGCGTTCAACCTTGCCGACCTGATCAACAGTTGCGCCCAAGCCTTCCAGCACAGTGCCCAGCAACGCGGGCTGAGCCTGGAGCTGCCGATTCCTGCGGGCATGGAGGCCCTACGGGTGCGAGGCGATCCGACGCGGATCCGGCAGATCCTGGTAAACCTGATCGGTAATGCGTTGAAATTTACCGAACGCGGCAGCGTGACCGTCGAGCCCCATTGGCAAACCCTGGACCACGAACTGGTGTGGTTCACCTGCACCGTGCGCGACAGCGGTATCGGTATTTGCGCCGAACGCCTGGAGCTGATGTTCGATGCGTTCCAGCAGGCCGACAGCTCCATTTCCAGACGCTACGGCGGGACTGGCCTGGGCTTGCCCATCGCCCGCACCCTGGCCGAACGCATGGGTGGCACCTTGCGGGCCCAAAGCGAAGAAGGCCGGGGCTCGGTGTTTACCCTGGAAATCCCGCTGGCCATCGATCAGCAACAAGTACAGGCCATTACGCCCGACGCCCTCGGCAAGGCCAGTGCCGGCGACGGACGCCACGTATTGCTGGTGGAAGACAACCCGGTCAACCGTACCGTGGTCGAAGCAATGCTGCGCAGCCTGGGCTTTGAAGTCAGCCTGGCCACCGACGGCGCCGAGGCGATCCGCAGCGCCGAGAGCCTGATCTTCACTGCTATCCTGATGGATTGCCGGCTGCCATTGATCGACGGCTACGAAGCTACTCGCCAGATTCGCCAACTGCCTGGCTGCGCCGATCTGCCGATCATCGCCCTGACGGCCAATGCCTTGCAGGGCGACCGCGAAGCCTGTCTGGCAGCCGGAATGAACGATTACCTGGCCAAGCCGTTCAAACGCACGGATTTGCAGCAAATCCTGCAACGCTGGGTGCAATAGCGCCGCGCCATCAACCAACTGCGACTGGCGTGAAAGACGAAAGTGCGGCAGTCTTAGGCACCCGAACGGGCCGATAAACAGGCCCGGTTTAAAATTTCAGTGAACAAGTGTACATTGAGTGCCTTGCCGCTGTGACTTTCACTACAACGCAATAGTCTATGTGTAGGCTGCCGCTATGAGGCATGAACGCTTCATTCGGTTCGGGAAGATTTGCCCAACCCAGCCGCATGGGATTATTGAGGAGCTCGCATGACCAAACAAAACGCCTTTACTCGGGAAGACCTGCTGCGCTGCAGTCGCGGTGAGCTGTTCGGCCCAGGTAACGCGCAACTGCCCGCCCCGAACATGCTGATGGTGGATCGCATCACCCATATCAGCGAAGAAGGTGGCAAGTACGGCAAAGGTGAATTGGTCGCCGAGCTGGATATCACCCCGGACCTCTGGTTCTTCGCCTGCCATTTCGAAGGCGACCCTGTGATGCCAGGCTGCCTGGGCCTCGACGCCATGTGGCAACTGGTCGGCTTCTACCTGGGCTGGCAAGGCCTGCCGGGCCGCGGTCGCGCCCTGGGTTCGGGCGAAGTGAAGTTCTTTGGCCAAGTCCTGCCGACCGCCAAGAAAGTCACCTACAACATTCAAATCAAGCGCGTCCTCAAGGGCAAGCTGAACCTGGCCATCGCCGACGGTTCGGTGACTGTCGACGGTCGCGAGATCTATACTGCCGAAGGCCTTCGGGTCGGCGTATTCACTTCCACTGACAACTTTTAAGGGTTATCCGCATGCGCCGCGTCGTTATCACTGGTCTGGGCATCGTTTCTTGCCTGGGCAATGACAAAGAGACCGTCACCGCTAACCTGCGTGCAAGTCGCCCTGGCATCCGCTTCAACCCGGAATATGCCGAAATGGGTCTGCGTAGCCAGGTTTCCGGCTCCATCGACCTGCCCCTCGAAGAACTGATCGATCGCAAGATCTATCGCTTCGTCGGCCACGCTGCCGCCTACGCCTACCTGGCCATGAAAGACGCGATCGCCGATTCGGGCCTGAGCGAAGACCAGGTTTCGAACGTACGCACCGGCCTGATTGCCGGCTCCGGCGGCGCATCGACCCTCAACCAGATGGAAGCGCTGGATATCCTGCGCGAAAAAGGCGTGAAGCGCGTTGGCCCGTACCGTGTAACGCGGACCATGGGCAGCACCGTTTCCGCCTGCCTCGCGACGCCGTTCGCCATCAAGGGTGTGAACTACTCGATCTCCTCCGCGTGCGCCACCAGCGCCCACTGCATCGGGACTGCCGTTGAGCAGATCCAGCTGGGCAAGCAGGACATCGTATTCGCCGGCGGCGGTGAAGAAGAGCATTGGAGCCAGTCGTTCCTGTTCGACGCCATGGGCGCACTGTCCACCCAGTACAACGAAACCCCAGAGAAAGCCTCTCGCGCCTACGACGCCAAGCGTGACGGTTTCGTCATTGCCGGCGGTGGTGGCATGGTCGTGGTTGAAGAGCTGGAACACGCTCTGGCCCGCGGCGCCAAGATCTACGCGGAAATCGTCGGCTACGGCGCGACGTCCGACGGCTACGACATGGTTGCCCCAAGCGGCGAAGGCGCGATCCGCTGCATGCAGATGGCCATGTCCACCGTTGATACCCCAATCGACTACCTGAACACCCACGGCACCTCGACTCCGGTCGGCGACGCCAAGGAAATGGAAGGCGTGCGCGCGGTATTCGGCGACAAGGCTCCGGCCATCAGCTCTACCAAGAGCCTGTCGGGTCACTCCCTGGGCGCCGCCGGCGTTCACGAAGCGATCTACTGCCTGCTGATGATGGAAGGCAACTTCATGGCCGGCTCGGCCAACATCGACGAGCTGGACCCAGCCGTTGCTGATATGCCGATCCTGACCAAGACCCGTGAAGATGCAAAAATCGACACCGTGATGAGCAACAGCTTCGGCTTCGGTGGCACCAATGCCACCCTCGTGCTGAAACGCTGGCAGGGCAAGTAAGCCTCGCAGGTTGATCACATGAAAAAGCCCCGACTGGTTCGGGGCTTTTTTTTGCGCTTTGATTTGAAACCGCGTCGCCTTCATCGCAGGCAAGCCAGCTCCCACCTTCGATCGCGTTCATCCTGAAGGAATGCAGTCCAGTGTGGGAGCTGGCTTGCCTGCGAACGGGTCAACCCGGTTCCCCGCCCTACACCGAAAACCGCGCCACCATCGAATTCAGGTCCACCGCCAACCGCGACAACTCCTGGCTCGCCGCGCTGGTCTGGTTCGCCCCGGCAGACGTCTGGTGCGCCAGGTCGCGGATATTCGTCAAGTTACGATCCACCTCCCGCGCCACTGCTGCCTGCTGCTCCGAAGCACTGGCAATCAACAGGTTGCGCTCGTTGATCAGGGTGAATGCCGAGGCGATCTCTTCCAGCGCCGTGCCGGCAGACTTGGCGATATCCAGCGTAGAACGCGCCCGCGTGTTGCTCTGTTGCATGGAACTGACGGCCTGGTCGGTGCCCTGCTGAATCCCACTGATCATCTGCTCGATTTCCTGGGTCGACTGTTGCGTGCGATGGGCCAAGGCACGCACTTCATCGGCCACTACCGCAAAACCGCGCCCGGCATCCCCGGCTCGCGCCGCTTCAATGGCCGCGTTCAGTGCCAGCAGGTTGGTTTGCTCGGCAATCGAGCGAATCACGTCCAGGACTTTACTGATGCCATAGACCTTTTGCGCCAGCGCCTCGACCTGGGTCACATTGGCGGTCACATCGGTAGCCAGGGCTTCAATCGACACCACCGTCTGCTGCACCTGCTCACGGCCCTGCTGGGCAATGCGGTCAGAATCGCGTGAAGCATGGGACGTGGCCACCGCGTTGCTCGCCACCTCTTCCACCGCCGCCGTCATCTGGTTGACCGCCGTGGCCGCCTGTTCGATCTCCTGGTTCTGCTGATGCAGGCCGCGCGTGGCATCCTCCGTCACGCAACTGAGTTCTTCGGAAGCAGAAGCCAATTGGTTGGACGATTCAGCAATGCGCCGGATAGTATCGCGCAGATTCTCTTGCATGCCCTTGAGAGCCTGCTGCAAACGCGCCGGCTCATCGCTGCCGCTCACGCGGATCTCACCGGTCAGGTCGCCGCTGGCCACGCCCTGAGCTACTTTCAGCGATTGGGCCAGCGGTAGCACGATGCTGCGGGTCAGCCAGACCGCCAGGCCAATGGTGATCAATGCCGTGAGGATGATCATGCCAATCACCCCGGTACGCGACTGGCTGAAAACGCTTTGCGTGAGGCTGGCCGCCTGGTTGGCACTGGTTTTATTGAGGGTGACCAGATCGCGCAACGTGACGGCGATTTGATCGGCGAGCTGATTCATCTCACCGTTGGCCACTTTGATCGCTTCATCGAGCCGGTTGGCCTTGGAAAACGCCATTACCTGATCCTGACGTTGCAGGTATTGCTGTTCCTGGGCCTTGAAACGATCGAAAAGCGTGCGCTCTTCAGGGAGCACGATCAGCCCTTCGTAGAGGGCTTGCGCATGGGGCATGCCATTCTTGAGGTCGGTCAGTTTCTGCTCGTTTTGTGCCAACGCCTGCGGATCGCGGTTAACCAACAAGCGCAGGGTCAGCGCACGCACGCGCAGCAGGTCCTGATTCATCTCCCCCACCGCCATGACGCTGGGCAACCAGTTGTTCTCTACCTGGTCCGACTGCTGGCGCATATTGGCCATCTGCAACAGGGCAAAGCCGCCCAACGCGAATACCATCAAGGCCAGCACGCCAAAGCCCAAGCCGGCGCGAGGCGCGATATTCAAACTACGGATATTCATGCCTGGATTCCTTCCAAAAAAGTACTGCATCCACCTGCAGTGTGGTCCTGGAAGTTATCGGCACCCTCCGCCATTTATGTAAGACGAAAACGCGATATCAATGCACCTGACCATTGCCAGGCGGCTTGGGCAGGATGGCAAGGAAATTATCCCGCGCCACCTTGTGCGCCACCTCCTCGGGCAATGCATCGAGGAAGGGCTCGAAGCGACGCATCTCCTTACCTAACTTATTGAAACGCCCTACCACGTCAGATCCCAGCATAAAGCGCTCAGGGAAGCGCTCCACCAGCTTCACCCACTCCTGCCGAGGCTGACCCGCCTCATCCAGCAGATAGGGCGTGAGCATGCTCCAGGACAGGTCGATATACAGGTTGGGGTACGCCTCGAGCATGCGGTTCAAGGTGGGCAGCAAAAAGTCCATCTGCACCTGATGCCGGTGAATTTCCTTGCTGGTGCCAGCATGGGCCCAGATAAAGCGCGTATGCGGGTGGTTACGCAACGGCTCTTCGACTTCCGCCAGGTACAGTGGGTTACGCTCTCGCTTGGAAGTGATGTTGGAGTGCAGCATCACGGGCAGGTCGTTTTCGGCGGCCAGGTGGTAGATACGCGTCATGGCTTCGTTGTTGGCGCGGGGCGTGTCGCCTGAGGTCAGGGCGGTAAGGTCGTCATGGCGGGTAAACACTTCACCGATACCCTGCCACAACCCGGGGTTGAGGTCGATCATGCGCTGGATATGGGCAGCGGAGTTCTTGTCGTTGGGGTTGAAGCCGGCCAGGAACGGGTGAAAGTGCTGGCGCTGCTCGGGGGTCAGCTTATTGACCGCTGCCGCGACAATCACATCGGTGGCGCTGTACCAATAGGCATCGGCGTCATCACCAGCGTAGTAGCGGGGGCGCTTGGGCTCGTCTTCGTGCCATTTCTTGGCCACGGGAATGCCGGAAATCATTACATGTTCGATGCGGTTCTCGGACATCGCCTTGAGCAGTTTGCCCATGCCTGCCGTTTCCTGGAAAAAATCCACGTAATGCATGTGCGCGTCACTGTAGGCATAGTCGCGGGCCTGCGCGGCAAGGCTGCTGGCAGCGAGCAACAAGGCAAGACTCAGGCGGGTCCGAAGCACGGTGAAACCTCAATCAGGGCTGATACGGGTAGACCTTGCGCCTACCTTCGAGGTTCAGCGCGGAAAAACTGGAACACTTGGGCGCCAGCATGCTCTATAACTGCATGACCTTCATCCTGCCCCTTGAGAGGTTCGCCATGCCTGTTACCGTTAATACATTGAACGCTGAAAACTTCCGTCACAGCGTCAATATCAATCACCACGAACTGTTTACCGACCTGCCAAAGAGCCTGGGTGGCGACGACTCGGCGCCCTCTCCCCACGACTATTTCGATGCTGCGCTGGCGTCATGCAAAGCCCTGACGGTCAAGCTCTATGCGCAGAAGAAAGATATCCCGCTCACCGGCGTGACCGTTGAAGTGACCCACGACGCCGCCGAAGAGCAGAAAGGCAAATACAAACTCAGCGTCAAATTGACCCTCAAGGGTGTGCTGAGCGATGAGCAGCGCGAGGAGTTGCATCGCGTTGCGGACAAGTGCCCGGTACACAAGCTGATGACCACCGCCGAAATCAGCATCGAGACGAAATTATCGGAAGGTGCCTTCAGCGCATAGCGCCAACGTCCCATCGGGCGGGTTATGCTCAGACGCATCCAACCCGCTCAGACAGGGATGCACCATGACCACCCTTACCGTGATCCGCCCCCGCGCCGAAGATGTCGAAGGGCAGCCGATCCTGCGCCCGCTGCCTTCCCGTGAATGCCGTAGCGTCGGGCCCTTTGTGTTTTTCGACCATATGCTGCGGACCGCCTATGCACCGGGTACCGGCATGAATATCCGCCAACATCCGCATATCGGCCTGTCTACCCTCACCTACCTGTTTGAAGGCGCCTTGCAGCACAAGGACAGCCTCGGCTCGGATCAGGTGGTGCAGGCCGGCGATGTCAGCTGGATGACCGCTGGCAGCGCGATTGCCCATGTCGAGCGTACCCCCGAAGCGCTCAAGGCCAGTGGTTTCAACCTGCACGGCCTGCAGGTGTGGCTGGCCTCCCCCAAGGACCACGAGACCGGCCCCGGCCATTACAGCCATCACCCGGCGGCGAGCTTGCCGGTGAGCGATAACCTGGGCGTGCAGGTGCGCCTGATTGCCGGTGATGGTTTCTGTCTCAAGTCACCAGTGCCGGTGCTCTCGCCGACGTTGTATGCCGAGGTGCAGATGCAAACAGCCACCACCTTGCTGATCCCCGATGAGCATGAGGAGCGCGCGGTGTATGTGCTGGAAGGTGAGGCGCAGCTCGACGGTGAGCCGCTGGCAGTGCATAGCCTGGTGGTATTGCCGCCAGGGCAAGAGATGACATTGTTTGCCGAAACCGACTGCCATGTGGTGGTGTTTGGCGGGGCGCCGCTGGACGGGCCGCGGCGGATCAACTGGAATTTCGTGGCGAGCGATCCGGCAGTGATCGAGCACGCCAGACAGCGCTGGGCTGCTGGGGACTGGCCGAGGGTGCCGGGGGAGTCAGAACGAATTGAGTTGCCTGTGAAATAGCTATCGCAGGCAAGCCAGCTCGCACACTGGGTGGGTGTGCACCTTTAAATGTGGGAGCTGGGCTTGCCCGCGATGGCGTCAGGTCAGGCGCCGCAGAGTCAGCCCTTGAACACTTCATCCAACAAGTTATGCATCGACTGGAAAGCCCGCGCAGCGGTCTTCGCGTCGTACATCATCTTGCCTGGCACATTGGCATGGGGATCGGTGAAGGAATGCACTGCGCCGCCGTAGCTCAGCAACTGCCAATCCACACCCGCTGCGTTCATTTCCTCTTCGAACGCTGGCAGTTGCTCTTTGGGCACCAATGGATCGGACGCACCATGCAATACCAACACTGAACCCTTGATGTTTTTCGCATCCGCCGGGTTCGGCGTGTCGAGGGTACCGTGGAAAGAGACAGCCGCCTTCACCGGCGCACCGGTACGTGCCAATTCCAGAGCGCAGCAACCGCCGAAGCAGAAACCGAAGGCTGCCAGCTTCGACGTATCAACGGCTGCCTCGGTCTGGCCTTGCAGTTGCTCGAAGGCCGCCTGCATACGCTTGTTCAACAATGGACGATCATTTTTCAACGGCATCATCGCTGCGCCGGCTTCATCGCCATTGGTCGGGCGTACAGTTTGCCCATACAAGTCGGCAATCAGCACCACGTAGCCTTTGCCGGCAACACTCTTGGCGATTTCTTCGGCACCCGCACTCACGCCCATCCAGTTCGGTGCCATCAGCAGCCCCGGCAGCGGGCCCTTGTGGCTGGCATCGAACGCCAGGCGGCTTTCATAAGACTGGCCATCAATCTGATAGACCACGGAACGTACTGTGACTTGGCTCATCATTTTCTCCAGTTGAGGAGGATTAACGAAAAAACCCGCCGAAGCGGGTTTTTTCTACAACGGTGTTAAACCGACAATTCAACCAACAGCTTGTTCAGTCGGCGCACATAGGCGGCCGGGTCTTTGAGGCTGTCGCCAGCGGCCAGAGCCGCCTGGTCGAAGAGGATGTGCGACAGGTCGCCAAACCGCTCTTCGCTCTGCTCGCCATCGAGTTTCTCGATCAGCGGGTGAGCCGGGTTGAATTCGAAGATCGGCTTGGAGTCCGGGACCTTCTGGCCGCTGGCTTCAAGGATCTGACGCATCTGCATGCCCAGGTCCTGCTCGCCAATGGCCAGGATCGCCGGGGAGTCGGTCAGGCGGTGGGAAACCCGCACTTCACTGACTGCTTCGCCCAGGGACGCCTTGATCCGTTCAACCAGGCCCTCTTTGGACTTGGCGACTTCTTCGGCGGCTTTCTTGTCTTCCTCGGAATCCAGGTTGCCCAGGTCCAGGTCGCCACGGGCAACGTCAACGAACGACTTGCCGTCGAACTCGGTGAGGTAGCTCATCAGCCACTCATCGATACGGTCGGTCAGCAGCAGCACTTCGATGCCTTTCTTGCGGAAGACTTCCAGGTGCGGGCTGTTTTTAACCTGCGCGTAGGTTTCGCCAGTCAGGTAGTAGATCTTGTCCTGACCTTCCTTGGCGCGTGCCAGGTAGTCAGCCAGGGACACAACCTGCTCGCCGTCTTCGCCCTGAGTCGAAGCAAAACGCAGCAGGCCGGCGATTTTTTCCTTGTTGGCAAAGTCTTCCGCCGGGCCTTCCTTCATCACCTGACCGAAGTTTTTCCAGAAGCTCTTGTATTGCTCAGGCTCGTTCTTCGCCAGTTTTTCCAACATGTCGAGCACACGCTTGGTCAGCGCCGACTTCATGGAGTCGATGATCGGGTCTTTTTGCAGGATTTCCCGCGACACGTTCAGCGACAGGTCGTTGGAGTCGACCACGCCCTTGATAAAGCGCAGGTACAGCGGCAGGAAGGATTCCGCCTGGTCCATCACGAACACGCGCTGCACGTAGAGCTTCAAGCCCTTCGGCGCTTCGCGCTGGTACAGATCGAACGGAGCACGGGCCGGTACGTAGAGCAGCGAGCTGTATTCCAGCTTGCCTTCAACCTTGTTGTGGCTCCAGCTCAGCGGGTTTTCGTAGTCGTGGCCGATGTGCTTGTAGAACTCCTGGTATTCCTCGTCCTTGATCTCGGTACGCGGACGGGTCCACAGGGCGCTCGCGCGGTTGACGGTTTCCCATTCCTCGGCAGGCTTCTCTTCGCCTTCGGCAGCCGCCTGTTCTTTCGGCAGCTCGATCGGCAAAGCGATGTGGTCGGAGTATTTCTTGATGATGTTGCGCAGGCGCCAGCCATCAGCGAATTCGTCTTCACCGGATTTCAGGTGCAGCACGATGCGGGTACCGCGATCTGCCTTGTCGACAGTGGCAATTTCAAACTCGCCCTCGCCTTTGGACGCCCAGTGCACGCCTTCGCTGGCGTCGAGGCCGGCACGGCGGCTGAATACTTCAACCTTGTCGGCAACGATGAAGGCCGAATAGAAGCCCACGCCGAATTGGCCGATCAGATGAGAGTCTTTTTTCTGGTCGCCCGACAGGTTCTTCATGAAATCTGCGGTGCCGGATTTGGCGATGGTACCCAAGTGGGTAATCGCGTCTTCACGGCTCATGCCGATACCGTTGTCTTCGATCGTGACGGTCTTGGCGTCCTTGTCGTAGCTCACACGGATTTTCAGTTCCGCGCCACCTTCCAGCAACTCAGGCTTGGACAGGGCTTCGAAACGTAATTTGTCGACAGCGTCAGAGGCGTTCGAGATCAATTCGCGAAGGAAGATTTCCTTGTTGGAATACAGCGAATGGATCATGAGGTGCAGCAGTTGCTTCACCTCGGTCTGGAAGCCCAGGGTTTCCTTTTGAGTTTCCACACTCATGGTCATCAAACTCCAATTGGATGGCAGTGGCCGCGCCCGAAAGGGTTGGCGGCGGGTTGTCATCAAAGTTGGGGGCTAAGACCGGGATTTCAAGGGCGGGCCAATTCCTCAATCTTGAAATGTGCGCGGGCGGTGGCAATCGGCTCGGCCTCGGTGGTTTGCCAGGCGGTGATCGCCACATTGGCGACGCGCCGGCCCTGGCGGCACACCTGGCATTTGGCGTAAGTGTCGCGAAACTGGCCGGCGCGCAGGTAATCCAGGGAAAAATCGATGATTTTTGGCAGGCCCGGAGCCCCGGTAAATACCCTTAGATGCAGGGCCGCCGACAGCTCCATGAAGCCGGCGATCACCCCGCCGTGCAACGCCGGCAATATGGGGTTACCAATATTGTCCTTGTTGGCCGGCAGGCGAAACAGCAGCTCATCTCCCAGACGGGTGCATTCGATGCCGATCAGCTTGGCGTAGGGCACCAAGCCCAGCAGTGCGTCGTAGTTGCCACGCTCGAGAGCCTGCTCCAGACGGGTCTTGAATCGATGCGTCATGCCTGCTCTCCCTTGATCGTGCTGCCCAGCCCTTGCGTACCTTTTAGGCGCTTGCCCATACGCATGAACGTGCCCACCACATGGGCGATGGGTTGTTGCGGGTCATCCTGATAGGCGAACCCGCGCGTGAATATCACA
Source organism: Pseudomonas sp. P867 (assembly GCF_019891455.1). Taxonomy (NCBI): domain Bacteria; kingdom Pseudomonadati; phylum Pseudomonadota; class Gammaproteobacteria; order Pseudomonadales; family Pseudomonadaceae; genus Pseudomonas; species Pseudomonas sp. P867. The sequence goes on along the minus strand of NZ_JAFLXB010000008.1, from coordinate 112,732 downwards.
TCGGTGGTCACCCGGTAACATTGCGCGAAGCCATACACCGGCTTGTGCGGCTCGGCCGCACGCATGTAGTCGATACGCAGGTCCAGGGTCGGGCACACCTCGAATTCGGGTAACACGCACAAGGTGGCCATGCCGCAGGCTGTGTCCATCAACGAGGTCAGGGCGCCACCATGAATCACGCAGGTTGCGGGATCACCAACAAGATGTGGCCCATACGGCAACACCAGGGTCATGCCCTCCTCGCTTGCAGCGTGGACAGCCACACCCAGCACCTGACAATGGCGCAGCGCCGAGACAAAGCGCGCAGCACGCTCTAACAAGGGGTTTTCGGTCATTGTTTTTAGACTCTTATTAGTGTGAAAGCAGCGGACTAAATCGCCGGAAAAAGTTTTTGTGCGAAAAGCGTTATATATCTGTGGGACAAAAGGAACTAATGCTGGCCCCTTGGGTTCGAAAGGCCAGTAGATATCTTCAATAAGGAGAAACACCCCATGCGCAAGACATTAGCTATTTCCATGATGCTGGCCGCTGCACTCGGTCTGGCTGCCTGCGACAAGAAATCCGAAGACAAAGCCCAAGATGCCGCTGCACATTCTGAGCAAGCACAGCAAGACATGGCTAAAGCACAGGATAAAGTGAACGACGCTGCGAAAGAAAACGCCGAAGCTGCCAAAGCTCAGGCTGAATCGAACGCCGAAGCTGCAAAAGAAGCTGCACCTGCCGCACCTGCAGAACCTGCCAAGCAGTAATTGCCGGGTGTGAACCTGTAGTGCTGCAAAAGAAAGCCCGCTTATAAAGCGGGCTTTTCTTTGCCTGCTGTTTTATCCGGCCTTTAAGAAACACTCTCTTTTGCAGCATCCGAAGCTTGCATATTAGTCGGGGTATACACCATCACCTGCAAGACGTCGGAGTGAAACTCGCGGCGATAAAGCACCAATACCACCCCGCTGCTCATCAACATGAACAACCAAGGGCTGACAAACCAGGCCAGCATGGTCATGCCGAAGTAATAAGCGCGCAGCCCAAAGTTGAACTGGTTGGCCGCCATCGAAATCACCCGCGCCGCCCGCAAGGCAAATGCATTGCGCTCCTGCTCCGACACGTGCCGCTCACCAATCATCGGCGCCGAGCCCACCAGCACCGCAGCGAAGTTGTACTGACGCATGCACCAGCTGAAAGTAAAAAACGCATAGACAAATACCAGGGCCAGGCACAGCAACTTGATCTCCGACATGCCTTGGGAGGCCTGCTGCACCATAGGAATGTCTGCCAGCAACGACACCGCCCGCTCGGAAGCACCGAGCACGGTCAGAATACCCGCAAGGATGATCAAGGTGCTGGAGGCAAAGAACGAGGCATTACGTTCCAGGTTGCCGATCACGCTGGCATCGGCGATGCGGTTATCGCGCAACAACATGCGACGCATCCAGTCTTCGCGGTACAGGTGCAATACGCTGGCCAGGCAGGCCGTATCCCGGGCTTTCCAGGTGGCATAACGGGTATAGCCACCCCAGCACAGGATGAACCAGAGGGCGGCAAGCAGATGGACTTGATTGGTTTCGACGAACGACATGCGGGTCCTTGTACACAGGATGATAGGGCCGACACGGTCCAAATGTGGGAGCTGGCTTGCCTGCGATAGCGTCTTTGCAGTCACCACCGCGCCAACCGATGTACCGCCATCGCAGGCAAGCCAGCTCCCACACCGACCGGTGTTTTCAACTTGAGATTTTTGACGCCATCCCCAAAAAAAAGACACTGCCATCGACTCAAAAAAAATGCCCCGTATCGTTTGATACGGGGCATTTCAGTGCAGCACAAACCGCGGGTTATGCGACGGCTTCGCTACGCTTGCCCAGCATACGATCGATCACCACGGCCACCACCAGCGTCATCACTGATGGCACCAACCACGCCAAGCCTTGCTCGCTCAGCGGCAAGTTTGCCAATTGTGTAGGCATCCAACCCGCCAGGCCCGCGCCCTTGAGTGCGTCGATACAACCAAAGATGAATGACACCAACATCACCGGGCCGACGATACGGCCCTGTTCCTGCCAGAAGCCTTTGCAGAAACTCAGGGCTACCAGCACGATGCACGGCGGGTAGATCGCTGTAAGCACCGGAATCGAGAACGCGATCAGTTTGGTCAGGCCCAGGTTGGACACGAACAGCGAGAACAACGCCAGAATCACCACCAGTGTCTTGTAGGACAGCGGCAGGATTTTGCTGAAGTACTCGGCGCAGGCGCAGGTCAGGCCGACGGCAGTGACCAGGCACGCCAGGGAGATCAGCACGGCGAGGAAGCCGCTGCCCAGGGAGCCGAAGGTGTGTTGCACATAAGCGTGCAGTACGGCTGCGCCGTTGCTGGCACCGGCAGCCACGGCATGGCTGCCCGAACCCAGGCGGAACAGGCTGATGTACACCAGCGCCAGGCCCACGCCGGCAATCAGGCCGGCGATAATGGCGTAACGGGTGATCAATTGGGGCGACTCGACACCCCGTGAACGGATCGCGTTGACGATCACGATGCCGAACACCAGCGCACCCAGCGTATCCATGGTCAGATAACCATTGATAAAGCCCTGGGAGAACGGTGCGGCCACGTATTCCGGCGTAGCGACGCCCACTTCACCGGCCGGCAAGGCAAACGCGGCAATGCCGAGGATGGCCAGGGCGATGATCTTCAGCGGCGCGAGGAAGCGGCCCACGGTATCCAGCAGTCGACCTGGGTACAGGGACACAAAGAACACCACCAGGAAATACACCGAGCTGTAGAGGAACAGCGCCAACGGGCTTTCACCGGTCAGTGGCGCCAGGCCCACTTCGAATGACACGGTCGCAGTACGCGGGGTAGCGAACAGCGGCCCCACCGCCAGGTACGCCGCCGCCGCCAGCAGGCCACCGGCGATCTTGCCGATCGGGCTGCTCAGCGCATCCATGCCACCACCGACCTTGGCCAGGGCAATCACGGTGACCACCGGCAAACCGACCGCGGTGATCAAAAAGCCAAGCGCCGCCATCCAGACATGGGGCCCGGACTGCAAACCCACGATAGGCGGGAAGATGATGTTGCCAGCGCCCACGAACAGAGCAAAGGTCATAAAGCCCAGCGCCAGGATATCCTGGCTTTTCAACACTTTCATTTGAGGAAATACCACACTACTGAATCGGAATTTAGAGAGGGCTTCCCTATGGATGAGGGAAATGCTGCCGGCCCTTATGGGGACCGACCGGTCTAGCGCGCAGCTTCCTTTTGGGATGCGGACGCATAAAGAGGCGGCTAGAGTACAGAATCAGGCTGACAAACGCACTGTTGCGGGGCGAACTGTCCGATAAGCGACATTTGAATGTCGCGTTTTCATACTTAATTGGGCAATGCTGGCCCCTGTGGGAGCTGGCTTGCCTGCGATGGCATCGACTCGATGTGTCTGATGCACCGAGGTGCCTGCATCGCAGGCAAGCCAGCTCCCACACGGGACCAAGTACATCCTCACTCTATTTCAGAATGCACAAAGGCCACCCGAAGGTGGCCTTTGTGTGGTGAAGCGTCAGCTAAGCGCGAGGCTTACTTGACAGCCCAACCGGTCAGCTCGGCCAGGGCCTTGCCGATGTCTGCCAGCGAACGCACGGTTTTCACACCTGCGTCTTGCAGTGCAGCGAACTTCTCGTCTGCAGTGCCTTTGCCGCCAGAGATGATTGCGCCAGCATGGCCCATGCGCTTACCCGCAGGGGCAGTCACACCAGCGATGTAGGAAACAACCGGCTTGGTCACGTGTGCCTTGATGTAGGCAGCCGCTTCTTCTTCAGCCGAACCGCCGATCTCACCGATCATCACGATCGCTTCGGTCTTCGGGTCTTCCTGGAACAGCTTCAGGATGTCGATGAAGTTGGAGCCTGGGATCGGGTCACCGCCGATGCCGACGCAAGTCGACTGACCGAAACCGGCGTCAGTGGTCTGCTTCACAGCTTCGTAGGTCAGGGTGCCGGAACGGGAAACGATACCGACCTTGCCTGGCAAGTGAATGTGACCTGGCATGATGCCGATCTTGCATTCGCCTGGAGTGATCACGCCTGGGCAGTTAGGGCCGATCAGGACTACACCCAGTTCGTCGCACTTAACTTTAGCGTCCAGCATGTCCAGGGTAGGAATGCCTTCGGTGATGCACACGATCAGCTTGATGCCGCCGAATGCCGCTTCCAGGATCGAGTCCTTGCAGAAAGGAGCTGGAACGTAGATCACGCTGGCAGTGGCGCCAGTGGCTTCTACCGCTTCTTTCACGGTGTTGAACACTGGCAGGCCCAGGTGCTCGGTGCCGCCTTTGCCCGGAGTTACGCCACCAACCATCTGAGTGCCGTATTCAATGGCTTGCTGGGTGTGGAAACTACCTTGCGAACCGGTAATACCCTGGCAGATAACTTTGGTGTCTTTATTGATCAGGACGCTCATTACTTGCCCTCCGCAGCTTTGACAACTTGTTGAGCAGCGTCGGTCAGGCTGGTAGCCGCGATGATGTTCAAACCGCTTTCTGCCAGTACTTTAGCGCCCAGTTCAGCGTTGTTACCTTCAAGGCGAACAACAACCGGGATTTTAACGCCGACTTCTTTCACTGCACCGATGATGCCTTCGGCAATCATGTCGCAACGAACGATGCCGCCGAAGATGTTGACCAGTACTGCTGCGACGTTGGAGTCGGACAGGATGATCTTGAACGCTTCGGTAACGCGTTCCTTGGTAGCGCCACCACCTACGTCGAGGAAGTTGGCTGGCTTGCCGCCATGCAGGTTGACGATGTCCATGGTACCCATGGCCAGGCCGGCACCGTTGACCATGCAGCCGATGTTGCCTTCCAGGGCCACGTAGTTCAGTTCGAACTTGGCAGCGTGCGCTTCGCGCGGATCGTCTTGCGACGGATCGTGGAAAGTCTTCAGCTTAGGCTGACGGTACATGGCGTTGGCGTCGATGTTGATCTTGGCATCAAGGCAATGCAGATCGCCGTCAGCCTTGATCACCAGCGGGTTCACTTCCAGCAGGGCCAGATCGTGATCCTGGAACAGTTTGGCCAGACCTACGAAGATCTTGGCGAACTGGGCAACTTGCTTGCCTTCCAGACCCAGCTGGAACGCCAGTTCACGACCCTGGAACGGCTGTGCGCCAACCAGTGGATCGATAGTGGCCTTCAGAATTTTTTCTGGGGTTTCGTGAGCGATTTTCTCGATGTCCACGCCACCTTCGGTGGAAGCCATGAACACGATGCGACGGCTCGAACGGTCAACGACAGCGCCCAGGTACAGCTCTTTAGCGATATCAGTGCACGATTCAACCAGGATCTTGGTGACTGGCTGGCCATTGGCATCAGTCTGGTAAGTCACCAGACGCTTGCCCAGCCACTGCTGTGCGAAGGCCTTGGCGTCTTCTTTGCTGCGAACCAGCTTAACGCCGCCCGCTTTACCGCGACCACCGGCGTGGACCTGGGCTTTGACAACCCACTCGCTGCCACCGATTTTGTCGCAAGCTTCTGCTGCTGCTTCCGGGGTGTCTACTGCGTAGCCCTTGGAAACTGGCAGGCCGTATTCAGCGAACAGCTGCTTACCCTGATACTCGTGAAGATTCATGCTTTTTACCGTCTTCGTTAGGTACTGCGCATTCGGCGCTGCGCTCATTATGAGTGCCGCACCACCTGTGACTGCTGCTTGCGCAACTTGCGGGGCTTATGGCCCGTAAAGCTGCGCAAGGCTGCGTCCAGCGGATATTCCGCGGTGAGTCTTGCGCGCAAGGCTCACGACGGGCAACTCCGCCGTGGTTTCTTATTATCTCGCTTAGCGCTTCTTCTTGTTGGCGATGTGGATGGCACCGCCATTCACTGCCAACGCTGCTTCGTGCAACGCTTCGGACAGGGTCGGATGGGAGAAGACCATCATACCCAGGTCCTCGGCACTGGTGCCGAATTCCATACCGATCGCGCCTTGCTGAACCAGTTCTGCAGCGCTTGGGCCAATCACGTGGACGCCCAATACGCGGTCAGTCTTGGCATCAGCGATGACTTTGACAAAACCACCGGTGTCGTTGGCTGCCATGGCACGGCCGGAAGCGGCAAACGGGAAGGTGCCGACGTTAACTTCAACGCCTTCAGCTTTCAACTGCTGTTCGTTCTTGCCGACCCATGCGATTTCCGGGTGGGTGTAGATAACCGACGGGATCAGGTCGTAGTTCATCTGGGTCTTGTGACCCTTGATGCGCTCGACGACCATGATGCCTTCCTCGGAAGCCTTGTGGGCCAGCATCATGCCACGAACCACGTCGCCGATCGCATATACGCCCGGTACGGTGGTTGCGCAGTGATCGTCAACGTGGATGAAGCCACGCTCGTCGATGTTCACGCCGCTGTCGGAAGCCAGCAGGTCGTTGGTCACTGGACGGCGACCAACGGCAACGATCAGCTTGTCGAAGGTGATGGTCTGCTCGCCGTCTTTATCGGTGTAGGTCACCACGACTTCTTCGCCGTTGACCTTGGAGCCGGTGACACGGGCGCCGAGCTTGATGTCCAGACCTTGTTTGGTCAGGGTTTTCAGCGCCTCTTTGGAGACTGCAGTGTCGGCCGCCAGCAGGAACGTGTCCAGGGCTTCCAGCACGGTGACTTCAGCGCCCAGACGGGACCATACCGAACCCAGTTCCAGACCGATTACGCCAGCGCCGATCACGCCCAGGCGCTTAGGCACAGCCTGGAATTCCAGGGCGCCAGTCGAATCAACGATCACGTTGTTGTCAACTGGAGCAGGCGGAATGTCGATTGGACGCGAGCCAGGAGCCAGGATCACGTTTTCGGCTTCGATGACTTCAACCGAACCGTCTGGCTTGGTGACTTCGACTTTCTTGCCGGCCAGCAGCTTGCCGTGACCCTGAATGGAAGTCACACCGTTGGCCTTGAACAAGGTGGCAACGCCGGAAGTCAGGCCTTTGACGATGTTGGCTTTACGGCCGACCATTGCTGGCACGTCCATGGTCACGCCAGCATGGTTGATGCCGTGGATCGCGAAGCCGTCTTGGGCTTCGTGGAATTTCCAGGAGCTGTCCAGCAGCGCCTTGGAAGGAATGCAACCAACGTTCAGGCAGGTACCGCCCAGCGCCAGCTTGCCTTCCTTGTCGGTGTACTTTTCGATGCAAGCAGTCGAGAGGCCCAGTTGCGCAGCCTTGATGGCGGCAACATAGCCGCCAGGGCCTGCACCAATCACTACAACGTCAAATTTCTGTGTCATGAAAATAGATCCTCTATTTGCGACAAGCTTCTAGCCACAAGCTGCAAGCCAAGCTGCTTTTTCCTACAGCTTGTAGCTCGCAACTTGCAGCTGCTTCTATCAGATGTCCAGGAGCAGGCGAGCCGGGTCTTCCAGCAGGTTCTTGATGGTCACCAGGAACGTCACGGCTTCTTTACCATCGATCAGGCGGTGATCGTAAGACAATGCCAGGTACATCATTGGGCGGATCACGACCTGGCCGTTGATGGCCATCGGACGCTGGATGATGTTGTGCATGCCCAGGATCGCGGCTTGCGGTGGGTTGACGATCGGCGTCGACATCATCGAACCGAAGGTACCACCGTTAGTGATGGTGAAGGTACCGCCGGTCATCTCGTCGATGGTCAGCTTGCCGTCACGGGCTTTCTTGCCGAAGCCGGCGATGCCGCCTTCGATTTCGGCCAGGCTCATCAGCTCGGCGTTACGCAGCACTGGAACCACCAGGCCACGGTCGCTGGACACGGCAACGCCGATATCTGCATAGCCGTGGTAAACGATGTCGCCGCCGTCGATGGAAGCGTTGACTGCCGGGAAGCGCTTGAGTGCTTCGGTGGCCGCTTTCACGAAGAACGACATGAAGCCCAGGCGCACGCCGTTGTGGGACTTCTCGAACAGGTCCTTGTACTTGGAGCGCAGGGCCATGACTTCGGTCATGTCGACTTCGTTGAACGTGGTCAGCATCGCCATGTTCGACTGCGCTTCAACCAGGCGCTTGGCCACGGTGGCACGCACGCGAGTCATCGGTACGCGCTTCTCGGTACGGTCGCCGGCAGCGAACACCGGGGCGGCAGCCGCTGGAGCAGCAGCCTTGGCAGGCGCGGCAGCCGGAGCGTTCTTCTTGGCTTCAACCGCAGCAACCACGTCTTCCTTGGTCACGCGGCCGTCTTTGCCGGTGCCCTTGATGGAAGCCAGGTTGATGCCGTTCTCTTCAGCCAGTTGACGCGCAGCTGGTGCAGCGATTGGATCTTCGCCACCGGCTGCCGGTGCAGCGGCAGGCGCCGAAGCAGCCGGTGCAGCAGCAGCGGCGGCAGGAGCAGGAGCTGCAGCAGCGCTGCCCTCTTCGATCGAACCCAGTACCTGGTTCGACAGAACGGTAGCGCCCTCTTCAGCCACGATCGCGCCCAGCACGCCGTCAGCTTCGGCCAACACTTCCAGTACGACTTTGTCAGTCTCGATGTCGACGATCAGGTCGTCACGCTTGACGGCCTCGCCTGGTTTCTTGTGCCAGGTGGCAACGGTGCCATCGGCAACCGATTCCGGGAATGACGGGGCTTTGATTTCGATAGCCATTATCTGTAGGTCCTTAAAATTCGGTTTCAGTCAGCGCGAAGGCGTTAAACAGTGAAAGCATCTTGCAGCAGTTTTTCCTGCTGCTCGGCGTGCATCGACGCATAGCCACACGCAGGTGCAGCAGAAGCATCACGACCGGCGTACTCAAGGACCAGGGCCTTGTTGTGGTTGCCGATGCTGCGACGCAGATGATGCTGGCTGCTGTACCAGGCGCCCTGGTTCATCGGTTCTTCCTGACACCACACCACGTTCGTGAGGTTGGTGTAAGGCGCGATGATCTCCATGAGGTCATCTTCCGGGAACGGGTAAAGCTGCTCGATACGCACGATGGCGATGTCTTCGCGGCCTTCGGCACGGCGTTTTTCCAACAGATCGTAGTAGACCTTGCCGCTGCACAGGATCAGGCGAGTGACCTTGGCGGCGTCCAGTGTATCGATCTCTGGAATCACGGTCTGGAACGAACCTTGGGCCAGATCTTCCAGGGTCGAAACGGCCAGTTTGTGACGCAACAGCGATTTCGGGGTCAGCACGACCAGCGGCTTGCGCAGCGGTCGGATCACCTGGCGACGCAGCAAGTGGTAGATCTGCGCCGGGGTGGTCGGCACGCACACCTGGATGTTGTGCTCGGCGCACAATTGCAGGTAACGCTCCAGACGGGCCGAAGAGTGCTCCGGACCCTGGCCTTCATAACCGTGTGGCAGCAGCATGGTCAGACCGCACAGGCGGCCCCACTTGTGCTCGCCGCTGGTGATGAACTGGTCGATAACCACCTGGGCACCGTTGGCGAAGTCGCCGAACTGGGCTTCCCAGATCACCAGCGCATTAGGCGTGGTGGTGGAGTAGCCGTATTCGAACGCCAGTACGGCTTCTTCGGACAGGAACGAATCGTACAGGTCGAAACGTGGCTGGCCTTCGTACAGGTTCTGCAACGGGATGTAGGTGCCCGCGTCTTTCTGGTTGTGCAATACAGCATGACGGTGCGAGAACGTACCGCGGCCGATGTCCTGGCCGGTCATGCGGATTGGGTGACCTTCGAACGCCAGGGTCGCGTACGCCATGGTTTCGGCGTAACCCCAGTTGATCGGCAGGCCGCCGGCTTGCATCTTCTGACGATCTTCGTAGATCTTCGCCACCTGGCGCTGTACGACGAAGCCTTCGGGAATTTCCAGCAGCTTGGCGGACAGTTCCTGCAACGTCTTCAAATCGAAGGATGTATCGTGACGTGCAGTCCAGGTGTGGCCCAGGTACGGACGCCAGTCAACGAACAACTCTTTGTTCGGCTCCTTGACCAGGCTTTTCACTACATGCAGGCCATTGTCCAGCGCGTTGCGGTATTCATCGACTTTCGCCTGAACACGCGCATCGTCAACCACGCCGGCCTTGGTCAGGCTTTCGGCGTACAGCTCACGGGTGGTGCGCTGCTTGGTGATCTGCTGGTACATCAACGGCTGGGTGCCGCTTGGCTCGTCCGCTTCGTTGTGACCGCGACGGCGGTAGCAAACCAGGTCGATCACCACGTCACGCTTGAACTGCATGCGGTAGTCGACTGCCAGTTGGGTCACGAACAGCACGGCTTCCGGATCATCGCCATTCACATGGAGGATCGGCGCCTGGATCATCTTGGCAACATCGGTGGCGTACTCGGTGGAACGCGCGTCCAACGGGTTGCTGATGGTGAAGCCGACCTGGTTGTTGATGACGATGTGAACGGTACCGCCGGTCTTGAAGCCGCGAGTCTGCGACATCTGGAACGTTTCCAGGACCACGCCTTGACCGGCGAATGCCGCGTCACCGTGGATGGAAATCGGCAGAACCTTCTCACCGGTGGCATCGTTACGACGATCCTGGCGCGCACGTACCGAACCCTCGACCACTGGCGAAACGATTTCCAGGTGGGATGGGTTGAACGCCATGGCCAGGTGAACTTCACCGCCGGTGGTCATCACGTTGGACGAGAAGCCCTGGTGGTATTTAACGTCACCGGAACCCAGCTCGACCTTCTTCTTGCCTTCGAACTCGTCGAACAGCTCGCGCGGGTTCTTGCCGAAGGTGTTGACCAACACGTTCAGGCGACCACGGTGAGCCATGCCGATCACGATTTCCTTGGTGCCGTAGGAACCGGAACGCTGGATCAGCTCGTCGAGCATCGGAATCAGGCTTTCGCCGCCTTCCAGGCCGAAACGCTTGGTGCCCGGGTATTTGGTACCCAGGTATTTCTCGAGGCCCTCGGCCGCGGTCACGCGCTCCAGCAAGTGGCTGCGGACATCGGCGGACAAGACCGGACGGCCACGCACGCCTTCCAGGCGGTGCTGGAACCACTGGCGCTGCTCGGAATCGGTGATGTGCGTGAATTCAGCGCCGATGGTGCGGCAATATGTCTGCTGCAACGCTTCGTGAATTTCGCGTAGGCTCGCTTCCTCTTTGCCGATGAACAGGTCGCCGGCACGGAAGGTCGTATCAAGATCGGCATTGGTCAAGCCGTAATGATTGATCGACAGGTCTGCAGGTGCAGGACGCTGCCACAGCCCCAGCGGGTCAAGCTGGGCTGCCTGGTGGCCACGCATACGGTAGGCCTGGATCAGTCGCAGTACTTCAACTTGCTTCTTCTCGTGCTCACTGCTCACGCTGCCGGCGGAAACCGGTTGGGCGCGGCGCTGGTTCTTTGCCAGCAGCACGAACTGATCGCGAATTGTTGCGTGCGATACATCGGTGGCAGCGTTGCCGTCTGAAGACAACGTCTGAAATTTGGTGCGCCATTCTTCTGGCACAGCGTTAGGGTCGTGCAGGTAGAGCTCATAAAGCTCTTCCACATAGGCAGCGTTACCACCTGAAAGATAGCCGCTGTTCCACATGCGCTGCATCACGCTTTCTTGCATGCTTGGTCACCCTCGATTTGGGGACACCACCGGCGAAAACACCGAGTTTGCTTGCAAAAGGCCAAGTGCAGCGACCAAAACAAGCCACTTAGGATCACGCTGATAGTTCGGGTACCAACCCGAATGCCCCTGCTTGTCTCATTTCTTCAAAATAAGAGCCGCGGCTTTGTAAGTCGCTGCTCAAGTTAAAACTACGGCGCCGGTTGAAGCCTGCGCCGCAGCATTTACGGGCACAACGGTCCTGCTTTACTACAACGTCAGTTACACGCCGCTGTGCAGCAGCATGTTACGGATGTGACCAATGGCCTTAGTCGGGTTCAGGCCTTTGGGGCATACGTTGACGCAGTTCATGATCCCGCGGCAGCGGAATACGCTGAACGGGTCATCCAGCGAAGCCAGACGCTCGGACGTCTTGGTGTCACGGCTGTCTGCCAGGAAGCGGTACGCTTGCAGCAGTGCAGCTGGACCCAGGAATTTGTCCGGGTTCCACCAGAAAGACGGGCACGACGTCGAGCAGCAAGCACACAGGATGCACTCGTACAGACCGTCGAGCTTCTCGCGCTCTTCCGGGGATTGCAGACGCTCGATGGCCGGAGCCGGCGTGTCATTCTGCAAGAACGGCTTAACTTTCTCGTATTGCTTGTAGAAGATGCTCATATCGACGACCAGGTCACGGATAACCGGCAAACCTGGCAGAGGACGAACGATCAGCTTGTTGCCTTTGACAACAGCAGACAGCGGCGTGATGCACGCCAGGCCATTCTTGCCGTTGATGTTCATGCCGTCGGAGCCGCAAACACCCTCACGGCAAGAGCGACGATAGGAGAAACCTTCGTCCTGCTCTTTGATCAGTGCCAGTACATCCAGCACCATCAGGTCTTTACCACCGGTATCGACCTGGAACTCCTGCATGAACGGCGCAGCGTCCTGATCAGGGTTGTAGCGATAAACACTGACTTTCAACATGGCAGCCACCCTTAGTAAGTCCGAATCTTCGGTTCAAACGTCGGCACCGTCTTCGGCGAGAAGTTCACGGCACGCTTGGTTACGCGCTTGTCACCCGGGAAGTACAGGGTGTGGCACAACCAGTTTTCGTCATCGCGATCTTCAAAGTCTTCACGAGCGTGAGCACCACGGGATTCTTTACGAACCTCGGCGGCGATCGCCGTCGCTTCAGCCACTTCCAGCAGGTTTTGCAGCTCAAGGGCTTCGATACGAGCGGTGTTGAACGCCTGGCTCTTATCGTTGATCTTGACGTTGGCGATACGCTTGCGCAGGTCAGCCAACTGGGCGATACCTTTCTGCATGTATTCGCCGGTACGGAACACACCGAAGTAGTTCTGCATGCAGTTTTGCAGCTCGCGACGCAGGGTTGCCACGTCTTCGCCATCTGTGCGCTCGTTCAGAGCGTTCAGGCGCGCCAGGGCCGCTTCGATGTTGGCGTCGGTGGCGTCATCGTATTCGATGCCGTCGGTCAGCGCCTTTTCCAGATGCAGGCCGGCCGCGCGACCGAACACTACCAGGTCGAGCAACGAGTTGCCGCCCAGGCGGTTGGCACCGTGAACCGATACACAAGCCACTTCACCTACCGCGAACAGACCATGGATGATCTCGTCCACGCCTTCGGCATTCTGGGTGATCGCCTGGCCGTGAATGTTGGTCGGTACGCCGCCCATCATATAGTGGCAGGTCGGAACAACCGGAACCGGAGCAACCACTGGATCAACGTGAGCAAAGGTCTTGGACAGTTCGCAGATACCTGGCAGGCGGCTGTGCAGCACTTCTTCACCGAGGTGATCGAGTTTGAGCAGTACGTGGTCACCATTCGGGCCACAACCGTTACCGGCGATGATCTCTTTAACCATCGAACGGGCCACGACGTCACGACCAGCCAGGTCTTTGGCGTTCGGAGCATAACGCTCCATGAAACGCTCGCCGTGCTTGTTGATCAGGTAACCACCTTCACCACGGCAACCTTCGGTTACCAGTACACCGGCGCCGGCGATGCCGGTGGGGTGGAACTGCCACATTTCGATGTCTTGCACCGGTACGCCAGCACGCAGTGCCATGCCGACGCCGTCACCGGTGTTGATCAGGGCATTGGTGGTCGAGGCGTAGATACGGCCTGCACCGCCAGTCGCCAGCACGGTAGCCTTGGCGCGGATGTAGGTGGTTTCACCGGTTTCGATGCAGATGGCGATCACGCCGACGAACTCGCCCTTGCCGTTCTTCACCAGATCAACAGCGTAGTACTCGTTCAGGAACGTGGTACCGGCTTTCAGGTTGCCCTGATAAAGGGTGTGCAACAGCGCGTGACCGGTACGGTCGGACGCAGCGCAAGTACGGGCAGCCTGCCCGCCTTTACCGTAATCCTTCGACTGGCCGCCGAATGGACGCTGGTAGATACGACCTTGCTCGGTACGCGAGAACGGCAGACCCATGTGGTCCAGCTCGAACACTGCGGCCGGGCCTTCCTGACACATGTACTCGATAGCGTCCTGGTCACCGATGTAGTCGGAACCCTTGACGGTATCGTACATGTGCCAGCGCCAGTCATCGTTCGGGTCGGCGGAGGCGATGGCGCAGGTGATGCCACCCTGGGCCGATACGGTGTGGGAGCGCGTCGGGAACACCTTGGTGATCACGGCAGTCTTGTGACCACCCTGAGCCAGCTGCAGCGCAGCACGCATGCCCGCACCGCCGCCACCAATAATGATGGCGTCGAATGAAATAGTTGGAATGTTAGCCATGAATCAGATACCCCAAAGAATCTGCACACCCCAGACGAAGTAAGCGAACATCGCGACGCCGCATACTGCCTGGAAGAGGAAACGTACTGCAGTCGCGGACTTGCCAAGCGCCATAGGCGTCAGGTAGTCGGTCGCAATGGTCCACATGCCAACCCAGGCGTGTGCGCCCAGGGCTACAAGGGCCAGCAGACTGAAGATTCGCATCGCATTGTGGGAAAACAGGCCGTGCCACTGCTCATAGCCGATGCCCGGGTTTGCGACGAGGTATCCGATCAGAAAAATGAAATAAGCCGCGAGAACGACCGCAGACACACGCTGTGCCATCCAGTCATAGAGGCCCGAACGCGACAGATTCGTTACGCTGGTTACCATATCCAAACTCCTGCCAGAACGATCAGCACCACGGAAATGGCGATGATGATTTTCGAGCCCAGGCGGCCGCCTTCCAGCGTCTCACCGATGCCCATGTCCATGATCAAGTGGCGCACACCGGCTACCAGGTGATACAGAAGAGAGGACAGGAGGCCCCATGCTACGAACTTGGCCAGCGGGCTGGTCAAGCATGCCTTCACCTCGGCGTAACCTTCCTCGGAACCCAGGGATTTGCTCAATGCATAAAGCATGATGCCCAAGCCCAGGAACAGGATGATGCCGGAAACACGGTGCAGGAACGACGTAACGCCGGTGATGGGGAGTTTGATGGTCCTTAGGTCTAGGTTTACAGGTCGTTGGCTATTCACGGCTTTTTTTCACACTGAAGAGCCCCTAACAATCAGGGCAAAGTTGTTGGGGAGTGCGACTGGTCAGGTAAGCACCACCCAGGGAGTGCGACCCCCAATGAAAGCAAGCCCAAAAGCCCTTGGCGGTCGGTGGCCGAGTATAGACAGTTAGGTTACTAATGACAACGCGCACACCTCACCCTAATAGCTGATTGCGCTGGCGGGATAAAAGGCGTAAATGGCAGGCAATTTCGACGAAAAAGTACGGTTAAAGCCTTCTGGCGCAAGACTTTAGGCAAATTGACATCTGGATTTATATCAATATAGTGGTGCGGGCCCTGCGTGGGGGGTCTGTCTGATGATTTGAAGCATAAATAGGAGGCCACATGGCTGACAAAAAAGCGCAGTTGATCATCGAGGGCGCAGCCCCCGTCGAGCTGCCCATTTTAACCGGCACCGTTGGTCCCGATGTTATCGACGTACGGGGCCTGACGGCCACGGGCCGTTTTACTTTCGACCCAGGCTTCATGTCGACCGCTTCCTGCGAGTCGAAGATCACCTATATCGATGGTGACAATGGCATTCTGCTTCATCGCGGCTACCCGATCGAACAACTGGCTGAAAAGTCGGACTACCTGGAAACCTGCTACCTGCTGCTAAATGGCGAATTGCCAACAGCCGAGCAAAAGGCCCAGTTCGTCAGCACCGTGAAGAACCACACCATGGTTCACGAGCAGTTGAAGACCTTCTTCAACGGCTTTCGTCGCGACGCCCACCCGATGGCCGTCATGTGCGGCGTGGTCGGTGCCCTGTCGGCCTTCTATCATGACTCCCTGGACATCAATAACGCCGAGCATCGCGAAATTTCCGCGATCCGCCTGGTTGCCAAGATGCCGACCCTGGCCGCAATGGTTTACAAGTACTCCATGGGCCAGCCCATGATGTACCCGCGCAACGATCTGACGTACGCGGAAAACTTCCTGCACATGATGTTCAACACCCCGTGCGAGATCAAACCGATCAGCCCGGTGCTGGCCAAGGCAATGGACCGGATCTTCATCCTCCACGCCGACCATGAACAAAACGCCTCCACTTCTACCGTCCGCCTGGCCGGCTCTTCGGGTGCCAACCCGTTTGCCTGTATCGCCGCCGGTATCGCCGCACTGTGGGGCCCTGCCCACGGCGGTGCGAACGAAGCCGTATTGACCATGCTCGATGAAATCGGCGATGTATCCAACATCGACACGTTCATCGCCAAGGCCAAGGACAAGAACGATCCATTCAAGCTGATGGGCTTCGGTCACCGGGTCTACAAGAACCGCGACCCTCGCGCGACCGTCATGAAGCAGACCTGCGACGAAGTGCTGAAGGAACTGGGCATCAAGAACGATCCGCAACTCGAACTGGCCATGCGCCTGGAAGAGATCGCCCTGACCGACCCGTACTTCATCGAGCGCTCGCTGTACCCGAACGTCGACTTCTACTCGGGGATCATCCTCAAGGCGATCGGCATTCCAACCAGCATGTTCACCGTGATCTTCGCCCTGGCGCGGACCGTGGGCTGGATTTCCCACTGGAAGGAAATGCTCTCCAGCCCGTACAAGATTGGCCGTCCGCGCCAGCTGTACACCGGCTACGAGTCGCGTGACATTACCAAGCTGGAAGATCGCAAGTAAGCACTTAGCGGTTTGCTTGTAATGAGAACGGCCTCCCTTAGCGGAGGCCGTTTTTGTTTGTGTGGCCTGATCTACCGCCATCGCAGGCAAGCCAGCTCCCACAGTCGATCGTGTTCACACAGTCAACCTGTGGGAGCCGGGCTTGCCCGCGATGAGGCCAGCCCAGGCAACACAAAAGACCCAGGCAAAAAAATACCCCGGCCTTGCGACCGAGGTATCTCTTATGCATCTGACGACTTAGTGATTAACCGCCCCACTCGCCCCCAGGCCAGTCTGCGAACGCACAAACTGCGGGAAGTACAGCGCACGCTCTTTCTCTGCCGCCGCCGATTTGTCGGTGATGGAGAAGAACCAGATGCCGATGAACGCAATGATCATCGAGAACAGCGCCGGATACTCGTACGGGAAGATGGCTTTTTCATGGTGCAGGATCGACACCCAGATGGTCGGGCCGAGGATCATCAGGCCCACGGCACTGATCAAGCCCAGCCAGCCGCCGATCATGGCGCCACGGGTGGTGAGATTTTTCCAGTACATGGAAAGCAGCAACACCGGGAAGTTACAGCTGGCGGCAATCGAGAACGCCAGGCCGACCATGAACGCAATGTTCTGGCTTTCAAACAGGATGCCCAAGCCAATCGCCAGCACCGCCAGGGCGATAGTGGTGATCTTCGATACGCGAATTTCATCCTTCTCGTTGGCCTTGCCTTTCTTGATCACGCTGGCATACAGGTCATGGGACACCGCCGAAGCGCCGGCCAGCGTCAAGCCGGCAACCACTGCAAGAATGGTGGCGAAGGCCACGGCCGAGATGAAGCCCAGGAAGATACTGCCGCCCACCGCGTTGGCCAGGTGCACCGCCGCCATGTTGTTACCGCCAAGCAAGGCGCCTGCTGCATCCTTGAACGCCGGGTTGGTGCTGACCAGCAGAATCGCGCCAAAGCCGATAATGAACGTCAGGATGTAGAAGTAACCAATGAAGCCGGTCGCATACAGCACGCTTTTACGTGCTTCCTTGGCATCGCTCACCGTGAAGAAGCGCATCAGGATGTGCGGCAGGCCGGCGGTACCGAACATCAGGGCCAGGCCAAGGGAGAATGCCGAGATCGGGTCTTTCACCAGCCCACCCGGGCTCATGATCGCTTCACCTTTAGGGTGAACCTTGATCGCCTCGGCAAACAGCGTGTTGAAGTCGAAGTTGACGTGCTTCATCACCATCAGCGCCATGAACGAAGCACCGGAGAGCAGCAGCACTGCCTTGATGATCTGCACCCAGGTGGTCGCCAACATGCCGCCGAACAACACGTACAGGCACATCAGGATGCCGACCAGAATCACCGCCACATGGTAATCCAGGCCAAACAGCAGCTGGATCAACTTGCCCGCGCCAACCATCTGCGCGATCAGGTAGAACGCCACCACCACCAGCGAGCCACAGGCCGACAGGCTGCGGATCTGGGTTTGCCCCAGGCGATAGGACGCCACGTCGGCAAAGGTGTACTTGCCCAGGTTACGCAGGCGCTCGGCGATCAGGAACAGAATGATCGGCCAGCCCACCAGAAAGCCGATCGAGTAGATCAGGCCATCGTAGCCGGAGGTGAACACTAGCGCGGAAATCCCCAGGAAGGACGCGGCCGACATGTAGTCACCGGCAATCGCCAAGCCATTCTGGAAACCCGTGATCTTGCCGCCTGCTGCATAGTAGTCAGCCGCCGACTTGTTGCGCTTGGACGCCCAATACGTGATGCACAGGGTGGCGCCGACAAACGCGACGAACATCACGATGGCCGAGACGTTCAGCGGTTGCTTGTGCACTTCACCGGTCAATGCGTCCGCCGCCCAGACGGCCGGAGCAAACAGCGAAGCGCCGAATATAGCCAATAGACGCCGGATCATTGCGCAGCCTCCTTGAGAATCGCATTGTTCAGGTCGTCAAATTCGCCGTTGGCCCGGCGTACGTAGATGCCAGTGAGAATGAAGGCAGACACAATCAGCCCGACGCCAAGGGGAATGCCCCAGGTAATCGAGGAACCGGGGCTGATCTTGGCCCCCAGTATTTGCGGCCCGTAGGCAATCAACAGGATGAAAGCGGAGTAAAGCCCTAGCATGATCGCCGAGAGAATCCAGGCGAATCTTTCCCTTTTCCTGACCAGCTCCTTGAAACGCGGGCTGTTTTGAATCGAGAGGTAAATGCTGTCGTTCATTGTTTTTATCCTCGCAGCACAGCTTTTTTATTATTTTGGAACATATCCACTGTATGCGGCTGCGGAAGAGGTTCCAGACGACCTTAGTAGTAGATCGAGTGTAGCGAGGGATGGCCAAAGCGCAGGAAGATTTGAGGCGGTGCGAAACCAATGTGGGAGGGGGCTTGCTCCCGATAGCGGTGTGCCAGTCAAAAAATCTGTGACTGACCTACCGCTATCGGGAGCAAGCCCCCTCCCACAGGGGTGCATCAGTGGCTTTTATTTAGCGGTCCACTCAGCGACGCGCTCAGGGTGCTTGGCCACCCAATCCTTGGCCGCGGCGTCTGGTTTGGCGCCTTCCTGGATAGCGAGCATGACTTCACCGATTTCGTCCTTGGAGGCCCACTGGAATTTTTTCAGGAAAGCTGCCACTTCCGGCGCTTTCTTTTCCAGGCCCTTGCTGCCGATGCTGTTGACGGTTTCAGCAGCACCATAAATCCCTTTTGGGTCGTCCAGGAAACGCAGTTTCCACTTGGCGAACATCCAATGGGGCACCCAACCGGTTACCGCAATGGATTCCTGCTTGTCTTCGGCACGTGTCAGTTCAGCGATCATCGCCGCGCCCGAGCTGGCTTGCAGTTTGTAGTCCAGGCCGTATTGCTTGATGGCGTCGTCGGTCTTGAGCATCACGCCTGAACCGGCGTCGATGCCGACGATCTTGTTTTTGAAGGTGGTGTCGGTCTTGAGGTCTTCGATGGATTTGGCCTTGACGTACTCCGGTACGATCAAGCCAATTTTTGCATCCTTGAAGTTGGGGCCGTAGTCGACCACCTTGTCCTTGTTCTTGGTCCAGTATTCACCATGGGTCACCGGCAGCCAGGCAGACAGCATGGCATCGAGCTTGCCGGTGGCGACGCCCTGCCACATGATCCCCGTGGCGACCGCTTGCAGTTTCACGTCATAACCGAGCTTTTGCTTGATCACTTCCGCCGCCACATGGGTCGTGGCAACGCTGTCGGACCAACCGTCCACGTAACCGATGCTCAGGGTTTTGCTGTCGGCACTGACCAGTGTGGAGCCCATCGCAACTACCAGCGTGGCAGCTGCGCCCAAGAGTCGTCGCATCTTCATATGTACTTCCCCGAAAGTGCTGCGCCCGACGGATGCCGAGCGACATCAACCTGTTGTTATGCGGTGCACCGCGCCCCCTTCACGCGCATCGATCCGGTTGCTGAGGCATCAGTGGAGTACTGACAGTTTTATCATCAACCTGCGTAGGCCTTTGCCCTGCTCTGTGGGCGACCTTGGTTGAGCAAGAAACGACATCACATCGCCAGCAGGACGTTTTGTAGGAGTTATCGTCAGAATCCCGCCCGAAGTTTGCATGTCAAAATTATGCAGCCGCACTGGCACGCGCCAAATCCGGGTAAGATGCGCGCCTTTGCTCCCCCAGATAAGCCGACCATGCCCGCGACTGCCCGCTTTCCTGCCCTGCCCTATTTTCTTGCCTTGATCCTTGGTGTGCTTGCCCTCGCCGGCTACTGGTATGGCCTCGGCCGGCCGGTAGTGCTGCCGGATGTGGCGAGCGCCAGCCACAAGTTGCAGTGTGCGTCCTACACGCCCTTCGACAAGGACCAGTCGCCGTTTGACCAGCCATTCAAGCTGCGTCCCGAACGCATGGATGCCGACCTGGCCTTGCTGGCCACACGCTTTGAATGCATCCGCACCTACTCCATGACCGGCCTGGAAGCCTTGCCGGACATGGCGCGCAAGCATGGTTTGAAGGTCATGGCCGGCGCCTGGGTCAGCAGTGATCCGGTGGCGACCCAGAAAGAAATCAACGAACTGATCGCGGCGGCCAACACCAATCCCGATATCGTCACTTCGGTGATCGTCGGCAACGAGGCGCTGCTGCGCAAGGAAGTCACGGCCAAGCAACTGGTGGCGCTTATCCATCAAGTCAAAAGCCAGATCAAGCAACCGGTCACCTATGCCGATGTGTGGGAGTTCTGGCTGCAACACCCGGAAATCGAGCCGGCGGTGGACTTCCTGACCATTCACCTGCTGCCGTACTGGGAAGATGAGCCGTCCGGCATCGACCAGGCGCTCAAGCATGTAGGCGACGTACGCCAGACCTTCGGCCACAAGTTCGCGCCCAAGGACATCGTGATCGGCGAGACCGGTTGGCCCAGCGAAGGCCGTCAGCGCGAGACTGCCGTGCCGAGCCGGGTGAATGAAGCCAGGTTCATGCGCGGCTTTGTCGCCATGGCCGAAGCCAATGGCTGGCGCTACAACCTGATCGAAGCGTTTGACCAACCTTGGAAGCGCGCCAGTGAAGGTGCCGTCGGCGGGTATTGGGGGCTGTTCGATGCAGACCGCCAGGACAAGGGCATCCTCGCAGGGCCGGTGACCAATGTGCCGTACTGGTCGTTGTGGCTGGGCGTAGGCGCCGTGATTCTGCTCGGTACCCTGGCGCTCGGTGGCCGCATTCGCAGCAAGCGCTCCGCGGTGCTCCTGCCACTGCTCGGTGCGGTTGCTGCCTGCTCCATCGGCACCTGGGCCGAACTGACCCGCGTCACTGCGCGTTTCAACGATGAATGGGTATGGGCAGGCTTGCTGGTGGCCTTGAACCTGTTGGTGCTGGCCCACGCCGCCCTGGCCCTCAGCGCCCGTGACGGCTGGCGCGAGCGTGCATTCAACTGGCTGGAGCAACGCGCTGGCTGGCTGGTGGCGATTGCCGGGTTTGCGGGGGCGGTGATGATGCTGGCGCTGGTGTTTGACCCGCGTTATCGCAGCTTTCCAAGCGCGGCGCTGGTGCTGCCAGCCCTGGTGTACCTGGTGCGCCCGGTGACCGGGCCGCGTCGGGAGATTGCGCTGCTGGCCTTCATTATCGGTGCCGGCATTGCGCCGCAGTTGTACCGCGAAGGGCTGTTGAATCAGCAGGCCTGGGGTTGGGCTGTGGTCAGCGTGCTGATGGTTGCGGCTTTGTGGCGTTGCTTGCGAGTGCGCAAGGCTTAAGATCGCTATCGCAGGCAAGCCAGCTCCCACATTTGACCGTGCTCACAGATAGAAATGTGTGAACCCAATCAACTGTGGGAGCTGGCTTGCCTGCGATGAGGCCACATCAGGCGCAGCCAGGCTTCCTGACCAACCGCAATCCCGCAATCACCACCGCAAACACCGCAAACGTCGTGTTGTACAACGCCAGTGCCGGCAACCCGAACACCAACCCCACTACTGCCAACGCCCATCCCGCACGCCCCGGTACAAAAAAGCCCAACACCGAGGTGATCAACGCCGCCCAGCCCAGCACCTTGAAGTGAATCATCAACCCAAGGTTCGCACGCACCTGGCACTCCCAGCGGCTGGCCTCCTCTGCGCAGAGGCCGACCCACTGCCCATCCTCCATAAAGCCATAACGTGCGGCATAACTGGCAGCCAGCCATAACGGCAGAGCAACAAGCAGCAAAATCAACGGCAAGCGGCGGGACATGGGGCACTCCGATAGGCAAAAACGGCGCTCAGCTTAATCCCACCGCGGCCGTTAGCAAGGTGTTCGCGCAGATATCTGTTCAACAATGCATGGCAAAGTGTATCGTCTGGCTACTATTACCCCGATTCCGACGTTTTTTCCGACTTTTCGTGCCGCTGCCTGGCACTTCGGTGGCAACGCGGTGGTCATAGCCTGCGAATTTCATTCAGCACGTTTCCTCTTAGGGATTAAGTCATGCTCCGTTCCTTGCGCTGTGCTGCCTTGCTGGGCAGCCTATTTTTGAGTGCGTCAGCACTGGCCGTCGATATCGACCAGGCCAGCTATGGCTACCCTTTGACCAACCCGTTCGAAGCGACCATCGCCACCACGCCTCCCGACCTTCGGCCAACCTTGCCGACCGATGATGAGATCAACCAATCCGATTACACCCTGAATATGCGCCCCGAGCGTGAGTTCAGCTTGCCGGACAATTTCTGGCCGGTGAAGAAACTCACCTACCGCATTGCCAAGCAAGATCGCGCTGCGCCGTTGATCTTCCTGATCGCCGGCACCGGTGCGCGGTTCGACAGCAGCATCAACGAATACCTGAAGAAGCTGTATTACCAGGCCGGCTACCACGTGGTGCAGTTGTCATCGCCCACCAGCTTCGACTTCATCAGCGCTGCCTCGCGCTTCGCCACCCCGGGTATCACGCAGGAAGACGCCGAAGACATGTACCGCGTGATGCAAGCCGTGCGCGCGCAGAACGCCTCGCTGCCGGTCACCGACTTCTACCTCACCGGCTATAGCCTGGGGGCGCTGGATGCGGCGTTTGTCAGCAAGCTGGATGAGACGCGCCGCAGCTTCAACTTCAAGAAAGTGCTGCTGCTCAACCCGCCGGTCAACCTCTACACCTCGATCACCAACCTCGACAAGCTGGTACAGACCGAGGTCAAGGGCATCAACAACACCACCACTTTCTATGAACTGGTGTTGAGCAAACTGACCCGCTACTTCCAGCAAAAAGGCTACATCGAC
The DNA here is from genome assembly GCF_019891455.1 of Pseudomonas sp. P867. Lineage (NCBI taxonomy): Bacteria > Pseudomonadati > Pseudomonadota > Gammaproteobacteria > Pseudomonadales > Pseudomonadaceae > Pseudomonas > Pseudomonas sp. P867. Next base: position 89,435 of record NZ_JAFLXB010000008.1, on the reverse strand, counting down.
CTCAACGATGCGCTGCTCTATGACTTCCAGCAGTCCAAGCAGCACCTGAGCAACGAACAGATGGCCATGTTGATCGGCACCTCGTTCCGCTTCTCGGCTGCCGACATTGCCTTTACCTCGGACCTGATCAACCGCCGTGGCCTGATCATTCCGCCTAAATACCCGATCACCGAAGGCACCAGCCTCACGCCGTTCCTCAAGCGTGCCCTGCAATGCGACTTCGACTGCTACCTCACCGAGCAAGTGATCCCGATGTGGCGCGCCCGTTCCGACGGCGGCAGCCTGCTGCAACTGATCGATCAGGTCAGCCTGTACGCCCTCAAGGACTACCTGCGCGACAGCCCGAAAATCGCCGTAATGCATAACGCCGATGACGTGATCCTCGGCCCTGGCGATCTGGGTTTCCTGCGTAAAACCTTCGGCGATCGCTTGACCGTCTACCCGCTGGGCGGCCACTGCGGCAACCTCAATTACCGCGTCAACGCCGACGCCATGCTGGAGTTCTTCCGTGGCTAAATATCTTCTGCTGCTCGCCGCACTGATGTGCGCAGGCGTGGCCAATGCCGACAACAGCAAGGCTCAAGAGCCCATCAAGGTCGATGCCGACGGCTTCAAGGAGCCGCTGACCAAGCTCAAGTTCAACCCGGGCCTGGACCAGCGTGAATTCGAGCGTTCCACGCTTACCGCGCTCAACGTCTACGACCCGCTGGAGTCGTGGAACCGCCGCGTTTACCACTTCAACTACCGCTTCGACCAATGGGTGTTCCTGCCGGTGGTCAATGGCTACCGCTACGTCACGCCGAGCTTCCTGCGCACCGGTGTGAGCAACTTCTTCAACAACCTGGGCGATGTGCCCAATCTGTTGAACAGCCTGTTGCAACTCAAGGGCCATCGCTCCCTGGAAACCACCGGGCGCCTGCTGGTCAACACCACCATCGGCGTCGCCGGCCTGTGGGACCCGGCAACGGCCATGGGCCTGCCACGCCAGAGTGAAGACTTCGGCCAGACCCTGGGCTTCTACGGCGTACCGGGCGGTGCCTATGTGGTGTTGCCGATCTTTGGCCCGTCGAACCTGCGTGATACCACCGGCTTGCTGGTGGACTACACGGCAGAATCGCAGATCAACTTCCTCAACGTGTCCGAAGTCAGCTCCAACCATCCGGAAGTCTGGGCCCTGCGCGCCGTCGATAAGCGCTACCAGACCAGCTTCCGCTACGGCCAGATGAACTCGCCGTTCGAGTATGAGAAGGTGCGGTATATCTACACCGAATCGCGCAAGTTGCAGATCGCCGAATAAACAGCAGCGACAAAAAAAGGCCATTCGATCGAATGGCCTTTTTTATTGCATTGATTTTACTCGCTTACTCAGATAGAAATTTTCTACTAGGAGGCAAGCCATAATCGTTCTCCCCCTTATCGCCTTGGGTGAACAGGCGGACGGACACCATTATGAAACCAACGACCGGTATCAAAAACCAAAGCGCATACGCCCCAGTAATGTTCACATCATGAAGCCTGCGAAATGTCACTGACACCGCAGGTGGGATCATGAACAAGACGTAAAACCCAAATGGAACGATAAACCACGGACTCGAGAGAACCTCCGCCAAGTACGCTATCAATATAGAGCCCCAAATCAGCATTATGTCCATCACTACAAACGCCCAATATTCCCTTCTACAGGCTCGCCCACTGAACTTGGCATAGTTTTTTATCGCTTGAAAACACCAGTTCATCCTTAACCCCTTATCGATCCATTTTTCGCGCCACTTCACATGAAGAAGCGCGATGCATCCTATAAATGCATGGAAAACCGAGCTGTAGGATTAAACTTAAACAGCGTTTCGATTTGCAATCAATGCGAACTAATCAGCGCTTAGCTGTTCGCCATACCTTGCCGACTGCTTGGACAACGATCAGCACCAAAGCCCCTGCAACGATCCCCGCCAGCGCATTGAGCAACGTCGGCATCAACCATGCCAGCGCCCCCGTGCTTTGGCTTACCGTTTCGATCCAATGATGCACCACAGGCACGCCATGGGTGAGGATGCCGCCACCGACCATGAACATCGCCGCCGTGCCGATCACTGACAGGCTCTTCATCATGTAGGGGGCCGCACTCAGGATCGCGCCGCCAATACTGCGCGCCACCTGACCCGGCTTCTGCGTCAGCCACAGCCCCAGGTCGTCGAGCTTGACGATACCGGCCACCAATCCATATACGCCGATGGTCATGACAATGGCGATACCCGACAGCACGATCACTTGCTGCGTCAGTTGCGCATCGGCGACGATGCCGAGGGTGATGGCAATGATCTCGGCCGACAGAATGAAGTCGGTACGGATCGCGCCCTTTATCTTGTCTTTCTCGAACGCCACCAGATCGGTTGCCGGGTCGGCCACCGCTTCAGCCAACTGCGCGTGTTCGGCTTGATCTTCAGCCTTGCTGTGCAGGAATTTGTGGGCGAGTTTTTCGAAGCCCTCGAAACACAGGTAAGCGCCGCCCAGCATCAATAAGGGGGTCACGGCCCAGGGAGCGAAGGCGCTGATCAGTAACGCGGTAGGCACCAGGATCAACTTGTTGATAAACGAGCCCTTGGCCACCGCCCACACCACCGGGATTTCCCGCTCGGCGCGCACGCCGGAGACCTGCTGGGCGTTCAGTGCAAGGTCATCGCCCAGCACGCCCGATGTCTTCTTGGCGGCCATTTTTGTCATCAGCGCGACGTCATCGAGTACCGCCGCGATATCGTCGATCAACACCAATAAGCTGCTTCCTGCCATGAACCGGACTTCCGTTAGAGAGAGATGACGCGAGCATAGCCCGGCGCACGGCCTTGCGGCCAGATTGTTGAGGCCTGCTGATGGCCGGTGCTACCATGCGCAACCGCCTGTCATGGCAAGGAAACGTCTGGTTTATGAGCAGCATTCGCGAGCGCAACAAAGAAAAAATCCTGCGGGCGGCGAGCGAGGAGTTTGCCGACAAGGGCTTCGCCGCGACCAAAACCAGCGACATCGCCGCCAAGGCCGGGCTGCCCAAGCCCAACGTCTACTACTATTTCAAATCCAAGGACAACCTCTATCGCGAGGTACTCGAAAGCATTATCGAGCCGATCCTGGCCGCTTCCACGCCGTTCAACCCCGAAGGCGAGCCCAAGGAAGTATTGAGCAACTACATCCGCTCCAAAATCCGCATCTCCCGCGACCTGCCGTTCGCCTCCAAGGTGTTCGCCAGCGAAATCATGCACGGCGCCCCACACCTGAGCGCCGAGCAGGTTGAACAGCTCAATGCCCAGGCCAAGCACAATATCGATTGCATCCAGAACTGGGTGGATCGTGGGTTGATTGCGGCTATCGACCCTAATCACCTGATGTTCAGCATCTGGGCCGCGACCCAGACCTATGCGGACTTTGACTGGCAGATCTCAGCCGTTACCGGCAAGGCCAAGTTGGATGAAGCCGATTATGAGGCGGCGGCGCAGACGATTATTCGGTTGGTGCTCAAGGGGTGTGAGCCGGATTGATAGACCGCGGCGAGGCTATCGCAGGCAAGCCAGCTCCCACACGGATTTGCGCCGGACACAAAATGTAAAGTGGTCACAATCCCCTGTGGGAGCGGGCTTGCCCGCGATAGCGCCCATCCAGACACATCCTGCTAAAAGCCTGCCGATCAGCCTTCGCCCCTCAGTCTGGCCTCTCAGAACACCATCTGAAGAGAGGCCAAGGAATGCCTGATCTACCTGCTTCAAAACGCCTGCGCATCGGTCGCTATAACGAATCCAACCGCATTTACCTGCTCACCACCAACACCCTTGAACGTGAGCCCATCTTCAGCGACTTCAGACTTGGCCGTCTGGTCGTACACCCATTCAGGATCGCTCAATATAAAGGGCTCGCAACATCATTGGCCTGGGTAGTGATGCCTGATCATTTCCATTGGCTTGTTTCTCTGGAGAAAGGTTCGCTTGCCGACTTGATGCGCCAAGTTAAATCCAAGAGCACCCGAGTGGTGAATGCGGTGGCGGGCCGCCAAGGTCGCCTCTGGCAGCCGGGCTTTCATGATCATGCCGTGCGTCGAGAGGAAAGCCTTGAGGGGATTGCACGTTACATCGTAGCCAATCCACTCAGGGCCGGGCTGGTAAAGAAATTTGGCGACTATCCGCTATGGGATGCCATTTGGGTTTGACTGTAGACCGAGTCGACTGCATCGCAGGCAAGCCAACTCCCACACTGAGTGGGCTCACACAGTTAGATCTGTGAACACCGTCAATGTGGGAGCTGGCTTGCCTGCGATAGCTTACTCACAGTCAGAACGACTCAAGCCGACACCCCCGCATCCGCCATCAACCCCACCCCCTCAATCGCCGTGATCGCACACTGCTCGTCAATATCCGACGTATCCCCGGTGATTCCAATCGCCCCCAACACCACCCCCGACTGATCCCGTATCAACACCCCGCCCGGCGCCGGCACCACACTGCCCTGCCCCAGGCTGTTCAACGCTGCGATAAACGCCGGCCGCTGCTGCGCATCCAGTGCCAGTAAACGTGAGCCCTTGCCCAAGGCAATCGCCCCCCAGGCCTTGCCGATGGCGATTTGCGGGCGCAGCAGGCTGGCGCCGTCTTCGCGCTGCAAGGTAATCAAGTGCCCCCCGCTATCGAGTACCGCGATGGTCAGCGGCGCTGCAGAAATCGTGCGGCCTGCGGCGATGGCCTGGCCGGCCAATTGGGTGGCGAGTTTCAAGGTTAAAGCGCTCATGGTGCCGTCCTTCTTTTGTTATTGGAAAGGGGTGGAGTTCTGTTTGATCAGATGCTCGATCGAATAAATAGAACACAATGACATTTGTTTTTGTATACAATATTTTCAAACAAAGGCTCCATACGTCGAAAAAAGCCGTTCCGACGAACGCAAAGGCCGTTTCATAAAATGCATTGACCTGCGCCGTCCGCCGTGAATACACTTTGGACAGACACCACTTGTATACAATTACAAAACGCAAGAGGCACCAAAACCATGAGCAAAATGAGAGCAATCGAAGCCGCTGTCCTGGTGATGCGCCGTGAAGGTGTGGATACCGCCTTCGGTATCCCGGGCGCCGCGATCAACCCGCTGTATTCAGCCTTGCAGAAGGTGGGTGGCATCGATCACGTCCTTGCTCGCCACGTTGAAGGCGCCTCGCACATGGCCGAGGGCTATACCCGCACCAAGGCCGGCAATATCGGCGTGTGCATCGGCACTTCGGGCCCGGCGGGCACTGACATGGTCACCGGCCTGTACAGCGCCTCGGCCGACTCGATTCCGATCCTGTGCATCACCGGGCAAGCGCCACGTGCACGGATGCACAAGGAAGACTTCCAGGCCGTCGATATCACCAGCATCGTCAAGCCCGTGACCAAGTGGGCCACCACCGTGCTCGAACCCGGCCAGGTGCCCTACGCGTTCCAGAAGGCTTTCTATGAAATGCGTTCCGGGCGCCCAGGCCCGGTACTGATCGACTTGCCGTTCGACGTACAAATGGCCGAGATCGAATTCGACATCGACGCCTACCAGCCACTGCCCCTGGCCAAGCCCTTGGCCACCCGTATCCAGGTCGAGAAAGCCCTGGCGATGCTGGACCAGGCTGAACGCCCATTGCTGGTGAGCGGTGGTGGCGTGATCAACGCCGACGCCAGCGAGTTGCTGGTGGAGTTCGCTGAGTTGACCGGCATCCCGGTGATTCCGACCCTGATGGGCTGGGGCACCATTCCCGATGACCACCCGCTGATGGTCGGCATGGTCGGCCTGCAGACGTCCCACCGTTATGGCAACGCGACGATGCTCAAATCGGACGTGGTGCTGGGTATCGGCAACCGCTGGGCCAACCGTCACACCGGCTCGGTGGAGGTGTACACCGAAGGGCGCAGATTCATTCACGTTGACATCGAGCCGACGCAGATTGGCCGCGTGTTCACCCCGGACCTGGGTATCGTCTCCGACGCCGGTTCCGCGCTGACGATGTTCATTGAAGTCGCCCGCGAATGGAAAGCCGCCGGCAAGCTCAAGGATCGCAGCGCCTGGTTGCATGACTGCCAGCAACGCAAAGCCACGCTGCACCGCAAGACGCACTTCGACAACGTGCCGGTCAAGCCGCAACGCGTGTACGAAGAGATGAACCAGGTGTTCGGCAAAGACACCTGCTACGTCAGCACCATCGGCCTGTCGCAGATTGCCGGCGCGCAATTTTTACATGTGTACAAGCCACGCCACTGGATCAACTGCGGCCAGGCGGGCCCGCTGGGCTGGACCATTCCGGCGGCACTCGGCGTGGTCAAGGCCGACCCGAGCCGCAAGGTGGTGGCGCTGTCAGGCGACTACGACTTCCAGTTCATGATCGAAGAACTGGCGGTGGGCGCGCAGTTCAAGCTGCCGTACATCCACGTGGTGGTGAACAACTCTTACCTGGGGCTGATCCGCCAGGCCCAGCGCGGCTTTGAAATGGACTACTGCGTGCAGCTGTCTTTCGACAACCTCAACGCCCCGGAACTCAACGGTTATGGCGTCGACCATGTGGCCGTCGCCGAGGGCCTGGGCTGCAAGGCGCTGCGTGTGTTCGAGCCGGGCCAGATCCAACCGGCCCTGCGCAAGGCTCAGGAAATGATCGAAGAATTCAAAGTGCCGGTGATCGTTGAGATTATTCTGGAGCGAGTGACCAATATTTCCATGGGCACCGAGATCAACGCCGTCAACGAATTCGAAGACCTGGCCCTGGTCGGCAACGATGCGCCGACTGCCATTTCCCTGCTCGATTAAGGAGAACCCTATGCCGCGCTTTGCCGCCAACCTGTCCATGCTGTTTACCGAACAGGACTTCCTTGCTCGCTTCAAGGCAGCCGCCGATGCCGGCTTCGAAGGTGTGGAATACCTGTTCCCGTACGAATTCAGCTCTGCCGATATCAAGGCACAGCTCGATGCCAACGGCCTGACCCAGGTGCTGTTCAACCTGCCGGCCGGTGATTGGGCCAAGGGCGAGCGCGGCCTGGCCTGCCACCCGGACCGGGTCGAGGAGTTCCGCGCCGGGGTCAAGCTGGCCATCGCCTATGCCCAGGTATTGGGCAACACCCAGGTCAACTGCCTGGCGGGTATCCGGCCACAAGGCGTCGATGACGAGACCGTGGAAAAAACCTTCGTCGCCAACCTCAAGTACGCCGCCGAGAAGCTGCAGGCGGCGGGTATCAAGCTGGTGATGGAGATGATCAACACCCGCGACATTCCGGGCTTCTACCTCAACAACACGGCGCAGGCTCTGTCGATTCGCGAGCAAGTGGGCAGCGCCAACCTGTTCCTGCAATACGACATCTACCACATGCAAATCATGGAAGGCGACCTGGCGCGGACCATGCAAACGCACCTGGGTGAGATCAACCATATCCAGCTGGCAGACAACCCGGGGCGCAACGAGCCAGGTACCGGTGAGATCAACTACCGCTTCCTGTTCGAGCATCTGGACCGCATTGGTTACGCAGGTTGGGTCGGCTGTGAGTACAAGCCGTTGACCACGACCGAGGCGGGTTTGGGTTGGCTCAAGACCCATAACGCCATCTGACAACTGACACAACATAAAACAATGTGGGAGCTGGCTTGCCTGCGATGCAAACACCTCGGTGTATCAGTCAGGTCCGGTTGATGCCATCGCAGGCAAGCCAGCTCCCACATTAAAAGAGGATTTTGATCATGGCTAAAATCGGATTTATCGGCACCGGCATCATGGGCCAACCCATGGCCGCCAACTTGCAGAAAGCCGGTCACCAACTGTTTCTCTCCGAGCACCACGGCAAAGCGCCCGCCGAGCTGCTTGCTGCCGGCGCCATCGCCTTGGCCAACCCGCAGCAGGTCGCCCAGGAATCGGAATTCATCATCGTCATGGTGCCCGACACCCCACAGGTCGAAGACGTGCTGTTGCGCGCCGATGGCGTGGCCGCCGGTCTGTCACCCAATAAAGTAGTGATCGACATGAGCTCGATCTCCCCCACCGCCACCAAGGCGTTCGCGGCGAAGATCAACGAAACCGGCGCGCAGTACCTGGATGCACCGGTGTCTGGCGGTGAAGTCGGCGCCAAGGCCGGTACCTTGAGCATCATGGTCGGTGGTGAACCGCAGACGTTCGAACGCGCATTGCCTCTGTTCCAGGCCATGGGCAAGAACATCACCCTGGTGGGCGGTAACGGCGATGGCCAGACCGCCAAGGTCGCCAACCAGATCATCGTCGCGCTGAACATCCAGGCGGTGGCCGAAGCCTTGCTGTTTGCCTCGAAAAACGGTGCCGACCCGGCCAAGGTGCGTGAAGCGTTGATGGGTGGCTTTGCATCGTCGAAGATCCTGGAAGTGCACGGCGAACGCATGATCAAGGGCACCTTCGATCCGGGCTTCCGCATCAACCTGCATCAGAAAGACCTGAACCTGGCATTGGCCGGCGCCAAGGAACTTGGGATCAACCTGCCGAACACCGCCGGCACCCAGCAAGTGTTCAGCACCTGCACGGCGATTGGCGGCGGTAACTGGGACCACTCGGCACTGATCAAGGGCCTGGAGCACATGGCCAATTTCTCCATCCGCGACAAGTAACCCACCTTGGAATGCAATCCAGTGTGGGAGGGGGCTTGCTCCCGATAGCAATCGGTCATTCAACCACTATGTCGACTGATACACCGCTATCGGGAGCAAGCTCCCTCCCACATTTTGACCGCATTTCAAATCTGAAATGGCTGCACTCCTAACAACAAGAATCCCCCGGGAGCCCGCTTATGTCGGTCGATCCGCAACACCTGCTTCGCGAGCTGTTTGCCACAGCCATCGACGCCGCCCACCCCCGGCAAGTCCTTGAACCCTACCTGCCTGTTGACCGCAGTGGCCGAGTGATCGTGATCGGCGCCGGCAAGGCCGCGGCCGCCATGGCGCTGGTCGTCGAAGACTGCTGGCAGGGAGAGGTATCGGGCCTGGTGGTCACCCGCTACGGGCACGGTGCGCCGTGCAAAAAAATCGAGGTGGTCGAAGCGGCCCACCCGGTGCCGGATGCTGCCGGCCTGGCTGTGGCCCAGCGCGTACTGGCGCTGATCAGCAACCTGGGCGAAGAAGACCGTGTGATTTTCCTGCTGTCCGGCGGCGGTTCGGCGCTGCTGGCCTTGCCCGCCGAAGGCATCAGCCTGGCCGACAAGCAAAGCATCAATAAAGCCCTGCTCAAGTCCGGTGCCACCATTGGCGAGATGAATTGCGTGCGCAAGCACCTCTCGGCGATCAAGGGCGGGCGACTGGCCAAGGCCGCATGGCCGGCTACCGTGTACACCTACGCAATTTCCGATGTGCCGGGCGACCAGGCCACGGTGATCGCCTCGGGCCCAACCGTCGGTGACCCGAGCACTTCGCAGCAAGCCCTGGCAATCCTCAAGCGCTATGGCATCGACGCTCCCGCCTCGGTGCGCAGTTGGTTGCAAAACCCCGCCTCGGAAACCGTCAAGCCTGGCGACCCGATACTTGCCCGCAGCCACTTCCAATTGATCGCCCGCCCCCAGCAATCCCTGGAAGCCGTGGCCGTGAAGGTCCGCCGGGCAGGGTTCAGCCCACTGATCCTCGGTGACCTGGAAGGTGAAGCGCGGGAGGTGGCCAAGGTGCATGCCGGCATCGCCCGGCAGATTGTGCAGCACGGCCAGCCCCTGGCAGCGCCGTGCGTGATCCTTTCGGGCGGCGAAACTACCGTCACCGTGCGCGGCAACGGCCGTGGCGGACGCAATGCCGAATTCCTGCTCAGCCTCACCGATAGCCTTAAGGGCATGCCCGGCGTTTACGCCCTGGCCGGCGACACCGACGGTATCGACGGCTCGGAAGACAATGCCGGCGCGATCATGACCCCCTGCAGCTACCGCCGTGCCGAAGCCCTCGGCCTGAGCGCCAGCGACGAGTTGGATAACAATAATGGCTACGGCTATTTCGCCGCCCTGGGCGACTTGATCGTCACCGAGCCGACCCGCACCAACGTCAACGATTTCCGCGCCATCCTGATCCTTGAGACTGCCAACCATGACGCCTGACAAGAAGGTCAAAATCCTCGCCACCCTGGGCCCGGCCACCGACGGTATCAATGACATTCGCGAGCTGGTGCAAGCCGGGGTGAATATCTTCCGCCTCAACTTCAGCCACGGTGAGCACGCCGACCATGCGCAGCGTTACCAGTGGATTCGCCAAGTGGAGCGCCAGCTGAATTACCCGCTGGGCATCCTCATGGACCTGCAAGGGCCGAAGCTGCGGGTCGGACGTTTTGCCGAAGGCAAGGTACAGTTGATTCGCGGCCAGGCTCTGCGCCTGGACCTCGACCCGACACCCGGCGACCAACGCCGCATCAACCTGCCCCACCCAGAGATCATCGCAGCCCTTGAACCGGGCATGGACCTACTGCTCGACGACGGCAAGCTGCGCCTGCGGGTGATCACCAAACACGCCGATGCCATCGACACCACCGTGCTCAACGGCGGCGAGCTGTCCGACCGTAAAGGCGTAAACGTCCCACAAGCGCTATTGGAACTCAGCCCGCTCACCGCCAAGGACCGCCGCGACCTGAGCTTTGGCCTGGAGCTGGGCGTGGACTGGGTGGCGCTGTCCTTTGTGCAGCGCCCGGAAGATATCCGCGAGGCCCGCGAGCTGATTGGCGACAAGGCCTTCCTGATGGCCAAGATCGAGAAGCCCTCAGCCGTGCAGCGCCTGCAGGAAATCGCCGAGTTGAGCGATGCGATCATGGTGGCCAGAGGCGACCTGGGCGTGGAAGTGCCGGCCGAAAGCGTGCCGCAGATCCAGAAAGACATCATCAGCACCTGCCGCCAACTGGGCAAGCCGGTAGTGGTCGCCACGCAGATGCTCGAATCCATGCGCTTCTCCCCGGCGCCGACGCGTGCCGAAGTCACCGATGTCGCCAACGCCGTGGCCGAAGGCGCGGACGCGGTGATGCTGTCGGCCGAAACCGCGTCGGGCGAGTACCCGCTGGAAGCGGTACAGATGATGAGCAAGATCATCCGTCAGGTGGAAAATGGTCCGGATTACCAGGCGCAACTGGACGTCAGCCGGCCCAAGGCGGATGCCACAGTGTCGGACGCCATCAGCTGCGCGATCCGGCGCATCAGCAGCATCCTGCCGGTGGCGGTGCTGGTGAACTACAGCGAGTCGGGCAGTTCCAGCTTGCGCGCCGCAAGGGAGCGCCCGGTGGCGCCGATCCTCAACCTCACGCCGAACCTGTCCACGGCGCGACGCTTGAGCGTGGCGTGGGGCGTGCATTCGGTGGTCAATGATCGTTTGCGTCAGGTCGACGAGGTGTGTTCCACCGCGCTGGAAATTGCCCAGGCCCAGGGTATGGCGCAGCGTGGGGATACCTTGGTGATTACCGCAGGGGTGCCGTTCGGGCAGCCGGGGTCGACCAACTCGCTGCGTATCGAGACATTGCTCTAGCGCCTGTAGGGGCCTCATCGCAGGCAAGCCAGCTCCCACATTTGGATGTGTGAACACCGTCAAATGTGGGAGCTGGCTTGCCTGCGATGGGGACAACTCGGTCTCATTGAATACCTATCATGCACAACCACACCTGCCCCGACTGGGCCGAAGCCCTGCTCAACGGCTTCAGCCAGATTTTCCTGCAGCGCCACCCGCTGTGCGGCCTGCTGTGCCTGCTGGCGATCCTGATCGGCGCCCCGGACTTGCTGGGCGGTGCGTTGCTGGGCGGTGTCGCGGGGTTGCTCACCGCCCAGCGCCGTGGGTATCCCAAAGCTGAGCGTCAGGCCGGGCTGTATAGCTACAACGGCGTACTGCTGGGCTTGTTGATCAGCCAGCACTTTGCCTGGTCGGCGCTGGTGCCGCCGCTGATCCTGGCGGGCGGCGGCTTGAGCGCTATCCTCACCCGGCAATGGTTGAAACACGCCAGCCGGCCCCACAATTTGCCCGCCTACACTGCCCCCTTTGTTGGCCTCGGCTGGCTGCTGCTCGGCCATGTACCTCAAACTACGCTTGCGCCGGCCCAGGCCGACATGTTCGCGGTACTCACGGCGCCCTTTTCCGGTCTTGGGCAAATCATGCTGCTGGAACAGCCCCTGGCGGGTCTTTTAATCGCCCTGGGTTTGCTGCTGGCTGACCGCCGTGCCGCCGCATGGGCCATGATCGGCGCCAGCCTCGGTGTGCTGGCCGGCCTGTGGTTGAATGAGCCTTCCGGTGCCCTGCTCGGTCTGCACAGCTATAACCCGGCATTGGCGGCCCTGGCCCTGAGCCCGTTACGTCGCCAGCCCTGGTTACCGCTGCTGGGCATCGGCCTGGCCATCCTGCTCACGCCGGGCTTCACCGCCCTGCACCTGCCCGCACTGACTGCACCGTTTATCCTCGCCTGCTGGCTGGTGCGCGCCGGTCACCGGTTGCTTCACAAACCCCGCATGGACAGCCCGTTCGAATCCCCCTAGGCTTGCTCGATATTCGCTTCAGGCAGGATTTATGGACAGCAACAACGACTGGCGCCAGCGGCTCTACATCATGGTGTTTCAAAGCGATACCGTCGCCGGGCGGCGCTTTGACGGCATCCTGCTGCTGATCATCCTCGCCAGCCTGGTGATCGTGATGCTCGACAGCATCGACCAGATCCACCAGAACTACGCGGACGTGCTGGCCTATATCGAGTGGGGCTTCACGCTGATCTTCGCCATCGAGTACGGCCTGCGCCTGTATTGTTCACCCAAGCCGCTGCGCTATGCCTTCAGCTTTTATGGCCTGGTGGACCTGCTGGCTATCGTCCCCGGCATCCTCGCCCTGTACTACAGCGATGCGCAGTACCTGCTGATCATCCGCATCATCCGGATGCTGCGAATCTTCCGCGTGCTCAAGCTCAGCCCGTACCTCAAGCAAGCCAATTATTTGATGGCGGCGCTGCGCGGCAGCAAGCAGAAGATCGTGGTGTTCCTGGTCAGCGTGTGCACGCTGGTGACGGTGTTCGGTACCTTGATGTACGTGATCGAAGGCCCGGAACACGGGTTTACCAGCATTCCCAAGGGCATCTACTGGGCCATCGTGACCCTGACCACCGTGGGCTTCGGCGATATCGTGCCCAAGACACCGCTGGGCCAGGTGATTTCATCGCTGGTCATGATCACCGGTTATTCGATCATTGCCGTACCCACGGGCATTTTTACCGCCGAGCTGGCCAGTGCCATGCGTGGTGAACAGCTGCGTACCGAGTGCCCGGCGTGCAAGAAAGACAGCCACGAACCCAACGCCGCGTTTTGCTCGCGCTGTGGCAGCAATCTTTTCCATAAACTGGAATAAGCAAAGTTCGTTTTAATCTTTAAAGGTCTATGCAGGCCCGGCTATAGTCGCTGGCAAATTGCCTCCCCTCTTCTCGAACAACAAGGAATGAGCAGTGAAAAAAATCCTCAGCGCCTCTCTTCTGGCCGCCGGCCTGGCCCTGGCGGGCTCTGCCCAGGCAGCGACCACCCTGCTCAACGTCTCCTACGACGTGATGCGCGACTTCTATAAGGACTACAACGCCGCTTTTCAGAAGCATTGGGAAGCCGAGCACCCGAACGACAAGTTGACCCTGCAGATGTCCTTCGGCGGCTCCAGCAAACAGGCGCGCTCGATCATCGACGGCCTGCCGGCTGATGTGATCACCATGAACATGGCCACCGACATCAATGCCCTGGCCGACAATGGCAAGCTGGTGCCGGACAACTGGGTCACGCGCCTGCCGAACAACAGTGCACCCTTTACCTCTGCGACCGTATTCATCGTGCGCAAAGGCAACCCCAAAGCCCTGAAAGATTGGCCGGACCTGCTCAAGGACGGCGTGCAGGTGATCGTGCCCAACCCGAAAACCTCGGGTAACGGCCGCTACACCTACCTGTCGGCCTGGGGTTATGTGCTCAAGAACGGCGGCGACGAAGAGAAGGCCAAGGCCTTCGTCGGCAAACTGTTCAAACAAGCGCCAGTGCTGGACACCGGTGGGCGTGCCGCGACCACCACGTTCATGACCAACCAGATCGGCGACGTGCTGGTGACCTTTGAGAACGAAGCAGAAATGATCGCCCGTGAGTTTGGCCGCGATCAGTTCGAAGTGATCTATCCAAGCGTTTCCGCCGAAGCCGAGCCGCCCGTTTCGGTGGTCGACAAAGTGGTCGAAAAGAAAGGCACCCGTGCTGCCGCTGAAGACTACCTGAAGTACCTGTGGTCGCCAGAGGGTCAGGAAATTGCGGCCAACAACTACCTGCGCCCACGGGATCCGAAGGTGTTGGCCAAATACACCGACCGCTTCCCGAAGGTGGACTTCCTGTCGGTGGAGAAAACATTTGGTGACTGGCGCACGGTGCAGAAGACCCACTTCAACGATGGTGGGGTGTTTGACCAGATCTACTCCGGCCAGTGAATGATCTTGGCTGAATAGACTCGATCAAAATTGTGGGAGGGGGCTTGCTCCCGATAGCGGTGTGTCAGCCAATGCCTGTGCTGACTGACACACTGCTATCGGGAGCAAGCCCCCTCCCACATTGGGTTTTGCATTGAGTCATTATTTCGCGGCATGACAGTTATCACGCCAAGCGGCCTACTCACTGCCGGCCCTTGCCTTTACTCTCTCACCCCATCGTCCTTCGCCTTACGAGCACGCCATGAACGCTACCTCTCACGCCACAGGCACCATGACCCGGAGCATGGTCATGCTGTTCGCGTTTTGCTGCGGCGCCATCGTCGCCAACATCTACTACGCGCAGCCAATCATCGAACTGATTGCCCCGGACATCGGCCTGACGCCGGCGATGGCCAGCCTGATCGTGTCGCTGACGCAAATCGGTTATGCCTTGGGCCTGTTCTTCCTGGTGCCGTTGGGTGATTTGCTGGAAAACCGCAGGCTGATGATCTTCACCACCGTGGTGGCTATCGCGAGCCTGTTGGGCGCAGCGTTCACCGAACAGCCCAACCTGTTCTTGCTGGTGTCGCTACTGATCGGTTTCAGTTCGGTATCGGTGCAGATCCTCATCCCGCTCGCCGCGCACCTGGCCCCTGCCGAGTCCCGTGGTCGTGTGGTCGGCAGCATCATGGGCGGCTTGCTGCTGGGCATTCTGCTGGCGCGGCCGGTGTCCAGCGTGGTGGCCGACCACTTCGGCTGGCGTGCGATGTTTATGGCCGCCGCCGCCTTGATGGCGTTTATCAGCGTGGTGCTGATGCTGACCATTCCCAAGCGTCAACCCGATCACAGCGCCAGCTACGCCCAATTGCTGCGCTCCCTGGGCACCTTGCTGCGTAAGCAGCCGGTATTGCGCCAGCGTGCGTTTTACCAGGCGTGCATGTTTGCCACCTTCAGCCTGTTCTGGACCGCTGCTCCACTGGAGCTGGCGCGCAACCATGGCCTGAGCCAAAGTGAAATCGCGCTGTTCGCCCTGGTGGGTGCCCTGGGCGCCATCGCCGCGCCCATCGCCGGTCGCCTGGCCGATGCCGGCCACACCCACCGCGCCTCGCTGCTGGCAATGCTGTTTGGCGCGTTGAGTTTCCTGCCCGCGTTCGTGCATCCGGTGTACAGCGTGATCGGCCTGGCAGTGACCGGCGTGGTTCTGGACTTCTGCGTGCAGATGAACATGGTCCTCGGCCAGCGCGCTGTATACGCCCTGGATGCCCACAGCCGCAGCCGCCTGAACGCGCTGTACATGACCAGCATCTTCATCGGCGGTGCGTTCGGTTCGGCAATTGCCAGCAGCGTGTATGAACACGGCGGCTGGCTGAGCGTGATGCTGGTGGGCAGCGCTTTCCCACTGGTGGCGTTGTTGCGTTTCCTTTCTGCATCGCACCAGGTGAAGGTGGCAACCACCTAAGAGCGCACCAACTTCTCCAGCGCCGCGTCCGCCAGAAAGGAGGACCGGCTTTTGACCTTGTGCTCGCGCACATAACGGTCAATGCGCTGAATGACATAGCCGGGCAAGGTCACATTGACCTTCTCGGTCTTGCCAAGATAAGGCGAGATGTCCAGTTCCAACATGCCCCAGCCCATGCCCAGATAGTCTTCATGAGCGTGATGAGTGGCGACCGAGGTTGGCATCGGAATCACCCCACCCTCTGCGGCGATTTCCTGCAAAAGGATATGCGCCACTTCCACGGCGGCATTGTAGGCTTCTTCGAAACTGTCCCCGGCAGTGACCGCGCCTGGGATATCAGGGATCTGGATACCGGTGGCGGTGAAATCATCGCCCCATTCGATACAGATTGGGTATTGCATGAATGCTCTCCTTAAAACTGAAACAACCCGGCGCGCTTCCTGCAACTCCTTGATCAATAGCCTGCTCTGCACCGCTGCCTCCGTGGCTTGGCCTGAATAAAAGCAACCCTAGAGTTACCATTATTCAAGCGCAAAAAGCATCGCCCGGACTGGCGGCTGTTTTACCGAATGTTGAAAACTCACGAAAAAATCGAAAACAGCCTGCTTATAAAACCCGTGAACGATGAAAAAACGTTCTGGATAAAGCTCCCCCCTGGCCTGGGACCCGGTTCGTGCGGATGGTCTGTGTCTGGAGTCGGAGTCGGTTCTGGAATGGGCATCGGGAGAGGTTCTGGAACAGGCGCGACAATGGTTTCAGGGGTGGGGAAAGGAATCACCGTTGGGGCCTGCCCGCTCCACACCACATCCGTCTGTTTGATCTGGCCTTGGCTGGTCACCAACAGATCCGCTGTGCCAGTGCCAGTCGTATCCACCGCCAGGGTGAAACGCCCCGTCGCCGAGTCATGCCCGAGCACCGCATCCCCCGCCCGGCCTTTGAATCGGTCGGAGAAATTCAGCGACTTGAGCTGCGCAGTCTGAAGCACTCCGGTCAGGTCAATCTTGTCGATCCCGCTTTGGAAGTCCTGGATGATGTCCGGGTTCTGCGGCGTTGAATCGACGACACGGTGATAAACGAACGTGTCCGCCCCAGCACCACCGTGAAGCTTATCCGCACCCCGGCCGCCCGTAAGACGATTGCCAGCTTCGTTGCCTATCAATGTATCGTCGCCGGAACCACCAATGGCATTTTCCACGCTCACGCCCTTGGCAATCGACACATTCCCCCGCAAGCCACCTACATCCGAGAACGTTTCGGCCTTGAGGCTGATGGTTTGGTTCTGGGTGAACCCGGAGAAGTCGAGCGTGTCGTTACCACCGCCGTCCCAAACGGTGAAAATCGGTTTGTCACTCCCGCGCTTGAGGCTATAGAACTCCCGAGCGGAGTTGGAGTTGAAGCCGTAGGTGGTATCGGTATTGCGGGTTTTGCTATTCGCCCCGTAAAGCCGCTGGGCCGCGGCGATATCATCCATCATCGGCGCTACCGGGCTGTGCCTTGCAAAATTATGCCCAGGCTGATAAGTCTCCGCCCAATAACTCATGACACTGCGTGCCTTGGTGTCCTGGGCATATTCGGCAGAGCGCTCGTAATTGAAGCCACCACCATCGTATCCACCCGGATGACTCAACCCGAGGGTGTGCCCCAGTTCATGGATCAACAAACCCAGGAAGTGGCTGCCCATGGTCGGGTTATGCGCACCGCTGGTGCCGATGTTGGCCTGGACTCTGGAGTAATGCCTGTTAGGCAGCCTTGCCCAGCCCGACGAACCCGACGTGCCCTTGATACTGATGGTGCCATCGGTGTTCGAGCCGTTTTCGACAAATTCGATATTGGCGACATCCGCCCAGTATTGCAGGGCTTGTCTGGCTCGCTCTTTCTGCGCGGCATTGAAACCGCCAGCAAAATTAAAGCCGACGACAACCTTGCCATCTTTATTGAGATCATGAAACTTGGATCCACTGCGCGTAATATGTTTCGCTGCCTGATCCGTGGTGAAGGTTTTTTTATTGTTTGCCCAGAGAACAACTGCGTTCTCAGCGGCTGATAACCGGGACTGCGACATCGCCGGAGCGCGCGTACGGGCAGAATACCTAACAGGGATTTGCATGGTGTATTGATACTCTGAACAGTGAAGAATTAACCGTCCATATATGAATTACCGACACTGACTTATCCGTGGCCAGCCCGATAAAAATCCCATATCAAAAACACCTTAACTACCGTTATTTTTTTGCGAAAGCATTTATTAAACACAACAGCAAAAAGTCCGTACAAGTATTAATCGGATCGACACACCCCTACATACCAATCGCCACAAAGGCGTTAAGCCACAGAAGAAACAGTTTTCAACAAATCAACTTAATTCAATCAAGAGTTTTACTTAACAACATCAAGAAACCCACTCAAACATACCGAAGAAAACACGCTTGAGGTGAAGGCTTTTATCTGATCTGAAACATGATCAATGCCTACACACCTTGATTGCCCGCAGCTACCGAGTGCGCCTGATCCAGGCAGCACAGCAAGCGTTCGACGGTATGCACCAAGGGCCCGGAATTATCCAACACAAACAAACCCGCGCCGTTTCCGGCAATCAGCTCAGCGGTAAATCGCGCGTTGCGCGCCAATCGCTCTTCGATGTCCGCCAATGACTCACGCCCGCGTGCGATCAAACGTTGGCGCAATACGGCTTGATCGACCGTCAGCAGCAACACCAACAATGTCGGGTAACGCTCACGGGTCTGCGCCAGGTGGGCGCGAGAGCCATTGACCAGCACATCGTCCCCTGCGGCCAGCCACTCGTCGATTTCCCTGGGGATGCCATACGACAAGCCATTGGCCTGCCAGCTCAAGGCAAACGCGCCCTCGGCGTCCATCCGCGCAAACTCCTGCGGGCTCACCCCTTGCGCCGCTTCGCCGACTGCCTCCGCCGAGCGTGTGATCACCCGGCGCACCATGCGACAACCACGCGCCTGCAAGCGCAGGCGTGCGGCATCCAGCAGGCTGTCCTTGCCCGAACCCGATGGCCCGATGAGATAGATCAACCTGCCCGTCATCAAAACACCCTCTTGGCTTGTCTCCAGGCTTGTTGCGCCCCCGGCAACGCTTCGCAGCAACCGACCTGCGCCAGGTAGCGGCCACTGGAAAGTATATCCAGCAATTTTTCGCCAGCCAGGCCGGCGGCGGCCACATTACCCGAGTGCGCGCTGCCGCGCACCTGTGGGAGGGGGCAAGCCCTGCTGCAAGTCAGTTAAGACAGAACTGGCAACTGTGGCGAGGGAGCTTGCTCCCTCGCCACAGGTCATTGCGCGTACTGCTTGCTCAACCCCGGCGGCACGCCTTGCACATTGGTTTCTTCCCAGGGCCCGTTGGGGCTGATGGAACGGCTCCAGCCGTTGCTCCAGCGGTAGTAGGTACGCTGGCGGTAGAAGGTGTCGGGCTGGTCGTCGAGCACGTACACCTGCATCTTGCCGTCCCAGTGGCTGGCAGCCCCCGGTGGTGGAGCAAAGGTGGGTGACTTGCTTGGCAGTGGCTTTGGCGGCGGGGTCACCGGGCCGGAAGGCTTGGTACTCGGCTGAGTCGACGGGCCCGATGGCGGGATGGTCGGGCCGGTGGGTGCCGCAGGTGGGCGGTGGACCGCACAGGCGCTCAGGCCGAGTACCAGGCTGAGCAGGGTGATGCGTGCAAATGCGGTCATGGGCGTTTCCTCAGAATGACTTGTCCGGAGTGTCGATGGCCAATTGCTGCAGCGCAGTGGTGCTGCTGGCCAGCGGTTGGCTGCGGCCGATCCATTCGCCAGTGGTCGGTTGGCCGGCCCGGGATATGCGCGCAACCAGTTGGACTTCGGGGAAGTTGGACAGTTTCAACTGCGGCATCATCGCGTCGGCATCGCCCAGTTCGACGGTGATAGGCAGTTCGGCAACGGTGACGCGCTTGGCCGCCAAGGGTGCCGGTGGGCCGCTGACTGCACGGGCGAAGATGAACACAGTGTCGGTCGGCAAGGCTTTGGCTTTCGCTTCGGCGGACAGGTCTACACGCACGGTCATTACCGCCTTGCGCGCGACAGTACCGCCGCTCTCTTTAAGCTTCTCGCCAGCCCGGTCAATACCGCCTTGCAGCGCTACACGGGAGTTGTCCTGCGGTGGCAGTTGCGCCAGCAGACGGTTCCAGTAATCGATCGCTTCCTGATAACGCTGGCCTTCAAAAGCCGCGATCCCCAACAGGCCAAGGCTGGTGACTTCCTTGGGATCGAGCTTTAACGCCTCGTCGGTCAGCGCCTGCACCTTGGGCGACCACTGTTTATTGTCGGCAAAATATTGTGCCTGGGCCCACTGGCCAAGCAATTCCGGCTGGCGCCCGGCCAAGGCTACGGTGCGTTCAAAGACTTTGGCGGCATCGGCGGAACGGTCCTGAGCCATGTAGGCGCGCCCCAGGAAATAAAGGCCCTCGGCCGAATCCGGCTGGGCTGCCGCGGCACGCTCCAGGCGCTGAGTCATGTCGGCCATGGACACCGGAGGCTGTGAGAATTCACGGGTCAGTTCGACCTTGTCGCTCGCCCCATAATGCAGGTACAGCGCAACGCCAAGCACCGGCACCAGAAACGCCGCCAAAAACGGCAGCGGTTTGCCCAGGCGCGATTCACGGGGCTTTTCCACGCCCTCGGTATCGGCCAGCAACTCGCGAGCCGCCTCGGCGCGGCCCGTATCCAGTTGCACGGCGTTCAATACACCTTCGTCCTGCTGCACTTGCAGCTCGGCGACGCGTTCCTGATACAGCGCCACGTTCAGCGCGGTACGATCCTCTTCACGCTGGGCGCGACGGTCACGCAGTACAGGAATCAACAGGAAACTCAGGGCAATCAGAAGCAGCAAGCCGGCTGCGAGCCAGAAATCAATCATCAGTCTTGGTGTCCAGCAATTGGTCGAGGCGTTTGCGCTCTTCAGGGGACAGCGCATCGGAGCCATCAGTCGGCGCGGCGCGGCGACGGCGTACGATCACGGCCATGACCACAACGCCGGCCAGCAGCAGCCCGGCGGGGCCGAACCAGAGCAGCGCGGTTTTGCCGGTAAGGGCCGGTTTGTAGCGCACGAAATCACCGTAGCGGTCGACCATAAAGTCGATGATCTGCTGGTTATCCTTGCCCTCCCCCAACATGCGGAAGATTTCTTTGCGCAGGTCAGCGGCGATGGGCGCGTTGGAGTCGGCGATGTCCTGGTTCTGGCACTTGGGGCAGCGCAGTTCCTTGGTCAGGTCGCGGAAACGCTCACGCTCGGCGTCATTGGCAAATTCATAGGTGTCGATGGCGGCATGGGCCACACCGGCCAGGCCCAGGGCTAAAACAGCAGCGGTCAACCAACGCTTCATGGCTTGGCCTCATCGACCAGGGCCTGGTACTTGGCGGCCAGTTGCTCACGCCAGACTACCTCGTCGATCACGCCGACGAACTTGTCACGGATCACGCCCTTGGCGTCGATGAAGAAGGTTTCCGGCGCGCCATAGACGCCCAGGTTCAAACCCAGGTTGCCGTCTTCATCACGGATATCGAGCTGGTAAGGGTTATGAAACTCGGCCAGCCATTTCAAGGCCGCCGCATTGTCGTCCTTGTAGTTGATGCCGTAGATCACCACGCCCTTCTCGGCCAGTTTGTTCAGCACCGGGTGTTCGACGCGGCAGGAGATGCACCAGGTGGCCCACACGTTGACCAGCGCCGGCTTGCCCTGCAGGTCGGCCTGGGTCAGGGTCTTGTCACCCTGCACCGTCGGCAGGTTGAACGCGGGAAACGGCTTGCCGATCATCGCCGAGGGTAACTCGGCCGGGTCCAGGTACAGCCCGCGATACAGGAACACTGCCATCAGCAGAAACAATGCCAGCGGCACCACCATCAACCAACGTTTCATACCGCAGCTCCCGAAAGGCCCAATGCTTCACGCACACGGCTGCTGACCTTGACCCGATAACGCCGATCCAGCGCGGCGAGCAACCCCCCAAAGCCTGTGAGCAACCCGCCGAACCAGATCCAGCGCACGAAGGGTTTGACATGCACCCGCACAGCCCAGGCGCCGTCGCCCAAGGGTTCACCCAGCGCCACATACAGGTCACGGGTGAAACCGGCGTCGATACCGGCTTCGGTCATCATTGAACTTTGCACTGTGTACAGGCGCTTTTCAGGGTGCAATACGGCGATTTCCTTGCCATTGCGCACTACGCGCACGGTGCCTTTATCCGAGGTGAAGTTCGGCCCTTCGAAGTGCCTGGCACCTTCGAAGATGAACTGGTAACCGGCCAGGTCCATGGACTCACCTGGCGCCAGGCGCAGGTCGCGCTCGGCGCTGTTCTGGCTGGAGAGCACTACGCCCAAAGCGCACACGGCGATGCCAATGTGAGCGATCTGCATGCCCCAGTAACTGCGGGTCAGGGTGGGCAAGCCTTTGATCAGGCCTTTGTGGCGCGTCTTGTCGAAGATGTCCCGCACGCCGGCCAGCAACACCCAGGCTGCCAGCAGGAACGTGGCGAGTACCGCCCAATTGAAGTCGCCGTAGGCGAACCCGGCGATCACTGCCAGGGCCACGCTGCCCAACAGCACCGGCATCAACATGCCTGCCAGCCATTTCACCGGGGTGTCTTTCCAGCGCACCAGCACACCGACCGCCATCACTACCATCAACAGGCCCATCAACGGGATGAACAACGCATTGAAGTACGGCGGGCCCACGGACAGCTTGGCGCCGCTCAAGGCATCCAGCACCAGCGGGTAGAGGGTGCCGAGCAGGATCATTGACGCGGCTACCACCAGTACCAGGTTATTGCCCAGCAACAGGGTTTCGCGCGACCACAGGTTGAAACCGACCTGGCTCTTGACCACCGGCGCACGCAGGGCGAACAGGGTCAGGGAACCGCCCACCACAAACAGCAGGAAGATCAGGATGAACACGCCGCGTTCGGGGTCGGAGGCAAACGCATGCACTGACGTCAGCACCCCCGAACGCACAAGGAACGTGCCGAGCAGGCTGAGGGAAAACGCGGCGATGGCGAGCAATACCGTCCAGCTTTTGAATACGCCACGCTTTTCGGTCACTGCCAGGGAGTGAATCAGCGCCGTGCCCACCAACCAGGGCATGAAGGACGCGTTTTCCACCGGATCCCAGAACCACCAGCCGCCCCAGCCAAGTTCGTAGTAGGCCCACCACGAACCCAAGGTGATACCGATACCGAGGAAAGCCCAGGCGACGATGGTCCAGGGACGCGACCAGCGCGCCCACGCCGCATCCAACCGCCCGCCAAGCAAGGCCGCGATGGCAAACGCAAAAGCTACGGAGAAGCCCACGTAACCCATGTAGAGCATCGGCGGGTGCACGATCAGGCCGATGTCCTGCAACAGCGGGTTGAGGTCATGCCCGTCTGCGGGGATCTGCGGCAGGATGCGGCTGAATGGATTGGAGGTCATGATCAGAAACAGCAGGAAGCCGATGCTGATCATGCCCATCACCGCCAGGACTCGCGCCAGCATCACTTGCGGCAGTTGGCGCGAGAATACCGACACGGCAAAGGTCCAGCCGCCGAGGATCAGCGCCCACAGCAGCAACGAACCTTCGTGGGCGCCCCACACGGCGCTGAACTTGTAGTACCAGGGCAAGGCGCTGTTGGAGTTGTTCGCGACATAGGCGACGGAAAAGTCGTCGGTCATGAAGGCATAGGTCAGGCAACCGAAGGCGAACAGCAGGAAGGCAAACTGCCCCCAGGCGGCCGGCTGCGCCAGGCTCATCCACAAACGATCGCCGCGCCAGGCACCGAGCAACGGCACCACAGCCTGGACCACGGCAAAGCACAGGGCGAGGATCATCGCCAGTTGGCCCAGTTCAGGAATAAACAATGCGGACGTCATCACTTAGCCCTCCTTGGCTGGGGTCGCGGGCGCGGACTGGCCACTGTCTTTCAGGGCCTTGGTGACCTCGGGCGGCATGTACTTTTCATCGTGCTTGGCCAGCACTTCGTCCGCCACTACCACACCATCGGCGTTGAGTTTGCCCAGAGCGACGATGCCCTGGCCTTCGCGGAACAGGTCCGGGAGGATGCCGCGGTAAGTGATGGTCACGGCCTTGTTGAAATCGGTGACCACGAAGGTCACGTCCAGAGAATCGCCGGAACGCTTCAACGAGCCCTGCTCCACCATGCCGCCGGCGCGGATGCGCGTGTCCAGCGGGGCTTCGCCGTTGGCGATCTGGGTGGGGGTGTAGAACAGGTTGATGTTCTGCTGCAGGGCGCTCAAGGCCAGGCCCACGGCAATGCCGACGCCGACCAGGATGGCAAGGATGATCAACAGACGCTTTCTACGCAGCGGATTCACTTTTCGGTCTCCCGGCGCAGACGTCGCGCCTCTTGTTGCAGGTAACGCTTGCGGGCCAGGATCGGCGCGGCAACGTTGAGGGCCAGCACTGCCAGGCAGATGCCGTAGGCGCTCCAGACATACAGGCCGTGGTGGCCCATGGCGAGAAAATCACTGAAAGAAGCAAAGTTCATCCCCGCGCTCCCAGGCTGGTTTGCACTTGGGCTTTGACCCAACTGGTGCGGGCTTCACGCTTGAGCACTTCAAGGCGCATGCGCAGCAACAGCACGGCGCCGAAGAAGCAGTAGAACCCCAGCACCATCAGCAGCAGTGGCGCCCACATTTCCACGGGCATCGCCGGTTTTTCGGTGAGGGTGAAGGTGGCGCCCTGGTGCAGGGTGTTCCACCACTCTACAGAGTATTTGATGATCGGGATGTTGATCACACCGACAATCGCCAGCACCGCGCAGGCCTTGGCGGCACTATCGCGATTGCTGATGGCGTTGCCCAGGGCAATCAGGCCGAAGTACAGGAACAGCAGGATCAGCATCGAGGTCAGGCGTGCATCCCACACCCACCAGGAACCCCAGGTCGGCTTGCCCCAGATCGCGCCGGTGACCAGCGCCACGGCGGTCATCCACGCACCAATAGGTGCAGCGCATTGCAGGGCCACATCGGCCAGTTTCATCTTCCACACCAGGCCGACGATGCCGCAAACCGCCAGCATCACGTAGCAGGACTGGGCCAGCATCGCAGCAGGGACGTGGATATAGATGATGCGAAAGCTGTTGCCTTGCTGGTAGTCCGGCGGCGCGAAGGCCAGGCCCCAGACCAGGCCGGTGCCGATCAGCAATACGGCGGCGACGCTCAACCACGGCAGCAGCTTGCCACTGATGCCATAAAACCATTTGGGCGAGCCGAGCTTGTGAAACCAGGTCCAGTTCATTGCATTTTCCATCACGGGTGCTTTTCGTCGTGGCGAAAAGCTTAGGGTCTTTACTGACTCAACGTCATTAACGCCGAGTCAGACCTCATTATTCACCGACGCTGATTTTCAGGCCGGCGGCTATAGCAAAGGGTGTCAGGGTTACCGCCAGGGCGGTCAGGCTACCAAGCCACAAGAGGTAACCGGTCGCCGGCATCCCCATGAGCGCGGCTTGCAAAGCGCCGCTGCCCAGGATCAACACCGGGATATACAAAGGCAGAATCAACAGGGCCAGCAGCAGGCCACCCCTTTTCAGGCCCACAGTCAAGGCGGAGCCCACCGCCCCCAACAGGCTGAGCACCGGCGTACCGAGCAACAAGGACACCAGCAACACGGGCAGGCATTCGACGGGCAAGCCCAGCATCATCGCCAGCAGCGGCGAGAGCAAGACTAGCGCCAGGCCGGAAAAAGCCCAGTGTGCCAGTACCTTGGCCAGTACCAGAAGTGGCAGGGGGTGCGACGAAAGGACCCACTGCTCCAGGGATCCGTCTTCGAAATCACTGCGAAACAGCCCGTCCAGCGAGAGCAGGACCGATAAAAGCGCCGCGACCCACACCAGTCCCGGGGACAAGGTTTGCAACAGTTTAGTCTCCGGGCCGACCGCCAACGGAAACAGCGCGATCACAATTGCAAAGAACACCAGCGGGTTGGCCAGCTCGGCCGGGCGACGGCACAACAGCCGCGCTTCACGGGCCACCAACAGGGCAAACACACTCATGCCGACCACCGTCCAAGATCCAGCTCCCGGTAACCACCCGGCTTGCGCGCCAGGGTATGGTGGGTGGTGAGCACCACCAGGCCGCCCTGCTCGCAGTGCCGGGCCAAGTGCTCTTCGAGTTGGGCTACGCCCTGTTTGTCGAGAGCGGTGAAGGGTTCGTCGAGAATCCACAGCGGCGGGCCGGACAGGTACAAACGCGCCAGGGCCACGCGGCGCTGCTGGCCGGCTGACAGCGTGTGACAGGGCACATCTTCAAAGCCCTTGAGGCCAACGGCGGCCAGGGCCTGCCAGATGCCATCGCGGGTAGCAGGGTGATGCAGGGCGCTGAGCCAGCTGAGGTTTTCTTCGGCGCTGAGCACGTCCTTGATACCGGCGGCGTGGCCGATCCAGACCAAGTTGCGTGCCAGCTCGGCACGTTGTTCGTGCAGGGGCTTACCGTTGAGCCGAACAACACCCGCCGTGGGCTGCATCAAACCGGCCAGCAGACGCAGCAAACTGGTCTTGCCGCTGCCATTGGGGCCGCTGATTTGCACCATGTCGCCAGCCGCCAGACGCAGGTCGAGTTGCTCGAACAACAGGCGAAGGTCGCGTTCACAGGCAAGCGCTACGGCTTCAAGAAGAGGGCTGGTCAAGAGATCGCGGGCCTTTACGGTTCAAGTCGGCGGTGCAGCGGCCGTTATAGAGAGATGCACAATAACGACTTTGGCGACCGATTTTAGAGAGCTGGATCAAATAGTTGTGCGGTTTTTACCGCTCTCTTTGCAGACGGGCGGCATTATACATGCGATGCCCTACTCTAAAGAGGGCAATTTCCCCAGAGACGATGCGCACGATGACCGGTGAGATCAATCTTCCTCCACTGCCTCCAGCCTCAGCACCCAAGGCTGCCCCGCTGCCTGCGGCTGGCGAGTTGCTCAAGCTCCTGGAGCCACAGGCCGGGTTGATTGGCGCCGGGAAAACCGTAAACGCTGAAGTCATCGCGCTGAAACAAGGCAGTGAAGCCTTTCAGCTGTTGCTCAAGCTGACCCTTGAAGGTGGTCGCCAGACCCTGGTTCAAGCCAGCAGCGCCCAGCCCTTGCCTCTGGGCAGCAATGTCGCAGTGAGCCAAACGCCTGCGGGCAACCTGGCCATCAGCTTGCAGCAAGCCATGAGCGCCAACGTGGCCGCCCTCACCCGCCTCGACACCACACAAATGCCGGTGGGCACCCTGCTGCAAGCCAAGGTGCTGACCACCCAGATGCTGCCTCAAGGCTCAGCGCAAGCGGCGATCTATCGCTCGCTGGTGAGTGTGCTCAATAATGCCCTGGCCGGTACCACGCTGACGCTGGAAAGCCCTCAACCCTTGAGGGTCGGCAGCTTGCTCAGTGCCGTGGTGCAGAACGCGCAAACCCTGAATTTTGTGCCGCTGAGCGGGCTGAAAGACCAACTGGCCGTGACGCAGCAACTGGCAACCCAGCAAAGTCGCCAAGGCTCGCTGGATGCGGTGTTCACTGCCCTGCAGAACCTGCCCCGTGGCGACAACACCTCGGCCGAGCTGCGGGCCGCTGCCGAGCGTTTACTGGCAGCCTTGCCCGATCTGGCGCAAGTCAGCAATCCCAAGGTACTGGCACAAGTGGTGCAAAACAGCGGCGCCTTCCTGGAAGCCAGATTGCTCGCTGGGCAGAACCCACAAATCCCACCGCTGGATATGAAAGGCGCGCTGTTGCGCCTGGTCGCGGACCTGCTGCCCGCCAACACCAACCTGAATGCGATCCTCGCCGCCAATACCCTGGCCCAGGTGCTGCCGAACTTTGTGCGCAGCCCGTTGAACACTCTCGGCCAGGTCGGCGCTCGGCAGATACCTGCCGGTTTCCCGTTGCCAGAGCGGCTGATCGCGAAACTGGAAGGTGAAGGCGACCTGGAAAACCTGCTGCGCCTGGCCGCCGGGGCGATCTCGCGCTTGCAGAGCCACCAACTGTCGAGCCTGGAACAGACCGGCACCACCGCCGATGGCCGCCTGCAAACCACGTGGCAGTTGGAAATCCCCATGCGCACCCTGCAAGACATAGTGCCGTTGCAGGTCAAGTTTCAGCGCGAGGAGCCTGCGCCTGACAAGGATCAGCCCGAGCGCAAGGATAAAAAAGATCCGAAGCAGATGCTTTGGCGCGTCGAACTGGCCTTCGACATGGAGCCGCTGGGGCCGCTGCAAGTTCAGGCGCAGTTGTCCCAAGGCAAACTGTCCAGCCAGTTGTGGGCCAGTCGCCCTTTCACCGCCAGCCTGATCGAAAGTCACCTGGGCAGCCTGCGCGAGCGCCTGGTGTCATCCGGACTTAACGTCGGCGACCTGGATTGCCACCTGGGCACCCCGCCACGCGGTGCAAAAACCGGATTGGAACAACGCTGGGTGGATGAAACCGCATGAAGAACGCCGCCCCACCCCGCCAGGCCATCGCCCTCAAGTACGACGGCCAACAAGCCCCCACCCTGACCGCCAAGGGCGATGACGCCCTGGCCGAAGCGATTCTCAAGCTGGCACGGGAGAATGAAGTACCGATCTATGAAAATGCCGAGCTGGTGAAGCTGCTGGCGCGTATGGAACTGGGGGACAGTATTCCAGAAGAGCTCTATCGCACGATTGCCGAGATCATTGCGTTTGCATGGACGTTGAAGGGCAAGTTCCCGGTGGGCTACGACCCGGATGCGGGGCCGATGGAGCGGGATGTCACTGAGCGTGGCGACGATTACTGAGTAGCCACAGGCATACCAAGATCCACTGTGGGAGGGGGCTTGCTCCCGATAGCGTCATTACAGCCAACCTATCTGGGGCTGATACACCGCTATCGGGAGCAAGCCTCCTCCCACATTTTTTGATCTGTGTTCAGTTCAGGACTTCACTCAGAGGAATGAAATTGACCCGGTCGCCAATGGCCAATGTGGTCCCCTCCATCACCTCCACAAACCCCTCCGCCCACGCCGCACTGCGCAGCACCCCGGAGCTCTGGTTGCGATAGATAATCGCCTTGCCCTGCTCGATACGCCCGCGCAGGTATTCGCGGCGGTTGCCAGGCTTGGGCCAGTCGAATCCTGCCGGCACCTCGAAACGTAGCGGCTGCACCTGCGCCACGCCTTGGCGGCGCAGCAGGTACGGGCGCGCCAATAGCGCAAAGGTCACCAGGGTCGAGGCCGGGTTACCTGGCAGGCCGATCACCGGCACGCCACGAAAATGCCCGAAGGTCAGCGGTTTGCCTGGCTTGATCGCCAGCTTCCACAACGCCAACTCGCCCTCTTCACGCAAGGCAATGCCGAGGAAGTCCGCTTCGCCCACCGACACACCGCCGGTAGACAAGATCAGGTCGACGCTACCCAGGCCGGCCAGACACGTGCGGGTCTGTTCCAGATCATCCGGCAGAATCCCGGCATCGATCACTTCGCAGCCCATGCGCGCCAGCCAGCTGCACAGCACGCGACGGTTGCTGTTGTAGATCTGCCCCGGGCCCAACGGCAAGCCTGGCTCGATCAATTCATCGCCGGTCGACAGCACGGCCACGCGCGGGCGGCGCACCACATCGAGCCGATCCCGCCCCAGAGACGCAGCCAGGCCCAACTCGATGGGCCCCAGGCGCGTTCCGGCGCTGAGTACGCACTCACCCAACGTAGTCTCCTGGCCCTGTGGTCGGATGTTGTCGCCCACCCGTAACGGCTCGGTGAAACTCACGCGCTGATCGGCATGAACCACCGCGTTTTCCTGCATTTGCACGCAGTCTGCGCCTTCGGGTACCGGCGCGCCGGTAAAGATCCGTGCGCAGGTGCCGGCCGCCAGCGGCTCGGGCGCAGTGCCAGCGAAAATCCGTTGGCTCACCACCAGCGGTTCCCCGGTCCAGTCCGCCAGGCGCACGGCGTAGCCGTCCATGGCACTGTTGGGCCACGGCGGCAGGTCGAGCGTCGAGATCAGGTCCTGAGCCAGTACGCGGCCATCGCACTGCGCCAGGGGCAGCACATGCTGGTCACGGATCGGCGCCGATTCCGCCATGGCGAGCAGCCGCTGCAAGGCTGCTTCCACCGGCATCAGTGCGCCGGTCTTGCCCGGCTTATCCACGGGATTCACAGGGTTGGGCCTGCTTCAGGTGCGGGACGAAATTGCATGGGCGGTGACGATTATCCAGTTGCTCGGCGAGGATGCCATCCCAACCGGTGCGCACGGCATTGGTGGAGCCCGGCAGGCAGCACACCAGGGTGCCATTGGCCAGGCCGGCCAGGGCGCGCGATTGCACGGTGGAGGTGCCGATATCGGCCACGGAGATCTGGCGGAACAGTTCGCCGAAGCCATCGACCTGCTTGTCGAGCAGGCAGCTCACGGCTTCAGGGGTGCTGTCACGGCCGGTGAAGCCGGTGCCCCCGGTGATCAGCACCACTTGCACCACGTCTTCGGCGATCCAGTGGGCAACCTGGGCGCGAATCTTGTAGAGGTCGTCCTTGAGCAGCACGCGCTCGGCCAGGTGGTGGCCGGCGGCGGTCAGGCGATCGACGAAGACCTGGCCGGAGGTGTCGGTGTCCAGGGTGCGGGTGTCGCTGACGGTCAATACAGCAATATTCAGGGGTACAAAGGGCGCATCGGCCTTGGCTTTCATGGCTCGGTCCAGTTGTCGAAAAAACAGCCCGATGTTATATCACAGGCCCCTCTTTACCTGCCGCAGTGGAACCGCCATGTCTCTTGAATCTTCACCCCTGCCTTGTTCGATTCTGTTGTTGGCCGGTGGTCGTGGCCAACGCATGGGCGGCCAGGACAAGGGGCTGCTTCAATGGCGGGGCGAGCCCTTGATTGCCCACCTGCAACGGCTGGCCAGGCCGCTCACGGATGACCTGATCATCTCGTGCAATCGCAACCTTGAACACTACGCGCCCTATGCCGACCAACTGGTCAGTGATGACAGCCCGGACTTTCCCGGCCCGTTGGCGGGTATCCGAGCAGGACTCTTCGCTGCACGCCATGAACATCTGCTGATCTTGCCGTGCGATGTGCCGCAGATTGATGAGCGACTGCTGGCCGACTTGCGTCAGATTGCCCAACGCAATCCGCAGGTTCCCGTCATGGTGCGTCATGGCGAGTTCTGGGAACCCTTGCTGTGCATTATCCCAACAGACCTGAAAGATCAGGTGGAACGGGCCTGGCAAGCGGGTGAACGCAGCCCGCGCAAGGTCCTGCTGCAACTGGGTGGCGTCGGCCTGGAATGCCCGGCCGATGACCCGCGCCTGGCCAATCTTAATACGCCCGAGCTGTTGCACCCACGGGCTGGCGTGTCAGAATGAGCCTTTCACAAGGAACTTTGCCGACGTCCCATACGTCACAAGGTCAGCAATTTAAAAGTATTTTCTCGGAGACAAACTCATGACTCAACGGACCATCGCCGCTCTCATGCTTGCACTGGGCCTCGCCACCCTCGCCGGTTGCGCCTCGCCAACAGTGATCACCCTGAATGACGGTCGCGAAATCCAGGCCGTCGACACCCCGAAATTTGACGAAGATTCGGGTTTCTACGAATTCCAACAGCTTGACGGCAAGCGCACCCGCATCAATAAAGACCAGGTTCGCACCGTTAAAGATCTGTAAGCCTTAACGCTTGCCAACAAGGCCCGCCTCGCGCGGGCCTTGTCGTTTGCGGCGTTTACCAGTCGAGGGTGATACGGCTGTGAAAACTGCGTTCTTCACCATTTAGCGGGTCGATGAAACGCACGCCCTGGGCCAGCAGCTTCAGGGGGTGGGCGTAGTCGTCCTCGGCGTCCTTGACCACAACGGGATAGAACGGGTCATTGCAGATACTCGCCCCGAGGGCAGTCATGTGTACGCGCAGTTGGTGTTTCTTGCCGGTCACCGGGAACAGACCGTAACGCCATAAACCACCCTTTTTCTCGCGCACTTCAACGGCCGTCTCGGTGTTGCTGGCGCCCGGCCCTTCCTGCATCCGAAAGAAGGGTTCGCCATCCACCAGGCGGCTTTTATGCACCAGGGGAAAGCTCAGATTCGGCAGGGCCGGGGCGATGGCTTCGTAGAATTTGTCGATACGCCGCGTGGGAAACAGTTGCTGGTACGCCGAGCGGCTTTGCGGGTTGGCCGAGAACAGCACCAGCCCCGCCGTGTGCCGGTCAATGCGGTGCAACGGCACCAGGGCGGGGTTGTCCAGGCGACGGATCAGGCGACGCAACAGGGTTTGCTCAACGTACTCGCCGGCGGGAGTCACCGGCAGGAAATGCGGCTTGTCCGCCACCACCAGATGTTCATCGGCGTACAGGATAGTTTCCTGTACCGGAATCACTTTTTCGTTGGGTACTTCGCGAAAGTAATAGATGCACAGGCCTTCCTTGTAGGCCAGGCCCAGGCTGATCGGGCTGCCATTGATATCCAGCACTC
Source organism: Pseudomonas sp. P867 (assembly GCF_019891455.1). Taxonomy (NCBI): domain Bacteria; kingdom Pseudomonadati; phylum Pseudomonadota; class Gammaproteobacteria; order Pseudomonadales; family Pseudomonadaceae; genus Pseudomonas; species Pseudomonas sp. P867. The sequence continues at coordinate 57,173 of NZ_JAFLXB010000008.1, read as the reverse complement.
GTTCCCGGGCAATGCGGTCCAGCCACTGCTCACGGGCAATGGCCGGGAAGTGATCGCACAGGCAGTCGATCACCGTTGCCCAAGGCCCCGGTGGCAGATACAACGTGCTGGCTTGGTGCTGGGCGGCGGAAAAACCGGAAGTGGACATGCAAATGCTCGAACCTGGAAACAGGCGGGCATTATCCCGCATGGAGCGCGATTGAGCCTAGGGCCGTTCTCATGCCTTGGCCAGTTGGGCCCGCAGCACCGGCGAAGCGCTCGCCGCCTCGGTGAACTCCTTGAGCCAGCGCAGTACGTCCACTGCTTCCCAACGGCCCGGATCATAGAGCGCGTAGAGCAAGCCTTGATAACCCACCACATCCAACTGTTTGTGATAACCGGCACGCTGGAACAGCGCCTCGATTTCCGCAAAGCAGGTGTTGAAATGCACTTTGTTGAAGGGCGTCTTGCCTTCCGTGACCAGCCCATCGAGGCGCAGTTCGTTGACCGCGTCGCGCACCACATCGGCGGACATGCGATTGACGCTGCTTTTCAATTGTTCAACATTCACCACGGGCGTTCCCTCTACTCAATCGCTGTACGAATATACAGTAACGTAATATTCGCAAGCCCGCCATCGGATAAACGTCAGCGCAGAAAGGCAACGACCTGGTCGGTGTCGAACGGCCAGTCCAGTTCCGCCCCGGTGTCCTTGCGGCGAAGCACCGGAATCCGCAGGCCGTAGTCTTCTGTCAGGTCATCTGGCTCAGTGATATCCACCAACTCCACCAGCAGCCCGTGTTCGACGAGCGGCATGATTTCGGCTTCGGCAATTTCACACAGATGGCAACCCAGGGTGCCGAACAGCTGGCATTCAGGAGGCATGACGAAAGAACCCGGTCAGAAAAACAAGTGACCATTCTAAACCCGCTCGCGCCGTGAAATCCCATTGCCGACAAAACACCTGATCCAGGTCACCATGGCCTATAACTGATTCAGCGATTCTCGCGGCTTTTTGCCCGTCCACCTGCAATGGAGATGCCTGTGTTTGCCAACCTGCTGATCATCCTGGCCTCATCCCTGGTGGTGATTGCGCTGTTTCGCCGGCTGCAACTGCCGCCCGTGCTGGGCTACCTGTGCGTGGGCCTGGCGGTGGGGCCGACTGCTTTGGACTGGGTGAACGACAACGAGGACCTGCCGGACTTGGCCGAGATGGGCGTGGTGTTTCTGCTGTTCTCCCTGGGCCTGGAGTTTTCCCTGTCGAAAATGTTCGCCCTGCGCCGCGTGGTGTTCGGCCTGGGCAGTTTGCAGGTGTTGGGATGCGGCGCCCTGCTCGGCGCTGCGCTGATGGGCTTGGGCCTGGCGCCGGGCATCGCGCTGTTACTGGGTGCAGGGTTGGCGTTGTCGTCCACGGCCATCGTCAGCAAGGAACTGACCAGTCTTGGGGAGATCTTCAGCAGCCACGGCCAGAATGCGATAGGCGTGCTGCTGTTCCAGGATGTGGTGGCGGTATTGCTGCTGACACTGGTGCCGGTGTTTGCCGGCAGCAGTGACCAAGCCTGGTACTGGGCATTGCCGCTGACCCTGGGCAAAACCGTGGTGTTGTTCGTCGGCCTGTTATTCGCCAGCCGCTGGTTGCTGCCGCGGTTGTTCCATGAGGTCGCCGCGTCCCATTCCGCAGAGTTGTTCGTGCTGCTGGCGCTGGTAATTGTCTTGCTCACCGCCTGGCTCACCCACCTGCTCGGCCTGTCCCCTGCCCTTGGTGCGTTTCTGGCCGGTATGTTGCTGGGCGAGAGTCATTATCGTCACCAGATAGAAGCGGATATCCGGCCGTTTCGCGACATTCTGCTGGGGCTGTTTTTCGTCAGCATCGGCATGTTGATCGACCTGCAGTTATTCGTCAGCCACAGCCTGTTGATCCTCGGCCTGACCCTTACGCTGATGTTGGTCAAAGGCTCTGTGGTGGCCGTACTGGTCAAGCTGCGTGGCAGCGACACTGAAACCGCCTGGCGCAGCGGCCTGGCCCTGGCCCAGGGTGGCGAGTTCTGTTTCGCGCTGATGGCGCAGATGCAGCAGAGCCGGTTGATTCCGGATGAGTTCAACGGCCTGCTACTGGCCGCCACGTTCTGCTCGATGCTGTTGACGCCGCTGCTGTTGCGCGCAGCGCCGGCCATTGCCCTGCGCCTGCATCGCAAGCCCAACCAGCAAGTGCAACTGGAGCACATCACCGCGCTCAACGCTCAGTTGCACGGGCACGCGGTGATTTGCGGTTATGGTCGGGTGGGACAATCGATCGGGCGGTTTTTGCGCCGCGAGCACCAGGCGTTTATCGCCCTGGATGACGACCCCGAACGGGTGCAGGAGGCCGCTACCGAGGAAAGCAGCGTGCATTATGGCGACTGCCGCCGGGGTGCCTTGCTCAGTGCCGTGGGCCTGGAGCGCGCGCGGTTGGTGGTGATCGCCGTCGACAACAGCGATGTCGCCCTGGTGGTGCTCAAGGAAGCGCGACGGATCAACCCACAGGTGCCGATCCTGGTGCGCACCCGTGATGACAGCCAGTTGGCTGAACTCAAGGCCGCGGGGGCCAGCGAAGTGGTGCCCGAGTTGCTTGAGTCAAGCCTGATGCTCGCGTCCCACGCCCTGATCCTGCTGGGCCTGCCGGACCAACAGGTACAGGCTCGGGTGGATGAAGTGCGGCAGAACCACTATCGCTTGCTGCACGGGTTTTATCCGCCGCCACACACTGATGAACAAGCGCCGATCAATCCTGACTGACCGCACCGATCTTGTGGATCGACAGGTCCGCGCCGTAATACTCCTCTTCCTGACTCAAGCGCAGCCCTTGCACGCGCTTGATCACGCCGTACACCAGCAAGCCGCCACCAAACGCCACCGACACGCCCAGGCCGGTGCCGATCAACTGGCTGATCAAGCTGACGCCGCCAAGCCCACCCAGGGTGGCCTGCCCGAAGATGCCGCAGGCGATGCCGCCCCACACGCCACACAAGCCGTGCAACGGCCATACGCCCAGCACATCGTCGATCTTCCAGCGTGCCTGGGCGGCGATAAAGCACCACACAAACAAGCCGCCTGCGACTACTCCGGTGACCAGCGCGCCAACCGGATGCATCAGGTCGGAACCTGCGCAGATCGCCACCAGCCCGGCCAAGGGGCCGTTGTGCAGGAATCCTGGGTCGTTACGGCCGATCACCAGCGCGGCCACGGTACCGCCAACCATAGCCATCAACGAATTGACGGCCACCAGGCCGCTGACCCCGTTGAGGGTCTGCGCACTCATCACGTTAAAGCCGAACCATCCCACGATCAGGATCCACGACCCCAGCGCCAGGAACGGGATGCTCGACGGTGCAAACGCCACCAGGCGCCCTTCGCGATAACGTCCATTGCGCGGCCCCAGCAGCAACACCGCCGCCAGCGCCAGCCAGCCGCCCATGGCGTGCACCACCACGGAACCGGCAAAATCGTGAAAACTGGCGCCAAAGCTTGCAAGCAGCCAGGCTTGCAGACCGAAATTGCCGTTCCACACCATGCCCTCGAAGAACGGGTAGATAAACGCCACGATCAGTGCAGTGGCGCACAACTGCGGCGCAAACTTCGCACGTTCGGCTATGCCACCGGAAATGATCGCAGGGATCGCCGCGGCGAAGGTCAGCAGGAAGAAAAACTTCACCAGGCCATAGCCATGATCGGCGCTGATGACGGCTGCCGGTTGCATGAAGCTCACACCGTATGAGATCCAATAGCCTATAAAGAAATAGGCCAGGGTGGAGATGGCGAAATCGCTGAGGATTTTCGACAGGGCGTTGACCTGATTCTTCTGGCGCACCGTGCCGACTTCAAGGAAGGCAAAGCCGGCGTGCATGGCCAGGACCATGACCGCGCCAATCAGGATAAACAGGGTGTTGGAACTGTGGACGAGTGTATCCACCGCACTTTGCAGATTTTCCATGGAGGTTGGCAGGCCTGCATCAAGGCAAAAAGCACCAAATCGGTTCAAGCTGAGGGTTGGCGCACTAAATGGGTACCACCGGCTTCGTCCCTCTTGGGAGGGCACGAACCGCTTTAGCGCAGCGATCAACACAACGGACCGTTGCCGACAGGGTTTTTCCGCGGGTTTTAGTTATTTAGGGTAAGGTTTTTCAAGGCGTGCGCCCCGACCGCCCATATTCGGCGCGGGCCTCTGAGCCTGCGCACCAATGCAAAGCAAAAGCTGTACCACACAATTGCAGTGAACCTTCAGCGAACGCCGCGACTCGAAACCACACGTACAGATCAGCCACACACGGAGACAACCATGGCCGGTAAAACAGCAAAGACTGCTCAAGAGATACTGATGGCGGATTTTCAAACCCTGGTCAGTGATACCGAAAGGTTGCTGGACGACACCGCAGTGCTGGCCGGCGATCAGGCCGACGAACTGCGCACCAAGATCCACGAGAGCCTGCTCAAGGCCCGCGAGACCTTGCAACTGACCGAAGACTCCCTGCGCGAGCGCGGTCAGGCGGCCATCACCGCCACCGAAGACTACGTGCAAGCCAACCCATGGCAGTCAGTCGGCATCGCTGCCGGCGTGGGCTTTTTGATCGGTCTGCTGGCTACAAGGCGCTAATCATGTCTATCGGCGAATCCAGCTCATCAACGAGCGCACATTCTTCGGCAAGCGGTTCCACCTCCCGACGCCTGGGCGCCGCTGTGCTGGGCTTGCTGCACAGCCATGTCGAGTTGTTTGGCATCGAATTGCAGGAGCAAAAGGCCCGCACTGTCAGCCTGTTGTTGTTTGCCGGTCTGGCGTTGGTGTTCGCCCTGCTGTTGCTGGTAGGGTTGTCGACGCTGGTGATGATCCTGGTGTGGGATACCGGCTACCGCCTGACGGGGATCATCTGCCTTTGCGTGTTCTATAGCCTGGCCGCGGCCTTCTGCGGTGTGCGCCTGAAAGCGGCGGTGTTCGATGAATCCACGCCCTTCCACGCCACGCTCGAAGAGCTGGCCAACGACCGGGAGCGCCTGCTGCCATGAGCATGACCGAGATCCCGAAAAATACCTCCCGCCGGGAAATGCGCAAGACGCTGATCCGCCTGCGCATGGAAATGCACCGCCAGGAAATCCGTCATGAGTCCCAGCAACTGATGGCCCCTCTGCAGAAAATGCGCAACATGCGCCACAACTGGCAGGACAGCCTGGGCATCAAGCACGCGCCACTGTGGGGCGTGGCGGCGGTGACGCTGATGGGCTTTTTCACCGGCAAGGGCGCCAAGGGCGGCAGTATCAGCAGCGTGACACGTCTGGTGCGGCTGGGTGCAGGGTTGATCCCATTGATCAAATTGGCCATGCAAGGCTCGCGCAAAAGTTAAACCTTTGCCGGCGTTTAGCGTGCCGATACCAGTGGCCCGGCCCTCGTCAACGGGTGCCGGGCCTTTTTTCGCCCGCACCGCCGACCTGTAGATTTTTGCTTGCTCCGCCACGCCGGAAACGGGAAGCTGGCGGATGTCATTCACCGAACGGAGAGTAGTTGCCTTGGATTGGCCCACCCTGCTGAACCGCGAACGCCTGGGAAAACCTCTGCACAGCCCTGAAGAACTGGGCCGCAGCCCCTTTCACAAAGACCACGACCGTATTATTTTCTCCGGCGCGTTCCGGCGCCTGGGCCGCAAGACCCAGGTGCATCCGGTATCGAGCAACGACCATATCCACACGCGCCTGACCCATTCGCTGGAAGTCAGTTGCGTCGGCCGCTCCCTGGGTATGCGCGTGGGTGAAACGTTGCGCGGCGCCCTGCCCGACTGGTGCGACCCGAGTGACCTGGGCATGGTGGTGCAATCGGCTTGCCTTGCCCACGATATCGGTAACCCGCCGTTCGGGCACTCCGGCGAGGATGCCATTCGCCACTGGTTCCAACAGGCCGCCGGGCGCGGCTGGTTGGACGACATGAGCAGCGCCGAACGCAATGACTTTCTCAACTTCGAAGGCAATGCCCAGGGCTTTCGGGTACTGACCCAACTTGAATACCATCAGTTCGACGGCGGCACGCGGCTGACCTACGCCACCTTGGGGACGTACCTCAAGTACCCCTGGACCGCCCGCCACGCCGACTCGCTGGGCTACAAGAAGCACAAGTTCGGCTGTTACCAGAGCGAGCTGCCGATTCTGGAGCAAATCGCCCATAAGCTCGGCCTTCCCCAGCTTGAAGAGCAACGCTGGGCCCGTCACCCGCTCGTATACCTGATGGAAGCGGCCGACGACATCTGCTATGCGCTGATCGACCTGGAAGACGGCCTGGAAATGGAGCTGCTGCAGTACGCCGAAGTCGAATCGCTGTTGCTTGATCTGGTGGGCGATGACTTGCCGCAGACGTACCGCCAATTGGGCCCGCTTGACTCTCGGCGCCGCAAGCTGGCGATCTTGCGCGGCAAAGCGATTGAGCACCTGACCAATGCAGCGGCGCAGGCCTTTGTCGAACAGCAGGACGCCCTGCTCGCCGGCACGCTGCCGGGCGATCTGGTCGAGCATATGCACGGGCCGGCGAAGCGCTGTGTGCTGGATGCCAAGGACATGGCGCGCAAGAAGATCTTCCAGGACAAGCGCAAGACACTGCACGAAATCGGCGCCTACACCACCCTGGAAATCCTGCTGAACGCCTTCTGCGGCGCGGCCCTTGAACAACATGGCGGGCGCACGCCGTCATTCAAGAATCGGCGCATTCTGGACTTGCTCGGCAATAGCGCGCCGGATCCGGCCTGGCCGCTGCACGCCTCATTCCTGCGGATGATCGACTTCATCGCCGGTATGACCGACAGCTACGCCACTGAAATGGCACGGGAGATGACCGGGCGCTCCAGCCCTCAATAACGATCCGATCAAGCCGCCCGTTCCCTGAAACGAATCGCCCTACGATGGGAACAGAGCGGCCTGATCGAATTCGTACAGGCACCCGAAGAATAATCACGCACGCTCCTAACGGGCCAGCCGCGCAATTCCTACCGCCCCCATCGACGCTTGCATCACTGTGTGCACTTTTATGCCCAGACACTCTCTTCGTATTCTTTTGGTGGAGGATCACCCTTTTCAACTTCTGGCCACCCAGTGCCTGCTCAAAAGCTTCGGCTTCGAGCAACTGACACCTGTGGAAAATGCCGAGCAGGCCATACACACGATGAGTCGGTCCGAACACCCCTTCGACCTGATGCTGTGTGACCAATGCCTGCCTGACCTGCCGGGGCTTGAACTGATCGAAATCGCCAACCGCCAGCGCTTCATCACTGGCGCCATTCTGTTAAGCGGCTTACCCACACAGGAATTGATCAACCTGAGCAGGCAAGCCTTGCAACGACGTCTTCCACTGCTTGGCTATTTGTCCAAGCCCTTGAACAAAGATGAGCTGGAAAGGCTAATAGGTTAATTTTTAACTCTCTCATGTAGGAACTTAAACATCATTTTCAATGAAAAACACTATAAGGCCCGTCGTAAAATCCAAGGCCCCGTTTATTGGCGCAACCACCTTCAAATTGTTGATATACCCTGTAACGCCCCCCTAACAACTTGTAGGCTTTTGCCTTATTAAACGTAGGAACTTTCCTGTTTTGCATTTACTCCCTGTGAGCTTCATGCTGAGCCCTCATCTTCTGAGCTAATGTGCCCGCTTTATTTGCACCAGCATGGAATGTGATTATGAACTCAGTTTTTATTATCGATGACCACCCGGTAATCCGGCTTGCCATTCGAATGTTACTGGAGCATGAGGGTTACAAGGTCGTCGGCGAAACAGACAATGGGTGCGATGCGATACAGATGGTCCGCGAATGCCTTCCAGACCTGGTGATTCTCGACATCAGCATCCCGAAACTCGACGGCCTTGAGGTGCTCTGCCGATTCAACGCCATGAACACCTCGATGAAAACCCTCGTGCTCACGGCGCAATGCCCTACGCTGTTTGCCACGCGATGCATGCGCTCGGGTGCCGAGGGCTATGTGTGCAAGGAAGGGGACTTGAGCGAGTTGCTGAGCGCCATCCGTGCGGTCCTGTCCGGTTACAACTACTTCCCCAGCCAGGCGTTGAACGGCCCCGGAACGGAAGGCCTGGATGTACAAGAACTGGAACTGTTCAAGACAGTCAATGACCGGGAGCTGATGGTCTTGCAACTTTTTGCACAAGGCCGCACTAACAAGGAAATAGCCAAAGGCATGTTTTTGAGCAACAAGACTGTCAGTACTTATAAAAAGAGGTTAATGCAAAAACTCAAAGCCAAATCCTTGGTAGAACTCATCGAGATGGCAAAACGAAACGCGCTAGTGTGAGAAAGCGGATGCCCAGGCGTATAAAGGACTATCTGATTATATTGAGTGCCGGTCTGTACTTCAGCACTGCCGTGCTCGCAGAGCACCAAACAAACCCGGAACGCTTCACCTTATTGAGTCGTGCGGGAGCCGTTCAACTCGGCACTCATTTTGACAAGGCTCAGCACCAGTGGCTACAGAACAAACGCGAACTGGTGCTGGGCACCTCCGCGCCCGATTACCCGCCATTCGACCTGACGTCCAGCGGCTATGATTATGAAGGGCTGACCGCCGATTACGCGGGGTTGTTGGCCAAAGCACTCTCCTTGCCGGTCAACGTAATGCGCTACCCGTCCCGGGATGCAGCCATTCGAGCCTTGGAAACCGGGGAAATCGACTTGTTGGGCTCATCCAACGGTTTTGAGGCTGCGACACCGAACCTTATCCTCTCTGAACCCTACGCCGTGGACCAACCGGTACTGGTCACCCGCGAGGGAGAAACCCGTAGCCTCAACGAGGGCCTGGACGGGCTGCGCTTGAGCCTTGTCTACCATTACCTGCCGCTCAATGAGGTAGAAAAGCTGTACCCCAAGGCCATCATCCGCGCCTATCCGTCTTATCAGAACGCCTTGAATGCGGTGGCCTTCGACCAGGCGGATGTGTTTCTGGGTGACACCATTTCCACCCACTACATGATCAACAAGGGTTATCTCAAAAACATCCGCATGGCCAATTTCGGCAAGCATGAGGCTTATGGTTTCAGCTTCGCCATGCGTGAAGATAACCGCGTGCTGCTGAGCATTGTCGACGCGGTCCTGGCTGCGGTCCCCATCACCGAACGAGACAGCATCGCCAAACGCTGGAGCGCCGGCAGCGATATCCTGCTCACCGACAAGAAATTGCAACTGACCCAACGCGAAGAGCGCTGGCTTAAAGAGCATCCGGTGGTCAAGGTGATCGTCAATGAAACCTTCGCGCCTCTCACGTTCTTCGATGCGGACGGCAACTTTCGCGGCATTACCGCCGATCTCCTGGAGCTGATTCGCCTGCGCACCGGCCTACGCTTTTCGATTGTACGCGGGCGTGATGTCAACGCGATGATCGATCAGGTCACCAGCCAGAAGGTCGATATGATCGGGGCCATTGTGCCGAGCAACACAAGGGACTCGCAGCTCAATTTCAGCCGACCCTACCTGGAAAACTCCTACGTATTGTTGACACGCAAGGAGCCAGGGCCACCCGCGAACATCGCACAAATGGCAGGAAAGCGCCTGGCGATAACCCAGGGCAACCCCTTGATCGAGACCTTGACCAACGATTTCCCCCAGGTTCACCTGGTCGAAACCAGTGATACTTTCAGGGCATCGGAGTTACTCGCACAGGGCCAAGTGGATGGCGCAGTGAGCACACTGGTGATCGCCAACTACCTGCTGTCTTCCAAGGCTTTTCAGGACAAGCTGCAGATCAGCGCCAGCATTGGCACTACGCCGGCAACTTATACCCTGGCGACATCGCGCCACGCCACGGAACTGAGCTCGATCCTCGACAAGGCGCTGCTCAGCATCGCCCCGGATGAAATGGGCGTGATCAACAGTCGTTGGCGGGGTTACACCGCCGCGTCCGACAGCTACTGGCGCAACTACCATCAATTGATATCTCGAATCATCATCGGTACCGGGCTGTTGCTACTGATTTCCCTGACCTGGAACGCCTACATGCGGCGCCAGATAAAACACCGCAAAATGGCCGAACGGGCCCTGAACGACCAATTCGAATTCATGCGTGCGCTGGTCAATGAAACCCCCCATCCGATCTACGTGCGTGACCGCAACGGCCTGCTGCAAACCTGCAACGACAGCTACCTGCAGGTATTCGACGTCAAACGCGAAGACGTGATCGGCAAAAGCGTCACCCAGATGAGCATGGCCCTGGAGTCGGAGGCGGCGCAATACCATGCCGACTATCTGCGCGTAGTGGCCGAGGGCATTCCGCTGATCCTGGATCGCACATTGCATATCCACGAGCGCAAACTGACGATCTATCACTGGATCCTGCCGTACCGCGACTCCACAGGCGAAGTCCAGGGCATCATCGGCGGCTGGATCGACATCAGCGACCGACGCGAGTTGTTTGATGAGCTACGCGCCGCCAAAGAGCGGGCCGATGAGGCCAATCGCGCCAAGAGCACGTTCCTTGCCACCATGAGCCACGAGATCCGTACGCCCATGAACGCCGTGATCGGAATGCTCGAACTGACGCTCAAGCGCGCCGATCAAGGGCATCTCGACCGCCCAGCCATCGAAGTGGCGTACAACTCGGCCAAGGATCTGCTGGAGTTGATCGGTGACATCCTGGACATCGCGCGTATCGAGTCCGGCCGTCTCAGCCTGGCGCCGGAGCGCGTCAACCTGCGCGAGGTGATTGAGTCGGTGGTGCGTGTCTTCGACGGTCTGGCACGCCAGAAAACCCTCAGCCTGCTGCTGGAATTCAAGCCCGACCTGAACGATATCGAAGTGCTGATAGACCCTCTGCGCTTCAAGCAAGTACTGTCGAACCTGGTGAGCAACGCGATCAAGTTCACCGAGCAAGGCCAGGTGAAGATCAAAGTGGAAGTACAGCCGACCCAGGCACCGGAGCAGATCGAGCTGAAGCTGGTGGTGGAAGACACCGGCATCGGCATCAGCAGGGAGGATCAACTGCGTCTGTTCGAACCCTTTGCCCAAGCGGACAATTCCGGTCAACTGGCCAGGAGCGGCGCGGGGCTGGGGCTGGTGATCTGCCGCAGCCTGTGCGCCATGATGGGCGGCCAGTTGAGCCTGAGCAGCGTGCCCATGGTAGGTACCCAGGTGCACGTCAACCTGAGCGTACCCCGCCTGCAAACGATCACGGTGGTGGGTGAGCAACAGCCTGAAGCACCGGCCGCCACTCGGGTGCTGAATGTACTGGTGGTAGACGACCACCCGGCGAACCGCCTGCTGATGTGCCAGCAACTGGGCTACCTGGGTCATCAATTCACTGCCGCCGAGCACGGTGCTGCAGGGTTCCAGGCCTGGCGCAAGGAGCATTTCGACCTGGTGATCGCCGATTGCAACATGCCCATCATGAATGGCTATGAGCTGAGCCGTTCAATCCGTGAATATGAGCAACGCGAGCAATTGGTACCTTGTGTGGTGCTGGGCTTTACTGCCAACGCCCAGCCAGAGGAAAGACAACGTTGCGTGCAGGCCGGCATGGATGACTGCCTGTTCAAGCCCATCAGCCTGACCGTACTGGAACGGCAACTGGCGCAAATCGCTCCCAAACCTGCGAACCAGCGCCTGAACCTCGAGTGCCTGCAAGCGTTGACCGGCGGCGACCCGCAATTGAGTCGACGCCTGCTGGAGGAGCTGCTGAGCAGCAGCCGTGACGACCGTCAGGCGCTTGTCACGCTGTTGAACCGGCAGGCCCACCCCCCCGAGATCATTGAACAAGCCCACAAAATCAAGGGCGCTGCCCGTATCGTTCAGGCCCATTCATTGGCTGGGCAATGCGAAGCGCTGGAGCAAACCTGCGCTCGCAATGAAGAGTGGGCAACCATTGAAACCGGCATCAAGGCGCTGGAGCATCTCATGCTGGAACTGGAGAGGATGCTGCAGATTCAACTGGCCGAGCTGCAAGGCCAATAAACGCCCGAGCCCGCAACGGCAGGAGCGAGTCACTCGCTCCTGCACTCCTCTGCCGTGGCTCCCAGGTTCAGCAGTCGGTCAGCCGCAGGAAAATCGCCGCCAGCCGTTCAATCCCTGCCTGGTCCTGAGGTGTAAAACGGGCCAGCGAGGGACTGTCGAGGTCAAGCACGCCAATCAGCTGACCGTCTTTGACCAATGGCACCACCAACTCACTGTTCGAGGCGCTGTCACAGGCGATATGGCCTGGGAACGCATGCACATCCTCTACTCGCTGGGTTTGTCGTGAAGCCGCAGCAGCGCCACATACGCCACGGCCGAACGGGATACGTACGCAGGCTATCTGACCCTGGAACGGCCCAAGCACCAGTTCTTCATTGCGATTAAGGTAAAAGCCTGCCCAGTTCAGGTCATCGAGCTGGTTGAACAGAAACGCAGAAAACTGTGCACTGTTGGCAATAAAGTCACGCTCATCCGCCAGCAATGACTCCAGTTGTGCACACAGCATGGCGTAGCCATCAAGACCGCTGCCGGCCTGTTGCAAATCGATCATGGTTGACGTTCCAGCAATTTAAGACCTACCCAGTAACGGGCAAACTGATAGGCACAACGGCCATTGCGGTTACCGCGCCCTGTGGCCCAGCGCACCGCGAGTACATCAAGCTGCTCATCGCGCTGCCACTGCAAGCCGGCCTTGCCGGCCAACTCGCCGATCCAGTGTTCCACCACATCCAGGAAATGCTCCTGGGAAAACGGATAGAACGACAGCCACAAGCCAAAACGGTCCGACAAGGCAATCTTGTCCTCTACCGCCTCGCTCGGGTGCAACTCGCCATCCACACGTTTCCAGTTGTCGTTGTCGCTCTGGTTCTCCGGCACCAGATGACGGCGGTTGGACGTGGCATACAGCAGCACGTTTTCGGGCGCCTGCTCCAGGGAGCCGTCCAGCACGCTTTTGAGCACGCGATAATCGCCTTCGCCGGCTTCGAACGAGAGGTCATCGCAAAACAAAATGAAGCGCTGCGGCAGTTTTATCAACTGTTCGACCACGCGCGGCAGGTCGGCCAGGTGGTCGCGTTCGATTTCGATCAAGCGCAGACCCGCCGTGGCGTGCTGAGCCAGCAAGGCGCGCACCATGGAAGACTTGCCGGTGCCGCGAGAACCCCACAGCAGCGCATGGTTGGCGGGCAGGCCATCGAGGAACTGCTGGGTATTACGCGCCAGTTGTTCACGTTGCTTGTCGACGCCAATCAGGTCCGACAAGCGCATATCCAGGCTCACTTCCAGCGGCAACAGGAAGCCACTGCGACCTTCGCGCTGCCAACGAGCGGCCAGGCATTGGCGCCAGTCGATGGCTTGGCGCGGGGCCGGCAATAAGGGTTCCAGGCGAGCAAGTACGGCGTCGGCCCGCTCAAGGAAGGCATTCAATCGAGAATCCATGATTATTCCTCTGGCAAGTTCTTGTAAAAGATGGCGTATTGGCAACCCTGCGGCAGACCGCATGAGGCTGCGTCAAAAAACGATTCGTGCCCGGCAAGCAGAAGCTTGGGGATGTTCAGCTATGCTTGCCGGGCGAAAGGAAACGTGAAGTGGTTCAACACTCGATGGATATCAAGTTCGCCCACCGCTTGTCTTATAAACAAGCCAGATTGACTGTGCTGGTCGGTTTCGTGTTGGGAACCTTGCTCAGTCTGATCCAAATCGGCATTGATTATGCCAGTGAAGACGCATCCATCAACCGTGAAATACGCTCACTGATTGAAATCAGCCATAACCCCGCGTCGCGTATCGCCTACAACATCGATGCCGAACTCGCCCAGGAGCTGACCCTGGGCCTGCTGCACTCCCCTGCCATCACCCGTGCGCAGCTGATCGACAACAATGGCGCGGTGCTGGCCGACGTCAACCGCCCGCGCAAAGAAAGCAACTATCGCCCGGTCAGCGATTTTCTGTTTGGCGCCAATCGTCAGTTCGAGGACCGACTGTTTCTCAACCATATGCCCAACGAATCCCTCGGCGTATTGCGCCTCGACGTCGATACCTATGCCTTTGGCAGCCGTTTCCTGCATCGCGCCGAGATCACCCTGCTCAACGGATTTACCCGCAGCCTGCTGCTGACCGGGATCTTGCTGGGCTTATTCTACGTAATGCTCACGCAACCGCTGGTACGTATTATCCGAGAGTTGAGTACCCGCAAACAGGCACGCCTGGATTGCCCGCCGGGGCATGAGCACGACGAAATCGGCGTATTGGTCGACGTCGCCAACCAGCAATTTGAAAACATGGAAACCGAGATCCATCAGCGGCGTCACGCCGAGGACCGCCTCACCGAATACCTGGGCCAATTGGAAAATATCGTTTCGGCGCGCACCCTTGAACTCAAGGCCAGCAACCAACGCTTGAGCCAATCCAATGATGAACTGGAAGCAGCCAGGATGACCGCGCTGGGGATGGCACAGGCACGGGCCGCGTTCCTGGCCAATATGAGCCATGAAATCCGTACGCCGCTCAATGGCCTGCTGGGGATGATTGCACTGTCGCTCGACAGCCCACTGAATGCCGAGCAGCGCCAGCAACTGTCGATCGCCCATGACTCGGGCAAAGTGCTGGTCGAATTGCTCAACGATATTCTCGATCTGTCCAAGTTCGATGCCGGCCAACTGGAACTGGAACATATCCCCTTCGACCTGGGCTCACTGGTGGAAGACACTGCCAACCTGCTGTCGCAGAATGCGGCGCCGAGTGTCGAGCTGACGTGCCTGATTGATCCACAGTTTCCCGCCCAGGTCATCGGCGACCCGACCCGGGTGCGGCAAATCGTCAGTAATCTGCTTTCCAATGCCTTGAAGTTCACGCGCTTCGGCCGGGTCGATGTGCGCCTGCGTGCCCTGGAAGGCAGGGTCAATATTGAAGTCTGTGATACCGGCATCGGTATCGCCCAGGAAGCCCAGGTGAAAATCTTCCAACCCTTCACCCAGGCCGGTGCGGGCATCACCCGTCTTTGGCGGTACGGGTTTGGGACTGGCCTTGACGCACAATCTGTGTGAAGCCATGCAAGGCCGCTTGAGTATCAGCTCGGAGGTGGGCTTTGGCAGCCAGTTCTGCGCCGACCTCCCGCTACCGACCCATTTACCTGCCACGCGCTATACACCGCTCACAGGTGATGTAATCGCCATCACCCATGCCGGTGGCGGGTTGACAGAGCTGCTCACCACCCTGCTGCCCTCTTGGGGGCTGACACCAAGGTGCTATTCCCAAGACGATGATTTGAGCGCACTGGCCCCTGACCTGTTGATTACCGACTGCCCTGAATGCTTGTTCCGCTTGCGCCCGGCAATCAGCGCGCCGATTCTGCTGGTCACCGCCTATGGCAACTTCATGCCCAGTGAAGAAGTCGCGGCGCTGGCACCGCTGCAGCAACAAGCACGCCCATTGAGCCGTAACGCGCTGTACCAGATCCTGCAACGCAACCTGCGCAGCAGCACGCAACCGATCCTCGACCCGATCCAGATGGAAGCCGCGCCGCTGGCTCACCGCGCGCGCATCTTGTTGGTGGAGGACAACGCGGTCAATCAACTGGTGGCCAAGGGGATGCTCAGCAAGCTGGGGTGTGAGGTGATTGTGGCTGCCCATGGTGGGGAAGCGCTCAAGCTGCTTGAGGACCAGCGCTTCGATATGGTGCTGATGGACTGCAACATGCCGGTGATGGATGGCTACGAGGCCAGCCGGCAAATTCGCCGTAGCGGGCGCTGGCCAGACCTGCCCATTGTCGCCTTGACCGCCAATGCCCTGTCCGAAGAGCGCGAGCGTTGCCGGGCGGCGGGCATGAACGATTACCTGGCCAAGCCGTTTCGCCGCGAAGAGCTCCATGCGCTGCTGGAGTTGTGGGTACCGACGACGACAAGCCTCTGAGGCTGCGCCCGCACTATCGTGGTCATTTGAGCAAGGCTTCGATCTCCTGGCTCAGGTCCTGTGGCTTGGTCGTTGGCGCAAATCGCTTGACCTGCTTGCCGTCGGGGCCGATGAGGAACTTGGTGAAGTTCCACTTGATATTCTTGGAGCCCAGCAGCCCCGGGGCCTGCTTTTTCAACTGTACGAACAATGGGTGGGCATCGCTGCCATTGACGTCGACCTTCTTGAACAGCGGAAAACTGACACCGAAGTTCAGCTCGCAGAACTCGGCTATCGCGCCTTCGTTACCCGGTTCCTGCTTGCCGAACTGGTTGCAGGGAAACCCCAGCACCACCAGCCCCTGGTCCTTGTAGCGCTGCCAAAGTTGCTCCAGGCCCTTGTACTGGGGGGTGAAGCCACATTTGCTGGCGGTGTTGACCACCAAAATGGCCTTGCCGGCGAAATCGGCCAGGGTCTTTTGCTCACCCTTGATGGTGGTGCAAGGGATGCTCAGCAGGGAGTCGCTCATGGCAATGCCTCAATTCAGGGGAAGAAGTGATACGCGTACGCTTGACCGACTGGCATTCGGGCCTGTTTATCGCTTCAAGCCGAGCGCGGCACCAGGTCCAGGCACACCGAGTTGATGCAGTAGCGCAGGCCCGTCGGCGGCGGCCCGTCCGGGAACACATGCCCCAGGTGTGCGTCGCACTTGGCGCAGGTGACTTCGGTACGAATCATGCCGTGGCTGACGTCACGAATTTCGATCATCGCGCTGTCGGCAATCGGCGCGTAGAAGCTCGGCCAGCCGCAGCCGGAATCAAACTTGGTGGTCGAATCGAACAGCGGCTCATTACAGCAGATGCAGTGATACACGCCGTCGGTCCTGGTGCCGTTGTACTTGCCGCTGAAAGGCCGCTCGGTGCCCTTGAGGCGGCACACGTTGTACTGCTCAGGGTCGAGCATGGCCTTCCACTCATCAACGGTTTTCTGCAACTTTTCCATCGGTACACCTCGGCAACTGAAAAACCCTGATCTGTGTCTTTTCCATGGATCAGGCGGCACGTATGATTGCGCCTCTTCAAAACGCCAGTCTGGCACCCGCGCCATCGGCATTCAAACGTATTTATGGGGGCGAACCGCGCAGGATTCACCCTACGGTAGTGCCTACGCCGTCTGAATCGTTCATTTTCAGGATCACATCGCCATGCAGGTCAGCAAATCGAACAAGCTCGCCAACGTCTGCTACGACATTCGCGGCCCAGTGCTCAAGCACGCCAAGCGCCTGGAAGAGGAAGGCCATCGCATCCTCAAGTTGAACATTGGCAACCCGGCGCCGTTTGGTTTCGAAGCGCCGGACGAAATCCTCCAGGACGTGATCCGCAACCTGCCGACCGCCCAAGGCTACAGCGACTCCAAGGGCCTGTTCAGTGCACGCAAGGCGGTAATGCAGTACTACCAGCAGAAGCAGGTCGAAGGTGTCGGCATCGAGGACATCTACCTGGGCAACGGCGTGTCCGAGCTGATCGTGATGTCGATGCAGGCGCTGCTCAACAATGGCGATGAAGTGCTGGTGCCGGCACCGGACTATCCGCTCTGGACCGCTGCCGTGACCCTGGCTGGCGGCCATCCGGTGCATTACCTGTGTGATGAAGGCGCCGACTGGTTTCCGGACCTGGCCGACATCAAGGCCAAGATCACCCCCAACACCAAGGCGCTGGTGATCATCAATCCGAACAACCCTACCGGCGCCGTGTACTCCAAGGAAGTGCTGCTGGGCATGCTTGAACTGGCACGCCAGCACAACCTGGTAGTGTTCTCCGACGAGATCTACGACAAGATCCTCTACGATGACGCCGTTCACATATGCACCGCCTCCCTGGCTCCGGACCTGCTATGCCTGACCTTCAACGGCCTGTCCAAGTCGTATCGCGTGGCGGGCTTCCGCTCCGGATGGATCGCCATTTCCGGCCCCAAGCATAATGCCCAGAGCTACATCGAAGGCATCGACATGCTGGCCAACATGCGCCTGTGTGCCAACGTGCCGAGCCAGCACGCCATCCAGACCGCCCTCGGCGGCTACCAGAGCATCAATGACCTGATCTTGCCCCAGGGTCGCCTGCTGGAGCAGCGCAACCGCACCTGGGAGTTGCTCAACGCGATCCCCGGTGTGAGCTGTGTGAAGCCTATGGGCGCGTTGTATGCGTTCCCGCGGATCGACCCGAAAGTCTGCCCGATTCTCAACGACGAGAAGTTCGTGCTCGACCTGCTACTGTCGGAAAAGCTGCTGGTGGTCCAGGGCACTGCGTTCAACTGGCCATGGCCGGATCACTTCCGCGTGGTGACTTTGCCACGTGTGGATGACCTGGAAATGGCCATCGGTCGCATCGGCAACTTCCTGAAGTCCTATCGCCAGTAAGGAAATTGACGCTGTACGACTCACATTGGGTCGTACAGCGATTATCTGGCAACACTTCTTTCTCGCTTACGCGCGGTGGTAGTTCACTCAGCCCCTGCCCGAGGCGTGCCCCCTGTAATCACGGGGCGGCAAGGCAAACTTACGCCGGTCATGGCCGACAATACAGGTCGGAAAATCCCTTCAGGGCCTTACGTTCACGCTGTAGGACACAGTTTGAAATAGTCGCTCGGTTGAATCACCCCATGCGGCACCTTATATACCCCGCAGTACGCGACATATTAAGCATGAGGAGAACCCTACAACCATGATGCGCATCCTGCTGTTCTTGGCCACTAACCTGGCGGTCGTGCTGATTGCCAGCATCACCCTGAGCCTGTTCGGCTTCAACGGGTTCATGGCGGCCAACGGGGTTGACCTGAACCTCAATCAGCTGTTGGTTTTCTGTGCGGTCTTTGGTTTTGCCGGCTCGCTGTTTTCGCTGTTCATCTCCAAGTGGATGGCGAAGATGAGTACCAGCACCCAGGTCATCACTCAACCTCGCACTCGCCATGAACAATGGCTGATGCAAACCGTGGAGCAGCTATCTCAAGAAGCAGGCATCAAAATGCCCGAAGTGGGGATTTTCCCTGCCTATGAGGCCAACGCCTTCGCCACCGGCTGGAACAAGAACGACGCGCTGGTGGCCGTAAGCCAGGGCTTGCTGGAGCGTTTTTCGCCCGATGAAGTCAAGGCGGTGCTGGCCCACGAGATCGGTCACGTGGCCAACGGCGACATGGTCACCCTCGCGCTGGTACAGGGCGTAGTGAACACCTTCGTGATGTTCTTTGCGCGGATCATCGGCAACTTTGTCGACAAGGTCATCTTCAAGAACGAAGAAGGTCGCGGCATTGCCTACTTCGTGGCGACCATCTTCGCCGAGTTGGTGCTGGGCTTCCTGGCCAGCGCGATCACCATGTGGTTCTCGCGCAAACGCGAGTTCCGCGCAGATGAAGCCGGCGCACGCCTGGCGGGCACCAGCGCAATGATCGGCGCGCTGCAACGCTTGCGCTCCGAACAGGGCCTGCCGGTGCATATGCCGGACAGCCTGACGGCCTTTGGCATCAACGGTGGCATCAAACAGGGCATGGCTCGCCTGTTCATGAGCCACCCGCCGCTGGAAGAGCGGATCGACGCACTGCGTCGTCGGGGCTGATAACCCAGGCAAGACAAAAAAGGGGCGATTGAATCGCCCCTTTTTCGTGGACGTGATTTACCGCCTGGTCAGCCGATAAACACGCTCATCAAGCCGAGTAACGCCGTCCGCCTTGAATTTGCTGCTTTCACTCAAAATGTCCCGCTCTTGCAGCGTGACCACATTCCAGTGCGGGCCCAGCAACGACTGCACTTCCTCATCCGGGACGGCGAAAGGCGGGCCAGCCCTTTGTGCCTGGTCGTAGTCGACAGTGATCAACAACCCCTCACAGACGGGGGTCAGCAGGGTATCGAGATGCTCGGTGTATCGCGAGCGCATTGGCTGCGGCAAGGCGATCAGTGACGCACGGTCATACAGCGCTGTGCAATCAGCCACTGCACTTGAGTCAAGGGCGAAGAAGTCACCGCACCACACTTCGACCAGACCCGCCTGATACACCTTGAACACGCCTCTCTGATCGATCTGCGGCGTAAGCCCCTGCTCGCTGAAGAACGCCTCAACGGCTTGATCAGACACCTCCACACCCATCACGCGATGCCCGCGATCCGCCAACCACTTCATGTCCAGGCTCTTGCCACACAAAGGCACGAAAACCCTGGCACCATCAGCCAGGCCCAACGTTGACCAATGCCGCTGCAAGTAAGGATTAACGTCGGACTGATGAAAACCGATCTGATTGGTTGCCCAGCGTTCCTGCCAAATTTTTGCGTCCATGCATCACCTTGAAAAAATCGATCAAAAGACACTAAATCTTATATTAGATCTCGATTAATGATCTGAATGAAGATAGCGCCATATTATTCTTCAGGACCCCTCTTATGCTCCCCAGCCTGTTTATCTCCCATGGCTCCCCGATGCTGGCCCTGCAACCCGGTGCCAGCGGCCCGGCGCTGCAGGCCCTGGCAGCCGCGTTGCCACGGCCCAAGGCGATTGTGGTGGTATCGGCGCATTGGGAAAGCCACGAGTTACTGGTGAGTGGCAGCGCCGCGCCCGAAACCTGGCACGACTTCGGCGGCTTCCCTCGCGAACTGTTTGCGGTGCAATACCCTGCGCCGGGTGATCCACAGCTGGCAAATGAAATTGTCGAGTTATTGCAGGCTGACGGCCTGACTGCACGCCTCGACAACCAACGGCCCTTCGACCATGGTACATGGGTGCCCCTGTCGCTGATGTACCCGGCGGCGGATATTCCGGTGGTGCAAGTCTCCCTGCCAAGCCGCATGGGCCCGGCTTTTCAAACCCGGGTTGGACACGCCCTCTGCAGCCTGCGCGATCAAGGTGTGCTACTGATCGGCTCCGGCAGCATCACCCATAATCTCGGTGAGCTGGACTGGCGCGCCGGGCCGGAAACCATCACGCCATGGGCGCTAGCCTTTCGCGACTGGGTGGTCGAAAAACTCGCTGCCGGTGACGAAACAGCCTTGCATGACTATCGCCTCCTGGCGCCCCATGCAGTGCGCAGCCACCCCAGCGACGAGCATTTGTTGCCGCTGTACTTTGCGCGGGGTGCCGGCGGTGATTTCAGCGTGGCACATCAGGGCTTCACCCTCGGCGCCTTGGGCATGGACATCTACCGCTTTGGCTAACGCAGATGCACAGCCTGAAATCCCAGGCAAAAAAAATCCCCGAACCAGTCGGGGATTTTTTATGTGCGATCAATCAGCCCAGAGGCGGATCAATCTTCGCGGTAGCGACGCAGTTTGAGCTGCTTACCGGCAACGCGAGTGTCTTTGAGCTTGGCCAGCAGTTTTTCCAGGCCATCCTCCGGCAGCTCCACCAGGGAGAAGCTGTCACGTACCTGGATGCGACCGATGGCTTCACGCGCCAGGCCACCCTCGTTGAGGATAGCGCCCAGCAGGTTCTTGGCAGCGATACCGTCACGCGCACCCAGCGCGGTACGGCAACGAGCACGACCTTCAGCCAATGGAACCGGAGCACGACGCTCACGATCGCCACGTTCTGGACGGTCGCCGGAACGCTCTGGACGATCACCGCGCGGGGCGTTGTTCGGTACCAGTGGGCGCTCTTTCTCGATGGCAGCCAGGGTCAGGGCTTGACCATTGGTCGCTTTGCGCAGCAGGGCTGCAGCCAGGGCACGCGGGGTGCAACCGATATCGGCGGTCAGGCGGTCCAGCAGGTCGCCGTGGGTCGATTCAGCGTCAGCCACCAATGGCGCCAGGCTGTTGGTCAATTTCTTGATGCGAGCATCAAGAACGGCCTGGGCATCCGGCAGGCGTACTTCGGCAACTTTCTGACCGGTGACACGCTCGATCACTTGCAGCATGCGGCGCTCGCGCGGAGTCACCAGCAGCAGTGCACGACCTTCGCGACCCGCACGGCCGGTACGGCCGATACGGTGAACGTAGGACTCTGGATCGTACGGCATGTCAACGTTGAACACGTGGGTGATACGTGGAACGTCGAGGCCACGGGCAGCAACGTCGGTCGCCACAACGATGTCCAGACGGCCATCCTTGAGGGAGTCGATCACGCGCTCACGTTGGTTCTGGGCGATGTCACCGTTCAGCGCAGCGGCTTTGTAGCCTTTGGCTTCCAGGGCACTGGCCAGGTCCAGGGTCGCTTGCTTGGTGCGCACGAACATGATCAGGGCGTCGAAGTCTTCGACTTCCAGCAGGCTCAATACAGCCGAGGTCTTCTGGTCAGCGTGAACCAACAGGTGAGCCTGTTCGATCGCGGTAACGGTCTGGGTCTTGGTCTGGATCTTCACGTGTTGCGGATCGCGCAGGTGGCGTTCGGCAATGGCACGGATCGACTGCGGCAGGGTAGCCGAGAACAATACGGTCTGACGGGTCGGTGGCAGTGCCTTGAAGATGACTTCCAGGTCATCCATAAAGCCCAGCTTCAACATTTCGTCAGCTTCGTCCAGAACCAGGTGGTTCACGGTCGACAGGACTTTCTCGTCACGACGCAGGTGGTCGCACAGACGGCCCGGGGTGGCGACAACGACCTGTGCGCCGTTACGGATAGCCTTGAGTTGTGGGCCCATCGGCGCGCCGCCGTAAACGGCCACAACGGTTACGCCTGGCATTTGCTTGGCGTAGGTTTCAAAAGCGGTTGCTACTTGCAGCGCCAACTCTCGGGTTGGCGCCAGGATCAGGGCTTGCGGCTCGCGCTTGGCAGGATCGATGCAATGCAAAATAGGCAGGGCGAACGCGGCGGTTTTACCGGTACCGGTTTGCGCCTGGCCAATCATGTCCTGGCCGGCCATGATGATCGGGATCGATTGCTGCTGAATAGCCGAAGGTTCTTCGTAGCCAGTCGCGATGACAGCGGCGAGAATGTTCGGGTTAAGATTAAAAGCGGCGAAGCCGCCGGTTTCCTGGGTCATGGGTCTGCCTCTAAGTGCATCCGCAAAGACCCATGCTCCAAAGCTGCGCATGCCGTGTTGAGACTCAAGAGTCGCCCTGGCTGCTTTGTCGGCGGGGATTTGCGAAAACGAATGAATGAAAAAGATTCGTCAAGGGAGAGTCCGCTGTGCGGACGTGCAGCCGAAGCTGACTTCGGGGAATTGCGCTACCTAAACGCGGCCCGGTTAAAGGCCGGCGCGCACTATACCGGAAATAGCTGAAAAAGGGAGCTTTTTTTATCGCAGCGCACTGATAAACCGCGCTGCGTCGCGGGCTTTGCAGATCTGTGCGCCAGGGTCTATTTTTCAAAGGCCCGGCCCTGCTGGTCATCAAGCTTAAACGGTTCACCCACCCACTCAGGCCCTTCGGTCTGAAACCCTACCCGCGCCCGAGGGCACACCCGATGAAACAAGCCAGCAGTAGCCGCGTCAGCCGTGCACTTGAGGGCCATGTTCTGTTGCTGGGCCTGGACCGCGTGGCCAAACGCAATGCCTTCGATCTGGATTTACTCAATGAGCTGAGCCTGGCCTATGGCGAATTTGATCGAAACGATGACGCCCGGGTGGCCGTGGTATTTGCCCACGGCGATCACTTCACGGCGGGGCTGGACTTGGCCAATGTCAGCGGCGTGATGGCGGGCGGCTGGCAACCGCCGCTGGGCGGGTGCGATCCCTGGGGCGTATTCGCAGGGCCCAGGGTCAGCAAACCGGTGATCGTCGCGGCCCAGGGCTACTGCCTGACCATTGGTATCGAGTTGATGCTGGCGGCGGATATCAACCT
The DNA here is from genome assembly GCF_019891455.1 of Pseudomonas sp. P867. Classification (NCBI taxonomy): domain Bacteria; kingdom Pseudomonadati; phylum Pseudomonadota; class Gammaproteobacteria; order Pseudomonadales; family Pseudomonadaceae; genus Pseudomonas; species Pseudomonas sp. P867. The sequence continues at coordinate 33,593 of NZ_JAFLXB010000008.1, read as the reverse complement.
CTGCGCCAGCAATACACGCTTTGCACAGATGGAAGTGCAACGTGGGATCTTTCCGTTTGGCGGCGCGACAATGCGCTTGCACCAGATCGCGGGCTGGGGCAATGCGATGCGCTGGCTGCTTACCGGAGACGAGTTCGACGCCCATGAAGCCCTGCGCCTGGGCCTGGTACAGGAAGTAATGGCCAGTGAAGACCTGTTGCCCCGCGCCATCGAACTGGCCAACCGCATTGCTCGTCAGGCGCCGCTTGGCGTGCAGGCGACGTTGATGTCGGCGCGTCTGGCGCGTATGGAAGGCGAAGCTGTCGCAGCCGTCGCCCTGCCGCCCATGGTGGATAAATTGCTCAACAGCGAGGATGCCAAGGAAGGTGTGCGGGCGATGATCGAGAAGCGACCGGGGGTGTTCAAGGGGATTTGAGTTGGCAATACCGACGCGATCGGGGGCAAGCCCCCTCCCACATGTGTACGTGTAAACGGATCTGAAATGCGGTCGAATGTGGGAGGGGGCTTGCTCCCGATCGCGCCGGAGCACACAACTAGGTCGCCGGCCGAATAGCCTTGATCAACGGCTGCAACGAGTACCCCAATCGCGGCGCCAAGGCTTCGGCGCGGGCTGACAGGGCATCGAGGTCCAGTTCCTGATCCAGCTCGGAAGGCACCAGCAGAATCACATTGCCCTCCTTCACCGGCAGCTCCCAGTAGTGTCGGTGATACAACCCACGCAGCAATGCCGCGCCCAGCGGTTTACCATCATCGGTGGCCCACTGGTTGATCACCAGCCAGCCGCCGGGGTTGAGTTTCTTCTGGCAGCTTTCCAGAAAGGTCCAGGCCAGATGCCCCACACCGGGGCCGACATCGGTGTAGAGGTCGACGAAGATCAGGTCGGCCGATTCAGCGGTATCGAGCAATTGCAGGGCGTCCCCCACTCGAATGTACAAGCGCGGGTCGTCATCGAGCCCCAGGTATTCGATGGCCAGGCGCGGTACATCAGGGCGCAGTTCAATGGCCTCGACGTCTTCCAAAGGCAGAAACCTGAGGCATGCCTGGGTCAACGTGCCCGCGCCCAAACCGAGGAACAACGCGCTCTCCGGCTGCTCATGGCACAGCGCACCGATCAACATGGCCCGGGTATAGTCATACTCCAACCAGCTAGGGTCGGCGGTGAACACGCAGCTTTGCTCGATGGCGTCGCCGAATTCGAGAAAGCGGTAATCGGCTACTTCGAGCACACGGATCATGCCGAAATCATCATGGACTTCGGCCAGCAGGCGCTCGACACGCTCCTCGGTCATCACTACTCCTAAGGGGTTACCGCTTGGCAAAGGCGCGATTGTCGGCCAACCGGCAGCAACAGGTCACGCACTAATTGCTGATAACATCAGCGTTATCCGTCAATCACCCAATCGAGTTCATGATGAGCCAACCTTGGAGCCCCGACAGCTGGCGCGCCCTGCCAATCCAGCAACAACCCCAGTATCCGGACGCTGCACACCTGTTGCAGGTGGAGCAGAACCTGGCCAGCTACCCGCCGCTGGTGTTTGCCGGGGAAGCCCGTGAGTTGCGTCGCCAGTTTGCCGAAGTGACCCAAGGCCGCGCCTTCCTCCTGCAAGGTGGCGATTGTGCCGAGAGTTTTGCCGAGTTCTCCGCGGCAAAAATCCGCGACACCTTCAAGGTGCTGCTGCAGATGGCGATTGTCATGACCTTCGCTGCCGGTTGCCCGGTGGTGAAAGTCGGACGCATGGCCGGCCAGTTTGCCAAACCGCGCTCGTCCAACGATGAGACCATCGACGGTATCACCCTGCCTGCCTACCGTGGCGACATCGTCAACGGCATCGGCTTCGATGAAAAAAGCCGTGTGCCGGACCCGGACCGCCTGTTGCAGTCCTACCACCAGTCCACCGCCACCCTCAACCTGCTACGCGCGTTTGCCCAAGGGGGGTTCGCCGACCTGCACCAGGTGCACAAGTGGAACCTGGACTTTATCGCCAACTCAGCCCTGGCCGAGAAGTACAGCCAACTGGCCGACCGCATCGACGAGACCCTGGCCTTCATGCGCGCCTGTGGCATGGACAGCTCGCCGCAATTGCGCGAAACCAGCTTCTTCACCGCCCACGAAGCGTTGCTGCTCAACTATGAACAAGCCTTCGTGCGTCGCGACAGCCTGACCAACGACTACTACGACTGCTCGGCCCATATGCTGTGGATCGGCGACCGTACACGCCAGTTGGACGGCGCCCACGTCGAATTCCTGCGCGGGGTGAACAACCCGATCGGCGTGAAAGTCGGGCCGAGCATGAACCCGGACGATCTGATCCGCCTGATTGATATCCTTAACCCGAACAATGACCCTGGTCGCCTCAACCTGATTGCGCGCATGGGCGCAGGCAAAGTCGGCGACCACTTGCCCAACCTGATCCGCGCCGTACAGCGCGAGGGCAAGCAGGTGCTGTGGAGCTCCGATCCGATGCACGGCAACACCATCAAGGCCAGCAGCGGCTACAAGACCCGCGACTTTGCGCAAATCCTCGGCGAAGTGAAGGAGTTCTTTCAGGTGCACCACGCCGAAGGCAGCTACGCCGGCGGTATTCATATCGAGATGACCGGGCAGAACGTCACCGAATGCATCGGCGGCGCACGGCCGATTACCGAAGACGGGCTGTCGGACCGCTATCACACCCATTGCGACCCACGGATGAATGCCGATCAGTCGCTGGAGCTGGCGTTTCTGATTGCCGAGACCTTGAAACAGGTCAAACGCTGATCAACATCGCCGCCCTTAATCGGGCGGCATCGGGTCGCTGGCAATTGAGCTGGACCTGCTCCAGCCCCAGCCAGGCGGCCATTCGCCGCAGGTTGACGGCCAGCGCCAACATGCCTTCGTCATCCAGCCCCGATTCTTCTTCGTGCACTGCATGCACCGCCAGCCGCCCGTGGGCACGCTCGGCGCGCAGGTCGACGCGCGCAGCGATCCGCTCATTGTGCAAAAACGGCAGCACGTAGTAGCCATACACCCGCTTGTCTTGCGGGGTGTAGATCTCCAGTCGATAGCGGAAATCGAACAGGCGCTCGGTGCGGCTGCGCTCCCATATCAATGAATCGAACGGTGACAGCAAGGCGCTCGCCGGCACTTTGCGTGGCACTTTGGGCTCCGGCAGACAGTACGCTGGTTGCTTGAAGCCTTGCACCTGGCACGTCAGCAACTGCCCGTCCTCGACCAGTTCGGCCAAGCGCGGGCGGCTGTCCGCGGGGTCGAGACGGAAATAATCGCGCAGGTCTTTTTCGGTGGCGATACCCAGCGCCGTTGCGCTATGCATCAGCAAGCCGCGCTGGGCTTGAGCCTCGCTCATGGACGTTTGAAGAATCTCGCCCGGGATCACACGCTCCGGCAAATCATACAGTCGCTCAAAACCTCGGCGCCCCGCGACGGTGACCAAACCGGCGGCGAACAGCCATTCCAGTGCGTGCTTCTCATCACTCCAATCCCACCAGGGCCCAGCACGCTCCTCTCGGGTCGACAAACTGCCCGCACCCAAGGCGCCCTGTTGCTCGACGCTGTGCAACACACGCCCAATAGTCGCCTGCTGCTCACGGCCAAAACGCGCCATCTGCGCATAGATGCCCTGCCCTTGCCTGGCCCGCTCCATGCGCCAGCGCATCAGCGGGTACATCGCCATCGGCAACAGCGACGCCTCATGCCCCCAATACTCGAACAATGAACGCCGCCGCCCCTGGCTCCAGGCTGCTTGCTCAAGGAGCAACGGAGTGTACTGGCCAAGGCGGGAGAACAACGGCAGGTAGTGGGAATGCACCAATGCGTTGACCGAGTCGATTTGTATAACGCCCAGGCGTTCGATCAGCCGGTTGAGGTGCGCAGCTTTTATCTGGGCAGGCGCCTGGCGCCCCGAGAAACCCTGGGCGGCCAGCGCCATGCGTCGAGCTTGCTTGAGTGAAAAGGACAGGTCGGCGGGCATGGCAATCTCCATAAAAGCTCGCCCCCTACCCTACTGCATCCTGGCTTACTTTCGCAGCGGGTCTTCCCAGAAATGCCGATGGCTTTCCTGCTCGACGTCGGCGCGGTTGAGCCCGATATCCTTGAGTGCGTCATCGCTCAACGTCGCCAGCATATTGCGCTCTTGATGCAACAACTGCCAACGCGCAACCCTATTAAACAGACCGGCAAACCACCACTTATTCAGTAATACAAAACCTTTTTGACCTTTCATCTTCTCGCCCTCCAGTAGGGATGACGAAAGTGTGTGCCTGCCGCTATGATCAATCCAACGAATGTTTCTTATGCAATACATCTCGGAGATTGATCCATTGTCCGGCTACCCGAGTATCGACACTGACGTGCTACGCACCTTCGTGGCCATTGCTGACCAAGGCGGCTTTACCCGCGCCGGTGAGCTGGTCAACCGCACTCAATCGGCGGTGAGCATGCAGATGAAACGCCTGGAGGAGGATGTGTTGCAGCGCAAGCTGTTCGAGCGTGACGGCCGACAAGTGCGGCTCACGCCCGAAGGCCAGGTGCTGCTGGGGTATGCGCGGCGCATCCTGAAACTGCACAGCGAGGTGTTCAATACCCTGCGCGAGCCACATATGGTGGGGCTGGTACGCATCGGCACGCCGGATGACTACGTCATGCGTTTTTTGCCGGGAATCCTGAAGCAGTTTTCCAAAGCTTACCCACTGATTCAGCTTGAGATGCACTGCGAGGCGTCGTCTGTATTGATGCAACGGCGGGACCTGGCGCTGACCGTCATTAGCCGCGAGCCCGGTAATGATATCGGTGAGCTGTTACGCACTGAACGCATGGTGTGGGCTGCGTCACCGTGCTTCTGTGTCGATGAGCACGATGCCCTGCCACTGGCGATTTCCGGCGATGACTGCCTGTACACCCATTGGGCACGCGCCGCACTGGATGCGGCCGGACGGGATTATCGCCTGGCCTATCACAGCTCCAACGGCGCGGCGATCCAGGCGGTGGTCAGTGCTGGCCTGGCGGCGATGGTCAGCATGGAAAGCCTGATCACCGACGACCTGCGAGTGCTTGGCAGCGAAGAAGGCTTTCCCCCGCTGCCGTCGATGAATCTGCGCTTGCTGCGCAACCCGCAGATGACGTCGCCGATCACGGAATGCCTGGCGGAGTACATCGTTGAAGGCTTCAAACTTTAAAGGTCAGCATCACCGCGCACACCACTAAAAAACCACAGAACAGGCCGCGCAACAGGCGCTCCGGCATGGCGTGCGCGACTTTCACACCCCAACTGATACTGAGCAGGCCACCTACCGCCAGTGGCAGGCCGATCATCCAGTCCACCTCGTGGTGCCAGGCATAAGTGACCAGGGTCACGCTGGTGCTGGGCAGCGCCAAGGCCAACGATAAGCCTTGGGCAACCACTTGGGTGGTGCCGAACACACTGGTGAGTACCGGCGTGGCGACCACCGCGCCACCCACGCCGAATAATCCGCCCATGGAGCCGGACGCCGCACCCAATACCCCAAGCCACGGCCATGAATAGCGCATCTGCGCCGTGGGCGGTGCGTTGCGGGTGAACATGCGCAGCAGATTGTAGGCCGACAACGCCACCAGGAACGCAATAAAGCCGATACGCATTGCGCCCGCATCCAGCCCCACCGCCCAGATAGATCCCAGCCAGGCAAAGCAGAATCCCATCACGCCCAATGGCAAGGCGTGACGCAACTCGATGCGATTACGCTGGTGATAGCGCCACAGGGCAAGCATCACATTGGGCACCACCATGACCAAGGCGGTGCCCTGGGCGATCTGCTGATCCAGGCCGAACAGCACGCCCAGCACCGGGATAGCAATCAGCCCGCCGCCAATGCCAAACAGCCCACCCACCGTGCCCAGGGCCGCGCCCAATATCAGGTACATCACTAAATCCAACACCGCACTACTCCGTCATCCCAAGCCTTGCATGCTACGCAGTCGGCTCTAGCGCGGAAACGCACAGCAACGCACAATGGCTATGCCAATCTCGCACAAGCGCTAGCCAATGAACCCCAATACCCTCACCGAACAACTGGGCCTGTTTCTGGACGTATTGGAAACCGGCAGCTTTTCCGCCGCCGCACGGCGCCATCCGCTGACGCCCTCCGCGGTGGCTAGGCGTATCGACAGCCTGGAAAGCTCAGTGGGCAGCCAGCTGTTCCAGCGCAGCACCCATGCGGTGCTGCCGACACCGGCGGGTTTGGCCTTTGCCGAACGGGCCCGGCGGATCGTCAGTGAGTTGCAACTGGCGCGGGCGGAAGCAGTGTCCCTGAGCCACGCGCCGGAAGGCTTGATCCGGGTGGATGCACCTGCGGCATTCGGTCGACGGCACCTGGCACCGGTGATTGCGGATTTTTTGAACGTGTACCCGGGCCTGGACGTGCACCTGCACCTGATCGACAGCTTTGTCGATATGCAGGGCGCACACCTGGGCAAGGTCGACCTGGTGCTGCGCGCCGGGCATATCGTAGACACGCGGTTGATCGCTACCCCGCTGGCGAGCATCGTGCGTATCGCCTGTGCCAGCCCGGCCTACTTGAAGAGCCGCGGCACACCGACCCATCCTCGAGAACTGAGCGAGCATGACGGCCTTGACTGGGATGGCCTGGCGCCGATGTTTGCCTGGCGCTTTGAGCACGACGGGCGCCGCACCACTTATCGTCCGCGGCGTATCCGCCTGAGCGCCAACAACGCTGAGGCCCTGCTCAGCGGTGCGCTGGCGGGGCTGGGCATCGCGCATTTGCCTACCTGGCTTGCCAGTGAATACCTGGTACGGGGTGAGCTGCTGCCGCTGTTTTGTGAAAACGGCCTGCCCAGCCCGGAGACCGCCGGCATTTATGCGCTGCGCCTGGAACAACAACCCAACGCCCGTAGCCGATTACTCCTTGAATACCTCAAGTCGCGCTTCAGCCCAGTGCCGCCTTGGGATTTGGCCTTGCAAAGCGGCCTGATCTGACCCGCCAGGCAAAATTACCTGGCGCATTAAAGATTTGCCCGCTAGATTCCAGCGCAGACACGCTTTTACGAGGCACCCCAATGAGTAAAAACCCTGATCCCTGCCAATCGCTGCTGCTGGACAATCAGCTGTGCTTCGCCTTGCATTCCACCTCGTTGCTGATGACAAAGGTGTACAAACCCTTGCTCCAGGCGCTCGGCCTGACCTACCCGCAGTACCTGGCCATGATGGTGCTGTGGGAAGAGGATGCTTTGACCGTCAGCGAAATCAGCAGCCGCCTGCTGACGGACCCCGGTTCACTCACGCCATTACTCAAACGCCTGGAAGCCGAGGGCCTGCTTAGCCGCACCCGTAGCCGCGAAGATGAGCGGGTGGTGGTGGTAGAGCTGACCGACGCCGGGCGTGCCTTGCAGGGCAAGGCCAAGGATGTGCCCCAATGCATCCTGGGCGCCAGCGGGATGCAGCTTGCGCAATTGCGCAAGCTGCAAGCCGACCTGATCGCGTTGCGCGGCAATCTGCAAAGCGCTATTTAGAAAACAGCAAATCACTTGAATGTGGGAGGGGCGGTGCGCCCTCCCACATTAAATTTCAGCAAGTCAAAAACATTTATCTTGCGCGCAAAACATTAGCGCTATACATTGGCCCTACCAACTACTTAGCGCGCAAATATTTAGCGCTAACAATCAAAGAGGAACGCCCCATGCAAACGCTCTATACCGCTGTAGCCACCGCCACTGGCGGCCGTGATGGTCGCGCTGTTTCCAGCGATAACATCCTCGACGTCAAACTCTCTACCCCCAAGGAACTGGGCGGTGCTGGTGGCCAGGCTACCAACCCGGAGCAACTGTTCGCCGCGGGCTACTCCGCTTGCTTTATCGGGGCGCTGAAATTTGTCGCCAGCCAGACCAAACGCAAAATCCCGGATGACGCCTCTATCACCGCCCACGTTGGCATCGGTCAGATCCCCGGCGGTTTCGGCCTGGACATCGACCTGCACGTCAGCCTGCCGGGCCTGGCCCAGGAGGATGCGCAAAGCCTGGTCGACGCCGCCCACCAGGTATGCCCTTATTCCAACGCCACCCGTGGCAACGTGGATGTGCGCTTGCATGTAACAGTCTGATAAACAGACGCCCACAAAAAAGCCCGACACCAGGTCGGGCTTTTTGCGTACCGGCGGGGCCAGAATTACTTCTTGGCGCGACCTTTGTACGAACCACCTTCGCGGGTGTCGATCTCGATCAGGTCGTCGATTTCGATGAAATCGGCCACTTGCAGTTCGGTACCGTTGCTCAGCTTGGCAGGCTTCATCACCTTGCCCGAAGTGTCGCCGCGAGCGGAACCTTCGGTGTAGGCAACCTTACGCACGATGGTAGTCGGCAGCTCTACGGACACCAGGCGCTCTTCGAAGAAAATCGCTTCGCAGACGTCTTCCATGCCTTCTTCGATGAACGGCAGAACGGCTTCGATATCTTCAGCGTTCAGCTCGTACATGGTGTAGTCGGTGGTGTCCATGAACGTGTAGGTGTCGCCGCTGATGAAGGACAGGGTCGCTTCCTTGCGGTCGAGGATCACGTCGTCCAGTTTGTCGTCAGCGCTGTAGACGATCTCGGTCTTGTAACCGGTCAGCAGGTTCTTCAGCTTGGTCTTCATGATTGCGCTGTTACGACCAGACTTGGTGAACTCAGCTTTCTGAACCAGCCAAGGGTCGTTTTCGAGACGGATCACTGTACCGGGTTTCAGTTCTTTACCAGTTTTCATTGCATATATCCGAAATTTGGATGGGATTTACAAAAATCAAGGTGGCGTATCATATCCAACTTTCATAAAACTGTACCAGCGCCGTCGCAAGATCGGCCTGCAAGCCTTGTTCCAGACACCAGTTCTGCGCGTGCTCATTCACCTCGGGCCAGTGTTCCAGCAGCATTTTCCAGGACTGTGCCATGTCGCCATCAGCGTTCCAGGCTTGCCAAAGCGCAAAGACAGCCGCTTTGGCGGCAGGCGAGAGTGCAGCGGTGTACAACTCAAGGAAGGCATCCAGTTTGTCCAGGTGGATGTCTTCATCCTGGCGGTAGATATGCCACAGCAACGGCCTCCCCGCCCATTGGGCGCGCACGAAGGAATCCTCACCGCGCACGGCGTTGAACTCGCAACACCACAGCAAATGGTCATATTGCTCCTGGCGCATGAATGCAATGACCTGCACCGTCAGCGCCCCGCGTACCTGGATGTCTCCCGCCGACAGGCTGGTCACGCCCAACCAGCGTTGCACATCCCCCAGAATTCGCCCTTCCGGCACCAGCAAGTGAGTGGCACGCCCATCCTTGGCGAGCACGTCCAGCCAACCGGCCAGCCCAGGATTCTCATAGGCAAACAATGAGATCAATCGTGCCCCGCCCACAGGAGACACGCCCAGGCTCTGCAGGAATTGTCGTTGCGCAACGTCATCCTGCTGAAAAGCCTGGCGTCGCTCCACCAACCCGGCTTCACGCAGCAAACCACCGGTACCAGGACGAAAGCCGGGGAAGAAAAAGTACTTCTGCACCCCCTTGAACTTCACCGAAGGCAGGCGATGACAACCCACCACCCAGTCTTCTGCGCTGAGATAATCCAGGTTCATCCACAACGGCGGGCGCTCACGCTCGGCCATGCGCTCCATGTAGTGCGGCGGCAGCTGGCAGGCGAATGCAGCAATCACCACATCGGCCGACTGCGCGCCCGGCCACTCGGCCGGCCAGTGCCGCACCTCTACGCCCTCTTGCCATTGCTGGTCCATCTGCACATCAATGTGCGGGCACATGCGCTCGAACGCCCGCAGGTCATCGACCCACAAGCGCACCTCACAACCATGCTCCGCCACCAACTGTCGGGCCAGGCGCCAGGTCACGCCGATGTCGCCGTAGTTGTCGACGACGCTGCAAAAAATATCCCAGCGGGCTTTCATTCCGGGCTCCATCGTCCAAAGGCTCGATTGTCCGCATAAATGCGCTGATGCAGAAGGCTTGATCGCGATTATTCTGCACGGCGGCTGTGCGACAATCGGCACCACGCCGTCAATGTCTGCAAGGAGGCCATCATGTCCGACCGTCAGCTGTCACTGTTCAAGCTGTGCATCGCCATTGCCGCAGGCGTGTGGCTGGGGTTTATCGCCATTGCGCTGACCGCCTGGCTGGCAACTCGCTATCTGTTTCCCCAAAGCCTGGCACCCGTGGCCCAGGCGGTTCAGCAGTTGGGCGAGCCGGCCGCAGTTGTGCCGCAGCCACCGAACCGCATGTTCGAACAGTATCAACAAAACCTGCAAAAGCAGGAACAACAACAGGCCCTGGACCAGGCCCGCAGCAATGCGCGCAACCTGTCCAACCCCAAATGCCAGTTCTGGCTGCAACAGGACCAGAACGCCCCCAGTGAAAAGACTCGGGCCAATGTCCTGCAATTTTGCGATTGAAGACCATGAATAAACACGCCGTCCTCCAGTTGATCCTGGAAAAACTTACCGCCGACCTCGATATTGCCCAACGCGCCGCGCAGACTGCCTACGAAACCGCGACCCACGAAGAAAACATCGCCGAGAACAAATACGACACCCTGGGGTTGGAGGCGTCATACCTGGCGGCTGGGCAGGCCAAGCGGGTCGAGGAGATCAAGCAATCGCTGACGCTGTGCCAGAACCTTCAGTTGCGAGGGTACGATGAACAACGCGGGATAGAAGTCGGGGCGCTGTTGGGCCTGGAAGACGAGAACGGTCGCCAGCAATGGCTATTTTTGGCGCCGGATGCGGCAGGGTTGAAAGTCGATGTGGTCGGGCAACCGGTGACCGTCATCACCCCGCGCTCGCCCCTGGGCAAAAGCCTGCTCGGCAAGTTTGAAGGCGATGAGGTAGAGATTCTGGTGGCAGGCGCCCGGCAACACTTTATGGTTACCGAGGCCCGATAAATCACTCAGTGGACGGGCAATTCAACGCCGTCGAACAAATCTTCCAGCTCTTGCTTGTTGTGGCACTGGATCGCCTTGGCCATGACTTCGCGGGTCAGGTGCGGTGCGAATTTCTCGATGAAATCGCACATGAACCCCCGCAGGAAGGTGCCGCGACGGAAGCCGATCTTGGTCACGCTCGACTCGAACAATTCGCTGGCATCCAGCACCACCAGGTCTTTGTCGAGGTTGGTGTCGACCGCCATCTTGGCGACGATCCCGACGCCCAGGCCCAGGCGAACATAAGTTTTGATCACGTCGGCATCCGCCGCGGTGAACACCACTTTTGGCGTCAGACCACGATGACTGAACGCTTCGTCGAGCTTCGAACGACCGGTAAACCCAAATACATAAGTCACAATCGGGTATTCGGCCAGGGCTTCCAGCGTCAGCTTCGGCAGCTTGGCCAAGGGGTGCCCCTGGGGCACGACCACGCAGCGGTTCCAGCGGTAGCACGGCATCATCACCAGGTCGCCGAACAGCTCCAGGGCCTCGGTGGCGATGGCAAAATCGACGGTCCCATCAGCGGCCATCTCTGCGATCTGCATCGGTGAACCCTGGTGCATGTGCAGGGCTACGTCTGGGTATTGCTTGATGAAATCGCGAATCACCGGCGGCAATGCATAACGCGCCTGGGTGTGGGTGGTGGCGATCGACAGGGTGCCCTTCTTTTCGTTGGAGAATTCCTGGGCGATCTGCTTGATGCTCTCGACTTTACGCAAGATCTCGCCAGCGGTGGTGATGATCCGCTCGCCAGCCGGGGTGACGCGGGTCAGGTGCTTGCCACTGCGAGCGAACACTTCGACGCCCAACTCGTCTTCGAGCAGGCGGATCTGCTTGCTGATACCGGGTTGCGAGGTGTAAAGGCTTTGAGCGGTAGCGGAAACGTTGAGGTCGTGGTGCGCCACTTCCCAGATGTAGCGCAGTTGTTGAAGCTTCATATCAATCCCTCAAAGCAGATAGACGCCACGGGTATCAGCGACGATATATAACTATATTAAAGGTTAGACAGATAAATCTAGAACTTTTTATCGTTTTTACCGATCAGCTATCTTCGCTGCGTCTACGCTGCAGCGACGGCACCAGATAAACCGGCACCGGAGACAGCTGCAACACGCGAGCAGCGGTGCGCCCCAAGGGCACGGCCACGCCGGTTGCCTGGCTATGACTCCCTACGATCAGCAAGTCGACGGAAAGTTTTCGCAGTTGGTCGAGAATCACCTCGCAGGTATCCCCTTGGATCACCCTGACCGAACGAATCAATTGCAGGTCCTGCTCCCCTTCTCCCAACTCATCGCGAAAGCCGTCCAATACGCGCTGTTCGATGGTCGCCATGACCGTGCTCACCCCCTGGCTCTGCCATTCGCTCAGCGCCTTCTCATCAAGGTAGCTCTGTAATACTGATTCGGCGAACAACCCGATGGGCTCGACCACATGGATCACATACAGGTCAGCCTTGAACGTTCGCGCCAGCGCCAGCGCATGTTGCATCACGTACGGCGCATACAGACCCAGGTCCGTGGCATACAACATCGAACGAATCATAGAACCTCCTGGACTGCCAGGATGGCGGAGATTGAATGAGCTTAGCAGCTAGCTCTCGGTCTGGATTCTCAACTCGTTACTGATGCCATGGGGCACATGCCCGGTGGCCACCACCTCCCTGGCTTTCTCGCAATGCCCGGCCTGGTCATCAAAAAATACATCGGCCGCAAAGGCCTCCAGGAAGGCGGATTTTTCCAGCCCCCCGAGAAACAGCGACTCGTCCAGGCGGATATCCCACTCACGCAGCGTACGAATTACACGCTCATGGGACGGCGCCGAACGTGCAGTGACCAGCGCCGTGCGGATCGGGCAGGCGTCATCGGCAAACTCGCGCTGCAACAGGTTGAGCGCCGCCAGGAAGCCTTTGAACGGGCCGCCGTGCAACGGCTGGCGCGCCGACTCCCGCTCACTGGCCTGAAAGGCTTCCAGCCCGCCAGCCTGGTAGACACGCTCGGACTCGTCGGAGAACAACACTGCGTCGCCGTCGAATGCGATGCGCAGTTCTTCGCTCGAAGCCCGACGCGCACCGCCCGACAGAATCGTCGCCGCGGCAAAACCGGCATCCAGGGCGCTGCGCACATCTTCAGCATGGGTGGAGAGAAACAGATGACAACCGAAGGCAGCCAAATAAGGATAAGGACTACGCCCGCCGACGAAAGCGGCGCGCGAAATGTCCAGGCCGTAATGCTGGATCGAGTTGAACACCCGCAACCCGGTATCGGCACTGTTGCGCGACACCAGTACCACCTCAACCCGCGCACGGCCCAAGCTGGCATTCAGGCTCAGCAGTTTTTTGACCAGCGGGAAGGCATCGCCGGGCTCGAGGGTTTCTTCCTCGTGTTCGATCTGGTATTTGCGGTAAGCCTCAACACCTTCAGCCAGGTAGACCTTGTGACTGTCACTGAGGTCGAACAGCGCCCGCGAGGAAATCGCCAGCACCAGCTTGTCACCTAACCCCTTTGCCATGGTGTCTCCCCCCAATCAGCGATTGTGCCGATCAATAAAACTCAAGGCCTGGAACAGCGCCTGCATACGCGGCAGCTCGCAACCGGCCGCCCTCGCAGCGGCCAGGGGCCTGGCGTAGATCGCCGCCAATTCCAATGGGCGCTTATGCACGTGATCGTGATACATGCTGGGCAAGTAATCGTCCATGGTTTCGGTCATGGCAAACATCTGCCCTGCGTAGCTGACGGGAATTTCATGGCCGCAGGCACGGGCGCCTTGCACCACTTCGGCCATCAAGGCCTGGATCAATTCGCGGCTGGACTCATCCGCCATCATGGCCTTGGTTCCCGTGCCCAGCAACACAGACAGGCCGTTATACGGCACGTTCCACACCAGTTTATGCCAGCGCGCCTGATGCACGTTGGCCATGGCCTGGGACTCGATGCCGGCCCGGTGAAACAGCCCCGCGCCTTCTTCGACAATTGCCTTTTGCTGCGCCTCATCGTTGGCAGCCGTACCGCTGTGATACCCCAGGTTGACCCGGCCCAGTGCCTGATGCTCGACCACACTCGGAGCGGACCGGTACACGCCGATGTAGCACAGCCCGCCGAGCAGGTGCAGCGACGCTGGCAAATGTTCACGCAGACTGTCCTCTACATCGAGGCCGTTTTGCAGCAGCACCACCTTGGCATCCGGCGCCGCGACCTGGGCGATAGTAGGCGCCAGGTCCACGTTGCCGGTGGATTTGGTGCCCACCAACAGCCAGTCGCATGAAGGCATGTCGGCGGCGCAGGCATAGGCCTGAACCGGATGCAGGTGCAACGGGCCATGCACCGTGCTGTTGACGTGCAGGCCCTGTTGACTGACCGCTGCATATTCGCTGCGCAACAGGAAATGCACATCGAAGCCAGCACGCGCCAGCATCAAGCCGTAGTAACCACCAATGGCACCCGTGCCAATAATGCCAATGCGTGGCGACGGGGATGAAAGGGCTGTCATGGCAAATCCTCTGGTGTGCGTGTGAGCGCCTGGTTTACACATTTGGCGAGGTCGGATGCCGTAAGCCGTGTCTGTAATTGCCCGAGGAACTGACCCTCGCACACCAGGAACAACGCCGGCAAATGAAAGATCTGGTAGCGTTCGACTGCACCGCCATTGTGCCCGGCATCAACCCAGCACACGCGGTCCACCGGCAGCGGCCAGCTCGGCAGTTGCTGGCGTGCCCAACGGCAACTGGAGCAGCCGACACTGGTAAACACTACCAGCGAAATACCTGGCAATCCCAGCAATTGCTGGTCAATATCCAGGTCGGTCAATTCCAGTTCCTTCACTATACTGCTGCCACTGCCGTCAACCGGACGGCGCTCGGAGTCCGTGTACATGGGTCGTTTTTTACCTCACCCTGATGATGTCGCTGTCGAGTTGATCCAACGTCCCTCTCCTGCCCTGCCCCGTCAACGCCTGCACACTATCGGCCGCGGCGGCGTCGCCTGCAATTGGCCGCGAGCCTGGCGCCCAGGCACGGCGGTCGACCTGCATATCCCCTCCCTGGGGCCCAGCGCCCGTTATCCGGGCTATGTAGCCTGGTGCCGCAAAGGCGAAAACGCTTATCGCGTCGGTATTTGCTTTACCGATGAGCACGCCTTGTTCGGTGCGCGAATGGGCGAGCAAGTGTGCCAGATCGAACGTTACTGTCGCCTGCACGAAAACACCGAGCCAACACCTGCGCAACTGGAAGCCATGGCCCGTGACTGGGTGTCGCGCCACGCCGCCGAGTTCTCCAATGAGGCCGTTGTGCAATCGGCGCTGGATTAAACCGGGCTTTGCCCATTGTCGCGGGCCCGTGTTACGCGCTAAGGTTCCTCCCCCCTGCATTCAAATCATGCTGTGCCCGCCGCACGGGGATGGCTGGCGGCCGGCACCCGTGACCCTGGCGAGTAACACGATGGCTGATTTACCGATCAATGACCTTAACGTCGAATCCAACGAGACCCTGATCACACCCGATCAGCTCAAGCGCGAAATCCCCCTGAGCGACGCTGCCCTGCAGACCGTCACCAAGGGTCGCGAAGTCATCCGTGACATTCTCGATGGCACCGACCACCGTCTTTTCGTGGTGATCGGGCCTTGCTCGATCCACGACCTCAAGGCTGCCCACGAATACGCCGAGCGTCTCAAGGTGCTGGCCGCGGAAGTGTCCGACACCCTGTATCTGGTGATGCGCGTCTATTTCGAGAAACCGCGTACCACCGTCGGCTGGAAAGGCTTGATCAACGACCCGTACCTGGACGACTCGTTCAAGATCCAGGACGGCTTGCACATCGGGCGCAAACTGTTGCTGGACCTGGCTGAAATGGGCCTGCCCACTGCCACCGAAGCGCTGGACCCGATCTCCCCGCAGTATCTGCAGGACCTGATCAGCTGGTCGGCCATTGGCGCACGCACCACCGAATCCCAGACCCACCGCGAAATGGCGTCCGGCCTGTCTTCGGCCGTAGGCTTCAAGAATGGTACCGACGGCGGTCTGACCGTGGCGATCAATGCCTTGCAATCGGTCTCCAGCCCTCACCGTTTCCTGGGTATCAACCAGGAAGGTGGCGTCTCCATCGTCACCACCAAGGGCAACGCCTACGGTCACGTAGTGCTGCGCGGTGGCAACGGCAAGCCCAACTACGATTCGGTCAGTGTCGCACTGTGCGAACAGGCGCTGAACAAAGCCAAGATCAAGCCAAACATCATGGTTGACTGCAGCCACGCCAACTCCAACAAGGACCCGGCCTTGCAGCCACTGGTGATGGAAAACGTCGCCAACCAGATCCTGGAAGGCAACCAGTCGATCATCGGCTTGATGGTCGAAAGCCATTTGAACTGGGGTTGCCAGGCAATTCCAAAGGATCTGGCCGATTTGCAGTACGGCGTGTCGATTACCGATGCCTGCATCGACTGGGCGGCTACCGAAAACACCCTGCGCAGCATGCACGCCAAGCTCAAGGACGTGTTGCCCAAGCGCAAACGCAGCTGAACCACGCATTTTTCTGGATCAGACGCACACAAAAACGCCGGGCTAAGCCCGGCGTTTTTATTGGCAACTGGTCAGTTACAGCTTTGCGGCATGGCGCTGGTGGCGCTCCATGTAGCGTTCGACATACGAGCACGACGGGATCACCGTGTAGCCGGCCTCTTCGGCAAACTTCAAGGCTTCTTCTGTCAACGCGGCGGCAATGCCTCGTCCGCGCAGCGCGTTGGGCACGAACGTGCGATAGATATCCAGCGTCTGCTTCCCGAGGTCCATATAGGTCAGATAGGCACGATGACCGTCCACATTGGTCTCGAACTGATGACCAGCCTGGTCATGGTGGATGGACAACGCCTCGCTCATCACTACTCCTCGCGGGTCTTGAATATTGACCCTACCTTACCGATGTTTTTCCGGCGAAGGAACATCTACGCCACCCCGTGCCGGTTTCGACAACGAAAAAACCCTGAGCGCTCACAGCCAGCACGTAGGGAATAGTAGGCACCAATCCTGCAATTGCTCAAGGCGCACTCATCATTCCCTGCCCCGGCTGGATATATAGAAAGGGCCTCGATCAACCGTTGACCGATAGCCTGAACATTGCCGGCAGTTGAAGCTTGAGACGAACTGCCGCTCTTAAAGTCACCTCTAGATGCGCAAAAGATGCCAGCCGGAGTAAAGCCGATGGCAACGAAAGTGCCCGCTTCGATATATAAATTTTCATCTGTTTACAAGGCTTAACACATGCGGGCCGGCCCTTTCAGCCTGGATCCAATGTCGATCGAGATGAAAAAAATTGGACAGTTTTCATACAAACCTTCAAAAGGTTAGCCAAAATAGATTCGGCACAGGAATTTTTTTTGCTTCTTGCGCAACGTCAGTTTACTTACTACAAGTAATGGGTAGTATGTACGCCGGCTATTAGCTCACTCTGAGCAAGTAGCCATCTAATTGAAAGTCCTTGAAGGGGAACACGATGAACAACGTTCTGAAATTCTCTGCTCTGGCTCTGGCCGCAGTTCTGGCTACCGGTTGCAGCAGCGTCTCCAAAGAAACCGAAGCTCGTCTGACTGCAACTGAAGACGCAGCAGCTCGCTCCCAGGCTCGTGCAGACGAAGCCTACCGTAAAGCTGATGAAGCTCTGGCTGCTGCTCAAAAAGCACAACAGACTGCTGACGAAGCTAACGAGCGCGCTCTGCGCATGCTTGAGAAAGCAAGCCGCAAGTAATAATCCTTCGGGGTTGTTATCAAGCCGATCCATTTATGGGTCGGCTTTTTTTTGCCTCGCGCTTGACGCGCCTACAGGTCGGCCGGCGTGCTGGAGGCCACCGGCGCCGCGCCCGGCACGCCAATCTCGGTCGGCAAACCATCCTCGGCCGCGACCACATCACGCACCTGGTCCCAGTTCACGCGCAGGTTGTTGGACAGGTCTTCACGCTTGAGCAACGCGTTGATGACCGCCGTGTGCTTGTCGACCACCGAAGGCGTGCCGTCATCGTTCAACGGGGTATGAGCTTCAAGGTAGACCTTGCCACCACTGCTGCCGAACTTGTAGGCGTCGTTGATAATGCGTACCGAGGTGCCCACCGGCACCATGCCGGCCATTTCCAGTACGTTGTTATTGAACATGCGGAAACAGCCGTGGCTGGTACGCGTGCCGATACCAAATTTCATGTTGGAGCCATGGATCAGGTAACCCGGCGTGCCCAGCGTGAACTTGAACGGCCCCAGCGGGTTATCCGGACCGGCAGGCACCACGTTGGGCAGCGGGTCACCGTTGGCGGCGTGCTCGGCCTTGATCGAGGCCGGTGGCGTCCAGGTCGGGTTCGGCGTTTTGGCGATGATACTGGTGTGGGCGATCGGCGAGCCCCAGCCTTCACGGCCGATGCCCAGCGGGAAGGTGTAGACGACGTCCTGGCCCTTTGGATAGTAGTAGAGTCGGTACTCGGCCAAATTGATCACAATGCCTTCCCGTGGCCCCGGCGGCAGGATAAAACGTGTCGGCAGCACAATATCGGTGCCCGCGCCCGGCAGCCAGGCATCGACGCCGGGGTTGGCCGCAACCATTTCCGAGTAGCCCAGGTCGTACGTGGTGCCCAGGTCGGCAAAGGTATCTTCGTACTTGGCCTTGATGACCTGGACCTGACCGACAATGTCCTCGCCTGGCGGCGGCAGGGGCAACTGCAAGGCTGCCGCCGGACCGGCCGCACAAAGCGCAGCGAGAGACAGGCAGCAGGTGACGACGGAAAGGCGCGACAACATCCGGAAAATCCTTCGCAAGACGACGGGTAGGGAAAAATTGATTGTATACGGCTTCGCAGCGCCAGGCTTCAAGCTGTTTTATAGCTCGAACCGCAGCTCCGGCCAGATCGGCGGCGTGCCGCGCTTTTGCGATTCCAGAATCGCCCGGCACAACGGGCACAGGCGCTGATCCTGGAAGATCGAGCGATTCACCGACGACCAGCGTGGCTGCGCCGGCAATAAAGTGCCACAGAGCGTGCGGTCGATCGAGCCGCCCAACTCCAATTGACGCGCCACCAGATGCACCCGAACTTCCTGACAGGCGAACAGATCCAGCTGCTCGTCCGGCTCGATCAGTTGGTAGTTAAACAGGGACCAGGCAGGGCGCGACATCGAGGGCTCCAAATCAGGGGGGCGCCACCTTAGCCGAAAGCCTGCCGGTAGAAAAGCGTCATAACAGCGGTTTTAGCGCCGGCCAGACATTTTCCAGCAACTTGCCTTGGGCCGCGACCGCCGGGTGCAATTGATCAGCCTGCATCAGCTCTGGATGACCGCCCACCCCCTCAAGGAAAAACGGCACCAGGGGAATGTCATTTTCCTTGGCCAACTCACCATAGACTTGTGCAAATGCGGTGGTGTATCGAGGCCCGTAATTGGGTGGCAACTGCATACCCAGCAGCAGCACCTTGGCACCGCCAGCCTTGGACTGGTCAATCATCGACGCAAGATTTTGTTTCAATTGCGCCGGCGGCTGCCCGCGCAAGCCATCATTGCCCCCAAGTTCGATAACCACTACGTCAGGCTTATGCTCTGCAAGCGCCGCAGGCAGGCGTGCGAGGCCACCCGCACTGGTGTCGCCACTGAGGGATGCGTTGACCACTTTGTCGTCAAAACCCTCCTGCTTGAGCTGTTGCTCCAGCAGCGCAACCCACCCTTTGCGGGTATCCAGGCCGAAACCGGCACTGATACTATCGCCAACGATCAGGACTGTACCCGCCGCTGCGTTCTGGGCCATGCACATCAAGGCCAGGCCAGCACTCAAAAACCACATTCGCATCGGATTCTCCATGGGCGCAAGCATTCTCACCGCGCGAAACCTTAGCAAAGTGGTTCCCAGCGCGGAAGGTGAACTGACTATCCTGCACGAACTGAGCCTGGAACTGAACAAGGGCGATAGCCTGGCTATCGTCGGTAGCTCCGGTTCCGGTAAATCCACCCTGCTGGGCCTGCTGGCCGGCCTCGACCTGCCCAGCAGCGGCGAAGTCACTCTGGCGGGGCAAGCCTTGAGCACGCTTGACGAAGACCAGCGTGCACGCATCCGTGCCGAACATGTGGGTTTCGTCTTTCAATCCTTCCAACTGCTCGACAGCCTCAACGCACTGGAAAACGTGATGCTGCCGCTGGAGCTGGACGGCCGCAAGGACGCCCGCGAGCGTGCCCGGCATCTGTTGGAACGTGTGGGTCTGGGCCAGCGCCTGACCCACTCGCCGCGCCAACTGTCCGGTGGCGAGCAGCAACGGGTCGCCATTGCCCGCGCGTTTGCCGCCGAACCGGACGTGCTGTTTGCCGACGAACCCACCGGCAACCTCGACAGCCATACTGGCGAGCGCATCAGCGACCTGCTGTTCGAGCTCAATAAAGAGAGCGGCACGACCCTGGTACTGGTCACCCATGACGAGCGCCTGGCCCACCGTTGCCGACGCCTGATCCGCCTTGAAGCCGGCCTGATGGTCGCGCCCCTGGAGCCTTGATGGCACGTTTGCCGCTGTTGCGCCTGTTCAGCCTTGCCATGCGCCAGTTACTGCGCGACGCCCGCGCAGGTGAACTGCGCGTGCTGTTCTTTGCCCTGCTGGTGGCCGTGGCGGCCAGCACCGCCATCGGCTACTTCGGCGCGCGCCTCAACGGCGCCATGCTGTTGCGTGCCACCGAGTTCCTCGGCGCCGACCTGGTGCTCGAAGGCAGCTCACCTGCCCGCCCCGAGCAAATCAGGTCCGGGGCCGAACTGGGCCTGGATCACGCCCGCATCGTGGAGTTCTCCAGCGTTATCGCCACGGACAATGGCATTCAGCTTTCCAGTATCAAGGCCGTCAACGAGCAGTACCCCTTGCGCGGCGAGTTGAAAAGCAGCGCCGAGCCCTTCGGTACGCAAACGCAGGGCGGCGGCCCCAAACCCGGTGAAGCCTGGGTGGAAGCAAGGCTGCTGACCGCGCTGGACCTGAAAGTCGGCGACAGCATCGATGTCGGCATGAAGACCCTGCGCCTGGCGCGTATCCTGACGTATGAGCCCGACCGGGCCGGCAACTTCTACAGCCTCACGCCCAGGGTGATGATCAACCTGACCGACTTGGACGCCACCGGAGTAGTCCAGCCAGGTAGCCGTGTGAGTTACCGCGAACTGTGGCGCGCCCCGCAAGGCAGCACGGCGCTGCAAACCTATCGCGACTTGATCAAGCCTGGCCTTGCCGCCAACCAGCGACTGCAGGACTCGCGCGATGGCAACCAGCAGATCGGCGGCGCCCTGGGCAAGGCCGAGCGCTACCTGAACATGGCCAGCCTGGTGGCCGTGCTGCTGGCCGGCGTAGCCGTGGCACTGTCGGCCAACCGATTCGCCAGTCGTCGTTTCGATGCCAGCGCGTTGTTGCGCTGCCTGGGATTGTCACGACGTGAAGCCATGTTGCTGTTCAGCCTGCAACTGAGCGTACTGGGCTTGCTGGCAAGCCTGGTCGGCGCCCTGCTCGGCTGGCTGGCGCAATTTGGTTTGTTCTATTTCCTCCACGACCTGCTGCCCGCCGATGTGCCGCCGGGCGGATTGCTGCCGGCCGTCGCGGGGATCGGCACCGGGCTGGTCGCCCTCGCAGGCTTCGCCCTCCCACCACTGGCGGCACTGGGGCGCGTACCGCCGCTGCGGGTATTGCGCCGCGATTTGCTGCCCATCCCCTCAAGCACCTGGATGGTCTACGGCGCGGCGCTGTTTGCCTTGGGCCTGATCATGTGGCGCCTGAGCCTGGACCTGGTATTGACCTTCGCTCTGCTGGGCGGCGGCGTGGTCGCGGCATTGTTCCTTGGCGGCTTGTTGCTGCTGATGTTGCAAAGCCTGCGACGCCTATTGGCTCGCGCCTCCTTGCCCTGGCGCCTGGGCCTGGGCCAATTGCTGCGCCACCCGCTGGCGGCGGCAGGCCAATCCCTGGCCTTTGGCCTGATTCTGCTGTCCATGGGATTGATCGCACTGTTGCGGGGCGAATTGCTCGACACCTGGCAAAATCAACTGCCCAAAGACGCGCCCAACTACTTCGCATTGAATATCCTGCCGGCCGACAAGGACACCTTTGGCGCCCGCCTGCTGGAAGTACAGGCGCAAGCGGCACCGTTGTATCCGGTAGTGCCGGGGCGATTGATCAGCATCAACGGCGAACCCGTGCAAGAGATTGTCAGCAAGGACTCCAGTGGCGACCGTGCGATTCAACGCGATCTGAGCCTGACCTGGGCTGCCGATTTACCTCCGGGTAACGCCCTGACGGCGGGCGCCTGGTGGTCGGCGCAACCAAGCGATGAGATTCCTGGCGTGTCGGTGGAAGCCAAGGTGGCCGAGAGCCTGAAACTCAAGCTCGACGACCATTTGCTGTTCACCATCGGCGGGGAAAACCGCGAGGCACGGGTCACCAGCCTGCGGACCATCAACTGGGATAATTTCCAACCCAACTTCTTCATGATCTTTCAGCCCGGCACCTTGAAAGGCTTACCCGCGACCTACCTGACCAGTTTCTACCTGGCACCCGGTCACGACCAACAGATCGTCGATCTTGCACGGGCCTTCCCGGCTGTCACTATCCTGCAGGTCGAAGCGTTGCTGGAGCAGTTGCGCAGCATCCTTGCCCAAGTGACCCTGGCGGTGGAGTACGTGCTGTTGTTTGTGTTGGCGGCGGGCATGGCGGTGTTGTTCTCCGGCTTGCAGGCCACTCTGGACGAACGCATCCGCCAGGGAGCCTTGCTGCGAGCCCTGGGTGCCGAGCGCAAATTGCTGATCAAGGCGCGACGCATTGAGTTCGGCCTGCTGGGGGCCGTCAGTGGCCTGCTGGCGGCATTGGGCACCGAACTGGTGACGTGGGTGCTGTACCGCTACGCCTTTGACCTGGCGTGGCACCCCCACCCGTGGCTGCTACTGCTACCCGTGATCGGGGCCGTGCTGATCGGCGCTGCCGGGGTATTCGGCACGCGTCGCGCACTGAATGCCAGCCCGCTGACCGTATTGCGCGAAGGCTGAGACCTGGCTGGCCCGTGCTCGGTTCAGAGCACGGGCCATTATGCCTGCTTCACATATTCAATCTTGGTGATCCACCAGCACACCTCGCCGCCTGGGGTGTGCACGATTGCCTCATCGTCCACCTCCTTGCGCAGCAGAGCCCGTGCCATGGGCGAGTCGATGGAGATGTAATCCATTCGGTCATAAATCTCGTCATAACCCACGATACGAAAACGCTTGGTGTCACCCTGTTCGTTTTCGATTTCGACCCATGCGCCGAAAAACACCTTGCCCTCCTGCTCGGGCATGTATTCCACCACGCGCATATCTTCCAGGCGTTTACGCAGGTAGCGCACCCGCCGGTCAATCTCCCGCAACAGTTTCTTGTTGTACTGGTAGTCCGCGTTTTCACTGCGATCGCCCAGGGAGGCCGCCCAAGTCACTTTGCGCGTGGTGTCCGGACGCTTTTCCCGCCACAGGTAGTCCAACTCTTTTTTAAGCGCTTCATGGCCTTCTTTGGTAATCAGCTTGGTACTCAAACGCTTGCATCCCCAGGCAGTGTCCAATGGTGCCAAATACGCCAGGCATCATGCCCAGGCGTTGGCTGGCTGGGGGTGATGATAAATGAACCTGGGCGGCGAGCCCATCGGCTTATCCCTGGCCATCCAGGACCTGATCCAGGCCAAAGAGCGTCCCGTGCAGATGCTGGCGCACTCCTGACAGCTGCGACATCATCATCGCCAGCTTTTCCGCCTTTTGGTTGACCTCTGATTGCTGATCCTGCAATTGAGTATGACGCTGCTCCAGCTCTCGGTGTTTTTCGTCCAATTGGCTTTGCTGCTCTTGCAGCCGCATCTGCCACTGCTCAAGTTGCTCTTCCTTTTCGAGGACAGCGCGTTTTTTTTGCGTCAGCTCCTGAGCGACCTTGGCGAGATTGCTCAGGGTGCTGTCCATCTCAAGCAAAGACTCTTGCTCCAGCGGCGCAGGCTCCTCAAACGGTGGGACTTCAGGCTGTTCAACCTGAAAAGGCACCTTAACTGCCTCAGCGGGCGCCTGCGGCATCTGCACAAACGATGGCACCGGTTCTTCCACGATATCTTCAACCACAGGCTGTGGCGCAATCCTGGGTGGGGTTGGGTTGCGTGGCGGTGCAACCATTTGCGATGAGAAGCGGATCGACGGCACGATCACCGTACTACTTTCGATGGCAGGCAACGCAGGGGCTGACATGCCCAAGGTAATCACCTTCATCACCAATGCTTTCTTGATGATCACCGAGTGGTGATCCTCGGGTCGGGCAGGCGGCAACCTGCACCCCTTCAGGTCAATGAAATGGAACGGAACTTGGGGCTCGGCAGCCGGAATCGCCTTGGAGCCAGGTGCAGCCGCCTGCGTCAGAACCTGCTTGAAGACCTGCATCGCCACCTGCAAATCCTCCTTCGAATCAACGCCGCCCAGGAAGTAGCGTTCAAGCTTTTTACGCAGAACCGCGATGTAGACCCTGGAATGACCAGGTTCGGCTTCTTCATCGAGGCTATACACAAGAAAGTTCGACGCCGTTTGGGCGACAGCAAACCCACAGAGCAACGCACCGTTTACAGGTGCCTGCGCATCGCTGCGCTCAAGAACAAGAGTACGTAGAAGCATCATGGCGATCAGGCCTCGTTACAAAAGAGAAAACCTTATATAAACATCAGATAAACATCCGAACATTAATAAGCCCTCCAAACAAAACAATTGTTTCAGCGAATTATCGAGCCGAACGTAGGATTCTTCTTATAAGTCGCGCCGTGCGTTCCCAACCACAACTAATGAACGTACTCTTTTTAAGGCCCTTCCCTATACAGCGCCGCTTCGCACACGCCCCGAACACTTATTCGGTAACGACATGATCGAGATAAGCAACTTAACAAAACAGCTGGGCAGAACAAGCGCAATTACCAACATCTCCTTCAGTGCGCAGCATCAGGAATGCGTGGGCCTGCTGGGAGAAAGTGGCGCAGGGAAAACGACCTTATTGAACTTGATCGCCGGTACGATCAAACCGACTTCTGGGCAAATCAATATTCTGGGGTTCAATACCCAAACTCATTCACTTCAAGCCAAAAAAGCCATTGGCTATCAACTTCAAGGCGGACTCACCCACCATAGAATGTCCGTCAAAAACATGCTTAATTTTATTGCGGCCATTCGTGGTTTGAGGGGCCTGGAAAAGCGCAGCCAGGTAGAGCAGGTAGCCGCACGGCTGGACCTGATGCCCGTGCTCGACTGCCCCGCCGACATACTGCCCCCTGATTTGAAGCGCAGGGTTGCATTGGCCCAGGCATTAGTCCATTCCCCAAGCCTGCTCCTGCTCGATGAACCCACGCAAGGGCTATGCCCTGATCAACGGCTCAAGTTCAGCGCACTCATCAAGTCCCTGACCGAGGACATGACGGTCATTATCGCCTCCCGCCACTACCACGAACTGACGGACATGTGCACCCGTGCCCTGGTCATCGCCGGTGGCCGCCTGGCCGCCGATGCTTCGCTGGCGGATCTGCAGCGCAGTTCCCGGCATTTCCAGGCGGTGACCCTGGCATCAGACAGCCCCTTGGATTTACTCGCACTTGCCGTATTACCCGGTGTCGCGGGCATCGAGGAGGACCGACATGCACAGGGCAAGGTGACTGTCCTGGCCATGCCCGGGCACTCCATCTTCCCCTCGATTAACGCGCTTATCGCACATCGCGGCTGGAACATAACGTCTTTGAGCCTGGAGCCGGGTCGCCTGGGCGATGTCGTTCACCATCTGAGCCAGGAGATACCTGCTTGAGACTGCTACCTGTTATTTTCAAGCGTCAACTCGCCAGTTATGCCTGCTCACCAAGCACTTACCTGAGTGTGGCGGTTTTCCTCGTGCTGTGTGCGACATTGGGATTGGACACCCAGCAATGGATGGAGCGAAACAGCAGCGATTTGCAGGCTTTCTTCGAACTGCACCCCTGGCTTTATCTATTGTTGGTCCCCATTTTATCGACGCAGTTGTGGTCGGATGAATACAACAGCAGCTTTTGCGACACGCTGAAATCCTTGCCTGTCACCGCCACTGAACAGGTGGTCGGAAAATTCATGGCAGCCTGGACCGTCTGCGCCATTGCCTTAATGTTTAATTTCCCTTTGGTGATCGCGGTCAACTATTTGGGCACACCGGATAATGCCGTTATCGCGTCACAATTCCTGGCCAGTTGGTTGTTGGCCGGAAGTTATCTCTCGGTGGGCTGCTTCATCTGTGTACTTGCCAAGCAACGCATCATTATTTTCCTGCTCACGCTGGGCTTATTGCTGATTGCCAGCGCGCTTTCCTCAATGCTGGATGCACTTGATAGCCAGACACCCATTTGGATTATCGACAGCCTGATGTCCCTTGACCCTATTGCTCGCTTTAGCACGATGGATAACGGCAAACTGACACTGCATGACGGCTTTTACTTTATAAGTATGATCCTGGCTTTTCTCTTTGCGACGACCATCACACTCAACTACAAGAACAGCTGAGAAGGAAAGCCACTGATGGGATCCGCTCTTCGTGCGGGTATGACCTTACTTGTCATATCGCTACTGTTTCTGGCCTTCAATCTGGTCTGGGTACCGAAACTACCCAATATCCGCTGGGACTTTTCACACACACAAATGCATACCTTATCGTCATCAACGCGCCAACTGCTGACAACACTTGAAACCCCACTGGACCTGTATTACTTCAATGCGATCAATGCCCCTCAACGGAGCCAGGCAGTGAGTCGTTACGGCCGTCGCGTTGAAGACATGCTCAAGGAAGTCGAAAAAGCGGCCAACGGCATGATCAATCTACATGTCATCAACCCAACGCCTTTTTCAGAAGACGCTTACAAAGCCGGTTTGTTTGGCCTGGATGACACGCAAGGATTCCTAGGCCTTATTGGCACCCGTGCCGGACATAGCGCGCAACGCATTGACCTGTTCAGTCCTGAGCATGAGTCATTGCTTGAATATGAAATCAGCCACCTGCTCCACAAACTCATGCACCCTGAACGTCCCACTATCGGCCTGCTGTCGGGACTGGCGCTACATGAACCTGCCGGCGAACTACTGGAACAGATGCGCGAACAATTCAACGTGGTGGAACTGGCATCGACCATCGCTCAAGTGCCGTCATCGATAAGTACATTGATGGTCGTACAGCCCGGTGCCCTGCCCGAGCAGGCTCTGTATGCCATTGAGCAAGCGGTAATGAGAGGCGCAACGCTGATGGCCTTTATCGACCCGGTGAGCGAGATAGCTGCGCAAGCCATAACGACCAACGCCAGGCTGGATGCGCTGCTCACTGCATGGGGTATACAAATGCCTGCGGACAAGCTGTTGGTCGATAATATTTACGCCTCATCGGCTACGCCCGGCCCCGGAATGCCAAAGGTACTGCACCCAGCCAGGCTGGAACTTCCACGGCAGGCAATGAACCCGACAGACCTGAGCATCTGGAACCTGGATGCCGTGACCGTGTCCAGCAGCGGCGCCCTCTCCCTGTCCAACAAAAATCGTACGCTGCTGACCCCCTTGCTACAGAGCTCCCGGCAGTCCGCACTGCTGGATGCAGGGCGCTTTGCTTCTGCGACCACGTTCGACTCACTCATCGATGAAACCGCCACGACAGGAGAGCGCCACGTGATTGCCGCCCGTGTCGAGGGCCCCGCTTATTCGGTATTTCCCGACGGCCTCAAGGGCCAGCCACCGGGGATGCAACACGCCGAGCAGATCCAGGTGGTGGTCGTGGCCGACACTGACGTGCTCGCGGACGCTGTCAGCAACGCTCAGCCCAACGGTAATGCGCAATTTGTATTGAATACCCTGGATAACCTGGCAGTTCCGGAGATACTCAGGCGCATCCGACCGCGCGTCATCACCCAGCCACTGCACAGGCTCGAACACATGCGCGAAGAAGCCGCACAGGCTTATCGCAAAAGTGCGGTTGAACTGGAGCGACGACAAGAGCTCACAGAGCAAGCATGGCAAAGGCTGAATCCAGGGCACGCAAGCCTGGTCACACAGGCCGTGGATACCAACACCCAGTTGCAGGCACTCAACAAGGAACGCCTGCAATTGCCCATCGAGTTGCATGCACTCAAAGCCCAGGCATACGCGCCCTTGCAGCGTTTCGAGCGATACCTTAAAGGGCTGATGATCGCCACGATGCCGTTACTGTTATGCCTGATTGCCTGGGGACTTTCCCTCCACCAACGTCGACGCCGATCAGCCGCGCCAGCGGTCTATGACTGACGGCTCAACGCCGCGCAATCAACCCCTGGCGGGCAATACGCGTCAGTTGGTGAATCACTTCATGGGCGTCGCCGGCATTGGGCGCCTGGATCACTGCAAGGTCGAAACTATTGCTGGCAAAACGAGCCAGGGATTCGCCGTCCTCGACAAACTGGATCAGGAACGCCGAGGGCCGACCGCTACGGCGTGGCCAGCCGTCCAGATAACGCAGGAGCGTCGGCTGGTGTTTACCACCCAGGAGGATTTTCGGATTGCGTTGAGTCAGGTCCGCGGTAATCGGGGCCAGGCGTATGAGAGGGCGTGGTGCATTCATCGTGTCGTGTCTCTGCCTCAAAAGTCTGCGGGCAGGTGAGAGGCAACACCGAACCAGCGCTTTAGCGGTATTTCGAAGAGCGCCCTGGGTGAGGATACGGACTTCTATCGGGCTGCATTGAGTCCCAGTGGCGCCCCGCAATTAGCTGTTTAAATCGGCGCATGAACAGCATCCTAGAGAAGCCGGTGGGGCAGTGTCAAGAATCCCGAGCAACGAAAAGGCCCGCAGATGCGGGCCTTTTCCGGGACATGCAAACAGATCAGTCAGTGATGGCGCGATCAACCGACAGTTTGCCCGCACCTTCGAGCAATACCGCCAGCGCCCCGCCGAGCAAAGCCAAAGCAAATTCATACCCGTTGTTGGCCATGAACAAGCCGTTATGGATATGCACCGAGAAGATCGCAACCAGCGTGAGGAAGGTCAGGCCCAATGCTGCCGGGCGAGCGAGCAAACCAATGATCAGGGCCAGGCCGGCGAAAAACTCGGTACCGCCCGACAACACTGCCATCAGGGTACCCGGCGTCAGGCCGAGGCTTTCCATGAATTGGGCAGTACCCGCCAGGCCGCCGCCGCCAAACCAGCCGAACAGTTTTTGCGAACCGTGAGCGGCAAAGATGATGCCGACGAAGATGCGCAGGATAGTCAGGCCGTAACCGGCGCGGGTGGACAGGACGCGTGTAATCATTGGGCTCATTTAAGTAAATCCTTTTCCAGGTAGGGGTTGGTTGGCCGCTATATTAATCAGTTTAAACAATGACAAAAGCGCAAATATTGCCTAATTAATATCGATAAATTTGATTATTTGCGTAAGGCAATTTTTGCTGCAGGCGGCTCCAGGGACTCTCGCTCCCGGTCGAACGCCAAGTAATACTTGTTGACGCTATTAACATAGCTGACGCCGCCCATCCCCACCTGCTCCATGGCGATGCGTTCAACCTGGAAGAACCATTGATTGGGGTTCAGCCCGCGGCGCTTGGCCTCGGTGCGCATCCCCTGGACCCGCTCCGGGCCCATGTTGTAGGCCGCCAGCACAAAAGCCATGCGCTCGCGCTCGTTGAGCTTGGGGCTGGAGAAAAATTTACGCCGGATCAACGCCAGGTAACGTGCGCCAGCTTGCACATTGCTATCGAGACTCTCAATGTTGTTGACCCCCACCCGCTGCGCCGCCGAAGGCGTGATTTGCATCAGGCCGGTCGGGCCGCCGCTATTGCGTGCGCCTGGGTCCAGGGAGGACTCCTTGAACGCCAACGCCGCCAGGTTCAGCCAGTCCATCCCTTGCTCGCGCGCATGTTTTTGCAAGACCGGGCGCAGTTTTTCCAGACGCTGGCGGTCGGCGCGCGCCAGCGGGTTGCGCACCTGATAGAGGCGTCGGTAGATACGCTGGAACGCCACATCCTGATCGGCAGGGGTTCGATAGGTCTTGAGAAATCGGTCAATGCTGGCGCGCAGCATCGAAGCGTCCTGGCGCACGAACCAGAACTCGTCACCCGGTTCGCTGATTACCACCTGCTTGTCAAAGCGCAGCTTGGGCAGGATTTTCGACCAGCGCTCGGCAATCGGTTTTTCAACGATCGTCAGGTGAAAAATCCCGGCCTGCACCATCTCCAGTACATCCTCTACCGCCAGGCTAGGGTCAACCCACTCCACCTTCACCGGCGCTCGTTTGTGCAGCGCCAGTTTCTGATTGACCTGACTGATGGCATCCGCCGCCGCACTGCCGGTGGTCAGCGTCAACGTGCGACCAGATAATTGCTCCAACTTGGTAAATCGTCGCTCTCCCTTGACGCCGACCAGCCACAACGGCACATCGCTGACAATCGGCTCGCTGGCGCTGATTTTGTGTATGGCCTTCACATCCAGCAACTCGCCGGGCGCCACCAGGTCGCCTTCGCCACGGGCCAACGCGCCGAGTAACTGGTCCTTGGCCTTGGGGATGATCTTGAGGTTGATTTCCTGGCCATCGCGGGCGTGACCGTTGAGGTACTGTTCGAAGGCACGCAACCGATGGTATTCGACGCCGATGGCCTGGCCCTGCACTTCACCGGAGCTGTTGCGGCTCTGGTTGACCAGTACGCGCAGGGTGCGACTGGAACGAATTTGCGCCAGGTCACGCACCTTGCCAGGCTTGGTGACTTCCAACGGCCCGTCCAGACGTGCGACCGCCGCCATGGGCAGCAGTAACGTCAGGCACAACACAAGCATCGCCGAGGGTCGGATCATCCGCTCTCCGGAAAGAATACTGGCCAGCGCCTTCACGAATAACAAAGTGCTGGAGGTCAGAAACAGAGCGCTCTATGCGCTGGCAAGGCGCGCAACGGCGACACAGTGACAGGCAACTGGCCAACCACAATGTCGCTTGCGACGTTCAAAGACAGCGATAACGCGTTGTAGTTCTTGGTTTTTCTTATAAATCTACAGCTCTGATATGCTTTCCGGCCGCAGGCGGAGATAGCACCATGCAACTCATTGATATCGGCGTCAACCTGACCAACCCCAGTTTCGACGAGAGGCACCAGGCTGTCCTCGAACGCGCCTACGCCGCTGGCGTGCAGCAATTGGTGCTCACCGGCACCAGCATCGAGGGCAGTGAACAGGCCCTGGAGCTGTGTGCAAAACTTGATGAAAGCGGCCAGCGCTTGTTCAGTACCGCTGGCATCCACCCTCACTCTGCCAGCGACTGGAACGGCGACAGTGCACAGCGCCTGCGTAGCCTGTTGGGAGAAAGTCGGGTGCGTGCCGTGGGCGAGTGCGGGCTGGATTTCAACCGCGACTTCTCCCCTCGCCCCCAGCAGGAAAAAGTCCTCGAACACCACCTGGCCCTGGCCGTCGAGCTGAAACTGCCGGTGTTTCTCCACGAGCGCGACGCCAACCAGCGCCTGCTGGAGATCCTCAAAGACTACCGCGACCACCTGCCCGCCGTCGTGGTGCACTGCTTCACCGGTGAACAAGCGGCGCTGTTCAGCTACCTGGACCTGGACTTGCATATCGGCATCACCGGCTGG
Organism: Pseudomonas sp. P867; assembly: GCF_019891455.1. Classification (NCBI taxonomy): domain Bacteria; kingdom Pseudomonadati; phylum Pseudomonadota; class Gammaproteobacteria; order Pseudomonadales; family Pseudomonadaceae; genus Pseudomonas; species Pseudomonas sp. P867. Next base: position 2,059 of record NZ_JAFLXB010000008.1, on the reverse strand, counting down.
ATCTGCGACGAACGCCGTGGGACGCACCTGCATCCGCTGGTCAGGGAAATTCCCAGGGGCCGCCTGATGCTGGAAAGCGACGCGCCGTACCTGCTGCCGCGCACCCTGCGCCCCAAGCCAAAAAACGGTCGCAATGAACCGGCGTACTTGCCCGAAGTCCTGCGCGAAGTGGCCTTGCACCGTCATGAAACCCTCGAAGACCTGGCATTGCACAGCACCGCCTGCGCCCGCCGTTTTTTCGGCTTACCTGATGTGGATTGATGCCGTGCATTGACGCATGTCAAAAACGCTTTTCTGAGTAGCGGCACAATAATGGCACCTTGCCAATACTGTTTCCGCTATCAGAGAAAACCTTCCATGGGTGCCTGGCTTAGCAATATCTCGCTTAAGTACAAATTCTGGGCCGTCAATGCGGTCGCCTTCATTACCACCCTGCTGCTGGTGCTGTACGCGGTACAGCTTGAGCAACAGGCACGCAGCCAGGCATCCCAGGCTTCGGCCCAGGCTCAGGGGCGGTTGCTCAGCGCCTGGCCAGCCGACAAAGCCCTGCCCACCGGCGAGCAATGGCTGGCCTATGCCCAGGGGCAAATCCCACAATTGGGCGACCAGCCTCTTCCAGCCTTGAGTACTGCCAGCGGCTGGGTCGAACTCAATCACATGCCGCTGTTGGGCAAAAACCCACTGATAGGCGCCGAGGTGATCGATCGCGTTGACGGTCAACACGTCGCCGTCCTCGCCTACGCACCCAGCCTTGGCCAAGTGTTCAGCGAGCGCTTCGCCAACTATGCCGTCGCCGTGGCAATCCTGATGCTGGCCATGCTCGGCGCCTCACAACTGTTGATCCGCTTCCTGCTCAGCCAACTCAACACCCTCAAGGACGTGATGCTGCACGTCGAGAAAACCGGCGACCTGTCGGCACGCGTACCCTTGGCCTGCAAGGACGAAGTCGGCCAGATGGCCAGTGCATTCAACGCCATGCAGGCCGGCTACCAGCGCGTGGTCAACACCGTGGCACGCACCGCCCGACAACTGGATGACGGCGCCGCACGCCTGGCCAGCAGCATGAACGAGGTGCAGCACGGTATGCTCGGCCAGCAGAGCGAAACCGACCAGGCCGCCACCGCCATCAATGAGATGACCGCCACCGTCCACCATATCGCCCAGCACGCCGGCGCTACCCGCGACCTGTCCCAGACCGCCGACACCCTCGCCGGCAGCGGCCAGGAGGTGGTCATCCGCGTACAGCGTTCAATCGCCGGGCTGTCCAACGGCGTACAACAGACCGCCGAAATGATCCAGAAACTGGCCCAGGACAGCCAACAGATCAACGGCGTGGTCGGGGTGATCCACAGCATCGCCGAACAGACCAACCTGCTCGCCCTCAACGCCGCCATCGAAGCCGCCCGCGCCGGGGAAATGGGCCGAGGTTTCGCGGTGGTTGCCGACGAAGTTCGCAACCTGGCCAAGCGCGTGCAAAGCTCTACCGACGAAATCACCCGCATGGTCTCGGCATTGCAAGCCGGTACTCGCGATGCGGTGGACTTTATGCAGGAAAGCTCATTCAAGGCCGACGACTGCGTACAACAAGCCCAGGAAGCTGGCGCCGCACTGGCGCAAATCACCGGTGCCGTGGCGCAGATGCGCGAAAGCAATACTCAGATCGCCGTCGCCGCCGAACAGCAAAGCCATGTGGCCGAAGAGATGAACCGCGCCGTGGTGAGTATTCGCGATGTCACCGAAAACACTGTACAGCAGACCGTGTCGTCGGCGACCACCAGCAATGAACTGGCGACGTTGGCGGGTGAGTTGAGCAAGGCGATTGGGCAGTTGAAGCTGTAAGACTGTTCCACCTGTAATCCGATTCCTACCACCAAGCCTCGGTTTACCTGAAGTTTAGGCGAAACTTCCTCGCCATCTCCGCGAATAACGCCGACTTCTTTTACCCAAGAACCTCTGCAAAGTCCCTCGCCTGATTGAACAGTGCGAGGGATTGCAGATGGTTGTTTTCGTTAGAGCCCTGGTTGACAGGGCTGGCTCTTGATTCCGGTGATCGCTGGCT
>NZ_JAFLXB010000007.1:0-346381 GCF_019891455.1 Pseudomonas sp. P867 | reverse complement strand
CGCTGATCAGCAGGCCGACCAGCACGGCTTCAGATTGCAGGGGCAATAACGTTGCGGCGCCAAACGCCGCGACGAACAGCCCCAGGTAACCCGTCAGCACCGGTCAGTGGGCCGGGTAGTCGGCCACCACCACATCCTTGCCTTCACGGGTCAGACCGATGACTTGATACGCCTCGCTACGCCCTTCCACTTCCATACCCGGCGAGCCCAAAGGCATGCCCGGTGCGGCAAGACCCAGCAGGTCATGACGCTGGCGCAAGGCCAACACCTGCTCGGCGGGTACATGGCCTTCGACGAACTTGCCGTCGATCACAGCGGTATGGCACGAACCGAGGCGCGGGGCGACGCCCAGGCGTTGCTTGACCGCGCTCATGTCTGCTTCAACGTGGTCGTTGACCTTGAAACCGTTGTTTTCCAGATGGCTGATCCATTTTTTGCAGCAACCGCAATTGGCATCGCGGTGTACATCGATGGGAATCAGCTCGGCGGCCTGGGCCAGGGGGGTGGCAAGCAGGGTGCAGAGCAAGGCCAGTCGCAATGGGTTTTTCATCAGGGGTCTCACTGAAAGCGCAGCAATAAACCGCGCATTCTCCCTGCTTTTTACACTGAGACGCGCTGGTAATGTTTCTAAATTATACGAAGCCTGGGCTTTCCAACCGCTGCTTGAGCTGGTCCAGGGCAATGGCGGAGAGTTTGATCATGCGTTTGTGCAAGGTAGCGAGTTGCAGTTCGGTTTCATACGTCAATACGCGCTTGAACCGAGTGCCACCCTGATGGGCTTGCAAAAAATAATGGATACAACCGTCCACCGCCAGTGAGGTGAACACGGTCCTGAACTCATCGGGGCAGCGGGCAATTTGCACGCGGTAGCTCATGGATACGCGAATGCCCAGCAGGTCGATGTCTTCAGTAAAGCGCGAGCCGACCGGTAATGAGCCGCGGGTGCCGGTGTCGGCGCTGAGGGAGGTGGGGTGCCATTCGTGCCAGCGGTCGGGCTGGGTAACATAGTCGTAGACAATTTCGATTGGGGCCTGGATGAAGCGTTCCTGACTGATCTGCTCCAAGCGGATCGGCTGCTCAGTCGCGTGCATGACACACCTCCTGTGTGGCGGGTTTTTACACTGGGAGCTGTCAGAATAGTCTGGCTCCCGCGCTTCGCACGGGAGTATTCAGGCCGTTGATCAGCACGCTGAAAATTAGATATCCAACAGGGCCATCACTTCCTTGGGGTAGCGCAAACCGGCGGTTGCATCGGCCGGGAAGATTGCATCCAGCCCAGCCAGTTCGTCCTTGCTGAGGGTGATCGATACCGCCGCGACATTCTCTTGCAAGTAGGTACGCCGCTTGGTCCCGGGGATTGGGATGATGTAGTCACCTTGGGCCAATACCCAGGCCAGTGCCAGTTGCTCGGCCGTCACGGATTGGTTGGTGCACTTGCGTGCTCGGCCCGGCACGGGTTTACAAGGTTAGGCTTGTGCCCTGCGATAGGCGCCAGGTTGCTGCCCGGTGACTTTATGAAAGGCCCGGGTAAATGCGGCCACCGACTGATACCCGGCTGCCAGCGAGACCTCGGCCACGGTCTGGTCCGCCTTGAGCAGCCCACAGGCATGGCGCATACGTATCACCAGCAATACCTGCCCCGGCGACTGCCCGCATAACTCCCTGAAACGCTTGAAAAACGCCGAACGGGATAACCCCGTGCACGCCGCCATGCTTTCCAGGCTCCAGGGCTCGGCCGGGCGCGCAATCAGCTGCTCCAGCAGGCCGGCAAATGCCGGTTGCCGGCCCAGCGCTGCCAGGCCGCCCAGCTCGGTGTTGTCGATGACTTGCTGGCGCAGTACATATAAAAACAACAAGTGGCAAAGACGTTCGAGCAAGGCCGAGGAGGGCGCGGGTAGGCGCTCGCACTCCTGCAGGATCAATTCGAACAGATTGCGCGCAGCGGTCAACGATGGATCACCGGCACGCAGGATGATCCAGGCGGGCAGGCTGTCGACAATCATCGCCGACAAGCCGGATTGGAAATGGAAGAAGCCGCAAACCAGGCCCACGCCATCCATGGCACTGCTATCGAGGGGCAGCATCGGCCGGCGAGGGCACTCTTGGGCGCTTGCCGCGATACTTTCCCCGGACAACCGATAGGCCAGGTCACGCAGTAGAAACACGGCGTCACCATTGTTCAGGTGCCGGGACGTTGGATCACCGTCGATATGCAGCCAGCAATCGCCCTGCACGATCAAATGGAAGCTTGCCTGGGCCAGGCTGTGCGTGCTGGCGTGCCAGTCACCGCAGTAGCGGCCGACGTGAAACAAATTGGTATTGAGTTCAAGGCTATCTAATAACCAATCGACAAGAGTGCTGGACGAATTCATCTAATGGAAAGACTCAAGAGCAAGTAATCGCTACTTTAGCCTATTGAGCGATTTTTTTAGAACCAACAGACTGGCGCACTCGAACCCAACAGGAGACCACTCCATGTCCCGTGTACCGTTGCTCACCCCTGACACCGCCCCGGAAGCGGCGAAACCTTTCCTGGAAAATGCGCAGAAGGCCTCGGGTTTCATTCCTAATCTGCTGGCGGTGTTGGCCAATGCACCGGCGGCGCTGGAAACCTATATCACTGTCTCCGGCTTGAATGCCAAGGCCGAACTGAGCCTGGCCGACCGCGAAGTGGTGCAGTTGATTGCTGCTACTACCCACGGGTGCGATTTCTGTGTCGCCGGCCACACCGCCGTTGCGCGCAACAAGGCCAAGCTGCCCGAGAACGTGATCGAGGCCCTGCGCCGGCTGGGTGAGCTGCCTGATACTCGCTATGAGACACTCGCCGCCTTTACCCGCGAAGTGATCGCCACTCGGGGTGATGTCAGCGATGCCGGCTTTGAGGCGTTTCTCGCGGCCGGCTATACCAAGGGCCACGCGCTGGAGGTCATCCTGGGCGTAAGCCTGGCAACCCTGTGCAATTTCGCTAACGTGTTTGCCCGTACCCCGCTGAACCCGGAACTGGCGCAGTACCGCTGGGAAAAACCGGCAAGCTGAATCGGCGTTGGTCCACCTGCTGTAAAAGGAGAGACATGAATGCTTGACCCAATCTTGAGCCGTTGGCTCGATGTTCAAGCGCAGGCCCTGGACGTGGGCAGTTGCGATCCACAGGAAGTGCTGCCACGCCTGGCAGAAGCCAATATTCTGAAAATCGGTGTGCCCACCCAACTGGGCGGGCTGGGCGGTGATGTGGCGGGTGCCGTCGAGGCCATCGCCAATGTGGCCAGCCATTCCCTGGCGGCGGCATTTGTGTGCTGGGGCCAGCGCTCGTTTATCGAGTACTTGTTGCAGAGCCCCAATCAGCGTCTGCGCGAACACCTGATGCCGGACCTGCTCAGCGGCAAGTTGGCCGGAGCCACCGGGCTGTCGAATGCGATGAAGTTCATATCGGGTATCGAGTCGTTGCAGATCAGCGCCGAGCCCAACGAGCATGGCTGGACGCTCAACGGTCGTCTGCATTGGGTGACCAACCTGCGCAAGAATGGTTTTGTCGCCGCAGCTGCTATCGAACATGCGGGCGGTGGTACGCCGTTTATCCTGGCGATCCCGGATTCAGTGGCGGGCTTGCAGCGCTCCCGCGATCTGGAGCTGCTTGGGTTGCAATCGAGCAACACCGCTGCCCTTGGCCTGGAAGGCGTGGAGCTGAGCCGTGACTGGTTGCTGCACGAGGACGCGCGCAAGTTCCTGCCGGCAGTGCGCCCGGCGTTCCTTGGTTTGCAGTGCGGCATGTCGATTGGCCTGGCCCGCCGCTCCCTGGCCGAGGTGGCCAATCATCTGGGGGCCAGCCGTACGGTGTTGCGCGAAGAGCTGGAAGCCTTGCGGGCGACGCTGGACCATCTGGTCAGCGAGCTCAAGAGCGGGTTGCTGGCTGGGCGTTTTGCTGCCGAGCCGATCCCCTTGTTCAAGCTGCGCATTGCCCTGGCAGAAACCGCCGCCAGCGCCGTGCAGCTTGAACTGCAGGCCAGTGGCGGCAAAGCCTACCTCACCGCCCACGGTAGTGGCTTTGCGCGGCGCTGGCGCGAGTCGGCATTTGTGCCGATTGTGACGCCCAGCCTGGTGCAACTGCGCACTGAGTTGCAGCGCCAGGCCAACCTATGAGCCAGGCGGTCATGACGGCCCAGGGGATTTGCCTGGGGTATGCCAGCGGCCCGGTACTGCAAGGGTTTGACTTGCAGTTGCCGGCGGGCGAAGTGGTGTCGATCCTGGGGCCCAGCGGCGTGGGCAAATCCAGCCTGCTGCGTGTGCTTGCCGGCTTGCAGCTACCCCAGGCCGGTCGTGTGCACGTGCTGGGCGAACCCTTGAGCGGTCCGCACCCACGGGTGGCGGTGGCCTTTCAAGACCCCAGCCTGTTGCCCTGGTTGAACCTGGAAAAAAACGTCGCCTTCGGCCTGGACTTCGCCCGCCAGCCGCACTTGAGTGTTGAAGAGCGCCGCCGTCGTGTCGACCACGCCATCGCGGCGGTAGGCCTGGAACATGCGCGCCAGCAGTTCCCGGCGCAACTGTCCGGCGGCATGGCCCAGCGCACCGCGCTGGCCCGCTGCCTGGCCCGCCAGCCTCAAGTGCTGCTGCTGGATGAGCCCTTCGGTGCGCTGGACGAAGTGACCCGCGCAGACATGCAGCACCTGCTGCTCAAGGTCAACCGTGAGCAAGGTTCGGCGGCGGTATTGATCACCCATGACATTGACGAAGCGCTACTGCTGTCCGACCGCATCCTGCTACTGGGTAACCGCCCGGCGCGGACGTTGGGTGAATGGCATATCGACTTGCCGCAACCTCGGGACGAACAGGTCGAGGCCATCGGCGCGCTGCGTATCGATATTCTGAAAACCTTACGGCAGGCGAGCCGCCCTCAACCCAACCCCCTTGAACAACAGGAGCTTAGCCATGTGTCTGGATGACCTGACCCACTCGCGCCGTGACTTTCTCAAACTCTCGGCGGTGCTCAGTGCCGCCGGCGCCTTGCCGCTGTTGAGCAGCCTGCAGGCGCGCGCCGCCAATGAGCCCGACGCGCCGGTGCGTATCGGTTATCTGCCGATCACCGACGCTACGCCGTTGCTGGTTGCCCACAACAACGGCCTGTTCGAAGCCGAAGGCATCAAGGCCGAACGTCCGGTGCTGTTGCGCAGTTGGGCTCAGGTGATCGAGGCGTTCATCTCAGGGCAGGTCAACGTGATTCATCTGCTGTCACCGATGACCGTGTGGGCGCGCTACGGCAGCAAGGTGCCGGCCAAAGTCGTGGCCTGGAACCATGTGGGCGGCTCGGGCCTGACCGTATCGCCAGGCATAACCGACGTGAAGCAACTGGGCGGCAAGTCGGTGGCGATTCCGTTCTGGTACTCGATCCATAACGTGGTGGTGCAGCAACTGTTCCGCGACAACGGCCTCACGCCGGTGACGCGTGCGACCGGCAGTTCGATTGCCGCCAATGAAGTCAACCTGATCGTATTACCGCCGTCGGACATGCCGCCCGCACTGGCCAGCAAGCGCATCGACGGCTATATCGTCGCCGAGCCGTTCAACGCGCTGGCCGAGAACCTCAAGGTCGGCCGCGTGCAGCGCTTTACCGGTGATGTATGGCGCAACCACGCGTGCTGCGTGGTGTTCATGCACGAGCACGACCTGACCAACCGCCCGGAGTGGTCGCAGAAGGTGGTGAACGCCATCGTCAAGGCCCAGGTGTGGACCCGCGACAACCGCGAAGAGGCGGTGAAACTCTTGTCCAAGGATGGCCCGAACCGTTACACGCCACACGCCGAGCCGGTGTTGAGCAAGGTCCTGGCTCCGGTTGCCAGCGACCGTGCCGGCTATGTGAAAGACGGCGCGATCCAGCACGCCAATTGGGACGAGCACCGCATCGACTTTCAGCCTTATCCCTTCCCCAGTTACACCGAAGAACTGGTGCGCCGCCTCAAAGACACGCTGATCGAAGGCGACAAGAAGTTTCTTGCCGATCTCGATCCGGCATTCGTCGCGAAGGACCTGGTGGACGACCGTTTCGTGCGTCAAGCGATCGAAGCGGTGGGCGGCATGAAAACCTTCGGCTTGCCGGACGGCTATGAGCGGCATGAGGAGATTGGCGTTTGAACAACGGTAGAATCCTGGGCTGGTCGCTGGGGTTGAGCGGCTTGGCAGGTTTGATGTTGCTGTGGTGGCTGGGTGTGAAAGTGTTCGGCGAGGCCGATGGCCTGTCGGCGCGTTTTTCGCTGGCGGCCACCGCAAGCAGCCTGTGGGAACTGCTTGGGCGCAGCGAGCTGTACCTGCACATTGCCGTGAGCCTCAAGCGCATTTTTGTCGGGCTGTTTCTAGCACTGTTAGTGGGGGTGCCACTGGGGCTGCTGGTGGGCAGTTCGCGCAATCTGGAGGCGGCGACCACGCCGGCCTTCCAGTTTCTGCGGATGATTTCGCCGTTGTCCTGGATGCCGATCGTGGTGATGCTCATGGGGGTAGGCGACCAGCCGATCTATTTCCTGCTGGCGTTTGCCGCGGTATGGCCGATCGTGCTCAACACCGCAGCCGGCGTGCGTCAACTCGACCCGCGTTGGTTGCAGTTGAGCAAGAGCCTGAGTGCCACGCGCTGGGAGACGTTGCGTCGAGTCATCATTCCTGGTGTGGTCGGGCATGTGCTGACCGGCGTACGCCTGGCCATCGGTATCCTATGGATCGTGCTGGTGCCGTGCGAGATGCTCGGGGTCAGTGCAGGGCTGGGCTATTACATCCTCGATACCCGTGATCGCCTGGCGTATTCGGAGTTGATGGCGATGGTGGTGGTGATCGGGCTGTTGGGGTTCGCGCTGGATGCGCTGGCACGTGGGCTGCACCAGCGCTGGGTGCAGCGGGGATAAACACGCACATTCGAGCGACACACTGTCGCTCGAAGCGCAGGGCAGGGTTAAACCTGAATAACCAGGTCACCTGGCAAGTCTGTGGGGGAGAGAGGGTTTCGTACGTTGGGCGAAGGTTTGTCGAAGACCCCGATACTGATGCTGCCTGTCATCTCGGCCAAGCCAGGAACACCCTCAGTGGTATTCATGTGTGATTGACCGACCAAAGCAAGCCACTTTTCCGTTCCGGAGTTGGCCTGGATCACTTCTGACGCATAGTAATTGAACTCTTCGAGGCGTTGCCTGGAGCCGAACCCTGTCTCGGTGCGGCCTAGTTTTGCGTCTTTATGCCGGGTTAAATAATAGTGATCAAGCGGCAACACTTCGATGCCATGCAATTCGAATTTGGCTTTGAGCTCGTCAAATGTCGGTTGGGTGCGAGGGAGGTCGGGATTGGCAAGGTTGCCGATGCCATCATCGACAATGCCCTTGGAAGGTAAGTCGATGACGCCCTCGAAATAGATCTTCTTCACCCCCTCCTGTTTGAATTTCTCAACGTTGTCGAAGAGCAACTTAAAGCTGGCCATCTCTTTATGGGACTCTCCGAACACGATGCCATTGGAAACTTTCAGTGCCTCTGTGATCACTTCGGCTGCGGGCGCGGTCTTGGAGATTTGCGGCGCTACTATGCGTGGTGGCAGGGCGCCCTCTTTGAGGGCGTCATAGGTCTCGTACATTTCCTCGATGAATTTTTTCAGGGTTTCATCTTTGCCGTCACCGCGCAGGAAGTGCCCTGGCTCCAGTTTCCCTTTCATGCTTTCTACATAGCTGCCTTTGGGCAGCTCCTTTCTTGTGACTTTGCTGCTGATCCTGGGACGTGTAGGTCGACCTATCGGGTCGAATCGATGCGCTTGCGAATGACTCGGGGCGTATGCCACAGGCATGTAAGTATGCGTCGGAACGAACGCCTCGAGAGGCGGGCCGTAAGGCTCCCGGGTGCCCGCATCCACGGCGTACCATTTGCCCTCATGTAGAACGGCAGAGGCTTCCAGATTTTTGTCACCACGCTTGAACAGGCCGATAGCGACATCATCGAAGGGCGCGCCTGCCTCGATCAGGTCGCTGCCCCTGGCCATGCCTCGCAGACGCTGTATGCCGTCACCGGCTGCGCCGGCACCTGCCAGAGCCAGCTTGCCGGCGCCCACCGCTGCATCGCCTAAACCACCCAGCGGGTTGAAAGCGCTCAAGACGTCGGCGCCGATTATTCGGGTGGCGCGCGCCAGTTTGCTGATGGCGTTGCTGGTTTTATGCGCGCCCTTCAGCAGTTTTGACGCGGTGCCCACGCCGGCAGTGAGAAAACCGAAGACGTCAAATGCCAGATCGACAGCCGCATCTTTATAGTTGCCGTTACGCCAATTGACGATGGCCGTTCTCAGCGGAATCAGGTCGAGGATAAATTCGCCGATGGTATTGAGGGTGTCACGGTTCCTTTCCGTAGACGTCCTACCTTCTGCTTGCCGCCTGACGGCGTCACTGTCGACGCCTTGCGCGTTGACTATCATCTGGGCGATGTCGTGGATGCGAGGGTTTTTGAATGTATTGACAGGGGGGCCTTCTCGGGTCTTTTCGACACCCAGATTATTCAGGTTCTTGCTGAGTGGGAGCGCTTCGATCTTGGTGACTTCATTGGCTATGTATTCATCCGCTGCGATGCGTCCCGAAGAAGCTTTTTTGATAGTCGCGGTGACCGGGTCGAATTCGTAAACGTGTTTCTCGCCCTTGAGCTCTGCTTGCATCAAAACTCTTGGGCTGGTGTGGAACAGTTTGTTTGGCCAAAACGGAATAGGCGAGCTGCGGTAGGTGTTCTCTTGATAAAAACTAAGCTTTGCGTTGTTTAAAATCTCTCGATCTGCGACAGGCAACTGGGTAATGGCATTCATCCACGTGTAATGGTGGATTTTTTTACAATGGGTCGTTACTTCGGCGAATTGTTTATCAAATTCCTGGGGGACGTTGAAGTGTGGGCTGTGGGTGAAAAGAGCGACGGCACCCAGGTTGACGCCCTTAGTGTTATTGCGGATCACCCAGTCGTTGGTGTTGATTTTCAGCCCTTGCATGGTGAGCTCGCGCAGCGAGTAGAGAGGGCCGAAGCGTTGGCCCTTGAGCCCCATCTTGTGATAATTCAGACAAAAGAGTTTGTCATCCAGAGGAAAGTCATCACCCAAGTGCTGCTGGATTCGTTCTTGTGCCATTCTTTCTCGATTCGGCAAGGGCTTGTCGAGCAAAGCGGACGCCTCTTTCAACGCTTCATGTTGAGCATTGAAAGCTTTGCGGGCGTACTCGAAATCCTCCGCGGTGTAGTGTGCGTCGTCGAAGCGGTAAATCACGTCGTTGGCCACACACCAGTCAATCAGTGCATTTTTCTTTGCCGCTTCACTGGCTGGGTATTGCGACGGGGCTGCGCACATCACTTCGGCGAAGCTCATGTTCATCGTCCTCCCGGGCGTGTGGGCTTCGATACCGGCCACCGCGATACATAAGTTTGCCCACGCCTGGCTGTGGCAACGTACTGACGCTGGAATGTCTTTGATCAAAAACTGGGGGGCGACCCGCATCAGCAGCAACCGGGCTGCCAGCGCGGCGGTAGCAGGGGAAGTACGGCCGGTGCTGCTCAGGTGATTGGCAAGGGCCTCAACCACGGAGGCGGGCGATGAGTCCCTGTGGATTTCGACGCCCAAATCAAAGCCGGCCACTATGTTTCGATTGGATTTTTGATCCAGCGCTTCAGGGTCGAGGCTCAAATGGATGGTCGCCAGCACATAGTCATTGGCGCTGCTGCTTGTGGCAATCCCGCCCACACTGGCTTGAACCGCGGCGCCTAGCGCTGCGGCTTGCGGTGAGTCGAGCAGTTTCTCCAGCGCGGCAGCAGGGTCTTGCATCAGTTGTGGAGACAGGGTGACGGCGTTGGCAAGGTAGTCCAGGGCGCCGACGCCAGGCTTGGGCAGTGGCAAGCCTGGCAGATTCGCGCTATTCGACGCGATGACATTGTAGGCCGTGCGCTGATGTTCAATGCTCAATGGCAGTGTCCAGGCCAGAGCACCACTCAAGTTGCCCAATGGGTGCTTCTGGACGTGCTCGCAGAGGTTCTGGGCAAGCTCCTGCAGCTCTACTCGGGTCTTGGGATAGTAAGGGCTTGCTGCTTTGATGAGCGATTCGAGGCTGGCGGTGCGTGGGGACGCATCGGCGGACGCAAGCGTGAGATGGGTGGACAGGAAATACGCGGCCACGGCCTCTGGTGTTGCGTCTTCGGACAGTTTCTCCAGCGCCGTATCGAGGGCCTTGGCAAGGTTATGCAGCTCCTGGCGGTCGCTTAATTTTTTTCTCAGTGTCTGGCGTCCATCCGGCAGCGCTGGCTCAGCGGTGGCGGTGGTATCGCCCACCTGAGCGTCAACATCTGGCGGTGTTTGGGGAAGGTCGGTAGATAGCGGCGAAAATTGCAAACTACGAAGTGGGGCAGCATGTTGAATGTTCACAGTCACTCACCTTTCAGGCATGGAAACGTCAACGCTCCAAAAGGCTACATACCTGTAGCCTGAGCGCACTGATTCGTGTGCGCTCTGGGCATTACGGTTCCCGCATGGCTACCTGTGGTGTGTGAGAAATCAAGTCAGCAAGACGCGAGAAGATTGCCCTCTCAACGATTAAAACCGACGGCCCGTGTGAGCGCCGAACAAGCCAAAATTTTTGATCGCCTGTAACATGAGACGCAGCCGACCCGGTTCGTCCCGATTTTCGGGTATGTGCGGCGAAACACAGCGGATACATTCTTTAAGGTTCAGGAACTTCGTCATGACCCAAAAGCAACGCTTGAAATACTCGATTCTGATCGCCCTGGCCGTGCTGGCCTCGATGTTCGGCCTGTCCTACCTGCAGAACATTGGCGTGATCAGCGAAAAGACCTTCCAGTACCTGGCCATTGCGATTGCCGTGGTGGTAGTGGTGATCAACGGCATCATGCGTCGCAAGGTCAAGCCGCACTTCTGATCAGCGCGGCGTGACTCAGGCGCGACCTTCGAGCACTTTGGCAGCCTCTTCATGGAGGCTGTAGCTTTTATCGGCATTGAGGGTGATCACGCCCTCGCTGCACAGACGCTTGAGCACCTCACGCACACTGAGAAACGACAACGGGATGCCCAGCTCCAGCAAGTGGCTGTGCACGCCCCGCACCCCCAGGGTGCGCTGATTGTCGGCGGCGTTGAGGAGGGCGTCGATGACCTTCAGCCGAATCAGGCTGGTGCGCAGACCGAAACACTTGAGCAAATGGCGAATGCGCTGGTTGCCCTGCTGTTCGGGCGCCTTGCCAAAGCCTTGTGAACCGTTGCCATAGTTGGCCTCGGCTGTCGGTGAATGTCCATCCGTGGGCACTTGCGGGTTGTACATGCAAAAACTCCTTATCAGAGCCTGATCAGGAAAATGATGGTGCTCTTATTCAATAAGACGAACGAGAGAGCAAAATCATGAAGTGCCGAATGTAGAAAATTTGTCGGTATCAGGTTTGTCACACTGTCGCCGGCCTGGATAAGCCCCGTTCGTGGCTAAATTCTTCCCGGTTAATTGCGTCCTTACGGTGGGGTAGTTGTATCTACCGAGGGTATTCAATTTGACTGCGGGGTCTGCGTGATTATTTCCAACGGGTTATTCAGGGGCTGCGTGGCAGGGGTGTTGCTGGGGCTGAGCTTTGCGGCCTCGGCGCGCGAGCATGTGGCTCAGGCGTCGGCCGATATTCGCCGTACCACTTACGGCGTGCCACATATCCGCGCCAATGACGAGCGCGGCCTGGGCTTTGGCATAGGTTACGCGTATGCCCAGGACAACCTGTGCCTGCTGGCCAATGAAGTGGTCACGGTGAACGGCGAGCGCGCGCGCTATTTCGGCCCCGAGCAGGCAACCCTGGAGGAACGCAACAACCTTGCCAGCGATGTGTTCTTTACCTGGCTCAATACACCCGGCGCGGTGCAGGCATTCTGGCGTGCGCAGACCCCGCAGATCCGCCAGCGTATCGAAGGCTACGTGGCCGGCTATAACCGCTATTTGAAGGAGCAGGGCGCGCCCGCACAATGCCAGGCGGCGTGGGTACGACCGCTGGTTAAAGAGGATCTGGTCAAACTGACGCGCCGGTTGCTGGTAGAAGGTGGCGTTGGCCAGTTCGCCGAAGCCTTGGTGGGCGCCACGCCGCCCCAAGCCATCGCCGGTGTGCAACCCGGCGCGCAGGCATTTGCACAGGCCGCCGCGCATCAGCAACGCTTCAGCCTCGACCGGGGCAGTAATGCCGTCGCGGTGGGGCGTGATCGTTCTTTCAATGGCCGTGGGATGTTGCTGGCCAACCCGCATTTCCCATGGGTGGGTGGCATGCGTTTCTACGAAATGCACCTGACCATCCCTGGCCAACTGGATGTAATGGGTGCCGCACTGCCAGGTTTACCCGTGGTGAATATCGGCTTCAACCAGCACGTGGCGTGGACGCATACAGTGGACACCTCCAAGCATTTCACCCTGTACCGACTGACCCTGGACCCCAAGGATTCCACGCGCTATATGCTTGACGGCAAGTCCGTTGCCCTGGATAAAACCACGCTGACCGTGCAGGTCAAACAGGCCGATGGCAGCCTCAAGGACGTTGCCCACACCGTCTACAGTTCGCAGTTCGGCCCCGTGGTGCAATGGCCCGGCAAGCTGGACTGGGACAACAAATACGCCTTCAGCCTGCGCGACGCGAACCTGGGCAACGACCGCGTACTGCAACAGTGGCATGCCATGAACCGTGCGGGCAGCATCACTGAGCTGCAAACTGCGGTGCACTCCCTTCAGGGCATCCCATGGGTCAACACCCTGGCTGCCGATGATCAGGGGCAGAGCCTGTACATGAACCTGTCGGTAGTACCCAACGTCAGCGCCGCCAAACTGGCGCAATGCAGCGACCCACGGGCCGGCCTGCAAATGATCATACTCGACGGCAGCCGCAGCGCCTGCGCCTGGGACATCGACCCCAAGGCTGCGCAAGCAGGGATCTTCACGGCGGCGCAGTTGCCGCAGTTGCAACGCACCGACTATGTACAGCACTCCAACGACTCTGCCTGGATGGCTAACCCCGAGGCGCCGCTGAGCGGGTTCTCGCCGGTGATCAGCCAGGACAATATTGGCCTGAGTCCACGCGCACGTTTCGCCCTGCAACGCCTGCAATCCCTGGACAAACAGCCGATCAGCGTCAGCGACCTGCAAAACATGGTCATGGACAACGAGGTGTACCTGGCGGGCCAAGTCATGCCGGACCTGCTCGATTTTTGCGCCAAGCAACTTGGCACCGACGCCGCCGCGCTCCAGCCACTGTGCACCAGCTTGAAAACCTGGGATCGGCGCGCCAACCTCGACAGCGGCATCGGCCTGCTGCACTTCATCAACCTGATGCAGCACCTGCAGCAAACTCCCGATGCCTGGCGTGTCGCCTTCGACCCGGCCCACCCCCTGACCACGCCCCGCGGCCTCGCCATCGATCGCGCGCCGGTGGCCGCCGCGCTGCGTGAAGCCATGCTGGCCTCCAGCGCAGACGTCAACCAACTCGGCCTGAGCCGTTGGGGTGAGATCCAGGTCAGCGGCCAAACCCCCATCCACGGCGGCCCGCAAGAACTGGGTGTCTACAACGCCATGCAAACCGTGCCCCGCGCCGACGGCAAACGCGAGGTCGTCAGCGGTACCAGCTACCTGCAAATCGTCACCTTCGATAACGACGGCCCCAACGCAGTCGGCGTGCTGGCGTTCTCCGAATCCAGCAACCCGGCGTCCCCTTACTCAAAGGACCAGACCCAGGCCTTCTCCGAGAAAAAACTGCGCCCGTTGCCGTTCACCGACGCTCAGATCAAGGCCGATCCGCAGTACCAGCTCCACACTGTCAAGGAGTAGGGCAGACCCGCAACCCCTTGATGCCAGAGCAGAATATTTTTTGAAATCAAGGGGTTGCAGGCATAGGCAAATGAGTACATAATGGCGCCCATCGAACGCAATGAAGCATTAAAAACTTCAATGTATTCAATGAGTTAGAGTAGAGGCAGGCTTCACATAGCCCACTCCAGTTTGTATGCGGTGAATGTCAGCGACAAGGGCATTGATCGTTTGAGGCCGAGTAGCAAAATGGTTATGCAGCGGATTGCAAATCCGCCTACGCCGGTTCGATTCCGACCTCGGCCTCCACTCTTAGAAACCCCGTAGATCAACGATCTACGGGGTTTTTTATTGCTTGAGATTTGACGAGCACTTCCGCAACTTTTTGAATCGCTTCCGCAACACGGTGCTCTATCCTACCGATTGGGGTGTTATTGTAGGAGTTGTCTACCCTCCATAGGATGGGGGATAGGTAGCCGAAATGGCCCTCGAATTTGGTTTTTAGAGGCCGCGCTTGTGGTCACAAGCAAGGACTTGATCGATCTCAGGATCTCGTATGGCCTTGAGAAAATAATCAAAAGTTAAGACAAGGAGATTCTAGTGAATCTGATTCACGACCATCGCACAGATTGCTACTCTCTTCTCGGAAACATGACAATTGGTGAGTACCTCACTCTTGTGCGTGATGCTCACGCCCAGCGTGGCGGAATAACCGGTCAAAGGGAAGTGCTGAAAACTACAACGGCAAAGCGCATTCGGGAAAGAATGGTTTCAGATATTCGGGCCGGTGCAGTATTGCCTCCAGTGGTGATTGGGGTTGTAGTCAGCGAAGAGCTAATTGAAGATATAGCGACACGAAAAGTGGTAGCCCCTGAACTATTTTTGAAGGCGGTTTCCGTATTTGATCTTACTATAATTGACGGTATGCAAAGGACCGCAGCGTTGATCGATGCTTGCGAGGTTGATGTTAATATATCATCTCGCGAGATGCGGGTAGAGTTTTGGGTGGCGCGTTCGGTTAGGTCTCTTGTTTACAGAATGTTGGTTTTAAATACTGGCCAAGTACCTTGGACATTGGCTAGGCAGCTGTCCGTTGTCTACGCACCTCTGTTAGATGAGATTAAGAGTAAGGTTGATAATATCGATAGAATATTTTCTCCGGACCGACCAGGGCGGCGTGTTGGCAGTGGCCAGTTTAGTTCGGATGCGCTTGTTGAATTGTACCTCGCATTTTCATTGAGGAAGAGTAACGTAGACACCAAAGAAACCTTGTCGGAAGAGTTTTCTCGTTTAGATTTCGTGGATAACTTGGCTGATGTTGGTTTTCAGGATCATTTCTACAATGCGCTTTCAATGTTAGTAGAGTTTGATAAAGCATTCGATCGTTATGACAATGGCAATACTGGCCGCTTTTCGAGAGGGAAAGAAATATTTGGAAGTCAGCCTGCCCGCATCGGGTTTATGGTAGCTATGGCTCAGTATGTCTTAGGCCGCCCAGGGCTCGATAGGACTATAGAAGAAAGAAGCATTCGTATGGCGAAAGTCATAGGGCAGTCAAGTCGACTTGTAGGTGATCTAAATAAGCTGCCACCACTTGAGGTTGGTCAGTTTCTCCAATTGGATGTGTTGAGTGAAATTCTAGATAAAAAAGTAGGGCAAGTAGGTCGTTATGAAAGGAGCGTATTCGTCGAGGCTTTTAAGGTACTCATTGAAGATGACTTCGAAATACCTAACATGGAACCGTGCTGGCGTGCAAGCTAATGGCGACTAGGAATAAAATCGAAGCTAACAAGAGTGTTTTCGCGGGGTTAGATAGATTTTGCACTGTAAACGGGGAAGTGCTTTCGATTGGTGCTGGTGCACGATGGATAGTTAGCGAAAAAGGTTCGGATGTTCATCGATTAGTTAAAGCTGATTTGACTTCGTTTCTCTCAATGGGACCGTCCTTAAAAGTAGCTCGTTTTGATGTTGATGGCGTAGGTCTTTTTTGCTCTTTGGGACTTGAGTTGTCAGATGAAATTCCAGGTCTGCATGAAGAAGTTGTGGGTGGGGGAATGCTGACCGCTGTTCTGTCAGAGCTTTCTCCAACTCCGATTGTCTCGGCGCTTGAGGTTAGAAATATTATCGAAACTGATAGTCTTACGTTAGGATACAAGGGGCATGAGGCGTATGAGATTGCGCCGCTCTTTCCTCTGGTCAAGATTTTTTCAGGCGCAGATATAAGTCAAGATGAAACGTCACGTATATTTTTCCTTATCTGCTTAGCTGATAGCATTAGATCTGGAACCTGGATGGATAGGGGGTTAAAAAACAATTTACAGTTGATAGCCGAGTTAAGTCCGATAGCTATACCTTATAGAATATTGTGTCGGTCTCTTTTTGATACGGATCCAAGCGCTGTATTTTTAGCTTTGTATCGGTGTTTGGAGGCGCTCTATGCGTACTCCCATACAACTGATTTGATTTTAAAATTAAAAATGGATCATGAGTGGGATTATGTCGCGCGGATACTCGAAGAGACCCTGGCATGGCGGCCACGCGAGGAGCCAAGCCTGGGTGCTCTATTACAAAACGCTGTTTCAAGTGACTTGAAGGCTATGATCGAGGCGCTAGGAGAGAGTCTTCCTCCAGGCGCTGATCTTGTGAATTTTGCGACTAAGAAGATGTATAATCTACGAAATTCACTAGTTCATTATAGAGCTTTTCATCACTCATTTGACCCTGAAAGTGTTGATTGGAATAGGCTTTGTGAGGCTACAGCATTAATGGTTCTTCATATATATGCTTCTATTGTCAGCAAGTGATCTATAGCAGCGAGCAATTAAGCTATTTTACTCTTTGGTTTCGCGACCTCCTACGAGGTTGCGTTCATAGAGGGCCGGTCTGTGCATCCGCAAATGGCTAGGCACTCACTGGTAGAGATAACATCTATGTCATTTCGTCGGTTTAACAATTTCACCGACTCGCCGATAGACCTTCTTGGTCATCTCCTCTGTGGAGTGACCTAGTAGGCGGCTAGCGTGCGTCAGCTCGATCTCGCTGGCAGCTTTAGGTCTGATATCCTTGAACTGAAACTGACGAATGCTCGTTGCCAGCGCGGGATCACCATCAGCTGACGCTTTGATTGCTGCCTTCTCTCGTGCGTCGTCCCACCGATTACGCAGCATCTGCTGGCTCATCCGAAGTCCAGACGCGTTTGTTATCAAAGTTGACGTGCGGATTCCATTGACGGCTCTGCGTTCTTGCAGGTCGTCGATAAAGCTACTCAGGCCGGATTGGATTCCGTCATCTTCCAAACGAAGACGGAGACGTTTTTCGGTCTTGCCCTGACCAATCAGCAAAAAGCCATTGTTCAAGTCGGTGGCTGCAACCTTGAGCACATCAGCGGGACGTTGGCCGGTCAGGTAGGCCAGATCCATCGCATCCTTGAGTTCCTGTACCGCTTCCGCGTATACCGCGTTCCATACGGTTTCACCGGCATAATAGTCCCGGGGCTTTTCCTTGTTGCGGCGAACGCCAAAGCAAGGGTTTGCTTTGTCAGTCAGCCCCCATTCTCGTGCAATGGTAAATGCATGGGAGAGCAGGGCGATCTCACGGTTGGCCCTCACCTTGGCTGTTCTAGCGTCACGGTACTGCGCTACTACTTGAGGCGTGATCGACTCAATAGGGGCGCTCTCAAATGCTCTTCTTAGCTGCTTGAGTTCCTTGCGGTTGTCGGATTGGGTGCGAATCGACTTGCCAGGGATGATTTCCTTTTCGTAGCGATCAAATACATAGCTCATCAGATGGGTAGGCTTAGGAGGTGTCTTGCGTTCCAGTCTTGCCCATTCCACTTTGGCCTGATCGAGGTCTGTCCCGAGTGGGATTTCCTTCCGCTTCCCGCCGGTAGTTCTCCCGTCGTAGTAATACGATGTCCAAGTCTTTCCACTCTTACCCTTGCGCGTGCGACGTATCATCCGAGGTGGCAGATCTCTATTGGCTTTAGTTCTCTGGCGCATCAGTCAGCCCACCTTTGCAAGGTCGAGCGACCAGGTTTCAGCCACGGTATTAGCAGCGGATGGTTTGACTCCTGACAGTTTCAGTCGGGCATAAATTCGGCCAACTATTGGGCGGCGAGCGCCTGTCAGAACAAACTCCCAGTGGTTTTCGGTCAACCACTGGATCTGCTTGGAGGGGATCTGATAGCCGGTGATGGTCGCCAGTTCTTCATCGGCAAGGGTTTCGCTTTGGACTTCCATCATCATGCCTCCGTATCAAGTTGCGCAGGGTAGGCCGCCAACCACATCTTCGCGGCAAAGGCGCTAAGCTGCCGGCGCTGTTTGTTCACCCTGCCGACCATGATTTCTGTGCCTGGGAACGCTTGCCAAGTTTCCACGGCGAGTCGCAGTGACGTGGTGATATTCGTCATGAGTTCGTGGTCTTCAATGGTGCAGGCTGGCGAAGCGGCATGCTGCTCGCGGGCCAGGTTGACGCCACGATCAAAGCCGCGTGCAAAGGCTTTCTTGCTCGCTTTAATAAGGAAGAAAGCGGTCGCAATCCAGCCCAGGAGCAGGCCGGCGACGATGATGTAAGTCTCGATTTGCATGTGCTGTATGCCTCGTTAGAGCCCGCCGCCGGACAGTTTTGGTGAGAGGACGGCGGCGGGGTGCTGCAGGGAGTTAGTTAGAACGTGGCTTCATAGAGCGGCACGTCGGTGATGTCGCCTTCGATCTTGGCGCGCACGGCGTTGTAGGCTTCTTCGAGCACCTTGTCCGCGCGCACCAGTTCGTACCACATGACCAGGCGACCTTCCTGAATGCGGTAGCGGAAGCGGGCGGGAACACAGAAAGTGTCGCCGCCGAGGAACGGCTTGAGAGCGATGTAGAACTCTTCGGGGATACGCAACTGGCCAGCTTCGCCGGCGCGTCCGTCGATCTCTTCGTTGTAGGTCAGTTGCACCTGGCCGTTGTCGAGGCGCGTGCCCTGGCGGAACGTGATGTTCTTCTTGGCTTCCAGGGTACGGCTGATTTCGAGCATGTCGGCAGCGCACGGGGTGTTCTCATGCTCGGGGTGGTGGGTGATGTCCTTCACGTTGTCTTCGATGAACTCGGCGAAGGTGGCTTGGTCCATGCGCTTGCGGTCTTTTTCCTTCCAGTTGCCCCATTCAACAGTAGTCGGGCAGCGGTACGTCGCTACGTGATCGCGCCAGGCTGGTGCGGCCGGATCGTGGTAGTCGATCACCGCTGTGAAAGTGCGACCCTCGGGGCCGTTGCAAAATACAGCCGTGGCCTGGGTGGAAAAGCGATTCACGTAGCTGATGAACGACTCGGCATCAAGCACGGTGAGCTTCTGCTTGATGCGCGAAGGTGCTGGCAGCAGATGCTCCAGGCTTTCGATTCTGACCTCGCTCGGCACGAGTGCCAGCGGCGCAGGAATGCCAGGGAAGTCGATTGGCTTGCCGAGGGCTTGGGCCAGTGTGACCAGGTGCTGTAGGGCTTGTTGCATTGGATGTGCTCCAGTGGTGACGGCTTGGTGAGAGGTTGGTGGTGCGGGTTTTACTGGCTGACCTGGCGCAATGCTCCAGGTCCAGGTTCGTCCTCGACACTGCGCAGCGGGATTTCCTGCTGGCGTGGGTCGCGGCGGGTGATGTTGCCTTCGGGCGTAAGGAAGAACAGGGATGTACCGCGAGCCAGAACAGGCTCTTTGGTCTTAACGTCGGCCTTCACGGTCATCTGGCCGCCGCCATCAGGCTTGTAGGTGAGCTTGATGGTTAGATCGCCGCCCTTGCCGGTCATACGGATGGCGTCGATCAGGCTGTGCTGGGCTTCGGTGAGTTCGTCCAGCAGGCCACCGGCCTCAATGTCGCGCAGGGTGTCCATAAAGGGACGTGCTTTGGTGTTCATGTGCTGTGCCTCATTGGATGTGTCGCCCCTGATCGGCAGGGGCTACCGTTTGAATCAGGCCGCTTGCTTCGTTGCTTGGGCGTCGAGGTAATCGGCCAGGTCGTGGAGGTAAACGACTGGCTTGGCGCGGGCCGAGCAGTGCAGCCGCTTAACCACCAGCGCGATCCGACCGGCCTTGATTTCGCTCAGTAGGTAACGGTCGGTGCGTATATGCGTGAAGTACTGTTCACGCACGGCGGTCAAGCTTGGGCACGGCGTGGCGAACTGGCGCCGGAGTTGTTCCAGAGTGGTTGTCACGCGGAATCCTCCCTTTGCCCCTCCTTTTGGGGCACCAACTTGAGGCGGATCAGTTCGGCGAGACCTTCTTTGCTTTTGCCCTTGGCCGCTGCAAGGACGTTGCCTTCGACGTCAGCAACGACGGCGCCGTAGGGATATTCCGGGCACTTCACCGGCGTCACATAAGCGACCTGGCCTTCGGAGATCACTGCATCGACACAGCGGAAAACTTCGGCCAGCTCGACCGACACGCAGGGCAATGCCTCCAGCAGTTCAACGGCTTCCGCTGAGGCGCCGATCAGCGTGGCGCGGCTGATCACGCCGGGGTGGTTGAGGAACATTGGCACCAGTTTCAGAGCGCCTACAGCGGAGTTGATGGCATTCGGTTTCATGCTGCGGCGTCCTTCTTAGTAATGGTGATGTCCAGCTTCTTGGCGATCCACTCAACACCCGCTTCCTTAACCATCACCACGGAGTAGTGGGTGTAGTTGCGGAGTGTTGGATTCCAGCGGCTGCGCGGGTCGGAGAACAGGTAGCCACGCTCACGGTGTGCGCTGGCTAGATCGCCGGACGAATTCAGCACGCCGAGTTCCCGCAACCTGGTGCGGAAGGCACGGGGCTTGAGCCCAAGCAAAGCGGCTGTTTGATCCAGGGTGCGGTTCATGGCGGCTGGCCTCAGGCGGTGAGATGTTCGGAGTGTTGTTGGAGGCGGCGAACCATCAGGAACACCTCATCCAGCGAGCGCAGGAACTCCTCGACCGTGCCGTAGTTGGTCAGCGTCAGATCATCCTTATGAGCTGCTACCCCGGCCTCGCTGACGTGAGGATTCACGGCTTGTGCGTCGGGCCGGAATATATGAATGACCGTGCCGCCGCGACGGCGAATAAGGTCTGCCTCATTTTCGAAGCGTACGTCGCTGACGACGAAGCCAAGCACGGCGCCCAGTGCCTTGGTCATGTAGTCAAGGTTCTGTTCCGCGAGCTTCACCCACACATCTGGGTGCACGGTGTTGCGTGCCCACTCAGTGCCCATCGACTGCATCAGTTGACGCGGTGAGCGTTCCAGCCAAGCCAGTGGCTGCTCCTTGCGGTCGCCTTCAAAGTCGGAAGGGTCAAGGTTGAATATCGCCATCAGGCCATCGCGGAGCGGATCAGCGAATGCGTAGTGCTCCAGCAGGTAAGTGCCTACGAGGTGTTCGGCGGCCGTTGACTTGCCGGAGCGGGCGCGGCCAGTGAGGCCAATCAGAAGAGGTCTCATGCTGCGTTGCCTCCCCATGGGCCTTGGTCATCGCTGGCTACGGCAACGGGGGGAGGTGCGACGGTTGCGCGACCCAGATTGACGATGACCAAAAGGCCGGTGCTGCGCTGGATACGCTCCACGGCTGCGGGGCTGGTTGCCGCCGCCGGGTGAAGGTAGACCGGGCAGCGGGTGTTGCTGTGCTGTGTCGTTTGCATGGTTCGTACTCTTTGGTGAGAGGTAACTATGCAAACGATACAAATACGTATTGATTCAGTCAATACGTATTTGAATTGATTTTGGTCTGGGCATAAAAAAGGCACGCATCAAGCGTGCCTTCGTGCTGATAGCTACTTAAAAAATTTCGAGCTTGGAGAATACAACCCCGCAAATCGTGGCGTCTTGGCCCAGCTCAATAATTGGCTCCGGCCACGCAGGATTCAATGGTTTTAAAAAGCGTCTGCTTCCCTCCATTACCAGCTGCTTGAAGGTCGCTTCCTGGCTGTCGACTAGTTTTGCGATAACAAGCGATCCATTTTCAGCCTCTTTCGCCGGGTCGACGAAAATTATATCGCCGTCGCGGAAAGAGCGGCGCTCGTGTTGGTTGAACATCGATAGCCCCCTCACACGCAAAGCGTAGCTTTGGTTACTGTGAGAGGCGGCGCAGGGAAGCCAGAGCTCTGCATCATCGAGCGTTTTAACGTCCGTGATTTCGCACCATGCCCCAGCTTGAACCCACGATATCAATGGTACATATCCTTTGATGGTTGGGCCCGGCTCAACATTATGCTCCTCGGCTGCGGCGCCATTAATTTGTTTGGCCCCCTGGTCTGATTGATCGCCCCCCTTCCACAGCCAGTTGCTGCTGACCTTGAGAGCCTTTGCAATCTTTTCGACGTTTTGGTGGCGTGGGCTGGCAACTGCGTTGGTCACAATCCTATGTATCGTCGGTTGGGGAACGCCAGAGCGCCGGCCAAGTTCGCCTTCGGACAAATTCATCTCATGCATACGCTGAGCAATGCGATCGCCAATCACTTTTTTCCTGCCTTGATTCAGAAACGTATCATCAAGTGTATTGAATCAATCAATACGTTTGTGTATTGTGGCGGTCAATGCGAAAGCGCATCGGTGATTGATATGACTATTCAGCAAATGCTCGCGGAGTTACTGAGCACTGGTTTATCCCAGCGCGTCATTGCAGAGCGTGTGGGTACGACACAGCCAACAATTAATCGGGCAGCCAAGGGGGCGGATGTTCGGTATGTAACGGGAAAAGCCATTGAGAGCCTTTATTCCCAAGAAAAAGAAGCAGCTGGCTTGAAATCGGCAGCTTGAAAGGGTGCCGGACTGGGGCCTCTCACCAAAGATCCCCCAGCCCGGCTACGACGACACACAGCACATGCACATCGGTCGTGGTCGTAGGATAGGGCGTGCCCGTTTCTATGGCTAGACCGTAAAAGAGGTATTTACGGTTATGAGTCGAACAGATCAATCACCGGCCACTGGGCCGGTTCTTTCTCTGCGCAAAGCGATCTACCGCGCGGCCCATGATTACCGGGGCGGCGTGACTGCTTTGGCGCTGGACATGGTGCTCGATTACGACAGCCTGCAGAAGAAGGTCAAGCACGACGAAGAGCGGCGCTGGCTGGATCCTGACGAAATGGAAGAGGTGATCAGGCTGACCGCCGATCCTTGCCTGTTAGATGCCCTGGTAAGGCCGGCGGGTGCCGTTTGGTACAAGCCAATTCCGGTACCGGCAACTGCCGATGCGTTGAAGGCCGTCGGCAAGATGCTTGAGGAGTCAGGCCAGTTCGTGGCCTGCATGCACGACGGCGCCGCCGACAACATCTGGGAACCCCACGAAGTCCTCCTGCTGGAACAGCGCGGCATGGATGTTATCCGCGAGGTGCTGGGCATCATGGCTGGTGCGCGCAAGGCTATGGAGGGCACTGACAATGTCTGATGATATCGATATCGCCAACGATGCTGCTGAGCATTTCCGACAGCTCGCACTGGCGAGCCGTCCACGCCCAACGTGCTCCCTGAGCGCGCAATTCTGTGAGGATTGCGACGAGCCTATCCCGTTACTTCGTCAGCAGACGATCCAGGGTTGTGCTACCTGCGTCAGTTGCCAGGGGTTGCGGGAGCGGCGGCGATGAGTGAGCAATCCACCAGCACAGCGATATCGTCCTGGGCTCGCCGCTACATCGAAACCTTTAGCCTTGCCCTGGTCCCAATTGACCCTGGCGAAAAAGCGCCGAAGGGCATGGGCTGGAACAAGCCGGGCGGTTACATCACCGACCCGGTTGCCGCCGAAACATTCTGGCAGCGCAATCCAAATCACAACCTGGGCGTAGTGCTCGGGCCCAGCCGTGTCTGCTCGTTGGACGTGGACGATGTGCAGTGGACGCGGTTTGTATTGTTCGACCAGATGGGTCTCGATCTGGACGCCATGGCTGTGGTCTATCCGACCATCGTGGGCAATCCTTTGCGGTTCCGTGTGCTGTTCAAAATGCCCGATGACATGGAGCTGACGCGCCACTCGCTTTCCTGGCCCAACGAGAAAGACCCTGACGGGTCGATTCACAAAGGATTGATGGCGCGGGCCAAGGCCGCGAAAGAGCAGGGCGATTCTGTCGGTGAAGAGGCCGCCAAGGCCGAGGCCGACGAATACAAGCGCTTCACGGTGTTTGAGATGCGCGCCGGCTTGGTGCAGGACGTATTCCCGCCATCGATCCATCCGGGTACTGGCAAGCCGTACACCTGGCGCACGCCGCCGAATGCTGCTGATGGTCTGCCGGTGCTTACCAACGAGCTGCTGAATATTTGGCAAAATTGGGATGTGTTCAAACGCAACGCCGAGGCCGCGTGCCCTTGGGCAGCGAAACCGAAGAAGCCCGCCGCGAAACCTATCAAGCGTGCTCCATCTGCTGACGGCAAACCCTCGGTGATTGATGAATTCAACCGATGCCACGATGTGGAAGAGCTGTTGCGTGCCCACGATTACATCAAGCGCGGTAACAAATGGCTGTATCCACACAGCAGCACCGGGCTACCTGGTGTGACGGTCACCGACCGCAAGGTCTATTCGCACCATGGCGCGGATCCGTTGGCCAACGGTCACCAGAATGACGCGTTTGAGGTGTTTTGCCTGCTGGACCACGATGGCGATCAGTCGAAGGCGGTGAAGGAAGCCGCCCGGATGTTGGGTATGCAGCATGCGTCGCGCCCAGCCACACAAGATCTTCCCCCGGCCCCATCGGCGGATGCCAGCGAGCAGGACTCCAGTGCGACGGCAAGTAAGGCCGCTCCTGCTGCTGATGGGGGTGCGGGGGAGGTGCTGACCTATGAACAAGTACTGCGGCGTTACGTGCTGGTCGAAGGCACCACGCAAGTGTGGGATCTCGACAAGGCGCGGGTGATGAAGAAAACCGCGTTTGAGGCTCGCGTCGGCAAGCCACTGGCGAAACAGTGGGTCGACGATACCAGCAAAAAGCTGATCTCGGATGACAAGGTCAAGGAGATCGAGCAAGCCCGCAAGATGGCTGGCAAGAAGGGTGGTGCACTGAACCTGGAGCCGATTGAACGGTACGTGTACATCGATGGTACCAAAGATGTTTGGGACCGGGAAAAGAAGCGGCGGGTTGCCGAAGGCGCGGTCAAGATGGCCCTCGGCGATATGTACGGTATGTGGTTGAACAGCCCGGAGCGGCGCGTGGTCGATGTGGAAAACATCGTGTTCGACCCGACGATGACTAAGGATCCAAACATTTACATCAACACGTTCGACGGTCTGCCAATGGAGCCGGCGCGCGATGATGCCGCGTGCGAGAACCTGCGGTGGTTGATTTCATTCCTGTGCAACCACGACCAGTCGTCACGAGATTGGCTGGTGAAGTGGTTGGCGTACCCGTTGCAGCACTTGGGCGCGAAGATGGATACGGCGGTGCTGGCTCACTCGACGATGGAGGGCTCGGGCAAAAGCCTGCTGTTCGCCGATGCCTTCGGATTGCTCTATGGGCAGTACGCGGCTACGGTCGGACAGACTCAGCTCGAAAGCAACTTCAACGCCTGGCAAAGCCGCAAGTTGTGGGCGGTGTTCGAAGAGGTCGTGAGCCGTGATCAGCGTTATAACCAGGTGGGCAAGATCAAGCACCTGGTGACCGGCAAAACGGTGCGCATGGAATCGAAGTTCATCAACGGTTGGGAGGAAGCCAACCACATGAACGCCGCGTTCCTAAGCAACGAGATTATGCCCTGGCCTATCGCGCCCAGTGACCGGCGAATGTTGGTGCTTTGGCCGATGGAGACACTTCCGGTTGAGCGCCAGAAGGCAGTAGGACGAGAGCTGGAGAATGGCGGCGTCGCGGCGCTGTACGCGTGGTTGTTGTCAGTTGACCTGGGCGGCTTCGACCAGCGCACCAGGCCGCCCAGCACTGATGCGCGTGAGCGGTTGGTGGCACTGAGTCGGGCCAGTTGGCAGACTTTCCTGTTCCTCTGGCAATACGGCGAGCTTGGGCGTGATATGTGGGGCGCCTGTTTGTCTACTGACCTTTACGCAATGTTCCTAGAGTGGTGCCACCGCAACAAAGAGCATGTGATGAGTCAGACGAAGTTCTCGTTGTTCATCAGCTCGGAGGTGGAGAAGACCCGCGCCATCCCCTGGACGGATGGCAGCAATCGCAAGTTCGCGGCGTTCTTCTTTCCCCGCGATGAGCAGGCTTCCCTGCCCCCATCACTCAGCTCGGCCGACCTGGGCAAAGCGGTGGTTGCTTGGCGGGCTGCGGCGCGCCTGGCGGGATGGAGCGTTGACAACTGGGACCACATTAAGGCGGCTGCAGCATGAGTCCGTCTAAAAGTGTGTTGGGTGTGTCGGGTATGTGTTGGGTTGGTTTTAGATGCCCAACACAATTTCATCCCTTCTATTTCGCGGCTTTCAGCTTTGTGTGCTGGGTGTGTTGGGTTTGGCGTCGCGCATGCGCATGGGCGACGTTATTTGAACAAACGGCAGCAATATTTTTTTCTTATGCGAGAACCCTTAAACCCAACACACCCAACACACTCGACACATTTGATTTAAGGCTATTGATTTCAAAGGGTTTTAGTTGTGTTGGGTTTGTGTGGGGTATAGCGTTTTTTGTGTCGGGTTCGGTTTTGGGTGGGGGAGCGGTGTGATGATCGAAGAAATTGAAGAGCTCATGCAGCATTGGGGTAACCAGTTCAACCAAGTAGGTGATGGCGGCGGATTGGGCAGCCCCATGGCGACGATCATGGAGTGGGGCGGCTCTGCTCCTCGCGGAACCCCGGGATCTCGCGATCTTATGATGGCCTCCGGTGGTGGGATGGACCACGCTGCAATGGAGGTCGCGGCTGCCCTCGCGGAGCTGGAGCGGCAGTCCGAAAAAGGGGCGTTGCTCGCTAAACTGGCGCGTAATCGCTATCTGCCTCGGCCTGCGTGGTCGGTACGCTCTCAGTTGCCATTGTTGGGCTTGGGAGATGATGCGGATCGGACGTATAGGAACTGGGTCCACGCTTTGCATCAGCAGGTACAGGTGATCTTGACCGTGCGTAGTGCGCGAGGTCGTGCACGGAATATGCGCGTGAAATCGCCGGCAACTGATCTGACGCGAGCGTCAACAGTGGTCCGCATGAGATCTTGCTGACTGCCGCTCGTCTGGAGGGATTGCCTCAAAGCTGCGTCAAAGTGCGTCAAAGGTGCGTCGAGCGTATCAACCGAAAAACACCCCTTTTCGGTTTTTCCGGAGCAGGGTAAAAAGCCCCCACGATATGGAATTTGCGCCTTGGCGCTCCACGAGCACGTGCTGTGCACTCCGTCCTGGCGTTTGTCATGACACTGAAACCCTGCCCCCCGGCGGGGTTTTCTTTTTTGTGTTCGGCACACTCCTTCACTTGAGGCACAACATGACAAATGAGCAGCAAGCGCTGGCAGAGATGCCGATCTGGTTAGTGATAGTTCTGGCTCTGGTCGGCGGTGTTTCGGGGGAGATGTGGCGAGCCGATAAGGACGGGGCGCGGGGCTGGGCATTGTTACGCCGCCTCGCGTTGCGATCCGGTGCCTGTATTGCCTGCGGTGTGACCGCGATGATGTTGATGATTGCCGCCGGCATGTCGATCTGGACGGCAGGCGCTTTGGGTTGCCTGACCGCGATGGCCGGCGCCGATGTCGCCATCGGCCTTTACGAACGCTGGGTTGCCAAGCGGCTGGGCGTCAGCGAAGTGTCCGCCGAATCGAATCGCTCTGAATAGCTCCCACCCCAGCCACTTATTAAGCAGGTCTCCAGAAATGAATGTATCCAGGCAGCAGCAGATGCTTGCTGGGCAATCTTCTATTGCTCAAAAAATCTTTGGTTATGTACCGATCCAAACGAGCTGGAGCGTTCCAGCTATCCACGCCGCCGTTCAGGCAGCTAAAGCCACTGGTGCCACAGCCCCTGCAATACGCCGTGCTCTTGGCGAGCTCAAAGACGCCGGTCTTATCCGCGAGCCAGTAGCCGGAAAGTTTCAGCGTGATGCCGCCACCCCAAAACCAAAGAAGGAGCAAGTCGTGACTCAGGTAGCCAAGCAGACCATTGTTTCGATCAAGAAGCCTGAGGGCGCATTGGATGTGCTGGCGGCACTGTCTGGTGAGGTGGTGAGTCTTTCGGAAGAGTTCAGCAAGCGCATGAAGGCGTTGGCTGGCCGTATTGAAGAGGTAGCCCTATCGGTTGAGG
The DNA here is from genome assembly GCF_019891455.1 of Pseudomonas sp. P867. Classification (NCBI taxonomy): domain Bacteria; kingdom Pseudomonadati; phylum Pseudomonadota; class Gammaproteobacteria; order Pseudomonadales; family Pseudomonadaceae; genus Pseudomonas; species Pseudomonas sp. P867. Next base: position 318,460 of record NZ_JAFLXB010000007.1, on the reverse strand, counting down.
CTGAGCGCGAAAGTAATGCTGAAGCCATCGTCAAAGCCAGACGCCTGCAAGAGGCACTCCGGGAATTTGCGTAAGCACTCGGCTTTGTGAACCCCGGACCTTCACGCGTGCTGGTGTCGACGAAGCGCCTCCGCCTGTGGGGGACCGGGATGATGCACCGTTTCGGGGCGCCGAAAATCGCCGGGGACCCTGGAGGCATCCGAGGGACACGGGGCATGAAACCCGCGGGAAAGCGTTAGCGGCTGGGTTTACCACGTTGGTTGACAGAGGTTGACGGTGGTTGACAGTCATAGGTTGACAGGAGGTTTACATGACCATTTTGAGCCGTACGGAATATGCGGCAAGTAAGGGCTGGTCCCGTCAGTACGTTGGTAAATTGGTCCAGCGTGGCCGTCTTGTTCTGACGCTGGACGGCAAAGTGGACGTTGAGGCAAGTGAGCAATACCTAGCAATGACTAGCGATCCCGCCCGTAGTAATTCACTTGGCAACGTTCCGCTGGTCCTCGGCCATCAAGAGCGAGAGCCGGCGTTTCCTCATGCTTCGCCGGGCGCGATTCCCACGGCTGCGCCGGACTACCAAAAAGCACGAACCCGGCTTGCGCTGGCCCAAGCTGAAAAGGCGGAGAGCGAAGTACTCAAAGCGAACGGTGAGCTGGTTGAGCGATCAGTCGTCGATGAGGCCGCTTTCGCATCGGGTCGAATGGTTCGCGATCTCCTATTGGCGCTGCCGCCTAAGCTCGCCCCAGAACTTTCTGCAATGAGTGATCCCTGGGATATAGAAAAACACCTGATGAAAGAGCTCCGTAGTGTGCTTGAGGATGCCGAGCGCATTTCCACAGAAGACTTTATTCATGCTGTAACGACTACGAGCTAAGCCTATGCCTGCCGAATATGCCAACGGTGCAGAGGTGTACCGCGAGGCGTATTACCGTGGGCTGCGTCCAGAGCCAGCGCTTTGGGTTGATGGGTGGGCCGATGAGTACATGCGTATCCCGCGTGATACCGGTGCTGCCGAACCAGGTAAATACCGTACATCGCGAACACCCTATGCTCGCGAGCCGATGCGGTGCTTGTCGCCATCGCATCGGTGCAAACGTGTGGTCACTATGGTGGCCTCGCAACTTATGAAAACTCAGATCGCCTTGAATTGGATCGGTGGTCTGATCCACATGGCACCTTCCAACATCCTCACCTTGTTGCCGAGCTTGGGGCTGGCCAAACGGGTGTCCTCGCGAATTAGCAAGACGATCAAGGCAACGCCCGTATTGCGGGAGCGTGTCGCCTCTAGTCGCTCGCGTGATTCACGCAACACCATGGACACTAAGGAGTTTGAGGGTGGGTCGCTGTACGTCACCACAGCGGGATCCGCTGCAAACCTTTCAGAGCTGTCGGCGCGCTACGTGTACGGCGATGAGATCGACCGATGGGAAGTGGATATCGGGGAGGAAGGTGACCCAATTGAACTGGCGGAGACGCGAGGCAGTACCTTCGGACGCAACGCCAAGTTCTACTTCTCCAGTTCGCCGACGATCAAAGGCGCCTCGCGTATTGACGATTTGTTCGAGGGCAGTGACCAGCGTTACTACTACGTGCCATGCCCGTCTTGCGGGCACATGCAGACCTTGGAGTGGGAGCGGCTGCATTATTCCCAGGACTTCAGCGTGGTGCATTACGAGTGCGGCGGGCCTGACTGCGACGTGCTGATTGAGGAACACCACAAGGGCGACATGCTCGCCCGTGGCGAATGGCGGGCCCATGCCAAGGGCGATGGCGAGACGGTCGGCTTCCACCTCAACGCGCTGTATTCACCGTTGGGCTGGACGGGCTGGAAGTCGCTGGCGAAGCAATTCGAGAAGGCGAAAAAGGCCCAGGCCAAAGGCGACCTTGAGCCCATGCAGGTGTTCTACAACACCCGTCTGGCTAAGGTGTGGGACAGCGCGCAAGAGCAAACCAAGGCATCGGTACTGATCGAGCGGGCGCGCCGGGAAGGGTTTTCCCTCGGTGCGATGCCCGCCGCCGTGATGATGATCACGGGCGCTGTCGACGTCCAGGCCGACCGTCTGGAGTTCATGGCGATGGGCTGGGGCGTCGGCATGGAACGCTGGGTCATCGACCACAGGGTGATCGCGGGCGACCCGTCAGACGAGCGCACCTGGGCGGTGCTGGATGAACTGCTGAAAGAGCGGTACCGGCACCCTTGCGGTGTGGGCCTGGGCATTCTCGCGGTTGCCGTCGACTCCGGTGGTCACCACACCGACGAGGTCTACCAGTTCTGCCGCGTACGACGCTGGCGCAACATCTTCGCCATCAAGGGCGCGAGCAAGCCCGGTAAGCCGGTGATCGCTCAGCGGCCGTCCATGGTGGATGTTACCTGGAAGGGCCAGACCGAACGCGGCGGCGCCGAGCTGTGGTTTGTCGGTACCGACACTGCAAAGGACTGGATCTACAACCGCTATCCATTCGAGTCCGGCCCAGGCGCGCTGCACTTTGCCAACGACCTGCCGGACGAGTTCTTCGCCCAGTGCGTGGCCGAGCGCAAGGTCGCCAAGTACGTGCGCGGCCACAAGCGTATCGAGTGGATTAAAGGCAAGGCCGAGCGCAACGAAGCCCTCGACCTGATGGTGTATTGCCTGGCGATGGCGCATTACCTCGGCATCAACCGGTATCAGGAACATGACTGGGACCGGGTGCGTAACTCGCTGGCCCAGGCCGGTTTGTTCGATGAAAAGGTGGTCGCCGCTGAGCGTGTCACGGTTGCCGCACAGGCTCCCGCGACAACGCAGGTGGCGCCGCAATCCGTTGCCCCGGTCGCTCAACCGCGACTCGCTGCTCCCCCACAACGCCGCAGTTCCACCAGCGGTTACCTGAAGAGACGCTGATATGTCGTTTACTCCGAAGCACCTCGAAGCCATCGAGCGCGCCATTGCACGCGGTGAAAAGACCGTGCGCTACAGCGACCGCACGGTGGAATACCGTTCCATCGATGAATTGCTCAAGGCTCGTGACGAGATCCGCACGTCGCTGAGTCAAGCCGCCGGGCCGCGCTCTCGCGTCGTTCGGCTCATGCATGGAGGCAAAGGACTCTAATGGCACGACACTATCCGACGCTGACCCGTAATGGATTCTTGCTGCCGTCGAACATCAAGGCCAGTTACGAAGGCGCGGGTGAGGGCCGACGCTCGGCCAGTTGGGAAGCCACCGACAACGGCATCAACAGCATCAACACTCCGGCCCTGCGTAACCTGCGGGCGCGTTCACGGGCGGCGGTGCGCAATGATCCGTACGCCTTCAATGTCATCGACAAGCGCGTCAGCAACCTGATCGGCACCGGCATCACCCCCAGGCCGACCACGGATGACGCGGAACTGCGCAAACTCCAGCAGCAATTGTGGGACGACTGGGTTGACGAAGCGGACGCCGATGAACTGACCGACTTCTACGGCATGCAGGCCCTGGTGGCGCGCACGGTTGAAACGGCCGGTGAGTGCTTTGTGCGGTTGCGGCCGCGCAGCCTAAGTGAGGGGTTAGCGGTGCCGCTACAACTGCAGGCGCTGGCACCTGAGTTTGTCCCCCATGACAAGTTCGAGACGGCCAAAAACGGCAACGTCATCCGCGCCGGGATCGAGTTTAATCCGGCCGGCAAGCGTGTGGCGTACTGGATGTACTTGTCGCACCCACGCGATTCGTCGTCGTTAAACGTCGGTTACAACCAGCTGGTGCGCGTACCGGCGACACAGGTGCTGCACATCTTCGAACCGATGGAGCCAGGGCAACTGCGCGGTGTGCCACGCTTGGCCCCGGTGTTGAAACGCCTGCGCAGCCTGGACAACTACGATGACGCGGTGTTGTTCCGCCAGGAGGTGGCGAACCTGTTTGCCGGTTTCATCAAGCGACCGGCACCGGAAATGGGGCAGCAACCACGAGACCCTGTCACGGGGCAACCTCTGACCACCGACCGCGACGGCTTCACGCCGATGGTCGCCTTAGAACCCGGCACCATGCAGGAGCTGGGGCCAGGTGAAGAGGTGGAGTTCTCCAAACCACCAGACGCCGGCAACAACTACCCGGACTTCATGCGGCAGCAGCTGATGGCTGCGGCGGCGGGTTCGGGCACCCCGTACGAGATCCTTACCGGCGATATGCGCGAGGTCAACGACCGGGCGCTGCGGGTAGTGCTCAACGAGTTCCGGCGGCGCCTGGAGCAACTGCAATTCGGCGTGTATGTGCATCAGCTGTGTCGTCCGGTGCGTGCCGCCTGGATGGACATGGCGGTGCTGTCCGGCGCCCTAGTGCTGGATGACTACGCGCAACGTCGGCGCGAATACCTGCGCACACGTTGGGTGCCACAAGGCTGGGCCTACATTCAGCCGGTGCAGGACGTACAGGCGCGGCGGATGGAAGTGCAGGCAGGCTTCGGTTCACGCAGCGAGATGTGTCTGCGCAACGGCTACGACGCGGAAACCATCGACGCGGAAAACGCGGCCGACCTCGCCAGGTCCACGGAACTGGGCCTCAACTACACCACGCTTGATGCCATCGAGCCGATTGATGACAAGGAACAACCATGAGTAAAAAAGCGATCCCGCGCATTTATGATAAGGCTGGCAAGCAGGTCAAAGTCGCGGATAAAAGTTGGTACACCTTCCAGGCCAGCGGTGAGGCCGAGCAACAGACCATTGAGGTCTTTGTATACGGCGAGATCGGCACCTGGGGTGTCAGCGCAAATCAGTTTGTTCAGGACCTGCGGGCTATGGATGACGGCGTTTCTCCGGTCGTTGTGGCGTTCAACAGCATCGGCGGCGACCTGTTCGACGGCCTGGCTATTCACAACGCGCTGTCGCGCTTGGGCGAACGCTGTACCGGGCGCATTGACGCGCTGGCGGCCAGCGCGGCCAGTGTTGCCGTGTGTGGCGCTCACCGGGTGGTCATCGCGGCCAATGCCATGCTGATGATCCACAACCCCTACACCTTTACCGGCGGTGATGCCGAGGACTTCCGGCGTGTTGCCGACGTGCTGGACCAGACGCTGGAAGCGATTATTGCGGCCTACAAGTCCAAAGCGCCGGACATCGACGAGGCCGAGTTGCGGCGCATGGTCAACGCCGAAACCTGGCTGACGGCCAGCGAAGCAGTGGCCCTGGGCTTGGCCGATGAAGTGGGCGACGGGCTGAAGGTGAAAGCCTGCCTCGGTCAGGGCAGCGTGTTGCAGCGATTCCAGAATGCCCCGGCTGAATTGCTGGCTCAGTTGGACAAAGAGCCGGATGTCGAGCCGACTGATCCTGTAAACCCTGCGGATCCAGCCCCCGTATTGGACGCTGCCGGATTGGCGTTGATGGTTACCAAGGGGTGTGCGGCGGCTGGCATCAGCAACCTGGTGGACCCGATACTCGCTTCGACGAAGCTGGAAAGCGAAGCGGTAGTCACTGCGGCGCTGACCAAGGCGAAAGCGCTGCACGGCCTGTGTGTCGCGGCACGATTGCCGGAACTGACCGGCGAATTTCTGGCTGCCGGTCTGGATGAAGCAGCTGTCAGGGCGCGCCTGTTCGACAAGCTGGTAAGCAGCGGCGGCGGTTTTGAAATCAATAACAGTCTGCCGCTCGACAATGATCCGGCACCCACTATCAAGGCCAAACAGGTCGACAGTCATTCAATCTGGGCAAGCCGGCAGGCGGCGCAGAACGGAACCTCGAAAGGAGTAAGAGCATGAAAATCGAATCGATGCACGCAGGCGAATTTCTGCTGTCTGAAGGCCCCGGCACTATTTCACGCGAAGCAATTAACGTCGCCGCCGGGCCGGCGTTGGAGCCGGGCCAGATCCTTGGGCTGGTGACTGCTACGGGCGAGTTTGCACCCTATCAGCCGACAGCTGAGGACGGATCTGAAAACGCCATGGCGATCCTCTACGGTCCGCTGGGGCAGTCTGATGTGGTTCGTCGCGGCCGCGCCATCGTGCGTCAGGCCGAAGTCAGCGAAGTCCATTTGACCGGCCTCGACCCCGCAGCCGAAAAGGCCCTGGCCGCCCATTTCGTGATCGTCCGTTAAGACGCTCACTTCATTTATCCATCCCGCCGAGTGCGGGATTTTTCGTTTCTGGAGAGTACCCCATGGCCGATATCGCCATTTTTGAAGACGATGCGTTCAGCGTTTCCTCGTTGACTGCCGCAATCAACGAGCAGGAATACCTGCCGGGCCGCATCAGCAGCCTTGGCCTGTTCCGCGAAGAAGGCATCAGCACGCTGACCGTGCAGATCGAGAAAGACGGCGACACCCTGGCCCTGGTGCCATCGGGTGAACGTGGTACTTCTGGTCTGGTGGTCGGCGCGGCCAAGCGTCAGTTGATTCCGTTCAACACCGTGCACCTGCCGGAACGCTTCACCATCAAGGCTGATGAGATCCAAGGCATTCGCGCCTTCGGTACCCGCAGCGAACTGCAGGCCGTGCAGGATGTAGTCAACAAGCGCCTGGCTAAGGCTCGCCGACAGCTGGATGCCACCCACGAATTCCAGCGTATGGGTGCGTTGAACGGGCAGGTGCTGGACGCCGATGGCAAGACAGTCCTGTTGGATATTTATAAATCCTTCGGCGTGAATCGCCAGAAGCTGCCGATGGGCTTGAACAGTCCAGATACCGAGCTGCGGGTCAAATGCGGCGAAGCGCTGGATATGCAAGAGGAAGCCCTGGGCAGCGTCACCAGCACCGGCTCCCGCGCTTTGTGCGGCAAGAACTTCTGGAACAAGCTGATCGTCCACAAGTCGGTTAAGGAGACCTATCTCAACACCATGCAGGCCGCGTCTCTGCGTGGTGATGCACGTGAAGCTTTCGAGTTCGGCGGGATCGTCTGGGAGCGGTATCGCGGCAAGGTTGCTGGCGTTGCGTTCGTCCATGACGACAAGGCACTGCTGGTCCCCGAGGGCGTCCCTGATCTGTACATCTCGTCCTTCGCACCGGCCGACTACATGGAGACGGTCAACACCCAGGGCATCCCGTACTACAGCAAGATCGAGCCGCTGCCTTTCAATAAGGGTGTGGCCGGCGAAGCCCAGTCCAACCCGCTGCACCTGTGCACGCGGCCTCGCGCGCAGATCCTGCTGGAGATGTGATCGTGGCCTTCCGCGATCTGATCGACGACATCGACGAAGTGGTCTTCGAAACATTGGGCGATAGCGCGCGGATCGAGGGCCGTGAAGAGCCGGTGCTTGGCATGTTTGCCGCGCCCTGGTTGCAGCCGAAGCTCGGCAAGCTCAATACCGGCTTGCGTGAGCCTCGGTTTGAGATCCGCGTCAGTGATTCGGAAGGCTTGAAACGCGGGCTTTTGGTCAGCATCGACTTGCCCGCCCTGGACGGCGGCGGCGATTACGACTTGCTGCAGCTGGAGCCGAGCGGCGACGGTCTGGTCGCCTTGATCCTGAGGCTGCGCCCATGAGCATCGGTAGCTACGTCAAACCCTCGGCCGGCGGCGGGATGATCTCGATCCAGTCGTCAGCTGCAGATCTCCAGGCGTTTCAGGACTTCGCCAAGTTGGTGCCCAAGGCAGCTGCTGCGGCCCACCGACGCGCGATCAACAAGACGTTGGGCTGGTTGCGCACGCACATTGCCCGTGCAGTCAGCAGGCAGGAGCGCATTGCTGTCGCGGCAGTGCGTCAACGGTTACGCAGCTACCCAGTGTCCGGCGGGGCATCGAGCGGCAAGTTGTGGTTCGGCTTGAATGCCATCGAGTCCAGCCGGATTGGCCGGGCGCGGCAAACCGGTAGCGGAGTGTCGGTGGCGGGGCGGCGTTATCAAGGCGCGTTTCTCAAGAAGGTCTATGGCAACAAGCCAGACATTTGGATTCGCACAGCGAGCAAGCACTTTAATGCTGATGATTACCCAGACAGCACGGTATCCGCTGGTCGCGGTGCAAGTTCTGGATGGGTCGCAGAAAATGGAAATCGTTTTCCATTAGCCAAGGCCAAGGTATCTCTGGAACAAGCCCGTCCGCACTTCGAAAGGTGGGTACAAAAGGCGGATGAGCGTCTGTTGGAGATCCTGCAGCAGGAGCTCAACTTCGAACTACAGAAATACTTGAAGAGGATCGGTTAATGGCTGACCAACCTTTTAGCCTGGACCAGCTTTACCGGGCGGTCGAGCAGCACCTGGTGAGCCATCTGCCTGGGGTTCAGACAATAAGCGCTTGGCCGAACATTGAAGATCGCATCGCTTTACCGGCGGTCTTTTTGGAGCTGGCCGAGATTGAGCCCGGTACCGATATAGGAACGGGAGAAACCTCGTTGGTGTGTAAGTTCGAGGCACGTATCGTCGTTGACCCGATCTATCCTCTGCATCAGCAACAGGCCGTGCATCTGGCTACTCAACTCGCGGTCCTACTGCGGGCTCAGACGTGGGGGCTGGAAGTCGAGCCGGCAGAGTTCGTTCAGGCACTACAGGACTGGACCCAGCCAGTGTTGGATGGTTACACCGTTTGGCTGGTGGAATGGACGCAGCAGGTGTACCTCGGCCCTGAAGAGTGGCCTTGGCCCGATCAGCCGCCCGGCATGCTGTTGTTTGGCTTCAACAACGACGTCAAAGAGGACTTTGTTCCAGCGGAGGACGTGTGAGCGGCTATGTTACTGCCCAGCACGACCGCATGCTTGCGGGGGTGGTCAAGGATTGCTTTGTGGTGGCAGTCGATCTGGCTGCCTCCCCTCCGATGTGTCGGGTTTCGGACGGCGAATGGACCAGCGCCTGGGTGCGTTGGCACAGCATCGCCGCCGGCAAGGCCAGGCACTGGAGGGCTCCGTCTCTGGGCGAGCAGGGGACGCTGGTTAGTGCCAGCGGTGACGTGTCACAGGGCACGTTCATTCCGGGCTTGTATGGCAACGCTGGACCTCCGCCGGATAACCGGGACCATGTGGAAGTATGGCGCTTTGATGATGGTGGATCGCTGATTTACGACTGGCAGGCCAAGAGCTACAGCATCACCCTGCCGAGCGGTACGGTGACCATCAAAGTCGCCAGTACAGAGGTGGTCGTGACGGACAGCGCCGTGAACGTGACCACCGGCAACATCAATCTGAAAGCAGCGGTGATGATCGACGGCGCGTTACACGTCACTAAAGGCATCACCAGTGCCGGTGCGATCATCGATGCCGGTGGCAACAGCAATCACCACACGCATTAATTTCAACCCACAAACAGCCCGTCCAGTGCGGGCTTTTTCATATCTGGAGTCTGCCTTATGAGTAAGCCTAGAACTGATGGCGATTCTGCCGAGGCCACTGTGGTTCCGGGGTTGAAGCCTGCGCCGTTGGGTTTTCCCGTTACTGCTGACGCGGTTGAGTCCATCGGACCAGCGCGTGTTTTTCGCGACAAGGTTTTCACCTCGCGGACATTGATCCTACCCGGCGGCGGGACGCTTCCTGTTGTTGCTGGTCGAGTTACCGCATGTGGTGATGACCAATTTGCGTTCTTGAAAGCGCATCCAGATCTGGAGCAATTGAAGGAGTAATCACAATGATCGGAATGGATCGCCACACCGGCCAACCCATTTCCGGCATCGCACATTTGCGGCAATCGGTTCCAGACATTTTGGGTACGCCGTTGGGCAGCCGGCGGCATCGGATGGATTACGGCAGCAAGCTGCGGCGATTTGTTGACTTGCCCGTTACTGACGGCTGGAAAAGCGCCGTACAGGCGGAGGTCGCACGCGCACTGGGTCGCTGGGAGCCGCGATTGAAGCTGGATCAAGTGCGCGTCATTTCCGTTATCGGCGGGCAAATTAACCTGAAGATCGTCGGGCAGTACCTGGGCGACAGCGTCACGCTGGAGGTGGCCGTATGAGTATCGTGGACCTATCGTCGTTGCCGGCGCCAACCGTGTTGGAGCCGCTGGACTTCGAAGAGGTTTTTCAGGAGGGGCTGGGCGTCTTTCGCGGATACATGGGCGGCAACTGGACTGCTGCGCTGGAGAGCGATCCGGTGCTTAAGGTGCTGGAGGTTGGCGCTTACATCAAGGTCGGCAACCGCGCCCGAGTCAATGACGCCGGCAAAGCGGTATTGCTGGCGCACGCCATACGCGGTGATCTCGATCACCTGGGGGCCAACGTCAACCTCAAACGCCTGGTCATTCAAGCTGAGGATCTGCTGGCCTTTCCGCCAGTTCCTGAAGTCAAAGAAGACGACGATGCGTTCCGAGAGCGCATCCAGTTGGCCTATGAGGGACTGACCACGGCCGGCCCGCGTAACAGCTACATCCTGCATGCGCGTAACGCCTCGGGGCTGGTGGCGGATGCCACGGCCGAAAGCCCCGCGCCTTGTTACGTGACGGTAACGGTGCTGGGATTGGATGGGGAGGGGGAGGCTTCACCGGAGCTGCTCGCCACGGTGGCAACCGCGCTGAATGACGATGACGTGCGGCCGGTGGGGGATAGGGTAACGGTTCAGAGTGCCCAGGTGATCCGCTACCAAATCAAGGCGATCCTGCACATGACCAGCGCGGGCCCAGAAGCTGATGCCAGTTTAGCCGAGGCGAAAAGTCGATTGGCGGCTTGGATCAATCCGCGCAAACGGCTCGGCGTTGAGGTGGCACGTTCCGGCGTAGACGCTCAGTTACACGTTGCCGGCGTTTCTCGGGTTGAGTTGGTCGGCTGGCAGGACTTGGCGCCGACCAAAGCTCAGGCGGCCTACTGTACGGGCTACACCGTGACGCTGGCGGCTTGACATGAAAAGCCTATTGCCGATCAACAGTACGCAGCTTGAACGGGCTATGGAGGCTACGTTTTTCGAGAAAACGATTGTCCCGCTTCGCGACCTCTACAACGCTGATACCTGCCCGGTGCATTTGCTGCCGCACCTGGCATGGGCGTGGTCGGTGGATCGCTGGGATTACCGATGGACCGAGGCGACCAAACGCGCCGCCATCAAGGCCTCTTATTACATACATGCCCACAAGGGCACCATCGGCGCGTTACGCCGAGTGGTCGAACCGCTGGGCTATCTCATCGAGATTATCGAGTGGTTCAACATGAGGCCCGAAGGGATCCCGGGCACCTTTGCGTTAAAGGTCGGGGTGCTGGACACCGGCATTACCGAGGAAATGTATCAGGAGCTTGAACGCCTGATCGACGACGCCAAACCGGTCACGCGGCACCTGACGGGGCTGGCGATCAGCCTCGAAACCCAAGGCGTCTTGAACATCAGTGTTGCCCTCTACGAAGGCGACGAAATCGACGTTTACCCGCCGGTTATGCGTGACATCGAGGTCACAGGAACCATCGGCGTGGTCGGGCGCGAACACTCCATAGACACCCTGGACGTTTATTATGATTGATGCGAATTCGCAGTTTTTCGCGATCCTCACGAACGTGGGGATGGCCAAGCAGGCCAATGCTGACGCGCTCGGCATTCCCTGGAAGTTCACCGAGATGGGTGTGGGCGATGCAAACGGCACCGACCCCATTCCCAGTGCGACACAAACCCAATTGATCAACGAATGGCGCCGCCGTCCACTGAATCAGGTGCGGGTCGATCCGGTGAACCCGGCGGTGATCATTGCCGAGCAGATTATTCCGGCTGATGAGGGGGGGCATTGGATTCGCGAAATCGGGCTGTACGACGCAGCTGGCGATCTTGTGGCTGTGGCCAACTGCGCGCCGAGCTTCAAACCGTTGATGTCTCAGGGCTCGGGCCGCACGCAAGTAGTGCGCATGAATTTCATCGTGTCCAGCACCGGCAACATCACGCTCAAGATTGACCCGGCCGTAGTGCTGGCTACTCGCGAGTATGTTGATCAGCGGATCATGGAAGAGGTGTACAAGCTCGACAGCAAGCAGTCGGTACGGGTGGCGACCACAGCGAACATTGCGCTCGCCGGCCTGCAGGCTGTCGATGGCGTCGCCCTGGTAGCGGGTGATCGTGTACTCGTGAAAAACCAGGCTGGCGCAAAGGACAACGGTTTGTATGTTGTCTCCGCTGGTGCCTGGGCGCGCACCGCGGATGCGGACGCGAACGCAGAGGTCACGTCGGCGATGCTGGTCTCTGTTGAGCAGGGCGCCACATTGGCCGATACACGCTGGCAGTTGATCACCGACGGGGCCATTGCTCTGGGCACCACCCCACTGACTTTCCAGAACGTGACGCAAGGGTTTGCACCGATTAACTCGCCAGCGCTCGTTGATCCCTCAGCCAACACACCACCACTATTCGACAGTTCAAAATCGCTCGCGACGACTGAGTTTGTTGCACGTTCGGCAGGTAGCTTTGGCGGATCTATCAGCATTACAGCCAGTAGGGTGCTGACTGTCAGCGATATCGGTAAGCGCCTGGAGTTAGCGACCGGCGTAACCGTGACACTGCCGGCGACGGAATCCGTTCCCAATGGCGCGGCGGTTTTGATATCTGCGGGGCCACAGTCCGCCACCTCGCGTGTTGCTGTTGCCGCTGGTGATCAGTTGGCAATGAACAACTTGGCCGTGGCAGTTCCTTACACACTTTCTCCTGGCGGAGACTTCATCGCTATACGTGAATCCAACGTATGGCGCTGTCACTTCGGTAGCGAAACGCTACGCAATGCATTAATTTTTGCCGCTTCTTTGCAGGCTAACGGCTACCAGAAACTCCCCAGTGGCCTGATTATTCAGTGGGGCTACAGAACTACCAGCGCGCTATCAAACGTTTACACAACCGACGTAGTAACGTTCCCAATCGCCTTTCCTCAAGCAACCTTGTTCAGGGGTGGCTCATTTGGTTCGGGTGCAGATTCCACCTGGCTCTCCTACACGCTTGAAGTTACGCAAAATCCTCGAGCCTCTATGACTATCAGGGCGGCCAGTGGCTCACCCCTCGCTGGGCAGCCGTTCAGTTGGGTCGCCATCGGCCTTTAAGGAGAGAACCAATGTTTGCATCAAAATCCAATCGCGGCTTCTACGATGCCGAAATCCATGGGGCGAGTCTGATTCCTGACGATGCGATAGAGATCTCTGCTGAGTATCACGCAGAGCTGCTCGCGGGGGAGTCGGAAGGCAAGATTATTACCTGGGGTGATGACGGTCTCCCGGTGCTGGTTGATCCGCCGCCGCCCAGTGATGAGGCGTTAGCTGCTGTTGAGCGGGCTTGGCGGGATCAGCGACTATTTGAAACGGATGGTTCAGTTTCGCGCCATCGGGATGAACTGGAAGAGGGTCAAATTACCACCCTGACTCCCACGCAGTACACCGAGCTTCAGGCTTACCGCCGAGCACTGCGAAACTGGCCAGAAGCGGGTGAGTTCCCGTTGACTGAACACCGACCGCTAACGCCCCTCTGGGTGGTTGACCAGCTGCAATAAACGCCGCGCATCGAAGGGGCGTTTTCTTTTCCTCCACTCGCAACACAAACACCCTCCCGGCCTCGCTTACGCGGGGCTTTTTCGTTTCTGGAGCATTAGCTTTATGAGTTTCTTTCACGGCGTTACTACAACGGATATCAAGACAGGCGCGCGCACTATTTCCTTGCCATCGTCTTCCATCATCGGACTTTGCGACACCTTCACCCCAGGCGTCCTCGGCGGCGGCACCGCCAAGGCCGGCGAGCTCAAGTTGATCACCACCGAGCGCGAGGCTATCACTGCCTTCGGTGCTGAATCGGCGATCACCAAGGCTTGTAAAGCGATCTACACGAAAGCCAAAGCGGTGATCGTTGCCATCGGCGTGCCGAAGCTCGAAGACGCGGCGCTGCAAACCTCGGCGATCATTGGCGGCGTTATGGCCTCGGGTCAGCGTACCGGCCTACAAGCCTTGCTCGATGGCAAAAGCCTGTACAACGCGCAGCCGCGGCTGTTGATTGCGCCGGGTCACACGGCCACTCAGGCGGTCGCTACCGCGCTTGATAGCCTGGCGCAGAAGCTGCGGGCAATCGGCATTCTTGATGGCCCTGGCACAACGGATGAGGCGGCGATGCTTTATGCCGATAACTTTGGCAGTCGCAACCTGTTCATGGTCGATCCGGGCGTTCAGTACTGGGACACTGAGTCCAGCAAGACAGTTGATGCGCCGGCTTCGGCCTGGGCGGCGGGCTTGTTCGCCTGGACCGATGCTGAATACGGCTTCTGGGCTTCGCCGTCTAACAAAGAGTTCACCGGTCTGACTGGTACGACCCGAGCTGTCGAGTACTTGGACGGCGACGAGACGTGCCGGGCCAACCTGCTGAACAACGCCAATATCGCGACGATCATTCGCGACGACGGCTATCGCTTGTGGGGTAACCGCACGCTGTCGAGCGACCCGAAGTGGGCATTCGTCACGCGCGTTCGCACGCTGTTCATCCTTATGGATGCTGTGCAGGCCGGCCATAAATGGGCTGTTGACCGCTCAATTACCAAGACCTACGTCAAGGACGTGACGGATGGGCTGGATGCGTTCATGCGCGACCTTAAAGCCCAGGGCGCGATTATCAATTTTGAGGTGTTCCCGGACACCGAGCTGAACACTGCCAGCCAGATCGCCCAGGGCAAAGTTTATTGGCGCATCCGCTTCACTGACGTGCCGCCGGCAGAAAACCCGAATTTCCTTTTCGAAGTCACCGATCAGTGGATGACCGAAGTTCTTGAAGCAGCCTAAGGGGCCTAGTCAATGATTCCTCAAACTTTGTTTAACACGAACCTGTTTGTCGATGGCGTCAGCTTCGCTGGCGACGTGCCGAGCCTTACGCTGCCCAAGCTGACCACCAAGAACGATGATTATCGTGGTGGCGGCATGGCTGGTTCAATTGAGATGGACCAAGGCTTGGAGAAAATGGAAGCGTCCTTTGTTACCAAAGGCGTGCGACGTGAGTCGTTGAAGTACTTCGGTCTGGCCGATGGCACCGCTTTCAATGCGACGTTCCGGGGGGCCTTCAGGGGACAGAAAGGGGCTGTCACGGCCGTCGTCGTCACACTGCGTGGTCGCCTTAAAGAACTCGACCTGGGCGACTGGAAAGCCGGTGACCCTGCTGAGATCAAGCACGCCGTGGCAGTCGCTTATTACAAGCTCGAAATCGACGGGCGCCTCATGTACGAAATCGACATGGTCGCCGGTGTTCAGGTGATCGACGGCAAAGACCAACTCCTTGAAGTGCGCACCGCACTCGGCCTCTAAGGGAATAGATCCAAATGAATAAAGCAACGTCCAAAGCAGTACCGGCTTGGCTATCACTCACTGCGCTTGCAGCCGTCGTAACGCTCACGCGACCTAGCAATGCCAATGGCGTTCTGGTCGAAACATTGACCTTGCGGGCCCCGCTGGTACGGGAAGTGCGAGCAGCCGACCGCGCCTCTAATGGCGACGAAGAACAGCGAGAACTGATGTTGTTTGCTGGTTTGGCTGAGGTGGGAGTTAAGGATCTTGAGGGCCTGAAGCTGGCGGACTACCGCCGTGTTCAAGCCGCTTATGCGCACTTGGTGCCTGATACCGACTATTCGGAGTCAATGCCGTCCTGGCTGTCGGTCAACACTGATCGCGTCCAGGTCACCCTGACCTGCCCGAGCGTAATCAATGGTGTATCAGTTGATACCTTGGCCCTGCGTTCCCCAACAGTGGGCGATGTGCGCGCCGCTAATCGTGATGCGGGCGCGGACGACGAACAGCGGGAGCTGATTTTGTTTGCTGCGCTTGCCGGTGCGCCTGTCGCGGATCTGGAGGGCCTGAAACTGGTGGATTTTAATCGCCTGCAGGCCGGCTATTTTCGTCTGGACCAAGACGACGGGGTTTAACCCTCACGTCATAAAGATGGCCGCGAAACGTCTGGCAGCGGAAACAGGATTTTCCGCTGCTGAGATTTTGTCGATGCCGTTTGCAGAAATGGTTTGGTGGCTCACGGACTGAGCCGCCTTCGATAAGGCTATCCAAATAAGGGCCATGACATGGCGAACAAAATTGCCCTCGGGCTGGTGATCGGCGGCGCCGTCAGTTCGACAGTCGGTGCCGCGTTTAAAGATGTAACGGGGCGCATCAAGCGTCTTGAGGCGGAAGGCAACAAGGCGCGTGTCCTGCAGCGCACTATCGGTGACACCATTCGCCTGCGCGACGAGTGGAAGAAAGCCCACGACAGCGGATCAGAGGGCGCGTCCAAGTTGTTGGGCAGGTTGAACTCCAACCTCGATAGTTTAAAAAAACAAGGAATCGAAGTTGGCCGGCTGGAGAAAGCCTATCGCTCTATGGGTCAGACCGCCATCAAGGCCGAGCTCAAAGCCAAGGGGCATCAGCAGATCGATGCTGGCAGGACTGGCATGAAAAGCGCTGTCGGCGCCGCTGTTGTTGGCGTCGGTGTGCTGGCAGTTCCAACGAAGGTCAGCGCTGACTTTGGGGCCATTGTTCGTGATATCGCGATCAAGGCCGGCATTGCCAACAAACCGCAAGAGCAGGAGATGTCGCGCAAGATCATTGATACGTCGCGCGACACGGGCATGGCGCGTAACGATGTAGCCGATGTGGTCAACCAATTGGTTGGCGCCGGCATGGATTTGAGCAAGGCCCTGGAATATGCGCCAGTCGCAGCCAAGTTCGTCGTGGGGCAAGGGTCGAGCGGTGTTGATACAGCAAAGATGATCAACGCACTGGGGCAGAATGCCAAGATCACAGATCCTAGGCAGATGCAGCAGGCCCTTGAAGCGATTGCCTACCAAGGGCAGGCCGGTAGCTTTGAAGCGGCCGACATGGCTAAGTGGTTTCCTGAGCTGTTGGCGAACATGGGCAGCCTCGGCATTACCGGCATGGATGCGGTTACACAGTTGGGTGCCATGCTGCAAGTGCAGATGAAATCTGCCGGCGGCGCCGATGAGGCGGCAAACAATCTCAAGAACTGGATGGGCAAAATCGGCTCTGGTGACACCGTCAAGGCGTATGCAAAGGCGGGTATTGATTACAAAGGGTCGATGCAGACCGGTTTGCAAAACGGTATGTCCACCCTTGAAACCAGTATGTCACTGGCGCAGAAGTACATTCAGGCCACGGATCCGAAGCGCGCGGCGGCGATGGCTGAGGCGACGGCCAAGATCAGCAAGGAGTCGGACCCGGAGAAAGCCAAGGCCATGATGGCCTCGCTGGAAGAGTCACTGCGCACCGGTGACCTGTTCGCTGACATGCAGGTAAAGGCTGCGCTTTCTGCCTATATGCAGAACAAGGCGCTGTACAGCCAGCTTAAAAACGATTCGCGCGATGCAACGGGCATTCTCGACAAGAACCTCACCGAGCGACGTGAGGCGTCGTCGCAGAAGTGGGCCGAAATGGCCCAGTCAATGGATGACGCCATGCGCAGCGTTGGGGACGCCCTGCGCCCGGTCACAGACACCGTGGCAGAAGGACTGACCAAAGTCACCAGGGGTATTACCTCGCTGTCTGACAGCGCACCAGGTGTGGTGACGGGCATCGCGGCGGTCGGTGGAGGGCTTGTCGCGCTCAAGGGGCTGCTCAGTTCGTTCAAAATCGCTAAAGGTTTGCTCAACGTCGCGCGGGGATCGTTGGGTGGCAAATCCGGCGAAGTGCAAAAGGTCTTTGTGACCAACTCCAAGGATGGCGCTGGGGGCGTCGGAAAGGGCGGCGAAGCTAAAGGCAAGACCGGCAAGGCCCTGTCGTTAGTTGAGACAGGGCTCAAGGCAGTAGCCGCTCTCAAGGGTGAATCGACTGATGGGGAGGGAAAGGATGAGAACAAGACCGGCAAGTTAGACATCGTCGCGACTGGCCTCAAAGTCGTTTCGCTAGCTAAAGAAGCGGTATCTGACGATGACGGCGCGAGAGGTGACGATGCTGCGGCGATTGGCGACGGCGTCCAAAAGGTCTTCGTCGTTAACTTGAGTGCAATGGGGGGGCCTGCTGGGGGGCCAGGTGAAGGCCGCCGGCGTGGTCGCGGTTCAAGACGTAATATCCCGCGACGTCGACCGACCTCGCTGCGTGCTCGGGTGCCGGCGCCGCGTCCGCCGCTGCCACGGCCTGCAGCACCGGTCCCGCGTCCGCCGCTGCCACGGCCTGCAGCACCGGTCCCGCGTCTGCCGGTGCCACGGCCTGCAGCACCGGTCCCGCGTTCGCCGGTACCACGGCCTGCCGCACCGGTCCCGCGTTCGCCGGTACCACTGCCTGCAGCACCGGTCCCGCGTCAGCCGTTGCCACTGCCTGCAGCACCGGTCCCGCGTCAGCCGTTGCCACGGCCTGCAGCACTGGTTCCGCGTCCGCCGCTGCTACGGCCTACAACACTGGCTCCACGTTCACCGGTACCACTGCCTGCAGCACCGGTCCCACGTTCGCCTATCCCACCAGTTCCTATCCCAAGCGGGGCGATAGCGAAACTGGGCGGGGTTGTGCAAGCGGTCGGTAAGATCGGAAAAGCCGCCAAGGCAATACCTGGTGGCTCGCTCATCGAGGCCGGCGCCATGGCCTTTGACACCTATGAGAATGCTAAGACCAAGGACGAAAAGGCCGAGGGTTATGGCGCTGCCGCCGGCAATCTCGCCGGCACCATGGCCGGTGCTGCTGCAGGGGCGGCTATTGGCTCGGTAGTGCCTATCATTGGCACCGCTATTGGTGGGCTGGTAGGAGCTTACTTAGGCAGCATGGGTGGTTCGGCGCTGGGCGGTGCTGCAGGTAAATCGTGGTTCGGAGGGGAGGACGAAAAACCCGCGCCACCGGTGACGCCGTTGCTGATGGCGCCTCGACCGGGCCCAGCCATTCCGAGCTTGGCCGCTATGGGCAAGTCATTCAGCCGGGCGGACGGTTCGGGTGCATTGCTGATGGCACCTGCACCGCAAGCGCCGGTCCTGGGTGATGTAGCGCGCTCTCTAGCCGTGTCAGCGCCGACCAAGCCAGCGGCTGTAGCGATCCAGCCCAAAGAGCCGGAAAGGCCTGTCCCGGCCAAAGTGGATCAGCAGTTTCAGTATTCGCTGAATATGCCGGTCACGGTGCAAGGGGATGTGAAAGACCCGCAACGCTTGGCGCAAGACCTCATGCCGCACATGCGGTTAATGATGGCTGATGCGGCGAAGCAAAACGCCGCGAAGCTGTACGACGAACCGCACCTGTAAGGAGGGCCTATGGCTTATATGGAACAGATGCAGTCGGGCTTCAAGTACCTGGTTGAAGCCGGGGAGGCTGGTAGACGTAGTGCTGAGGGCATGCTTGGGCCCGTCAACGGTGCAATAAGGGAGATAACGGGTGCAGCGGCTGAGCTGGAAAATATCCCGTTCGTGGGGCCTGCTGTGGGTGCCAAGCTCCAGCGGGTGATGCGCGGCGTGGATGCGGCACAGGCCAAGGCCGGCCAGGTGCTGGCAGTGTACAGTCGTGCGACACGGGGCGCCGCCGAAGTGCAGGAGCGAATGGGGGCGCTGAAGGAGCAGGCGGGAAAAGCTGCGACGGCGATCAACAAGGTCGCCGGAAAGGTCAATCCGTCGTTGGCAAACATCGTGCCCACCAGCGCATTTGCCGTGGAAGCTACACCGGCGCCGGAAGCGGTGAAGCCATTTCCGCACTTGCTGATCATCCAGCCCAGGGATCCTAAAATTCAGCCGTACTACTTCAACTTGGATACAGCGGCCTTCGACGAATTGAGTCGCTCGACTGAATTCCGCTGGGCTTCACAGGAGCGACTATCGCGGCGCCCGGCGCAGCAGGCCGTGGGCATGGGCGATGAAAAGCTCACACTCAAAGGTACGATTTACCCAGGCTTCAAAGGGGGGCTCAAGCAGCTTGACACATTGCGCACCATCGGCGGCCGGCTACAGCCCCTGACTCTGACCACCGGCTATGGAGAGGTAATCGGCACATGGTGCTTGAAGTCCATCAACGAGGAACAGGGCGCGCTGCTGCACGGCGGTATTCCGCGTAAACAAGCATTCACTCTGGAGTTCACGCGCTATGGCGACGACATGCAGAACGTCTGACGGGGACATGCTCGATGTCATTTGCAATAACGTTTATGGGCACTTGAACGGGAGTGTCGAGGCCGTGCTGGATGCCAATCAGGGCCTGGCAGACGAGCCCCAGCCTTTCCGCGCTGGTGTGGTGATCGTGCTACCGGATCTGCCAGTCCCGACTGAGGAAGGGATTAGCTTGTGGGACTGACTCCGTGCGGCCCGTTGCGTTAAGCGTAAGAACACTTTGTATTCAGCCCGCCCTGTGCGGGTTTTTCTTTGGAAAAAAACCATGACCCCCACTTTTCGTATCGTTGCCGACGGTGCCGATATTACATCCAAGATCAATGATCGCTTGTTGTTGCTTAGGACCTCTGACAAGCCGGGTATGGAGTCCGACGAGTTTGAATTGCGTATCGATGACCGTGACGGCCAGGTGCAGTTGCCCCGGCGCGGTAGCTCAATCGAGATTCACCTGGGCTATGCCGAAACGTCCTTGATGCGCCTGGGGCTTTACGCGGTCGACACAGTCGAAGTTTCCGGCCCGCCGGACACGATTGTGATCAAGGGTAAAGCCAGCGATATGCGCGGCAGTGGTAAGACTATCCGCAGCGGAAGCTGGGAGGATGCGCCGTTGTCGAAGATCGTGGCCGACATCGCGGCTCGAAATGGCTGGCAGGCAGGCTGTCCGGTGGCGACGAAGGTCGCTCGTGTGGATCAGCTCAACGAGTCCGACTTTAATTTCATCACGCGTCTGGCTAAGCAATACGACTGCACGGCCAAGGTCGCGGATGGCAAGCTGTTGGTGATGCCGCGCCAGGGAGGGCAGACAGCCAGCGGCAAAACGTTCGGTGCGATCACGTTGACCCGCAGCGATCTCAGTCGCTGGCAGTTCAGCTTAGGGGATCGCAATTCGCACAAGGCCGTTGCGACTAAGCATCAGAACAAAAAGGACGGCAAATTGGCGGTGGTCACCATCGATAACGATGATGCGCCGGACGGCTTACCGGCGGTGCACACGGATCGGCACATCTATCCGAACAAGACCGCTGCTGAGTCAGCAGCCAAAGCACGGTTAGCGGCATTCAATCGCTCGACCGCCGACGTGCGTTTCGAGATGCCAGGCCGGACTGACATTTTTGCCGAGCGCCTGATCAACGCCCAGGGCTTCAAGGTCGGGCTGGATGGCGAATACCTGGCGGATTCGGTGGAGCAGGTGTTTACCCAATCTGGTTGGTCGACCACGGTCGAGTGCAATGCCGGCAAGAAAGGCAAATCCAAGGGTAAGAAAAAGAAAGAAACGAAGCCGCTCAAGGTCGTGAGCGTCGAGAAGCTGTAATGCAATCCACCGCCGCCTAAGTGCGGTATTTTTTTTGTCCGGAGTTTTTATGACCATCACTGAACAACAGCTACAACGCATCATGCCAAACGCCCGCCGCCAAGCGGGCGTTTTTGTATCTGCCCTGAACGCGGCAATGGCGCATCGGCAGATCAATACACCGAAACGCCAGGCAGCTTTCCTCGCGCAGCTTGGTCACGAGTCCGGTCAACTGCAGTACGTCCGCGAACTGGGCGGGGATCAATACCTGAGTAAATACGATACCGGCACTCTGGCTGCCAAGCTTGGTAATACCCCGGCTGCAGATGGTGATGGTCAGCGGTATCGCGGCCGAGGGTTGATCCAGGTCACCGGGCACGATAACTACCTGCGCTGCAGTCTGGCACTGTTCGGCGATGAGCGATTGTTGCGCACCCCCGAGCTGCTCGAGCAGCCGCAATGGGCGGCAGAGTCGGCAGCGTGGTTCTGGTCTGTAAACGGGCTTAATGCGCTCGCGGATCAGGACCAGTTCAACACCATCACTCGCCGGATCAACGGCGGCCTTAATGGCCTGGAGGATCGGCTGCAGTTGTGGGCCAGGGCGAGGGCGGTGATATGCGTCTCTTCGATCTGATTCCCGCACAGTTCCGTATCGCCGCTATCAGCTTGCTGTTAGTGGTGGTGGTCGCAGGATCTGCAGCATTGGCCTGGACTGCTCAGGACTGGCGTTATGGCAGCGTGCTGGAGCGGCAAGCCCGCCTGCAGGCGGACACCCTCAACGAAATATCCCAAGCGTCTGCTGCTCTGCAGCGTACCGAGCAGGACAAGCGCCGTGCCCTGGAGCTCCGCCTGCAGAACAAAGACGAAACCCACTACAAGGAATTGACCGATGAGCAAATCAAGCAGGCTCGTCTGCGTGATCGCCTGGCTACTGCTGATCTGCGGCTGTCAGTCGTACTCGCCGCCACCGAAACCACCGGCAGCTGTTCAGTGCCAACCACCACCGCCACCGGCCGCGTGGTTCATGGCACCACAAGAACCCAACTTGACCCAGCGCATGCTCAACGAATTATCGGAATCACCGATGCCGGCGACCGAGCATTGATCGCCCTGCGGGCCTGTCAGGCTTACGCAAAAGAAGTTTCTACACCGAAATAAAAGGAGCGGCCGGGCAGGATGCGTCAACATCCAACCCGGCCACCTTCCCCGCAGATCGTCCCTGCAAGTCCAGCCAAGGCTCCTGCTTCGTGCACAAAGCGGAGCGAGCCTAGCACTGTTTATTCATACAGCAAAGGTCTTGCTTTTTTATGTCTACACCCATCATCCCTTGGATGGGCGGCAAACGCCGCCTGGCCGACCGCCTCATCACGCTTTTTCCGCCACACGAATGCTACGTTGAAGTCTTTGCCGGCGGCGCCGCGCTCTACTTCATGCGTCCCCAGGCAGCGCCTGTTGAAGTGCTTAACGACATCAACGGCGACCTGGTGACGCTGTACCGCGTCGTGCAGAACCACTTGGAAGAATTCGTGCGCCAGTTCAAATGGGCGCTCAGTTCTCGCCAAGTATTCGAGTGGCAGAAGATGACCCGTCCGGAAACCCTCACCGACATCCAGCGCGCCGCCCGATTCTTTTACCTGCAGCACCATGCCTTCGCCGGCAAAGTGACGGGGCAGACGTTCGGCACTGCAACGACCGGCCCGGCCATCAACCTGCTGCGGATCGAGGAAAATTTGTCTGCAGCTTGGCAGCGGTTGTCCGGCACATACGTTGAGAACCTTCCTTGGTTGGACTGCGCCGAGCGCTACGACCGTGCCCATACCTTCCACTACATGGACCCGCCTTACTGGCAGACGGCCGGTTATGGCGTGGATTTTCCCTTTGAAAATTACGAGTGCATGGCCGACTTCATGCGGCGCTGCAAAGGGAAGGTCATGGTTAGCATCAACGATCACCCTGACATTCGGCGGGTGTTCGAGGGGTTTCACTTTGAGATGGTGGACATTCGTTAAAGTACTGCGAATGCGCGGCAGGGCAAGACCGAAGCCAGCGGAGAGTTGATAATCATGAACTGGGAGCCTGCAGCATTGGGAGGCCTATTCTGATTTGAGGGGTACACATCGCAATTTGCTTTTCTAGCGAGGCGGCGCATGTCCGCGACATTCTGGCTCACATTACTGCAACCAGTCACAACTCCGGCTCACTAATTGCTAGTGGGCTTGCGTTTGATGGTGTCAGTCAGATTTCATGCTGGCCGGCTCACGCTATCTTGAGCAGTCGTTTAGTACACCCTCCTGCAACAATGGATATTAGGAAAAAATATCGCTTGTCAGTAGTGAGGTCTAACAAGAAGCACACCCTCCTTGTTGCGTAAGTATCGAGCGGATAATTGTCAGGTGTCCGCTATTACATGAAATTAGAGCTGCGCATTAAACTTTCTCGTACAAGACGACCTCAAGCGCTTGCCCTATGTGGGAAAAAACTTGCAAACAAGATTTTTAAAGGACTGGAAGACAAATAGCGCCGCTATACTCGTACATCTGTTTGATGTTTGAGTGCGGGAATGTAACGGAAATACGGAGTGGGGAATATGAATTCATATATGAATGTAAAGATTAATAGGTGCCTTACAGGTGATTTCCGCTTGGCGAAAAAATCTTAATACTCAGATGTTGTGAGATGTGTTATTATGCGCGCCAAATTACAGCACTCAACACTAAGCGACAGCTGAAAACTAATGGATAACTTCGAAGTAACAACAAATGAAAGTGGTAAAATTATTGACTTTTTGGAGGGGGTTGAGCTCGATGCTACTCCGGAAGAGTTTGTAAGGCAGCGCTATCTCCGAATCCTCCATTATGAATATCAATATCCAGTTAATGTGTTAGCTAGGGAAGTAGCTATTTATTATGGAAGTAAAGAGCTGAGAGATAAAGCCGGCTCACCTATTCGTGCCGACATTGTCGTATACCGTAATTCCAAAGCTCGAACCAATCGCGACCAGGGTGCGATATATCTATTGGTTGAGTGCAAGGCGCCGAACATTACTAAAGGTTACAATCAGCTGGTTTCATATATTTTCAATACTAGTGCTGAAGGTGGTGTTTGGTATAATGGGGATGCTCCTCAATATTATCGCAGGCTGCATGAGCCATCCAATGTCTTAGTTGACTGGACAGGTATTCCTCGAAAGTCTGAGTCTTGGGATGCACTGGGGCAAAGAAAAAAATCAGACCTGAAGAGGCCTCTGGATATTAAGGGCATGTTGAGGCAATGCCATAATAAGCTACACGGGCGCGGTGTTGATGGCGATGAAGATGATCTCACCATGGATATGGTGCGGCTTATTCTCGCTAAAGCGATGGATGAAGAAAAATCCGGTGAATATTGCGAATTCTATTGCACTCCTGAAGAATATCGTAGTGAAGAAGGTCGAGCTGCAGTTTCGCGCCGAATTCATGCTTTGTTCAAAGATGTGGTTTCGAGTAATCAGGACGTATTCTCTGAGTACGAAAAAATTTCGGTTGGTTCTCGTGCAATTTGTGATGTCGTAATTGAGCTTCAAAGATATCGGCTTCTTAGTGATCTCAATGAGTCCACGGATTGGGATATCATGGGCCATGCGTACGAACAATATACCGCAACTTATCTTAAACGGAAGCGTGGTCAGTTTTTTACAAACCGTCTTGTCGTTGATTTTTTATGTAAGTGCGTCGATCCGACATATCAAGATGTTATTTTAGACCCGGCTGGTGGGTCTGGAGGATTTTTGACTGGAGCAATGCGCTATGTTAGGAACAAAATCCTGTCGTCCAGTGATAGTTCAATAGCCAAGCAGCGACAGCTAGATAAGCATCGAACCAACCTTTTTATGGTCGAAATCAGCAAAAGATTAGTGAAGATAGCAAAAACTGCCATGATCCTAAACGGAGACGGTCACGCCGGAATGACCCAGGGCGACTCCTTAGGTAGCCTGTCTTCATTAAATGAACATGTTCTTGCTAGATGTGGCTTAAAGAAACCCACAGTGATTTTAACAAATCCTCCCTTTGCTGGCGCAGCTGACGGAAGAATTACAGACCCTCAAATTCTGGATAATTTCGCCACTGGCATTAAGTGGACTAGCCGTGGTGGAGAATATACGCCAACGGGCGAGAGAAACGCTGAGGGGGTGCCTCCGGAGATGTTATTTTTTGAGCGCTGCCTCAATTGGATAGCTCCTGGTGGTACTGTTGGGATTGTGATGCCTAAAAGTTTTCTTGATACTCAAACATATTTTCCCGCTAGGAAACTTATGTTCGATGGCTATAAATTATTGGCAGTAATAAATTGTCACAAAAATACATTTCAGCCTCATACGGGGGTAAGAACTTGCCTTTTGATTATCGAGCGATTGAAAGTAGGTGAAAAAGTATCCAGTAATCATGAGATATTTTTAGCTATTTCTAAAAAAATTGGACAGGATAGTGAAGGGTTTCCGATATTTAGGCGGGATCACAATAATCTCGCGACTGATGAAGTCGACCATGATTTAGATGATATTGTTCAAGATTACTATGCGTTCAAAGAAAAAAAACTAGTAGCATCTGAGTATCGGTTTTCGATAAAGCAAGCAGAGATTGATTCGTTACTTAGAATTAACCCGCAGTTTTATCTCCCGAATTTGAACGAGACTATCAAGCAAATTGAGTCCATTGATGGCGTCGAGGGTTGGTCGGTTACAACCCTTGGCCAGATAAACACTAACGTGCGCATCTTCAAAGGACCGCGCCTTAAAAGCGAAAATTTGCTCGTTGAACAAGCCGGTCCAGGAGTCGAACCTTATTATACTCCTTCCGCCGTACTGCAAGAAAAATCAGAAAGCGCTAAGCTTTTGGATATAAATCTTGCTACGTCTAAACAGATTGCTACTATCAACGCAGTAAGGGTTCATCGCGGAGATATCGTAATTAGTAGGTCTGGTACTATTGGCAGAGTTTCCTACATTACTCAACGACTTGATCAGGCTATTGTTTCTGATGACTTGATTCGTGTTCGAATTGAAAATGAGGCAGTACGCCTTTATGTTTATCAATTTCTGCAGTCTCGAAAAGCACTTAATCAAATGCTCAAAAATGAGTATGGAGCAGTGCAGCAGCATCTTGAACCAGTTCATATCTCGGACATGCTTATTCCTGTGCCTGATAACTGGGACGACATCGCCGATATTGTGAGTAAGTGTAGGACGCAAATAACTATGAGGGAGTTTCTCGAACAAGGGAACCGACAGCTAGATGAGGCGCTTGATTTATTAGTCGAGGACTTAATCAGCAAGGGGGCGGTCAGTTAAAGTTCGAAATCAAAGTATTGCCGAGGCTACAAAGTCTCGGCATTTGGTGGAGCAATGGCTAAAAAATAGGCGCTTTTGTTCGTTCAGGGCTCTAGATAGAATGGAAATCTGTCGCGACCAACTATGAAAAACGTATCGCATGGATTGAAAGGCAGGGGATCCAGACATGTTTCGATACCCGGCTGTAGGCTACGAAGCATGGATAATCCGTTCCGCAACGGAAATAGAACCTCTCGATTTTAGAGGGCTCCAGCGAGGTAGGGATTTTATCAATGCGGAATTGATGTTGGTATAAACTATTGAAAATTATAAGGATGTTCGTGGATTGCAAATCCGCCTACGCCGGTTCGATTCCGACCTCGGCCTCCACTCTTGAAAACCCCGTAGATTAACGTCTACGGGGTTTTTTATTGTCTGTGATTTGGCAACGCTTCCCGTGCACTTATTCAGTGCGTATGTTGGCAAGCGCAGGACTATGTCCGTACTTATCAAAGCTGACCGAGACAACCATGAAACAGAACATTCTTCTTGCAGCCGTTTGCGCTGCACTGATCCAGGGCTGTGCCTCCACCTCCAAAAGCCATGAGGACTCGCCCTCCATGCTCACGACTACCTCGGCTGCTGTAGCCCAGCCGGCTTTACCCGCCTATTACTGGAACCTGGTTTCGGCCAATGATGCCGCGGGTAAACCTCTCTTCGCTCTGAATAAAGGCATCGAACGCAAGCTGCGCGTTTCCTTCGGTGACAAGAATCTGAATATCAGCGGTGGCTGCAACGGCCAGTTCGGCGGCTATCAGTATCAGGATGGGGTGTTGAAAGTGCAGTCACTGGCTTCAACGCTTATGGCTTGCGACAAGAGCCTGATGGACCTTGACGCAGAGGTCGCTCGACTGTTCAAGGGCGACCTGCGTGCTGTCATCACCGGCGACAACGCGGCGCCGACGCTGCAACTGACTACCGCCAACGGCTCGGTGCTCAAGCTGCAGGGCGAGGCTACGCCGCAGACGCGTTACGGGAGCAAGGGTGAGGTCAAATTCCTGGAGGTGGCCGCCAAGACCGTCAAGTGCAGTCACCCGATGATTCCTGACTATCAGTGCCTTCAAGTGCGCGAGCGACGCTATGACGACGCCGGCCTGCAACTTGCGACCCAGGATGCGTGGCATCCGCTGTATCAGTCTATCGAAGGCTTCGAGCATCATGACGGCGTGCGCACTGTACTGCGGGTCAAGCAATACGAATGGAAAAATCCGCCCGCAGACGCACCTTCAAAGGTCTACGTACTGGATATGGTGGTCGAGCAGGACGCTTCCGGGACTAGTCAGTAACCGAGACCCAAAGCCGGTGACGTTCGAGAAAATGGCCGGTTTTCGACGAGTGACATGTCTAGATCAACGGTTCCAGCTCGGTTGGGGTTGTCACGTGTGTGTTTGCCAACTACCCTGAAAATGTTTGAATTATTACAAACAATTTCGGTTTGACTTTTTTCGGTCAAACGACTTCAGGATGAGGGACGAAAAAATGTTTTCACACGAAGGCACCGCAATAGAGCTGTTGACCCTGGTTTTCGCCGTGACGGGCGTGCTGTTGATTGCCTGGTTTATTCACCATCAATACGAGCTCAGGTCACGCAAGCGTGTAAAAAAACAACAAGGTGGTAATCAGCAGCATTCCGCTCAAAACCGCTGATTGAGCATAAATCCGGGCCAGCCATTCGCGCCGGTTTTAGTTCGATGCTCCGAGGCTCGGCGTCAGCCACTGGCCTCGGATCTATTGATTCTCTGGGCCTTGACTTCACTTGCGTAGGCTTCAAGCCTTTGCTGCTGAGCTGTGAGTAGCGCGCAGACTTTCGTTAACGTCGCTACGTTATTGGATGCGCCGCCAGCTGCCAATGCCGTCAGTTGCACCACCGACCAGCCGATAACCGCGCTGGCGTCTTCAAGGTCGTAGAACAGTTCCTGTTGCGCTGTCCTGGGGCCGTCGAGGTCGTCTATCAAAAGCGTGCACTCTGTGTGGGGTAAAAAGCTTAAGCGTGTACGACAGGGTAGTCATACCGGTGCACAAGGGAAAATTACAGACAAAGAAAAGCCCGCGATGGGGGGCGGGCTAAAGGGGATGTTTTCAGGAGCTGTAGGCACAATAGGCGCTCGTCTGTGAAAGCTTTGTGAAACGCGCTCCTGAATTGAAATGCGTCTACACCGGCGAAATAGTCGCCAGCATCCCGATACCAATGGTCAGCACCAAAAAGCCGAACAGGAAAATTGCCATCTTGGTCATAAGGCCTCCGAAGGGAAGGGGGGACGACAGGAATGTCGGGATGGGGCTATTGTCCGCCTGGAGCGGTTTTCAATACAGGCGCAGATAGAAAAGAAAAAACCGTATCAGATTGCCCGTTAGCGCCTGCGCCGGGGCTTTTCAAGCCAACAGTTTTTATAAAGATCAGCGCCGCCCCTGAGACAGCCACCGCATTTGCCCCTAAGATAGCGCCCACTGCATCAACAATAAGAGTGGGTCCACCCTCGATGGAAAGACGCCAGTTCAGCGGTGGCATGCAAGGCAAGAACCTGCGCTACCTCAACGATCCCTCCCGGCAAGCAGCGTTGGTGACCCGCGTCGGTTTCCTGCTACTTGAACACTTCTCTCTGCCCGCTTTCACCCAGACCCTGGACACGCTGGTGACCGCCAATCTGTTGCGCCCCGAGCTATTTGCTTCGCGCACCTTCGGTTGGGGTGAAGGCGAAGTCATCAGTGACCTGGGCCTGGTCATCCGCCCCGATGCCAGCCTGGAACCTGCGGTCTTGCCGGACTTGGACCTGCTGGTCATTTGCGGGGGCTTTCGCACCGAACTCAAGGCCAGCGAACCCTTTATCCAGCTGTTGCGCAGCGCGGCCGAGGCGGGTGTCAGCCTGGCGGGTTTGTGGAACGGTTCGTGGTTTCTCGGTCGCGCCGGCCTGTTACAGGGCTATCGCTGCGCCATTCACCCCGAGCACCGTCCGGCGCTGGCGGAAGTATCCAAAGGCGCACAGGTCACCAGCGAGCCCTACGTGATCGACCGTGATCGCCTCACTGCGTCCAGCCCCTCCGGTGCTTTCCACATGGCGCTGGACTGGATCAAGAGCCTGCATGGCAAAGCATTGGTCGAAGGTATCGAAGATATCCTGGCGTTCGAAGAGTCGCGCTATCGCCGTATCAAACCCACCGAAAACGTCTGTGTCAGCGCACCGCTGCGTGAAGTGGTGAAGTTGATGGACGCCAACCTCGAAGAACCCCTGGAACTCGATCAACTCGCCGTCTATGCCGGTCGCTCCCGCCGCCAACTGGAGCGCCTGTTCAAGGAGCAACTGGGAACTACGCCACAACGCTACTACATGGAACTGCGTGTGACCGAAGCGCGGCGCCTGTTGCAGCATACCGAGCTGTCCCAGGTGGATGTGCTGGTAGCGTGCGGGTTTGTCTCGCCGAGCCATTTCAGCAAGTGCTACAGCGCGTATTTCGGATATCGCCCCTCCAAGGAGAAGCGGTTGGTCAGGTAACGTGGCAGGAGTTGAAGCGCCTTCTGAAGGAATGTAAATGGTCATAACGCTTATGGATCGTTATCGCGGCAGCTTGCTTGGGCTGGCGTGCGGCGACGCAGTAGGAACCACGGTTGAATTCATGCCCCGCGGCAGCTTTTCTCCCGTCACAGATATGCTTGGAGGCGGGCCGTTCAATCTCAAGCCTGGCCAATGGACGGACGACACGTCCATGGCGCTGTGTCTGGCCGAAAGCTTGTTGCACAAGGGCGGCTTCGATGCGAACGACCAGATGGGACGTTATCTGAATTGGTGGAAGTGCGGGTATCTGAGCTCTACCGGTGAGTGTTTCGATATCGGGATGACGATTCGCGATGCGTTGGCGATGTTTCAGCAAACTGGCGACGGTTTTTCGGGCTCAACGAATCCCTATTCCGCCGGTAATGGATCAATGATGCGCCTTGCGCCTGTGGTGTTGTTCTATTTCCCAGACTTGGAGAACATCCGCCGTTTCACTGCGCAAAGCTCACGCACAACCCATGCTGCCCAGGAAGCCATCGAGTGTTGCCAACTGCTGGCAGAAGCCATCGGTAACGCACTGAGCGGTGTTTCGAAAGGTGAAGTGCTGAGCTTCTCAAACACCTCTTTGTCAGCTCCAAAGGTCACGGCTATCGCACGCGGCGAATACCGCGATAAAACGCACACCGAAATCGTCGGCTCAGGTTACGCGGTGGCTTCCCTGGAGGCCGCATTCTGGTGCTTCGATCACACTGCCAGTTTCGCTGAGGCTGTGCTTGCTGCCGCAAATCTGGGGGATGACGCTGACACCACCGCCGCAATCGTAGGTCAATTGGCAGGTGCATATTATGGTGTGCACGCTATCCCTATCGGTTGGCTGGACAAGCTATGGATGCACGATGAAATCCAAGACACCGCTGATGCCTTATACAGTGCCTCGCTCATGCAGCGACAAGGCTTAGAACCGCTCCAATCGATAGGGCCGTAACTCAGCCACCCGCTCTCCCGTCGCGAGTTGCCCAACCCTTTCGGCGGTCACCGCCGCCTGTGTCAGCCCCAAATGCTGGTGCCCGAACGCAAGCAGTACTTTGCCGTCGCACACCCGGTCGATGATCGGCAGCGAGTCTGGCAGGGACGGCCGAAAGCCCATCCACGGCGTGGCGTCACTGTCGTTCAGGTCGTGGCGAAATAACCCCTGGCTCAAGCGATGCAGCTGCCAGGCCCGCTGCATATTGGCCGGGCGGTCGAGGCCGGCGAATTCGACTGTGCCGGCCAGGCGCAAACCGTCGGACAGGGGGGTCATGATGAACTTGCGCTCCAGCGAGGTGACGGCAAAGGGCAGGCGCTGATGCTCGTGGGGCAGCATCAGGTGATAACCGCGCTCGGTGTCCAGCGGCACCTGTTTGCCGGTCAGTGCGGTGGTGAGTTTGGCCGAGTGCGCACCGCAGGCGATGAGTACTTGGCGCGCTGTCAGTACACCTTGGTCGGTCATCAATGAAACGCCGTTGCCCTCCAGGCGTCCATCCAACACGCGCTGCTTCAGAAATTGCACACCCTCGGCCTTGGCCGCGTTCACCAGTTCGCCCACCACGGTGTACGGGTCGAGAAAGTGCCCGGTAGTGGGGAAGAACAATCCGCCTTGTATCGCGTCGCTCAGTTGTGGCGCGGCCTTGCGCACCGCATCGCTGCTCCAGAAGTTCACCGCTACGCCTTGCTGAGTCATGCGCTGCTGCAACGCATCGATGGCAGCGCGGGATTCGGCGCGCTCAAACACCAGCAGTGAACCGTCTTCACGCAACAAATGCGCTTGCCCAATGGAGTGCAGCAAGCGCTGCCACGCGCCCAGGCTGCCTTCGTTCAATGCACGCAGGCCGGCCACGGTGCGCTGGTAGCTTGCCGGTCGCAGATTCAACAATAGGCGAACAAACCAGGGCAGGGCGCGGGGCAGGTAGGTCCAGTCCAGGCGCAGTGGGCCCATGGGGTCCAGCAGCATGGCAGGCAAGCGCTTGAGGATCGACAGGTCAGCAATGGGAAATACCTGCTCTGTCGCCAGGTGACCGGCATTGCCGTAGGAGGCGCCCATGCCCGGCGCCTGCGTGTCGACCACCAGCACTTGGCGGCCCTGGCGCGCCAGCTGCAAGGCACAGGCGACGCCGATGATGCCGGCGCCTACCACCACAATGTCTGCTTGATTGGGCTGGGCCATGGCTACGCCTCTCTCTGGCCGTCAAGCAGGCGCCGCAGCCCTAGCGGATTGTCGTGCCCGAGCGCAGCGGGCAGCAGCGCATCCGGAAAATCCTGATAGCACACCGGCCGCAGGAACCTGTAGATCGCCGCCGTGCCCACCGAGGTGCTGCGCGCATCCGAGGTCGCCGGGAAGGGCCCGCCGTGCACCATCGCGTCGCAGACTTCCACACCAGTCGGCCAGCCGTTGACCAACAGGCGCCCGGCCTTGCGTTCCAGTACCGGCAGCAGTGCGCGGGCCTGTAGCAGATCCAGGTCATCCATATGCAAGGTCGCGGTGAGTTGACCTTCTAGGTGTTCGGATACCCGTCGCACTTGCTCGGCATCGCCGCACTCCACCACCAGCGAGGCGGCGCCGAAGACCTCGGCCTGCAGGTGTTCGTTGCTCAGGAATGCCTGGGCCTGAGTTACGAACAGATGGGCCTGGCCTTGGTTCGGCCCAGCTCCCGCCAGGCCCTTGGCGGCGACTTGGGCGTGCCGGGCCAATGCACTCACGCCGGTTTCGTAGGCGCTGAAAATGCCCGGGGTGAGCATGGTCTGCGCCGGGCAACGTGGAAGCAGATCACTGGCGACCTTGATAAATCGGTCCAGGGCGCTGCCTTTCACTGCGATTACCAAGCCAGGGTTGGTGCAGAACTGGCCGGCACCTTGGGTCAGTGACGCGACGAAACCTTCGGCCAATGCCTCGGCCCGTGCTTCAAGCGCGGCAGGAAACAGGTACACAGGGTTGATCGAACTCATTTCCGCATACACCGGGATCGGCTCCGGGCGTGCCTGGGCAGCCTGGCACAGCGCGACACCACCACTGCGCGAACCGGTAAAGCCTACGGCCTTGATGCGCGGGTCGGTCACCAGTGCGATACCCACCTCGTTACCCGCGCCATAGAGCAGTGAAAATACCCCTTCGGGCAAACCACACTGTTTGACCGCCTGGGCAACGGCGCGGCCCACCAGTTCGCTGGTGCCGGGGTGGGCGCTGTGGGCCTTGACCACCACCGGGCAACCGGCTGCCAGTGCCGATGCGGTATCGCCGCCCGCCACGGAGAAGGCCAGGGGAAAGTTGCTTGCCCCAAACACTGCGACCGGGCCCAGGGCGATATGTCGCTGGCGCACGTCGGCGCGGGGCAGCGGTTGGCGCTGGGGTTGCGCGGTATCGACCCGTACGTCGAGCCATTCACCCAGGCGTACAGTGCGGGCAAAGGCGCGCAGTTGCCCGCAGGTACGACCGCGTTCACCTTGAATGCGTGCGCGGGGCAGGCCGGTTTCGGCGCTGGCGCGTTCGATCAATTCATCGCCCAGGGCTTCGATGTTATCGGCAATGGTTTCAAGAAACCCGGCGCGGTCTGCCAAGGTGGTTTCGCGGTAAGTATCGAACGCGGCCCATGCCAGTGCGCAGGCCTGCTCGACCTGCTCGCCATCGCCGCCGGCATAGGCGGGTTCCAGTGGCGTGTCGGTGGCGGGGTTGATAGCGCGGATCGCATCGCGATGGCCGCAAAGGGATTGCTGACCAATCAGCATCTTGCCTGTCAGAGTCATGGGGCATCCTGAAAAACAGAGGGGTGTTGTAGGAGCGAGCAAGCTCACTCCTACAGAAAATCAAGCGACGTTCTGTTCCGCCGACCAGTTGGCATACCACTGGCGGAACAGCGCGTACTGCTGCTCGGCATAGCGGCGCTGGGCAGCGCTGAGCACATCGGTTTCGTTGAAGTGCAGGGCGTAGCCCTGATCGCCGTTGAGCACCATCAAATGCTTGTAATACAGCACCAGGTCACAGCCCTCATCGAACGACGACAGCACCGCCAGCGCAGCTTCCAGCTCGCGGGCCTGGCGTCGCGCCTTGGCATCACCCTTGGCGGCCTTTTTGCTCAGGGCCACCAGTTGCAGCACTTCCCGCGGCAGCGCGTTGCCGATGCCGGTGATGGCGCCGGTGGCGTTGCAATTGACGAAGCCGTGCACCACTTGCGTATCGACGCCAACCATCAGCGTCACGTCATCGTCCTGGGAGGTAATGTTTTCTGCGGCGTAGCGCAGGTCGGCGCCGCCGCCGAATTCCTTGAAGCCAATCAGGTTCGGGTGTTCGCGGCGCAGTTCGAAAAACAGGTCGGCGCGGGTGGCGAAACCGTAGTAGGGGCTGTTGTAGATCACCGCCGGCAGGTTGGGCGCGGCGTTGAGGATCGCTGCAAAGTGGGCCTTTTGTGCGGTGACCGAAGCACCCCGAGACAGCACGCGGGGAATCACCATCAGGCCATGGGCACCGACCTTGGCGGCATGGGCTGCGTGGGATACGGCCTCACGGCTGTTCACCGCGCCGGTGCCGACGATGGTCGGCACGCCGGCCGCGACCAGACGCGCCACGCCTTCCTGACGTTGAGCCTCGGTGAGCAGCGGCCAATCGCCCATGGAGCCGCAATACACCACTGCGCTCATGCCGATATCAATCAGCTCGCGGCCTTTGGCGACCAGTGCGTCAAAGTCCGGTTGGCGCTCGGCAGTGCAGGGGGTCATCAGGGCGGGCATGCAGCCGGTGAAGATGTTGTCGCTCATAGTGCTAACTCCATTCAGGTTAATAAATAAAAGGCTCAGATGCCCCAGGCAAACGGGTCCTGCTCGTCGATCAGCAAGGTGCTGTCGGCAGTCATGTACGCGCGGCCGGTGATGAAGGGGCTCACGCGTTCGCCTTCCCATTCATAGCGGCCCTGGAACTGGCTGCCGGTGATGCTGGCTTGTACCCAGGTCTGCCCCGCAGCGAGTTTTCCATCGACGGCCAGGCACGCGAGCTTGGCGCTGGTGCCGGTGCCGCAGGGGGAGCGGTCATAGGCTTTGCCGGGGCACATCACGAAGTTGCGGCTGTCGGCGTGGGCGTCGTCGGCGAACAGTTCGACATGGTCGATCAACGCGCCGTCTGCGCCGTGAATACCTTGGGCCTCAAGGGCCTTGAGCATCGCCCAGGTGTAGTCGGTCAAGCCGTCAACGTTGCTCATCAGCAGGGCCTGGCCGTGGTCCGACACCAGGAAAAACCAGTTGCCGCCCCAGGCGATGTCGCCCAGCACCACGCCATACCCAGGCACCTGCACCGGTACCTGCTGGCGGTAGCGGTAGGCGGGCACGTTGCGCAGGGTTACGCCACCGTCTTCGTGCAGCGTGGCTGCCACCGGGCCTACCGGGGTGTCGATGGTGTGGACACCTGGCGCGATAAGGCCGAGGTAATGCAGGGAGGCGACCAGGCCGATAGTGCCGTGGCCGCACATGCCGAGGTAGCCGGCATTGTTGAAGAAAATCACTCCACAGGTGGCGCCCGGCGTGACCGGCGCGCAGTACAGTGCACCGACCAGCACATCGTTGCCCCGTGGCTCCAGCAGGCAGGCGCGACGCCATTGATCGTGATGAGTGCGCAGATCTTCAAGCTGCTCGGCGACGGTGGTGCCCGCCAAAGCCGGGAAGCCGTTCATGATCAGGCGCGTGGGTTCGCCACCGGTGTGGGAATCGATTACATGCAGTCGCTTCATGGAAGGTTCCATCAGTGAGTGGCCGCCGAGAGGGGAGTGTCGTAGTGGCTGTCAGTGACCGCTTCGCTTTCATCGTCTTCGGTCTCCAGGCGTACCAGGTGGGCCGGCACACCGGTGGCGGCGCCCCAGTAGTAGATGCCCAGGGCGCAGGCCGCTACG
Source organism: Pseudomonas sp. P867 (assembly GCF_019891455.1). NCBI lineage: Bacteria > Pseudomonadati > Pseudomonadota > Gammaproteobacteria > Pseudomonadales > Pseudomonadaceae > Pseudomonas > Pseudomonas sp. P867. Next base: position 282,556 of record NZ_JAFLXB010000007.1, on the reverse strand, counting down.
ACCAGCGTGTCAAACGGGTGGCTGATCACGCCGATACCGCCAAAGCTGCCGAGCTTGGAGAGCAAAATGGTCACGGCGTAGAAGCCGATCAACCAGGCCGAGGAGCGTACTTGCTGCTTGAGATTGAGGTGCGCGGTCGGTACCCAGCGTGCACACAGCAGGTACACCACAAACATCAGGATTTGCAGGCCCAACAGCCATGACACCGTGTTCCAGCCTGACCAGTACACGATCAGCGCGGCGATGATGAATGACAGCGGGCCCAATACCGCCATGCCCTTGACCCGGAACGGCCGCGCCATGTCCGGTGCATTGCGGCGCAGAGCGGCGACGGTCACCGGGGCCACGGCGTAGCTCAGGATCAACGCGGCGGACACCACGTTGATCAGCGCTTCCCACGACGGGAACGGCAGGGTCCAGAACACCGACAGGCCAAAGGTCAGCCACAGCGCCGGACGCGGGATGCCGGACTTTTCATCGATGCGCGTGAAGATCTTGAAAAAGGTGCCGGTCTGCGCCCAGCCATACACCACGCGCGGGGTGGCATTCATGTAGATATTCCCGCATCCGCTGGGGGAGATCACCGCATCGGCCACCACCAGATAAGCCAGCCAACCTACACCCAGCGCCAGAGCGATATCGCGATACGGCAGGGCCAGCTCCTTGCTGATGCCGGCCCAGCCATTGGCGAGCATTTCGGTGGGCACACCGCCGAGGAACGCGGTTTGCAGCAGCACATAGATGGCAGTCGACAACAGTACCGAGAGAATCAGCGCGATGGGAATGGTGCGCTGCGGGTTTTTGACTTCGCTGGCCACCGAAATGATCGGCGTCAGCCCCAGGTAGGCGAAGATCACGCCGCCAGCCGACACCGCCATCTCAATGCCCGAGAGGCCGAACGGTGCAAAACCATGCATCTGGAAGTTCGCCGGTTTGAAGAAGGTGAACAGCACACCGATCACCAGCAACGGCACGATGAACTTGAACACGCTCACCAGGTTATTGGCGATGGCGAACGTCTTGACGCTGCGGTAGTTGAGGATAAAGAACAGGCATAGCAGCGCGAACTGCACCAGCCAGCCCAGGGTGGTCGGGTCGCTGGAACCGGCTTTGGTCAACTCCGGAAACCACGCTGCGGCGTATTGGCGCGAGGCAACCACTTCAATCGCCACCAGGCTGGAAAACGCGATCAGCGTGATAAAGCCCATCAGGTAGCCCAGCAACGGGCCATGGGAGTACACCGGGTAACGCACCACGCCACCGGCGCGGGGCAGGGCGGCGCCGAGTTCGCAATAGACGATGCCCAGCAACAGCACGGCGAACCCACCCAGCAACCAGGAAAAAATCCCTGCCGGGCCGGCGATGGCCGACACATGACTGGCGGCGAATAACCAACCCGAACCGAAGATGGCTCCCAGCCCGATAAAGGTGAGGTCCATCAGTGACAGCTGTTTCTTGAACTTGCCTTGGCCTGACATAGCGGCGCCTTCTTGTGAGTTATTGGATAGGCATGCAGTGGCGCTATCGTGAACCCGCCAGCCCGGCGGCGATTGATGTTTTACGTGGGGATGAATGACGAATTCAGCACAATTTCCCGCACTCGACAGCGCCCGGCACATGGCGCAATCTGCTGGCCGTCGATCAATAAAAGGGCGGTGAAAGTCATGTTGCACAGCGCGTTTGCGAGCCTTCTCCACGGCAGCCGCCCCGACAGCATCGAGCAGCTATTGAACGGGGTAGAGCAGTTATTACCGATGTTCGACGTGCTGCCCAACGCCGCGATTTTTATCAAGGACATCGACGCCCGCTACGTGCTCGCCAACCGCACCCTGGTGCAGCGCTGCGGCCTGAGGCAGTTGCAACCGCTGCTGGGCAAGACCAGCGCCGAGGTGTTCCCTGCGCAACTGGGGCCGGGCTATACCGAGCAGGATCGGCGTGTGCTCGAACAGGGGCGGGTGTTGGACGACCAGCTTGAATTACACCTCTACGGCACCCGCGAACCCGGCTGGTGCCTCACGCACAAATGGCCGCTGTACAACCGGCTCGGTGCAATCATTGGCTTGGCCGGGATTTCGGTAGACCTGCAATCGGCCAGCGAAACCCATCCGGCTTATCAACGCCTGGCGGCGGTGGATGAACACATCCGCACCCACTTCAACCGCCGCGTCACCTTGGGTGAGTTGACCCGTATCGCCGGGATTTCAGTGGCGCAGCTGGAGCGTTACTGCAAGCGTGTTTTCCACCTCACGCCGCGGCAAATGATCCAGAAGGTACGCCTGGAACATGCCCGGCGGTTGTTGCATACCGAGCTGCCGATTACCGAGGTGGCGCTGCAATGCGGGTACACCGACCACAGCGCGTTTACCCGCCAGTTCAAGGCATCGACCGGGTTCACCCCCAGGCAGTATCGGCAGACAACGCCAAGAGACAAGACAGACGAAAATCCAGTGTGGGAGGGGCGGTGCGACGATTCGACTTGCTCCCGATAGCTGTGGGTCAGATAAACATATGCTGACTGACACGCCGCTATCCACATTTTAGATTGCTGCCGGCTCTGGCTCTATTTCAATGCAACGAATGGCGCGCAAGCCCCTCATATGCTTACGAGTAACCTTTAACGACCACAGGTACCGAGCTTATGACCGCGGCGAACAACGATCATGTGAACTGGCTGGTGCAACAATCGATGCTGCACGCGGCGCGGCAGCGGGCCAAGCTCTACTCCGGGCAAGGGCGCTTGTGGCAGCAGCCCTACGCGCATACCCGGCCGCGTGATGCGTCAGCCTTGTCGTCAGTGTGGTTCACCGCCTACCCGGCGTCGATTGTCACCCGCGAAGGCGGCACGGTGCTCGAAGCGCTGGGGGATGAAACCCTGTGGCATGCCTTGTCGAAAATCGGCATTCAAGGTATTCACAACGGCCCATTGAAAAAGTCCGGTGGCTTGGCTGGCACCGAACACACCCCGACCATCGACGGCAATTTCGACCGCATCAGCTTCGACATCGACCCTCAACTGGGCACCGAGGCGCAGTTACAGGCGTTGACGCGCATGGCCGCCGCGCACAATGCGGTGATCATCGACGATGTAATCCCATCCCACACCGGCAAGGGCGCGGATTTTCGCTTGGCGGAGATGGCCTACGAGGACTACCCCGGGCTGTACCACATGGTGGAAATCCGTGAGGAAGATTGGCCGTTGCTGCCGGACGTGGTCGAGGGCCGTGATGCGCAGAACCTCAGCCCGGTGCAGGTGGACGCACTGCGCGACAAGCACTACATCGTTGGCCAGTTGCAGCGGGTGATCTTCTTCGAACCCGGGGTAAAGGAAACCGACTGGAGCGCCACGCCAGAGGTGGTCGGCGTGGATGGCAAACCACGGCGATGGGTGTACCTGCATTACTTCAAGGAAGGCCAGCCGTCGCTCAATTGGCTGGACCCCTCGTTCGCCGCGCAGCAGATGATCATCGGTGATGCGTTGCACGCCATTGATGTGATGGGCGCGAAGATCCTGCGCCTGGATGCCAACGGTTTTCTCGGCGTGGAGCGCAAGCTGGACGGTACGGCCTGGTCGGAAAGCCATCCGCTGTCGATCACCGGCAACCAATTGCTCGGCGGCGCAATTCGCAAGGCGGGCGGTTTCAGTTTCCAGGAACTCAACCTGACTGTGGATGACATTGCCTCCATGTCCCACGGCGGCGCCGACCTGTCATACGACTTCATCACCCGGCCAGCCTACCAGCACGCGTTGCTGATGGGCGACACCGAATTCCTGCGCCTGATGCTGCGCCAGATGCACAGCCTGGGCATCGACCCGGGCTCGCTGATCCACGCGCTGCAGAACCACGATGAACTGACTCTGGAACTGGTGCACTTCTGGACGCTGCACGCCCATGACACCTTCCTGTTCCAGGGCCAGACCTTTCCCGGCAACATCCTGCGCGAGCATATCCGCGAGCAGATGTACGAACGCCTGACCGGTGAACATGCGCCGTACAACCTCAAGTTCGTCACCAACGGTGTGTCCTGCACCACGGTCAGCATCATCACTGCTGCCCTGGGCATTCGTGACCTTGAGGCGATTACCGCTGCGGATATCCAGCAGATTCGCCAGATCCATTTGCTGCTGGTGATGTATAACGCCATGCAGCCTGGGGTGTTCGCGTTATCCGGCTGGGACCTGGTGGGCGCGCTGCCGTTGGCGGCCGAAGACGTGGCGCACCTGATGGCCGATGGTGATACCCGCTGGATACATCGCGGCGCTTACGATCTGGTCGACCTGAACCCCGAGGCCGAGCTGTCGGCCGGGCAGATGCCGCGCTCCAAAAGCCTGTACGGCAGCCTGAACCACCAGTTGCAGGATCCGGATTCATTCGCTTCGCAACTGCAGAAAATCCTCAGCGTACGCCGCGCCTACGACATCGCCGCGAGCCGTCAGATCCTGATACCGGATGTCGAGCATCCGGGGTTGCTGGTCATGGTTCACGAACTGCCGGCGGGTAAGGGGACGCAGATCACTGCGCTGAACTTTGGTGCCACGCCGATCACCGAATCCCTGCACCTGCCTAACATCGCACCGGGGCCGGTGGTGGATATCATCAATGAGCGTGTAGAAGGGGACCTGACAGAGGAGGGCACGTTCACGATTACGCTGGATGCCTATGAAGGGCTGGCGTTGCGGGTAGTGAGCAGCACGCCGATGTAAATGGATATTGGCCCGACGTAGGAGCGAGCTTGCTCGCTCCTACACCTGGCATTATGGCAAGCCGATCAATGATGCTTATTCTTGTGCTTATGCTTGTTGCCTTTGTGCTTGGCGCCGCCTGAGCGATGATCGCTCTCGTCATCGGCCAGGTTATTACCCAGCGCGCCACCGGCTGCACCACCGACGCCTGCGCCGATGGTCGAACCGGTGGTGTCGCCCAGGCGATTGCCAATCACCGACCCGCCTGCCGAGCCCAAACCGCCGCCAATCGCCGCTTCGGTTTTATTGCCCTTTTGCGCGCCGACCGCGCCACCCGCTGCGCCACCCACACCTGCGCCGATGGCCGCACCGGTGGACCCGCCGAGCTGTTGGCCTACCACATTGCCCAACGCGCCGCCGACACCGCCGCCCAGCGCGGCAGTGCCATCTCCGGCGGCCAGGGCCCCTTGGGAAATCAAGATGCCCAATGCCAGGGCAGGGAATGTCATTTTCATTTTTTTGTACCTCAAGGGCTGTCTCAGGCGCTCACGGGTTAAAGCACGCCTGGCATTCAGATTAGAGCACATGCGGTATCACTGCGGTTTTTGCGATAGTCATTGGCGCAAGAAAAAATTTCTTGCAGCCCTCTTGAATTTCTTTTTCGCGTCCATAAATTTTTGATCACGCGATGCCGAATGCGGGTCGCGTACTAAATCACTTGGAGAAACTCAGGAGATTTTAAAATGGCTACTACCCTTTCGTTGGCCCCACTGTTCCGTCAATCGGTGGGCTTTGACCGCTTCAATGACCTGTTCGAGTCGGCGCTGCGTAGCGAGGCTCCGAATTCCTATCCACCTCACAACGTGGAAAAGCACGGTGATGACGCCTATCGGATTGTCATCGCGGTTGCCGGCCTGACCGAGGAGGATCTGGATATCCAGGTCGAAAGGGGCGTCTTGACGGTTTCCGGCGGTAAACGCGAAACCGACGATAAGGTCGCTTACCTGCACCAAGGCATTGCTCAACGTGCCTTCCGGTTGTCGTTCCGCCTGGCGGACCACATCGAAGTGCGCGGCGCAGCCCTGACCAACGGGTTGCTGAGCATCGACCTGCAGCGCGAGGTGCCTGAAGAGGCCAAGCCCAAACGCATCACGATTGGTGGCGAAACCAGGCCTGAACTGCGTCAGGTAAGTGTGCAGTAACGCAAACGGCGGTAAAAAGGCGCTCTACGGAGCGCCTTTTTTGTGGGCGTTAACCCTCGCCCTTGATCGCAAACAACTTCCTGGCTTCGGCAAAACACTTCTCGGCAATGGCCGAGCGTGGTTCGGTCTTGCGCATCACCATGCCCAAGGGCGCGAGGACGCTGGCGTCCGGCAGGTTGATGAACGCCAGGTTCTCGATCGGGCTTTCCAGGCCGCTGTCCAACGGCATGATCGCGCAGCAGAAGCCTTCGTGGATCGCCTGGAACAGTTGATAGGTGGAATCGCTTTCGAGGATGGGCTGCGGATCCAGGCCACGGCTGCGGAAACTCAGGTCGATGGATTTGCGGTAGTGCATGCCGTTGCTGATCATCCCCAATGGCAGTTCGGCGGCGTCTTCCCAGCTCATTTGGGTGCCTTCGAAGTGGAAGTGGCGGGTGTCGTAGAGCAGCCCGACACGGGTCTCGCCCATTTCGAAAAAATCCAGGTAGTTGGGGTTGACGTGGTCCAGGTAGCACACACCCAGGTCCAGCTGGTTGGTGCCCAGCGCTTCGATGATCCTGTCCGAACTCATGGATGTGAGGCTGAACTTGAGTTCCGGGAAGGTGTGGGACAAGTCCTGAATGAAACTGATCGGGTTGAAACCGCTCAGGGGCACCAGGCCCAGGCGCAGGTTACCGACCAGTTGGCCACGGCAAGCGGCGGCTTCGGCGAACAGGCCGTCGTGGGCGGCGAGCAGGGTCCGGGCCCAGGCCAGTACGCGCTCGCCGGCTTCGGTGAAGCCTTCAAAGCGCTGGCCGCGGGTGACCAGCTCCAGGCCCAGTTCATCTTCCAGGTTGCGCAGGCGCATCGACAAGGTCGGCTGGGTGATATGGCAGCGTGCAGCAGCCTGGCCGAAGTGCCGGGTCTGCTCCAGCGCGATCAGGAATTTGAGTTGCTTTATGTCCATTAATGCACCTGCCTGGGAATAAGTGAAAAGCCGTTCATGGCGCAAGGTGCTGGAACCCCGCGCAACCCGGCGAATGAATGAGCAGACGATCTCATTGTAACGGCAGGCACGTCCAATCACCTGTATTGACAGAGTGATTGATGCACTCGATAGCAGTCCAGGGCCGGCAGTAAAAGCCGTGATAGAAACGCTCGATAACCCGGTCAGTCGTAACGATTAGACAGCCATCGTTTCAGCGCTTTAGCCTCAGGCCATTGTTTTGATAATTGCCTGCCGGAGAATCACATGAGCGTCACGTCGGATGCATTGTTTGTACCCCTGAATATTGCCGTGTTGACGGTCAGCGATACCCGCGAATATGCCAATGACACCTCCGGGCAATTGCTGGTCAGTCGCCTGCTGGAAGCTGGGCACAGCCTGTTGGAGCGCAACCTGCTCAAGGATGACCTGTACAAAATTCGCGCCCAGGTGGCGGCCTGGATCGCCGATGAGCGCGTGCAGGTGGTGTTGATTACCGGCGGCACGGGGTTTACCGGCCGCGACAGCACCCCCGAGGCGGTGGGCTGTTTGCTGGATAAGCACATTGATGGTTTTGGTGAGCTGTTCCGTGCGATCTCGATTCTTGATATTGGTACGTCCACGGTGCAGAGCCGCGCCTTGGCCGGGTTGGCCAACGGCACGCTGGTGTGCTGCCTGCCGGGCTCGACGGGTGCTTGTCGTACTGCCTGGGAAGGTATTCTGGCCGAGCAGCTCGATGCGCGCCACCGACCATGTAACTTCGTGCCGCACCTCAAGCCGGTGGCTCTGTGCGGCACGCGAGGATGAGCCGCGCCGCGCTGATGTCGGTGGAGGAGGCCATTGCTGCGTTGTTGGCCCTGGCCGAGGAGCACCGCCTGCACGACAGCGAGCCGGTGCTGCTCAGCGATGCCCGGCAACGGGTGCTGGCCAATGACCTGGTGGCGAGCCTGGACCTGCCGCCCTGGCCCAACAGTGCCATGGACGGCTACGCCCTGAACCTCACAGACTGGCACGGCCAGCCACTGCCGGTGTCGCAGCAGATCTTCGCCGGTCAAGCGCCTGAACCGCTGCAGCCCGGTACCTGTGCGCGCATCTTCACCGGCGCACCGGTGCCGGACGGGGCCAACTGCATCGAAATGCAGGAGAACGCCGAGGTGCTGGACGATGCGCGTGTGCGCTTTACCCAGCCGCTGCGCGAGGGCCAGAATATCCGCACCCAAGGCCAGGAAAACCGCGCCGGTGAGGTATTACTGCAGGCCGGCAAGCGACTCGGCCCTTTCGAGCTGGCCATTGCGGCGGCCCAGGGCTGTACCCATGTGTCGGTGGTACGCCGGCCACGGGTGGCGCTGCTGTCCACCGGCGATGAACTGGCCGAGCCGGGCACACCGCTCAAGCCTGGCTGCATCTACAACAGCAATCGCACTTTGCTCAGCCATTGGCTGGGGGCACTGGGTTGTGAGGTCATCGACGGCGGCATTCTGCCCGACCAGTCGCAACTGACTCGGCTCAAGCTGGAGCAGCTGCAACAGGCGGCCGACCTGATTCTGACCACCGGCGGCGTGTCGGCCGGCGATGCCGATTGCCTCGGCCAGGTACTGCGTGAATGCGGCAAGCCATTGTTCTGGAAACTTGCGATCAAACCGGGCAAACCCCTGACCGTCGGTTCGTTTGGCCGAGTACCGGTGATTGGCCTGCCCGGCAACCCGGCCTCGGCACTGGTGACCTTCGGCTTGCTGGCCCGGGCTTATCTACTGCGTATCCAGGGCGTCGATGATGTCACGCCGATGAGCTTTGAGGTGAATGTGGGGTTTGACTGGCCCAAGGCCGGCAGTCGCCGCGAGTACCTGCGAGCCAGGATCGAGGCGGGCAGGGCGGTGCTGTATCCGAACCAGAGTTCCGGAGTGATGCTGGGGGCGTCGTGGGCGGATGGGTTGGTTGAAATTTGCGAGGGCAGCAGGTTGCAGATGGGTGATACGGCGCGGTTTATACCGTTCTCTGAGTTGTTCTGATTCGGGCACGCTAATGCCAGTCAGTTAAGGCTTTTGCAGGAGCGATGTACGCTTAACTGAGTACCCAGCGCTCCTGCGCCAGCCGGTCACTTTCCCGTCCTTCTACCCAACGCTCTCCAGCTGGCGTTTGCTCCCGCTTCCAGAATGGCGCCCGAGTCTTGAGGTAGTCCATCAGGAACGCGCAGGCCTCAAAGGCAGCCAGGCGATGTCGGCTGGCGACGCCGACGAAGACGATGGGCTCACCCACCTTCAGAGGGCCCACACGATGAACGATGCTTACCCGCTGTAGCGGCCAGCGTTCATGGGCTTGATCAACGATCAACTGCAGTGCGCGCTCGGTCATGCCGGGGTAATGCTCAAGGAACAATGCGCTGACCTGATCGCCTTGGTTGATATCGCGTACATAACCGACGAACGTGGCCACGGCGCCAACGCCGGGGTCTTCGGCGTGTACGCTGCGGGTCAGTTCACCCAGGTCGAACAACTCGGTCTGCACCTGAACCGGCATGGGTCAGCCTCCGGTCACTTGGGGGAAGAACGCAATTTCGTCGAAGTCTTCGATCAGCGCTTGCGGTGTGCAGAGTTCCTGGTTCAGCGCGCACATCAGGCTGGTTTCACCCAGCACCTGCTGCCAGGTCTCACCGCGGGCGCATAGCAATTGCCTGACGTCTGCAATGGTGCGCAGGGACTCATCCAATACGAGCTTTTCACCGCCAACGCCCAGTTGTTCACGGTAGCGCGCAAAGTAGTTGATCAGAATCATTGGGCGTCTCCTGCAATGAAGGTGCCTGACTTGCCGCCGTGTTTTTTCAGCAGCTGGATTCGGTCGATGACCATGCCCCGATCCACGGCCTTGCACATGTCATAGATCGTCAAGGCTGCCACGCTGGCGGCGGTCAGGGCTTCGAGTTCGACGCCGGTCTGGCCGTTGAGCCGGCAGGTGCTGAGGATCTGCACTCTGTCAGGCTCGATGGCGCGCAGTTCGAGGTGGATCGAACTGAGCATCAGCGGATGGCACAGCGGAATAAGCTCATGGGTTTTCTTCGCGGCCATGATCCCGGCGATACGTGCCACGGCAAACACGTCGCCCTTGGGATGGCCGTTGGCCTGGATCAGTTGCAAGGTGGCCGGCAACATGTGCACCCAAGCCTGGGCCTGGGCTTCGCGGGTGGTGGCGGCTTTGTCGGTGACGTCGACCATGCTGGCTCGGCCTGCGGCGTCCAGATGGGTCAGGGTAGGCGAGTGTTTGTGCATGGGGTACCTCGGGTCAACTGAGTACAAAGAAAGAGAAGCCGGCCAGCTAGCCGCCGGTCATGTTCATGAAACGCACCACCTGCACGTCATCGTTGAGCTCGAAGTTGTGTCGGTACGGCTTGATCTTCATCGACTCGAGAATGGCGTGCTCCAGCCGTTGCGGTTCACCCAGGTAACGGCGCAGCACCTCCTTGAGGTCGACCGAATGCTCGTTGCCCAGGCACAGCAGCAAGCGGCCTTCAACGGTCAGCCGCACGCGGTTGCAGGTGCCGCAGAAGTTGTGGCTGTGGGGGGAAATAAAGCCCAGGCGAATATGCGGTGCTTCGGCCAGGCGCCAGTAGCGTGAAGGGCCCTGGGTCGATTCGGCCGAGTCGATCAGGGTGTAGCGTTCGGCGATGCGCTCGCGCACTTGCGCGCTGGAATAGAAAGCCTCGGCACGGCTGTGTTCGCTGATCACGCCCAGGGGCATTTCCTCGATAAAGCTGATATCCACGCCGCGCTCGATGGCGAACGCTACCAGGTCGTTGATCTCGTGATCGTTGCGGCCTTTCATCACCACGCAATTGAGTTTGGTGTGTTGAAAACCCGCAGCATTCGCAGCGTCAATACCGGCGATGACTTTGGCTAGGTCGCCGGTGCGCGTCAGTTCGCGAAAGCGCTGGGGATCAAGGCTGTCGAGGCTGATATTCAGGCGCTTGAGGCCGGCGTCGAACAAGGGGGCTGCGAGCTTGCCCAACTGCGAGCCGTTGGTGGTCATGCACAGCTCGCGCAGGCCGGGGAGGGCGGCGATGCGCTGGCACAGGTCAACCACACCTGGGCGAATCAGCGGCTCGCCGCCGGTCAGGCGAATTTTGCGAGTGCCCAGGGAGACGAAGCTTTCAGCCAGTTGATACAGCTCTTCCAGTGTGAGGATGCGTTGGCGCGGCAGGAACTGCATGTCCTCGGCCATGCAATACACACAACGGAAATCGCAGCGGTCGGTCACCGACATTCTGAGATAGTCGACCCGGCGAGAAAAACTATCCATCAGGATTTTATCGGTCATGGAAACCTCCGGCTGCGACTCAATAAGAGCGTAGCCATGGCGTTGTTTTTGAGCGCTCGACAGAGATGGGAGCCTTATTTGATTCAAGCCTAAAGTTGTTTTTCAAGGGCGTCTAATCACTATTAACAACTGAGTGATCGATGAAATCTATAACGATTTTATTGGGGCTTTCCAGGTTCGTATCACTATGAAAAATAAAGATTTTAATCTTGATAGATGGTGTCGATGGCGTGGTCGTTATTTGTGATTAGACAGATGTTTTTGCAGGGCCTAGCCTGAATATGTAAACCGATTTCTAGACCGTGGAAAGATCGGTGCAAACACTGTTTGCGTTCTGCAATGCCTGAAAATAACCATCAATAAAGGCTTTAAGTTAGGCGCTGCCTATGCGTGAAGTCCTGGAGAAACATCATGAGCGAAGTTGAACGTTATAAACCGTACAAGGGGGCCGCCGCCGGTTGGGGCGCGCTGATCGCGGTGACGAAAAACTGGCTGGGCAGTGAAAACGCGCTCAAGAACATTCGTGCGATGCTCAAGACCAACCAGAACGGCGGTTTCGACTGCCCCGGTTGCGCCTGGGGCGAGTCGCCGGAAAGCGGCATGGTCAAGTTCTGCGAGAACGGCGCCAAGGCGGTCAACTGGGAAGCCACCGGGCGCCTGGTCAATCCGGCGTTCTTCAACAAATACACGGTGTCGTCGCTGGCAGCGCAAAGTGACTATTGGCTCGAATACCAGGGCCGCCTGACACACCCGATGCGCTATGACGACTCCCTGGACCGTTATGTCGAAATCACTTGGGATGATGCCTTTGCCCTGATCGCCAAGCACCTAAACGAACTGGAGTCGCCGGACCAGGCCGAGTTCTATACCTCGGGCCGCGCCAGTAACGAGGCGGCTTATTTGTATCAGCTGTTCGTTCGCGCCTACGGCACCAACAACTTTCCCGACTGTTCGAACATGTGCCACGAAGCCAGCGGCCTGGGCATGGACGACAGTGTTGGCGTGGGCAAAGGCACGGTGACCTTCGATGACCTGGAAGAAGCCGACGCGATTTTCGTCATCGGCCAGAACCCCGGCACCAACCACCCACGTATGCTCGAACCGCTGCGCGAGGCGGTAAAGCGCGGAGCCCAGGTGATCTGTTTCAACCCGCTCAAGGAGCGTGGGCTGGAGCGTTTCCAACACCCGCAGCATCCCCTGGAGATGCTCACCAACGGTTCCGAACCTACCTCGTCGGCGTACTTTCGCCCGGCCTTGGGCGGCGACATGGCGGCCTTTCGTGGTATCGCCAAGTTCCTGCTCAAATGGGAACGTGAAGCCCTGGAGAACGATGGCGAGGCAGTCTTCGACCGCGCTTTCATTGCCCAGCACACCTCGGGCCTGGAGCACTATCTGGCGCAAGTGGACGCCACCTCATGGGAGCATATCGTCGCGCAATCGGGCCTGAGCCTTGAGGATATCGAGCTGGCCGCACGCATGTACCGACGCGCCAAGCGGGTGATCATGTGCTGGGCGATGGGCGTGACCCAGCACACACACTCGGTGCTGACCGTGCAGGAAATCATCAACGTGCAACTGTTGCGCGGCAATATCGGCCGGCCAGGGGCGGGGCTATCGCCCGTGCGTGGCCACAGCAACGTGCAGGGCGACCGCACCATGGGCATCAACGAACTGGCGCCGCCGGAATTGATCAACGCATTGGAAGCACGCTTTGACTTCAAGGTCCCGCGCCGCCATGGTCACAACACGGTCATGGCGATTGCGGCCATGGAAGAAGGGCGCGCCAAGGTCTTCATCGGCCTGGGCGGCAATTTTGCCCAAGCCACGCCGGACACCCCGCGCACCCACGCGGCACTGCGCAAGTGCGACCTCACCGTGCATATCGCCACCAAGCTCAACCGTAGCCATCTGGTGACGGGGCGCGAAGCCTTGATCCTGCCGTGCCTGGGCCGCACCGATATCGACATCCAGGAACAAGGCCCGCAAGGCGTGACCGTTGAAGACACCTTCAGCATGGTGCACATCTCCCACGGCCAGCTGAAACCCAAATCGCCGCTGATGCGTTCGGAACCGGCAATCATTGCCGGGATCGCCAATGCGACCCTGGGCAATCACCCGATTGACTGGCTGTGGACGGTGGCCGACTACGGCCGCATCCGCGACTTGATTGCCGACACCATTCCCGGCTTCAAGGACTTCAACACCAAACTGCTGCACCCGGGCGGCTTTCATCTGGGCAACGACGCAGCGCGACGCATCTGGAAAACCAACAGCGGCAAAGCCCAGTTTGTCTCCAGCGTGTTGCCGGCGCACCTGGTCAGCGAAGGCGTGCGCAACCTGGACGTCAAGCCGGAGCTGATCCTGCAGACCATGCGTTCCCACGACCAGTACAACACCACCCTGTACGGGCTCGATGACCGCTATCGCGGCGTCTATGGCATGCGCGATGTGGTGTTCGTCAATGAACAGGACATCCGCAAACTGGGCTACGAGCCGGGGCAGAAAGTCGACATGGTCTCGCTGTGGGGCGATGGCCGTGAGCGTCGGGTCAGCGGCTTCACCTTGATCGCCTATGACATTCCCGCCGGGCAGGCCGCCGCCTATTACCCCGAAACCAACCCGTTGGTGCCGCTGGAAAGCTATGGCGACCGCACCTTTACCCCGACGTCGAAGTTCATCGCCATCCGGCTTGAACCCGCGCCGGTCAGCAATCTGATCCAGTCCCACGGCGCTTGAGTCGTACCGGGGCGGCCAGTATGGCGCCCTGGTTTTCCCTGATCACTGCACATCCGTTTGCCCCAGGCCACGAGGCCTGAGGCACGCCGGGCCGGGTGCGCGTGAGCATCGTGTTTCAATAAGGGTATTGCCATGTTAAATTTCGAGGCGCTGGACCTTGCGCGAATTCAATTCGCCTTCACGGTCTCGTTTCACATTATTTTCCCCGCTATCACCATCGGCCTGGCCAGTTTCCTGGCGGTGCTCGAAGGCTTGTGGCTGAGAACCAACAACGCGGTCTACAAGGACCTGTATCACTTCTGGTCGAAGATCTTCGCCGTCAACTTCGGCATGGGCGTGGTCTCGGGCCTGGTCATGGCCTACGAGTTCGGCACCAATTGGAGTCGCTTCTCGGACTTTGCCGGCAGCATCACCGGGCCGTTGCTCACCTATGAGGTGCTGACGGCGTTCTTCCTGGAAGCGGGTTTCCTCGGGGTCATGCTGTTTGGCTGGAACCGGGTAGGGCGCGGTTTGCACTTCTTTTCTACGGTGATGGTCGCCATCGGGACGTTGATCTCGACGTTCTGGATCCTGGCGTCCAACAGCTGGATGCAAACGCCCCAGGGCTTCTCCATCGTGGATGGCCGGGTGGTGCCGCTGGACTGGTTCGCCATCGTCTTCAACCCGTCGTTCCCGTTCCGCCTGGCGCATATGGCAATCGCTGCCTTTGTTGCCACGGCGTTCTTCGTCGGCTCATCGGCGGCCTGGCACTTGCTGCGTAAAAACGACACCCCGGCAGTGCGTAAAATGCTCTCGATGGCGTTGTGGATGGCGTTGATCGTGGCTCCGATCCAGGCGGTCGTCGGTGATGCCCATGGTTTGAACACTCTGGAGCACCAGCCGGCGAAAATTGCTGCGATTGAAGGGCATTGGGAAAACGTCGGTAACGGCGCGACGCCGCTGGTGCTGTTCGGTATCCCTGACATGGAGGCCGAAAAGACCCGCTACGCGATAGAAGTCCCGTACCTGGGCAGCCTGATCCTCACCCACAGCCTGGACAAACAGATCCCGGCGCTCAAGAGCTTCCCCAAGCAAGACCGGCCGAACTCGAGCATCATTTTCTTCAGTTTCCGGATCATGGCCGGGCTGGGGATGTTGATGATCCTCACTGGGATACTGGGCTTGGCGTTGCGCCGTAACGGCGCGCTGTATCGCAATCGGTTATTCCTGCGCCTGGTGCTGTTCATGGGGCCGACCGGGCTGATCGCCATGCTGGCCGGCTGGATCACCACTGAAGTAGGGCGCCAGCCGTGGGTGGTTTACGGGCTGATGCGTACCGCAGACGCGGCGTCCAATCACAGCGTCACGCAACTGAGCATCTCCCTGGCGTTGTTTGTGCTGATCTACTTCTCGGTATTTGCCGTGGGTATCGGCTACATGATGAAGCTGGTGCGCAAGGGCCCGCAGCCCCATCACGACCATCCGCCACAGGGCGGCCCCGGCCAGGAACGCACACCGCGCCGTCCTCTGTCCGCTGTCACCGAGACGCTCGCGTCCGGCGACCACACCAACTGATCAAAGGGATTGCACATGGGCATTGTAGGTATAGACCTGTCGTTGATCTGGGGCGTGATCATTGCCTTCGGGGTGATGATGTACGTGATCATGGATGGCTTCGATTTGGGCCTGGGCATCCTGTTTCCGCTGATCCCGGACGAGCAGGAGCGCGACGTGATGATGAACACCGTGGCGCCGGTATGGGACGGTAACGAGACGTGGTTGGTACTCGGCGGCGCGGCGTTGTATGGGGCGTTTCCGCTGGCGTACTCGGTGATCCTGGAGGCGTTGTACCTACCGCTGATTTTCATGCTGGCCGGGCTGATCTTTCGTGGCGTGGCGTTTGAATTCCGCTTCAAGGCCAGCCCGCAGAAGCGGCATATCTGGGACATGGCGTTTATCGGCGGCTCGTTCCTGGCGACCTTTTGCCAGGGCGTGGTGATCGGCACCTACATCGCCGGCATCGCGGTGGTCAATCGCCAGTTTGCCGGGGGCAGCCTCGACTGGCTCTCGCCATTCCCGCTGTTCTGCGGGGTTGGGTTGGTGGTGGCCTACGCGTTGCTGGGCAGCACCTGGTTGCTGGTCAAGACCGAAGGCATGCTCGAATCGCGCATGCGCCTGTTCAGCCGCTATCTGGCCTTCGCGCTGATGGCGGTGGTGGCGGTGCTGTGCGTGTGGACGCCGTGGCTGCACCCGGAAATCGCCGTGCGCTGGTTTGCCCAGGCGCACATTGTGGTGTTTGGCGGCCTGATGCTGCTGGGCGTACTGGCACTGGTGGGGCTGTTGAAAACGTTGCGCCAACACCACTCGCACTGGCCGTTCGTATTCACCCTGATGCTGGTGTTCCTGGGGTATATCGGGCTGGCCTTCAGCATCTGGCCGAACATTGTGCCGCCATCCATCAGCTTGTGGGACGCTGCATCGCCGCCTTCGAGCCAGTTGTTCATCCTGATCGGCACGCTGTTCATCCTGCCGATCATCCTGATGTACACCTGCTGGAGCTACTACGTATTCCGCGGCAAAGTGAGGATTGGCGATGGCTACCACTAAGGGTGAAAAGCCGCGGCCTGCTGGCCGTTGGTACCAGCGGGTGTTCTGGCTGATCGCTATCTGGTTCGCCAGCGTGCTCGCCCTCGGCATCCTTGCGAGTGGCTTGCGCTGGATGATGCACATGGCTGGCATGACCAGCCATTGAGGCGAGCCTGATCCAATGTGGAAGGGGCGGCACATCGTTCCATTTTTGAGATGCAGCGGCCCGGTTCAGCCACTACCTAACCCTGAACCTGATGATTAAGGTGGCTCCATTGTTTTTTCGCAGGTGTCCTACAGGCGCAAGTCGTGGATACCGGTCGGAGCGTGTCTATACAGGAAGTGCAGACACTGCCGGGCACTGTTCCGGCACACCATTCCAGGGAGGTTTATCCAAGCAAAGAGGAAATGCAAATGACTGCATCAGGTAACGCTGCAAACTTCAATGGTCAAAAGCCGACGATTGATCCCGCCGACACGGCCATGTTGCTGATCGACCACCAGAGTGGTCTGTTCCAGATCGTCAAGGACATTGATGTTCCTCAATTGCGCGCCAACGCTATCGCGCTGGCCAAGGCCGCGACCCTGTTGAAAATCCCGGTCATCACTACCGCTTCGGTTCCACAAGGCCCCAATGGCCCGCTGATCCCGGAAATCCACGAGGCTGCGCCGCACGCCCAATACGTCGCCCGCCGCGGCGAAATCAACGCCTGGGACAACCCTGAGTTCCACGCCGCCGTCAAAGCCACCGGCAAGAAAACCCTGGTGATCGCCGGCACCCTGACCAGCGTATGCCTGGCGTTTCCGTCCATCGCGGCGGTGCATGAAGGCTACAAGGTGTTTGCGGTGGTCGACGCTTCGGGCAACCACTCCAAGCTCGCCACTGACCTGACCATCGCGCGCCTGGCCCAAGCCGGCGCAGTGCCGATCGACATCATGGGCACGCTGTCGGAGCTGCAAGGTTCCTGGAACCGCCCGGATGCCCAGGAGTGGGCGAACGTCTACACCCAGGCGATGCCGCACTACCAACTGCTGATCGAGAGCTACATCAAGGCTCAGGAAGTGGCAAACAATCACGAAGAACTAGACTCACAGCGCAAGTAAACACGCTGGGTTCTTTACCGGGCGCCCACTCGGGGCGTCACCTTCTTTATCAGGAGTATCACGATGTCTACACCTTACGTTCGCTTGGACAAAGATAACGCCGCTGTGTTGTTGGTCGACCATCAGGCTGGCCTGCTGTCATTGGTCCGCGACATCGACCCGGACAAGTTCAAGAACAACGTGCTGGCCCTGGCTGACCTGGCCAAGTACTTCAAGCTGCCGACCATCCTGACCACCAGTTTCGAAACCGGCCCCAATGGCCCGCTGGTACCGGAACTCAAGGCGCTGTTCCCGGACGCTCCGTACATTGCCCGTCCTGGGCAGATCAATGCCTGGGACAACGAAGACTTCGTCAAGGCCATCAAGGCCACCGGCAAGAAGCAACTGATCATTGCCGGCGTGGTGACCGAAGTGTGCGTGGCGTTCCCGGCGCTGTCGGCGCTGGCGGAAGGCTTCGAGGTGTTTGTGGTTACCGATGCCTCCGGCACCTTCAATGAGCTGACCCAGCAATCGGCCTGGGCCCGCATGTCGGCCAACGGCGCGCAACTGATGACCTGGTTCGGCCTGGCCTGTGAGTTGCACCGCGACTGGCGCAACGATATCGAAGGCTTGGGGACGTTGTTCTCCAACCACATCCCTGACTACCGCAACCTGTTCACCAGCTACAACGCGTTGACTGAAGGCAAGTAAGCCTGGAATGCAGGCTGACGATGTATTGGCAGCTTGCACTTGCTCCTGGGATAGGGCCGCTTGCGCGCGGGCACTACGGCGACCGTGACGGTGATTGAACAACCACAGGAGCAACGCTGATGCCTATTTTCAAGCGGATCGTGCGTGTCTCCATATCGCTCACGGTGTCACTCTCGGCGGCGGGCGTGCAGGCCGATAACTCCTTGGGCCAACGGGATAACCTCAGCACCGGTATCAATGAACGACAGAAAGCCGAACTGGCGGTGACGCCGGGATTTGTCGGCGGCTCGTCCCTCAATGGGCTGCTGCGCAATTACTACCTGGGCCGCGATAACCACAACACGCCGTCGCGCCTGGATCAGCGTGAATGGGTGCAAGGTGTGTACCTGTCGTTTCGCTCGGGTTACACCGACACGCCGATTGGTGTGGGGGTCGATGTGCATGGGTTCTATGGTCTCAAGCTCGATGGCGGTGGAGGCAGTGGCGGGGCGGGTTTGCTGCCGCTGGATTCGAAAAAGGCCCCGGAGTCAGACTTCTCTGCAGCGGGCGCGGCACTCAAGCTGCGCGGTTTTGGCAGCCTGGTGCAGGCCGGTGACCAGTACCTGGATAACCCACTGGTGGCCAGCGGAGTGAGCCGTGTGGTCCCGCAGACTTTTCGCGGTGTGACACTGAAGAACTACAGCTTGCAAAACCTGACCCTCGATACCGGCTGGGTCGATTCCACACGCTTGCGCAACCAGAGCGGCCAGAGCCACCTGACCACCAGTTACGGCACTGGCAACAAGGCCGGTGTGGCGGCCGAGCGCGAGAGTTCGCACATGAGCTGGCTGGGCGGCGTTTACAGTGCGCCGGGCGGGGTTACGCTGACGCTGTATGGCGGCCAGCTCAGCGATATCTGGAGCCAGTATTACGCTGGGGTCAGCTACCCCTTCACGTTGAACCATGGGGTCACGCTGACGCCGTATGTGCATTACTTCAAGACCCGTGACCAGGGCCAAAGCCACTTGGGGCGCATCGACAACAATACTTACACCGGCGGCCTGACCCTGTCCGGCGCAGGCCAGAGCCTGACCCTCGGTGTGCAGAAGGTCGACGGTGACACGCCGTTCGACTACGTCGTGCAGGACGACCGCACGTTCATGTACCTGAACAATTCCCAGCAATACGCCGACTTCAATGCCCCGGGTGAAAAGTCGTGGAAGATCCAATACCAGACCAGCCTGGCCTTCATCAACGCGCCGGACTTTCAGCTCAGCACCTCCTACACCCGGGGTGAAGCGAACCTCACGCGAGTCGACCCCAACAGCACCGGCTACGGCTACATCTATAACGCTGCGGGCAAGGATGCGCACCACTGGGAACGCGACGTCGCCCTGCGTTATGCGGTGCCGGGCGGCAAGGCCAAGGGCTTGAACGTCACATTGCGCTGGGCCGCGCATCGATCCGGCCAAGGCTATACCGCGCCGGGCAATACCCGTGGCAACTCGAATGCCGATGAGTACCGGGTGATCGTGGATTACCCATTCGCCGTTTTTTAATCGGCAGTCAATGAAGGTGCTGTATGCGTCAAACACAATGGATTCGGGTTCTGGGCATCAGCTCGGCATTGGCCTGCGCCACCAGCGAGGCGGACAGTGTCAGCCTGCCGCCCCTGGCCTTGGGCAATGCCAGTTTCATGGACGGGGTCGCCGGCCCCGGCGCGCTGTTCGAGTTGCCAGTGCAGTACTACCGCAGTCACTCGGCCTACGATGCCCACGGCCATTCGCTGCCCGGGCGCCAGCAGGTGCACAGCACCACGGTGCTGCCGCACTTGGCCTACTTCAGTGACAAGACGCTGTTGGGGGCCAATTACGGCGCTGAGGTATTGTTGCCGCTGGTGAACCTGGAACTGGATATCGATCATGGCCCCGAGGGCCGCCGCACCCGCCAGGGCGACATGGTCGTCAGCCCGTTTCTGTT
Source organism: Pseudomonas sp. P867 (assembly GCF_019891455.1). Taxonomy (NCBI): domain Bacteria; kingdom Pseudomonadati; phylum Pseudomonadota; class Gammaproteobacteria; order Pseudomonadales; family Pseudomonadaceae; genus Pseudomonas; species Pseudomonas sp. P867. The sequence goes on along the minus strand of NZ_JAFLXB010000007.1, from coordinate 262,347 downwards.
GCAGTGGGCGCCTGTTTCGTTCTTCGGTCGGCCTTACTGGCAGCGCCTGAACTTCGTGTTTTCATTGCCCACCGGCTCTTACGACAAGAATTCAAGCATCATTACCGGCAGCAATGTCTGGGTATTCAACCCTCATTACGTATTTACCTGGGAGTTGACCGATCGCCTGGAGGTGAGCGGCCGTTTCAACTACGCATGGTCCAGTCGTAATCACGACCCGGCCTCGGTCCTGAACGCCAGCAGTATCCAGCCGGGCCAAGCGATCCACAGTAACCTCGCGGTGTCCTACGCCGTTGCCGAACGCTGGCGGGTCGGCGTGGCGGGGTATCAACTCAAGCAGATCAGCGATGACCGTATCGATGGCCATCGGCAACAGGACTCCAGGGAGCAAGTGGTAGGCATAGGACCCGGCGTGATGTATCAGCAAGGCAAGCGAACATTCTTTGCGAACCTGTATTTTGAAAGTGGCGCTGAAAATCGCGCCCAAGGAACGCAACTGACGCTACGTTACCTCCAGGCGTTTTAGCGCTTAATACTTAGAGGCAGTCATGCTATGCACAATCTTTTTCCGGTAACGCTGGCATTTGCGGCGGTAAGCGTATTGCCTGCGTGTTCCACCCAACTGACCGAGCGCGGTTTTAACGTCAACCTGGTCACTGCCTCGTCTTCGAACCAGTGTCGACTGATTGAAATGTTCACCGTGCAGGGGTCTGGGCCGGATGACACCTTGCGACGGGCGCTCAACCGGGCGGCGGTTCTTGGGGCAGACAGCATGGCTGTGGCAGATGGCAAGGAAACGGCCGATGGCGCCGAGATCAGGGGGGCCGCCTTGATTTGTCGCCAGCCATGAGCCCTGCGGGGGCGGGGGTGCTGCGTAGCTCAGCAGGAACAAGCGCCCTCGCCATAGGCATGGGTATCTACACAACTTCAGTTTGCAGCCCCCTACGGTAACCACGATGCGAAGCGAGCTGCTCTTGATCTGCTTTTGATCTTAGGCGCCCCGTTAAACCACGCTGGCCGGAATTCGACAGGGGTTTGGGGGTAAACCGGCAGGGATGCCGGTTTAGCCGCCCCGCGCCATGGATGGCGCGGGGCGGCGGCCCCCCAAATCCCTGTCGGATTACGGGCACACCGAGCCTGAGGGAGGTGCCGAGTGGTGGGGCAAGAGCGTTTTGCTCACTTTTGCGCTTTTCAAAAGTGAGCCGCTGTAAGAGCGGAACCAATAGTGGCCGTTACTTAAATAACGGATATGTACTCGATCTGACCCAGCACCCGGGTCGGCCCTGAGGCCGCCAGCGGGAGCAAGCTCCCTCGCCACAGGTACAGCGCCGTATCAAAAGATGTGTAGATACCTATGCCGCCATAGGGGATCGCAGCATTTTAGACGCAATTTGTTACTAACCAATCGCCCGAAAATACATCGTTGTAGCGGCAAACAGGGACAAAACCCCGGTTCGCCACTCAATTTTCATAAAAATGTAACAACCCTGCTGCACAGTTCGGGAGCCCGTCACCACAACGAGTTCTTTTAATGAAAAGCTTGATGAAGTCTGCAGCACTGGCCGTTACGGTTTCTCTGTGTGCCTCCTCCATGACCTTCGCCGCCGAAAACGTGCGTCTCACCGGCTCCGGCGCCAGCTTCCCTGCACCGATCTACCTCACCTGGTTCAAGGACTTCAGCAAGAAGACCGCTGGCGTCACTGTGGATTATCAATCCAAGGGCAGCGGCGCAGGTGTGCAGGACTTCCTGAATAAAACCGTCGATTTCGCCGCCAGTGATTCGGCCATGAAAGATGAAGACATCGCCAAGGTGGCCGAAGGCGTGCAATTGCTGCCGATGACCGCGGGTGAAATCGTGCTGGCGTATAACCTGCCGGGCAACCCCAAGGGCCTCAAGCTGCCACGCGACGTTTATTCCAATATCTTCCTGGGCAAGATCACCAAGTGGAACGACCCACAGATAGTCGCCGCCAACCCGGACCTGAAACTGACCGACACACCGATCACCGTGGTAGTGCGTGCAGACTCCAGCGGCACCACGGCGGTGTTCACCAAGCATTTGGCGACCATCAATCCTGAATTCAAAACGGCGCTGGGGGAGGGCAACACTGTCAACTGGCCAGCCAGCGACAAATTCATCAAGTCGCCCAAGAACGATGGCGTGACCGCCACCGTACGCCAGACGCCAGGCGCGATTGGCTACATTGAGTACGGCTTCGCCAAGCTGGCCAAGGTCGACTTCGCCCAGTTGCAGAACAAGGCCGGCCAGTACGTGGTACCGAACGCCGAGAGCGGTGCCGAGGCCCTGGCAGCAGTGAAAATGCCGGAAAGCCTGGTGGCCTGGCTGCCGGATCCGGACGGTGCCAAGTCCTACCCGATCACGTCCTACACCTGGATGATCTTCCGCAAGGACAACGGTAATCCGGCCAAGGCCAAGGCCATGCGCGAAATGGTCGAATACAGCTTGACCGAGGGGCAGAAAATCGCCGACTCGATGGGCTACATCCCACTGCCGCAATCGGTGGTCGATCAGGTGCGTAAAGCTTCCGCCAACATCCAGTAACACCCGTGAGGTCGCTCTTGGCCTGGGCTGTCAGCCAGGCCGGGAGCGTTTCCCCCCTTGTTCCGGAATTCGCCCATGATCAAACCTTTCGTCGTTCCGGTTAACCCGGATTCTGCCTGCCAACCCCCCTCTGCAAAAGACTTCCTGGTCGATCGCACCTTCCGTGGGCTTGCGCGAATCGGGGTGGTACTGATTCTGGCGTTGGTCGCAGCCTTGGTATTCGAGGTGGGACGCAAGGCTCTTCCCGGCATGGAGAAGCACGGTTTCGACGTGCTTTTTGGCAGTGTCTGGGATGTCAACCAAGGCAAGTACGGGATCCTGCCAGCGATTTGGGGCACGCTCTATAGCGCCCTGATTGCGCTGCTGATTGCAGGGGTTTTCGGCGTCAGCATGGCGATTTTCCTGACTCAGGATTTCCTGCCGGCGAAGCTGGCGGCGGTGTTTCGCACCATCGTTGAATTGCTCGCGGCCATCCCCAGCGTGGTGTATGGCCTGTGGGGCATCTACGTGGTGATCCCGGCGATCCGGCCACTGACCACCTGGTTGAACAGTGAACTGGGCTGGATCCCGTTTTTCGGCACCTCCTTGAGCGGGCCAGGGTTGCTGCCTGCGGCGCTGGTATTGGCGATCATGATTCTGCCGACGATTGCCGCCGTGTCCCAGGACGCCCTGACCAGCGTGCCGATGAAAACCAAGCAGGCTGCCTACGGTATGGGGACTACCCATTGGGAGGCGATTCTCAAGGTGATGGTGCCTTCTGCCGCCACCGGTATTTTCGGTTCGCTGGTGCTCGGCCTCGGCCGCGCGCTGGGTGAAACCATGGCGCTGGCGATGTTGGTGGGCAACGCCAACAACATCTCACTGTCGCTGTTTGCGCCGGCCAATACCTTGGCGGCCTTGTTGGCGCTGAACTTTCCCGAAGCCGGGCCGAATGAGATCGAGGTGTTGATGTACGCCGCGCTCGTGCTGATGTTTATCACGCTGCTGGTGAACGTCATCGGTTCCATGATCATGCTCTACGCCCAGCGCGGTACTAAACAATGACTGACCTCACGTCCCCAATCACCGCGGTGCCCAGCCTGCAGCGCAAGTTCGAAGGCCGCGCCCTGCGCAGCCTGGTGTTGACAACGCTGGTCTGGCTGGGCGCGCTGCTGGCCAGTGTGCCGCTGATTTCCGTGCTCTACATGCTGATCACCCGTGGTGGCGCACGCCTGAGCCTGGAAGTGTTTACCGAACTGCCGCCCACCGGCTTCGAAACCGGCGGCGGTTTCGGCAACGCCATGGCAGGCACCTTTGTGATGGTCGGCATTGCTGCTGCCATCGCGGTGCCGGTCGGCATCATGGCGGCGATCTTCCTGGCCGAACTGGGGCCGGACAGCAAATTGGCGAACACTGCGCGCTTTGCCGCAAAGATGCTCACGGGCCTGCCGTCGATCCTGGCCGGGGTGTTCGCCTACGCCCTGGTGGTCATGACCACCGGTACTTACTCGGCGCCGGCGGGCGGTGTAGCCCTGGCGGTACTGATGCTGCCGATCGTGGTGCTCACCGCCGAAGAGTCGATGCGCATGGTGCCCAAGATCATGAAGGACGCCGCCTACGGCATGGGCTGCACGCGCTCGCAGGTGATTTGGAAAATCATCTTGCCGACCGGCCTGCCGGCGATCCTCACCGGCGTGATGCTCGCCGTGGCCCGGGCTGCCGGTGAAACCGCGCCGCTGCTGTTTACCGCGCTGTTCAGCAACTACTGGATCTACCACGACGGCGACCTCGCGGTCATGAACCCCACGGCCTCGCTGGCGGTGCTGATCTACAACTTCTCCGGCATGCCGTTCGACAACCAGCTTGAGCTCGCCTGGGCGGCCTCGTTGGTGTTGGTGATGATTGTGCTGGTTGTCAATATTGTCAGCCGTATCTTCGGCAAGCCCAAGTATTAAGAACGGGAGCATCTGAATTTTGAACGTCTCAACTGCGCAAATAGCCGCTCCGTTTGTCACCCAGTCGCCTGTAGTCATGGACTGCAAGCTGGACAGGATTTTCTACGGCAACTTCATGGCGGTGCGTGACAGCCATGTGCCGATTGAAAAAAACAAGATCACCGGGTTTATCGGCCCGTCGGGCTGCGGCAAAAGTACTGTGCTGCGCAGCCTCAACCGCATGAACGATTTGGTGAAGGGCTTTCGCTTCGAGGGCCACGTGCATTTCCTCGGCCAGGACGTGTATGGCAAGGGCGTCGACCCGGTGGTGGTACGCCGCTATATCGGCATGGTGTTCCAGCAGCCCAACCCGTTTTCCATGAGCATCTTCGACAACGTCGCGTTCGGCCTGCGCCTGAACCGCTACAAAGGCGACCTGGGCGACCGCGTCAAGCACGCCCTGCAAGGCGCGGCGCTGTGGGATGAGGTCAAGGACAAGCTCAAGGTCAGTGGCTTGTCGCTCTCTGGTGGTCAGCAGCAGCGGTTGTGTATCGCCCGCGCCATCGCCACCGAGCCGGAAGTGCTGTTGCTCGATGAGCCGTGTTCGGCTCTCGACCCTATCGCGACCCGCCGGGTGGAGGAGCTGATGGTGGAATTGAAGAAGGACTACACCATCGCACTGGTGACCCACAACATGCAGCAGGCCATCCGGGTAGCAGACACCACGGCGTTTTTCTCGGTGGATATTTCCCAAGGCACGCGCACTGGCTACCTGGTGGAAATGGGCCCGACTGCGCAGATTTTCGGCAGCCCGCGTGAGCAGATGACCGAGGATTACATCAGCGGCAAGTTCAGCTGAACCATCCATGTTCGATAACAGCCGCACCTGCGCCAACGTCTTCTCGGGAATGCCAATGCCTGTAACGCATCGTCTAGATTTGCCAGCGATTGAACGCGCCCTGCGTAAGGTGCAGAGCCGCTTTGCCCAGCTCAGCACGCAGTTTACCGAGCCGCGGGACCCGCTGACGGACGAGGTGTTGGAGAATGTGCTTGCAGGTTATGCGCTGGTTGACGACTACGTCGCCCAGGGCGTGGACCTGTTTGATCTGCACCACCTTGACCTGATGCTGGAGATCAACGCCACGGTGCTCTGTGGTCGAGATCCGGCACGCCGCCTGGAATACGCGCAACACCTGGCCGCAACCGAGGAGCACTTCTTCAACAACGTTGAGGGTGGCATCAAGGACTTGTTCAATTGGTACTGCGCCTACCGCAGTGAATCGGTGTGGAAGCGTGCAGCAGGTGTGTATGTACGCATCCTCAGCAAACCGCAATTGTTCATCGAAGGTAATAACCGCAGTGGCTCGCTGATCGTCAGCTACCTGCTGATGCGTGCAGGGTTGCCGCCGTTCGTGCTGACACTCGAAAACGCCGAAGGCTACTTCAACCCCTCCTCGGTGATCCGCAACTCGGCCAAACATGGGGTGAAGGCCCTGTATGAATTGCCCAAGATCAAGAAAAAGTACGCCGCGTTCCTGGAGGAACAAGCGCCTGATCCGGGTGTGTTTTTCTTGAGCGACGCACCGCAACCAATCTATCAGGGAGGCCAATGATGAGCAGGTATCAAACCTTTGCGGGCAAATGCCGAACGTCCGCCAACCTACTCGTTCAAGCCCTGTCCACGCGTCTGCTCACCCGACCACGCGTACGGATCTCGTTTGATATCGACGACACCCTGGCCTGCCAACTTGATCATTCCCCCGTGGAAAGCAGCTGGTTGCCGGCCTGCGTCCATCGCTGGTGGGGCGAGCCGCTGCGTGTCGGCACCCGCTCCCTGACCCGGGAGCTACGGCGCCAGGGGTGCAGCATCTGGGTTTACACCTCGTCAGGCCGGGCGCCTTCGTATATCAGGCGTTGGCTGATGCTGTACGGCATACGCGTCGATGGCGTGGTGAACAGCGTCGTGCATAACCAAGCCCTCAACGCGCGCGGGCTGTTGAACACGCCGTCAAAGCTTCCGTCGGCCTTCGATATCGATTTACACGTGGATGATTCCGAGGGCGTGCGCATAGAAGGTCATGAACATGGCTTTCGTGTGGTCGTGGTTGACCCGCAGGATGGGCAGTGGGCGCAGAGAGTACTTGAAGCTGTCGCGGGCGTGCAGGCGCAATTGGCCAGGCAGCAAGTGCCCCGATATCAAAAGCCGGCGCGACAAGGTGCTGAAGTTTTTTCTTCCTGAGGGCGAGTGTTATCTGCATCGCTATTTGATATTGGATCGTTATTGGGTTGAGTAAGTCATCCATAACGCGCGCGGCGGGTTTAATTAGTCCTGACCCATTAGTCACGTAAAAAACAAACGCCCACTTATTGTTTGTTAAATAGCGCTCCCGGCGCTTTTTTTGTATGGGTGCTTAATAACAGCTCCTTACAATCCGATAGTCGGTCGATGTACGGCAATGTTTCTACGCTAATGTTGACAAGCTTCCTTAATGGTAAAAGTCGATATTAAGAAAAGAAGCAGCCTGAACAGAATGCACAACAACAACTTCAATGCATATTGTTTAGCCCGACGTATCAGTTATTACCGTCGACTTCGGTGTTGATCGCTGGGCTCAAGGAGTACTGACATGGCTATATTCGATTACAAGGGTCAAGATGCCCGTGTGCTGATTTCAGATGCCTGGAACCTCGCCACTTACACCAGCGGTGTCGCGACCGTAGGCGCGCTCTACAACCTTCCAGGTGCGGTACTGGGGGAGGGCAACACCTTTGCATTGCCCAAAGGCTGGCGTGAAATCGGCGCCAATGAACTGAGCGTTGATAGCAGTCACACCGATATCACCGGAAGCTTCACCGGCGATGGCGTGTTCGGTTCCCAGGCCAGGGTGTTTGGTCAATACGATGACAGTGGTCAATTGCTGAAAATGGGGTTTTCCATTGCCGGCACCAACTCCCTGACTGATCTGCTGGGCTGGCCGGCCATGATCGATAACTCGTATATCAACGGCTATGAGTACCTGCTCAATTCAATCAAGGATTACGCGATAGGCCACAACCTGAGCGGCAAGGATGTGCTGGTAACCGGCTACAGCCAGGGTGGTTCAGTCACTAACAGTATGTATATCGGCAAAGACACGCTGGCAGACGGTTTCTTCAAGGATTCGGACTACTTTGGCATGGAGTCACCCAAGTCCAGCAACAGCGACGGAATCTACAACTTCGGTTTTGAAAACGATGTGGTGCACCGCCTCACCGGTCAGGAAACCAACGTGGGAAGCGCCATCATCGACGCTCTTCAGGGGAGTGACGCCAGTTACACCTCGACGACCGACAATATTGTGCTGTTCGATACGATCTACGCCCTGCCAACCTGGCCCAACGGTCCGTTTTCCATCGCCAACTTGTCAGGATGGGCCGCGCACCTCGAAGGTATTTTTATCAACCCCATCCAGCGCATCGCCCAGTCGACGTTCTACGATTACATCGAGCGCGATAGCACCATCGTGATCAGCAACCTCGACGCGATCAGCCGCAGCTTCACCTGGGTCAGCGACAAACAGACCGCCACCTCCAACCATTACGGTACACCGGCCTTCCTGCTGGGCACCGACAGTGCAGACAAGCTGCAGGATGGTCGCAGCGATGACTTCCTCGACGGGTTCAGTGGTAACGACAGTTTCCGGGTCAGTACCGGTACCGATATCGTTGCTGGCGGTGCAGGCGATGACAAAGTCTTTCTCAAAGGTACGGCGTCCGCCTACGAAGCCGTGAAACTGAGCGACGGTACGTTGTTTTTGAACGATAGCAGCGGCCAATACGGCCTTAAAGAACTGCATGGCGTAGAGCATGTCGAGTTCGAAACGGGCCTTGCCAACACGCTCGGTCAACTGCCTGTTATCGGTGGCATCTTCAGCGGTATCGGGCAGACGCTGACGCCGTCTTATACGGTCACCAACGGCAAGCTGGATTTCGATGGCCTGTTCGGCGCCGACAAGGCTTACGCCAGATCCATTGAAGGTAGCCAACTGGCCGACACCCTGAAAGGCACTGCAGCACGCGACCTGATATTCGGCCAGAACGGCAATGATCGGCTCGACGGTGGCGCCGGCAATGACCTGCTGCACGGCGGTGACGGCAACGACACGTTGCTGGGCGGCATGGGTAACGACTCGCTGTATGGCGCCAGCGGTAATGATGTTTTGATCGGCGGGCAGGGCAATGACCAGCTCAGTGGTGGCGTGGGCAGCGACTTGTTTGTGTTCGATCAGCGCGGGTTCGGCCACGACGTGATCAGCGACTTCAACATCCATCAGAACGGGCATGATCTGCTGGTGTTCGCCAAGTCGTTGTTTGCGAGCGCCGATGCTGTAATCGGGTCCACCACCCAGAACGGCAGTGACAGCGTGATTCTGGCGGGGGACAGCAGTGTCACCCTGGTGGGGTTCAATGCGGCACAGCTGAGCGCAGAGATGATCAGCGTGGTTTGATGCGGCATCGGTACAGTTGGCGGTAAAACCTCACAGGATCGCTGATGCTGTGGGGTTTTTTCTTGCTTATCGTTTTATAGCAATCTATATCCCGCAGTATCGCGTTTTCCTCACTTGCCGGTAGCCATCATGTGCTTGCTTCGCATGACTACGGCTCGATCAGGCCTTGATCGCTCAGCGCTGCGCGGGCAATCCAATCCCGGTGCGATGCCAGTACGAAGGCTTTCTTCAAGGGTTTGTTGCAGCATCAACAACTCCTCACGCTGCACTTTTAGTGTGGCTTCGATTTGCTGTATCTCCTCCAGACGTACATTGATCTGTTCCAGAGTGAGGGATTTGGAGCAGCTCCCGTCATGAAGGAAAAGGCCACGAATGGTGTCGAGGGAAAACCCCAGCCTTTGCGCGTGGATCACGACTTCCAGGCGTTTAATGGTGGACTCGCTGTAATAGCGATAGTTGTTCATGTCGCGCGTGGGGGCGTCCAGCAGGCCTTGCTCCTCGTAGTAGCGTATTGCTGAAGCAGCAAGGCCGGTACGTCGCGCAATCTCGCCTATCTTCATTTTTTGCTTGACCTTCAAGTTGACTTTAATCCGCAGTATAAGCCGCAGCGTAATCCGGAAGGTAATCGGATTGGGCTGGATAAACACCGTTGACCTACGTGGAATGTGAAGAATGAGCAAAATAACCGAGTTGCTGAATTGGCGTTATGCGACGAAAAGTTACGATTCGTCCAAGACAATACCTGCTGAAAAGCTGGAGCGAATCCTGGAGGCGGTACGACTGACGGCGACGTCGAGCGGGCTCCAGCCATTTGAATTGCTGGTGGTGACCAATCCGCAAATTCGCGAAAAGATTAAGGCGGTCAGCTGGAATCAGTCCCAGGTGACCGACTGCTCTCATTTACTGGTGTTCGCCGCCTGGGATGACATCACGCCTGAGCGTGTCAACATGATGTTTGACCTGACCAATACGGTACGAGCTACTGTCAACCAGGGTTGGGAAGACTACCGTCAAATGCTCCTTGGTATAGTCGCCGAGCGTGGACAGGAGGCCAACTATCAAGCGGCTGCGCGCCAAGCCTATATCGGCCTGGGCTCGGCTTTAATCGCCGCGGCATCCGAGCAAGTCGATGCGACGCCCATGGAAGGGTTCGACCCATCGGCTGTCGATGAGATTCTGGGACTGGGAACCAGGCATCTGCGCAGTGTGGTGCTCCTGCCTTTGGGGTATCGGGCAGCAGAGTCTGACTGGCTGGTAAACCTGAAAAAAGTACGGCGCTCTCGCGAAAATTTCGTAACCGAAATCAACTAGGGAGAAGTGCAGCCGCTCCACATTGCAGCAATAGTGGGGCGCAGCTGCATGGGTAGAACTGAGTATTTGATCGTGAGCTCCTTTCCAATCACTGAGCGCGGCGCACGAAGCGCCGCGCTTTGTATCACGCCACGATGTCGCTGACGGCTGCCTGGCCAACGGTGGTGACGAGGAAATCCGCCACGCCGTGCCCGGAGAAGTCCACAGCCAAGGTGCCCAGGTTGGTACCCGAGGCATAGTTCAGCACAGCATCGCCGGCATGGCCGGTAAATGCATTGACGAAGCTCAAGCCCGCACCTTTGGTAATGCCCGACAGGTCGATCTTGTCGGAGCCCGAGGTGAAGTCAAAGATCTTGTCCGCAGCCCCTGGTTTGGAATCGGAACTGGCACCGTACACGAACGTGTCGCTGCCGGCGCCGCCCCACAATTGGTCTGCGCCGCCACCGCCGTAGATGAGGTCGTTACCGGCCCCGCCTTTGATGAGGTTGGCGACTTGGTTACCAATGATCAGGTCGTTGCCGGCGCCACCAAAGGCGTTTTCGACGGTGACGCCCTTGGCGATCGACACGTTGCCGACCAGGCCGCCAACATCGGAGAACGAGGTGGCAGTGAGGTTGATCTTCTGGTTTTGAGTGAAGCCAGAGAAGTCCAGGGTGTCGTTGCCGCCACCGTCCCATATCGAGAACACCAGCTTGTCGGTATTGGAGCTGGCACTGTAGAAATCACGCCCGGTATTGGAGTTGAACCCGTAGGTCGTGTCACCGGCGCGAGTGCTGTAGTTGGCACCGTAGAGCTTCTGGATCGCGGCGATGTCGTCGATCAGCGGGCCGGCAGCATAGGCTTCGACACCACCTTTACTGAAGTTCTGGTTGGTGTTGCTCTCGCTCCAGTAACTCATCACGGAGTAAGCATGTGTATCTTCGGCATATTTCGCATCCGAATACGACGGTTGACCCACACTGGCGTCGTACGAACCTGGGTGCTGCAGTCCAAGCGTGTGACCAATTTCATGGGTCAAGGTTTGACGACCGTAATTGCCGTTTGCCGGTGTTAAATTTTCTTGATAGTTTTGATTGGTATAAAACAACGCATCGCTATTTCCGCTGTTATTAGGGTAAAAGGCGAAAGCCGACCTGGCACCTCCATGCTGCAGGTCGTTACTATAATTACCCAGTGATATATGTGCGTCGCCTCCGCTTCTGGATTCGATGAATGAAATGTTGGCGACGTCCGACCAGGATTGGAACGAAAGGGCTGCCTGGGATCTCTGTTGAGCGTTGAATGCGCTGAAGCCAGAAACATTCTCGGAGGCGTATGCTTGACTTTCTGAAGTCAGAAAGCTGTAGGTGAAGTTGTATTTCCCATTGTGGTCGTTGTCACCCCAATAGTAACCTCCTCGAGTTATTTCATCCGCGGCCTGCGCAATAGTGTAAGACGGCTTGCCCTGTGAGGAATTAAATCCTCCTCGATCATAGGTGTGTGAAAAATTATAGAGTGCCTGGTAATCTTCACTTGTTCGCAGCTGCGCCGAAGTGGTGAGTGGGCTAACAAGATTTTTCGCCAAGATAGTCATACGAGTACATTCCTTCGTGTCCATTGATTTGAAGTGTTATATGCTTATCACGTTTTCGTTGCCTTCTTGTTGTGGTAGTCATTTATAAAGGACTTATGGGTTTAGTGTTATTTAAAAATTAAATATGGTATATAACTTGTTGATATATTCTTAAAAATTATTAAAACACCTTGGGTTGGTGAGTCAATTGACTGATTTTATTGCGGGGCGGTAATTCACGGTTCTCAAGGTGCATCCAAGAGGCGGTTAAGTAGTGTGGTGGCCTATTGATGGCTCGTCCTCAATATATTGATCACGGTCAGATCCCCTCTCATGCTGACTCGGTCAGTTAGCTGGTCAGTGTGTAGAGATCGGTCATGCAGCTGTCTTCTGCCTGGCATTGCTCTCGCTTCGAGATAACAACGAAAGCGAACGAACGATTTGATCTCACTCGCCCGTAGATTGCTCTTGCAAAAAAACTTGGCCTCCACTCTTAAAAACCCCGTAGATTGGGGAACTATAGAAGCTCCAAAATACTGAAGAGGACGTGCCAATACTTACTAATGTGTCGGGTTGGCAACTCCGGCCCGGGCATGAATTTTCTCGGCCGTCTCCTGTTTTGAGTGACCTCTACATGCGTTTACCGACACACATCAGGCATTTACAGACGTTAGTGGGCTAATAGATTGGCCGTGATCTTTGACACGGTCATCCTCGATAACGATTTTGCTGCTGGAGGAAATGTAGTACTCGTTTGTCTTTGCTAGACCTTGGACGACCATTAAATAGCCTCTTGAATCGCTACGCGTCCACGTGTCGCTATTACCTTGCTCTATTGGGTAGTAGTCCTCACTGGGGTTTGTATCAGTATGCCATGCACTTACTGCAACCTTGACAATTCTGCTTGCGCCGTTTGTGATTGTGATAGCCATATTTGCATTCCTTTTGGATTTTAAATTCCATGAGTTGGCTCCCTATTTAAAATAAAGCTGCAGACTTGCCACTGCTACAGAAAATCCGTAGTTAGGTTAACTCGCTGGCGCCATATTCAATTGATACTGGAGTCCAGCTCAATGCTGGACTCCAAGTAAAATGTAATTTGTTGCATGTATATTGTTCTACCTGCTTCCGCAGTCAAGCCTACAGGCGGGAAATGCAAGGTGTCATTACCTTGCCAACGCGTCGATTCTGACGAATGGTTAAATAAGATTTTGAAATAGTTGTTATTCACTCGAGTTCTTTCGCATAGGCCCATTGCCTAGTATTCAATCTGGAGTAAATAAGCACTTTAGCCCTCGCTGCTTCCACCCGGCTCGGCAACTCAATGATGGAAGTTTCTAGAGCCAGTTGGTTTTCGTAGAGCTTAGAGAGAATTGCGGAGCTGAAAAGATAAGGGCCTGCTCAGGTTTCCCTGGCAAGCCCTTGATATCTATGGTGCCCGAACCCGGAATCGAACCGGGACGCCCTTACGAGCGGGGGATTTTAAGTCCCATGCGTCTACCAGTTTCGCCATTCGGGCGGTAGCGCGGTGTAGCAGGGTTGGGAATATATAGATCCTGTCGCTTCGGCGCAACCTCGAAGCGCGCTTTCCTGCATAAAGATACCGATGAAAAAGCGTGGCAGATCAGTGATCTACAGGGCCTTTGGGTTAAGTCCTGATGAATGCTTGCGCCGCAGGAACACGCCTCATAAATGACAGTCATAGCGACATGCCATCCCGGCAAATCGCAAAGGAGTCAGTTGATGCTCAGTGTCCGTAGGCGTTCTTGGATGATGGCTGCAGGCGTGGTGGGGCTGTTGGGTGCGGCGATAGCTGGCCCGGCGCAGGCGGCGAGTGCGGTGCGGTGGGGAGAGTTCAGTGCATCGTCGACAGACAGATTGACGGGCGCCTCGGTAGAGGCGGGCAATACCTATGTGTTGAAGTCGTCGAGTATTTCCGTCGGCGATATCGAGGCGTTGCAAGCGGCGCAAAAGCGTAGCGAAAGCGAGCTGCAAAGCCTGAAAACTAAAGTGGATGGCCAAGACCGTGCATTTGACGAGTTCAAGCGTAAAGACGGGTCGAGTTCCAGCAGCAGTGATAGCCAGTTGTCGAGTCTCAAGCGCACGGTGGATGAGCAGAAAAATACGTTAGATCGGCAGAAAGACGAAATCGCCGGCCTCAAGCGCGGCCTGGATGATTTGAAGCGCAGTGTGGAAACGTTGAGCAGCAAGGTGAAGTAAAGGAGAGGGCTTGCTCGGGAAAGCGGTGCTTCAGTAACTGGCTCAGTGCCTGACGTACCGCATTCGCGAGCAAGCCCGCTCCCACAAGATTTGTGTAATGCGCTGTGCCCGCGTTCAGTCAATCAGTGCCAGCAGGTCGGTAGTACCCACGTCCACGCCAGCCTGGGTCAGCAGTGTTGTCACCTGGCCCCGGTGGTGGGTCTGGTGGTTGAAAAAGTGCACCAGCAGGCTGAAGAAGGGCTTCTCGCCTGCCACGCCGCGCATGTTGTGGTAGCGCAGGCGCTGGTCCAGATGAGACTCCTGCAGCGTGTTGGCCCAATCAATGATCAATTGATCCAGCCAGGCGCGATGGGCTGACAGTTCACTCAAGTTGGCAAAGGCCAATTGCTTGAGATCCACCGGTGTAGGGATGTCACTCAACGGTGCCAACGCGCGAAAGCCCGCCGGATGTTCGGCAAAGCGCTTGAGCCAGACTGTGTCGCCCAGCATCAGGTGGTTCAAGGTGCCGAGGATCGAGCCGAAAAACGCCTGGCGATCCACCGTCAACTCCGCGTCGGTCAAGGTGCCGGCGGCGGCGTAGACCTTACGGTTCATCCATTGATTGTAGTGGGCCATCAACCCAATATGCTCGATGCGGTTCACCGCGGTTCTCCCTTGACGGCATGGTGGCGACATCATAAAGCTTGCCCGCCCGGCGGTCATGGTGTTCCATCGCAGGCGAACTATGTTTGATAAACGCCATTATTGCGCCCCGGGAGGGCGACACCATGAATACCAGCGATCTACTGGAACAACTGTGGCGAGCAGGGCAGCAAGGCGGCGGCGCTTCGGGCGGCGGCCTGGGCGGATTGCTTGGAGGTTTGTTGAAAAACGCCGGTACCGGCAATGCATCAGCCGGTGGCGGCTTGGGTGGTTTACTGGGTGGCCTGGGTGGCTTGTTGGGCGGCGCTCCGGCAGGCGGCACGACCCAGACGCGTAGCAGCGGCGGAATGAATTACGCGGCGCTGGCATCCCTCGGCATGGCCGCCTTCCAGGCGTATCAAGCGTGGCAACGTCAGCAGGCGACTGCGCCGCAGCAAGCCATCCAGACCGTTGACCAGCTTGAAGGGCCTGAAGCCGAAGCCCATAGCCACGGCGTACTGCGTGCAATGATCGCAGCAGCCAAGGCGGACGGCAGGATCGATGAGCAAGAGAAAAAGATGATCTCTACCGAGATCGGCCGTCATACCGACGATCCACAACTGCAGCAGTGGCTCGACGCCGAAGTCGCCAAGCCACTGGATGCCGCAGATTTCGCTGAATATGCCAAGGACCCAGCAATCGCTTCGGAGATTTACCTGGCCAGCGTCCTGCTGGTTAATGATCAGCAGGACGCCGAGCGCAACTACCTGGACGATCTGGCCGGGCAGCTGCAAATCGACCCCCAGTTGCAGGTACACCTGGAGCAACAGGCCAAGGCCTAGAACCTGAAAGTAGCCCCAGTGGTCAGCCACTGGGCACGGTCCCCAGTCAAACTGCGCCCGACCACCAGGTCCACGTCGACAAACTTGCCGACGTGGAATCTCGGCCCCGCCTGCCATGCTTGTTCACCGCCTTCCTGGCCATAGCGTTCGCCAATCAACGTCAACACCTGCGCAAGCTGGTATTCGAAACCCATGCCCCAGGTCAGGCGGTGCTGTTGCGCGCCGTCGTTATAGGCATGGTTCCAGCCGGCATTCAGGTTCAGGCGCAATGCATCCATGGCCTGCCACGTTAACGGCAGGTTGAAGTCAGCGCCGTCGAATGCGTGCTGACGATCGAGGGCAATGTGCGCCCCGGCGGCGATTGCCAGCTCCAGCCCCAAGTCTTCTCGCGACAACAACTGCGCCTTCACCTGTGGGCTGACTTGCGTTTCGCCCTTTCCCGCGTCAGTGGCCCGCGATAACGCCGCGCCCCACTGCACCCATGGCATACCACTGAACGTGCAGGCCGGGGACAAGGTTTCGTTGTGCGTACTGCCTGCGTGCCGATTGGCGGTGTGCCAGGCATCGATGTTGCATTCGCCTGGCGCATTGATCGCGCCATCATCCACCACGTAGGCGCCGCCGGCAGCATTCGCCTTGGAAACCAGGGCGAGGATTAACAGCGTGCCCAGCGTCACGCCGATAAAGATCAGGTTGCGCTGCAAGGCGCGGCGCTTGGCCGGTGGCAAGAGCAGCAGGGTGGGACGCGCCCTGCGCAAATGGCGCGCGCGATATTTGGCAAACCCGTCCGGGTGCTTCGGGTTGTGTGGGGTGTGCATGGTGCACCTCGCTTGAATTCAGCTTTCTACGGTCAGCACCGAAATGCCGCTGGCTTTGGCCTGGCAGACCAACTCCGAGGTATCGTCACCGCCGGGCAGGGCGATGATCAGGTCGGGGCGGCTGTCGGCCAGCATGAAGTGGTTGCGCTGGCGTTCCGCCTGCTTGCCGTGGCGCTGCCAATTGGGTGGGTAGCGCACCACGTCTATACCGATTTCCCGCGCCCATTCCTCGATCTCGCTGCCGAGGAACTGGTTGCCGCCGTGGATCAACACCTGCACTGGGTGCAGGCGGTGGTAAGCGTCCAGCACGTGGCGGGACTTTTTGGTGTCGGCGTAATGACGACCTGCACAGATCAAGACGCGCATAGGGAGCATCCTTGTATTGCGCGGTGGCGGCCGGGCGACCACCACCGTTTGAATGGCGGGGGATCAGTACCACTGCTTGAAGCGGCGGATGTAGATCGTTTTCATCAGTTGAGCGACGCAGCAGTAAGCCAGCAGGGTGCCTACCAGCCATGGGAAGTACGCCATCGGCAGCGGTTGCAGACCCACCAGGGTGCCTAGCGGCGAGAACGGCACGTAGATGCCCAAGGCGATCACAATGCAGGTCATCATCAACACCGGCCATGCGGCCGTGCTCTGGAAGAACGGAATCTTGCGGGTGCGCAGCATATGCACCACCAGGGTTTGCGAAAGCAGCCCTTCGATAAACCAACCGGACTGGAACAGCGTCTGCATTTCCACACTGTTGGCCGAGAACACGTACCACATCAGGGCAAAGGTGGTGATGTCGAAGATTGATGAGGTCGGCCCGATCCAGATCATGAAGCGGCCGATATTTTTTGCATCCCACTTGCGCGGTTTGGCCAGGTACTCCTTGTCCATCTTGTCCCACGGCAGAGCCAATTGGGAGATGTCGTACATCAGGTTCTGCAGCAGCAGGTGGATCGCCAGCATCGGCATGAACGGAATGAACGCACTGGCTACCAGCACCGAGAACACGTTGCCGAAGTTGGAGCTGGCGGTCATGTTCAGGTACTTCATGATATTGCCGAAGGTTTCGCGGCCCTTGAGCACGCCTTCTTCCAGCACCATCAGGCTCTTTTCCAGCAGGATGATGTCGGCCGACTCCTTGGCGATATCCGTGCCGCTGTCCACCGAAATACCCACGTCGGCATCCCGTAGCGCCGGTGCATCGTTGATGCCGTCGCCGAGAAAGCCCACCGTATGGCCGTTGGCTTGCAGCGCCTTGAGCACACGGGATTTTTGCAGCGGTGTCAGCTTGGCGAACACCGTGCGTTCTTCCACGCGGCGCAGCAGGGTGGCGTCGTCCATGGCTTCGATTTCCACGCCCAGCAGCGGCTGGCCGGGTTCGAGGCCAACCTGGCGGCAGATCTTGCTGGTGACCACCGCGTTGTCGCCGGTCAACACTTTGACCGCCACGCCAATCTGTTGCAGCGCGGCAATTGCCGGGCCCGCGGTTTCCTTCGGCGGGTCGAGGAAGGTCAGGAAGCCCTGGATCACGAGGTTGCGTTCATCGGCAGTGGTGTATTGCTGACGCGCCAATGCCTTGGGGATATGGCGGGTTGCGACCACCAGTACCCGGAAACCGTCTTCGTTGTAGTCGTTGGCAATCGCCAGCAGTGCCTCGCGACGGCGATCGTCCAGGGGTACGGCGGCGCCGTCTTCCAGGGTGTGGGTTGAAATGCTCAGCATCTCTTCCACGGCCCCTTTGCACACCAGCAACTGGTCACCGGCGGCATCCTTGACCACGATCGACAGGCGACGGCGTACAAAGTCGAAGGGCAATTCATCGACCTTGCTGTAGGCAAATGGCACCTGGAACTTGGGGTTTTGCGCCGAGAACTGCACCACGGCCTGGTCCATCAGGTTCTTCATGCCGCTCTGGTGAAAGCTGTTGAGCCAGGCCAGGGACAGCACCGCGTCGTCGCGCTGGCCGAAGGCGTTGACGTGATGCTCAAGGATGATCTTGTCCTGGGTCAGGGTGCCGGTCTTGTCGGTGCACAGCACATCCATTGAACCGAAGTTCTGGATCGCGTTGAGGCGCTTGACCACCACTTTGCGCTTGGCCATGGCTGTAGCGCCTTTGGCCAGGTTGGCACTGACGATCATCGGCAGCATTTCCGGGGTCAGGCCGACGGCTACCGCCAGGGCAAACAGGAAGGCATCGCCCCAGTCCCCCTTGGAGAAGCCATTGAGGAAGAACACGATCGGCACCATCACCAACATGAAGCGGATCAGCAGCCAACTGACACTGTTCACGCCACGGTCGAAGGCGGTTTGCACCCGCGAGCCGACAATCGCCTTGGCCAGGGAGCCGAAGTAAGTGCGCGGTCCGGTAGCCACCACCACCGCCTTGGCGCGGCCGCTCACCACGTTAGTGCCCATAAAGCAGATGTTCGGCAGGTCCAGCAGATTGCCTTGGTCGGCGGCGAGGTTGGAGGCGGATTTTTGCGTGACATCGCCCAGGGTGTCGTACTTCTCCACCGGCAAGGCTTCACCGGTCAGCACGGCCTGGCTGATAAATAGGTCGCGTGACTCGATCAGGCGGATGTCGGCGGGGATCATGTCGCCGGCCGACAACTGCACGATGTCGCCGGCCACCAGATCGCGCATCGGCACTTCGCGCAAAGTGGGCTGGGCGCCGACCTGTTCGCGACGTAGCACGGTGGCGGTGGTGCGTACCATCGCCTTCAGGGCCTCGGCGGATTTGGCCGAGCGGTGTTCCTGCCAGAAGCGCAGCAGGCTGCTGAGCAACACCATGGTCATGATGATGATGACTTTGGTCAGATCGACTTCTTCACCCGCCTGCAGTGGCAACCAATAGTCGGTGACAAAGCTGATGCCGCCCAGGGTCAACAGCACGTAGATGAACGGGTTGTTCAGTGCCTGCAGGAACTGGACGATGGCGTGTGGCGGCTTGTCATGGGCGACTTCGTTATAGCCTTCCCGTTGCAGACGCGCTGAGGCGTCCAGTTCGGTCAGGCCGTCCTGGGTGGCTCGTACATTGGCGAGGGTGGCCGCCAGGCCATTCTGGGCTTCACGGGCGGCGCGCATCGACAGCTTGGTGTCGGCAGCGGTGCCATTTTTCTTGTGCAGAGGCGTGTTTTTTACGGCGCTCATTGTCTGTACTCCTGTCGCCAATTCTCGACAAAACATACCCGGTACTTACCTGCATACAGGCGAGCGAAAGCATGCCGAGCCGCGGACTTCGCGATCGGTTTAAATAAAGTGTTCAGGTAACTTCTACAATGCCCGCTAACAGCGCATTAATTAACTTGCGCGCAGCGGGCTCCTACTGGACTTGTTCATAAAGAACTCCAGGGCGTCAATAAGAAAGTTGTTGTTTCCAGCCAGGTCAGGCGGCGCGAGCGCTCACGTAAAGACCGAGCATCAAGCTGGCTTGCGCCAGGCGGGAAACCTTGGGTCTCTGTGGGTCTTGAGGGTCGGCGTGATCCCAGTGCTGCACCAGTTGGCCGCTGTCAGGGCAGATACGCCAGTGCGCCAGCGGCGGTACCGGGCGTACTTGGGAGGAGGGTGCAGCAAAGGCCGGGCGGGTTGGCCTGAAGCCCACGGGCTCGCGGCACAGCTTGGCGCGCAAGGCTGCGGCCAGTGTAGGTACATCGGGTAAAGCAATGAGTTGGAAGGTCATAACACACCTCGGGACCGGACACGCGACCGGTGAGGCAGTTACGGTGGAGCATCGAGCTCTAGCGCAGCTTACCGGACCTGGAAGGCGAGTCCTGTCATATTCTGGGTTTGGCGCCCGATGCCCGCAAATGCAGTGCTCGGACAGCGACTAGATACTGTGTCCATTGGCTTCTTTTGTGAGGTTTAAAAAAGGCCCCAGTTGCGGGCACGGGCAATCTACTCAGAGCGTTACAGAATGTCAACGCATGATTAACTAAATTAGTCCGCGTTCAGAGTTTGTTCAGACAAGAGGCATGTGCAAGTGACTGGCCAGATAACTTTATATACCTTGCGCGGCGAGTATCGCCAGATAGATCAATACTAAACCGCACGCCGCATAACTCACGCGTTGCCAGGTCGGTGATGCGTTCTTGCGCAGCAGATTCACCAACGCGGCGGTGAGAAAACACGAGAGCACCGACGCCAGCATGAATCCGGCAAAAAACATCAGGGTCTGCCCCTGGCTGGGGGTTGCGCCGACGATGCCGGACAGGGCGCTGCCCAGGGCGCCCCAGTAGACAATATTCTTCGGGTTGGCCAGGGAGATCGCCGCGCCTACGGCCAACGCATTTTTGCCTGAGCTGGCAGGGACGTTGTCGGTTGCGGGTAACTGCCAGGCATCAATCAGGCTGCGGATGCCCAGCCAGGCCAGGTACAGCGCGCAGAAGATCGTCAGTGGCACTCGCACCGCATCATGCTGAATCAGCAGTGCGATACCGGTGAGGCCGATCACTGCCCAGACTGCATCGCCTACGAGGGAACCAAACTGCACCATCAGGGCCGGTGTGAAACCATGCAGCAAGCCGCGACGCAGGGTCTCTGCCAGCACCGCGCCAGGAGACAGGCAAAACACAAAACCGAATACCAGCGCATAGACAAAGATCGACAGCATGCCCGTGTCCTTTCAGGAAAGTGCGAAAGCATACGTCAGCGCAGGGTTAAGAAACCATGCAGATTTTAATGGTCCACGATCCAAATGTGGGAGGGGGCTTGCCCCCGATAGCAGTGTGTCAGTCAGCTCATCTGTAGCTGACCCTCCGCTATCGGGAGCAAGCCCCCTCCCACATTGAGGCTATACGCTCAAGTTCAACCTTCAATTCATCCGCGCCGAGGCTGGCAAATGGCAGCGCAAAAAACGCCTCGCAGCGAGCGGCAATAATGTCGAGGGTGGCCTTGAATGCAGCGTCTACCTGGGCTTCATCACCCTGCACGTGGGAAGGGTCCTGCAACCCCCAATGCGCCTTCACCGCCGCACCGAAATACACAGGGCAAGCTTCCCCGGCCGCGTTGTCGCACACCGTGATGACCACATCCGGCGGGCTGCCTTCAAAGGCGTCATTGCCCTTGCTGTACAAACCTTCGGTGCTGATGCCGGCTGCCTGCAGCGTGCTCAGGCTGCGGGGCAAAACCTGGCCCTTGGGGAAACTGCCGGAGCTGATCGCTTCGAAGCCCTCAGGCGCCATATGATTGAACATGGCTTCGGACAAAATACTGCGACAACTGTTAGCGGTACACATGAAAAGCACTTTCATTGCAGGCTCCTTTAAACGCTCAGGCGCAAGGCGAGGGCAGCGAGGGTGATCAACAGCACCGGCAAAGTCAGCACGATTCCGACCTTGAAGTAGTAACCCCAAGTGATAGTGATGCCTTTGCGTGCCAGGATATGCAGCCACAGCAAGGTGGCCAAACTGCCTATGGGGGTGATTTTCGGGCCCAGGTCGCTGCCGATCACATTGGCGTAGATCATTGCGTCCTTGACCACGCCCACAGCATGGCTGGACTCGATGGAGAGTGCGCCGATCAGCACCGTCGGCAGGTTATTCATCGCCGATGAGAGCAGCGCCGTCAGCACCCCGGTGCCCATAGCCGCGCCCCACACACCATAGGTGGCGAAAGTGTCGAGCCAGGTGGCCAGGTAGTCGGTCAGGCCGGCGTTACGCAGCCCATACACCACCAGGTACATGCCCAGGGAAAAGATCACGATCTGCCAGGGCGCTTCCTTGAGGACTTTACGTGTGGAAATCTTGTGGCCCTTGGCGGCAATCACCAGCAGCAGTACGGCGCAGACGGCGGAAATCGCACTGATGGGAATGCCCAGAGGTTCCAGGGCGAAACAGCCGATGAGCAGAATACCCAGTACCCACCAACCGGCGCGGAACGTCGCGGGGTCGTGGATGGCACTGGCGGGGTCTTCCAGGTCGGCCGGGTCGTAGGTCTGGGGAATGTCCCGGCGGAAAAACCACAGCAGCACTGCCAGGGTCGCGGCCACGCTGACCAGGTTCACCGGCACCATCACGGCGGCATATTCGTTGAAGCCGATCTTGAAATAATCAGCCGAGACGATGTTTACCAGGTTCGATACCACCAATGGCAGGCTCGCCGTATCGGCGATAAACCCCGCGCCCATGACGAATGCTAGGGTCGCTGCCGGTGAAAAACGCAGGGCCAGCAGCATCGACATCACGATGGGCGTGAGAATCAACGCCGCACCGTCATTGGCAAACAGCGCCGACACCAGCGCACCCAGCAGCACCATATAGGCAAACAACCGCCGTCCGCGGCCACGCCCCCAACGCGCCACATGCAGGGCTGTCCAGGCAAAGAAGCCGGCTTCGTCCAGCAACAGGCTGATGATGATCAGTGCGACGAAGGTACCGGTGGCATTCCAGATGATGTGCCACACCACCGGGATGTCCGCCAGGCTGATCACCCCGCAACCCAGGGCCAGGATCGCGCCCAGGCTGGCACTCCAGCCCACGCCAAGGCCCTTGGGCTGCCAGATGACCAGTACGATGGTGACGAGGAAAATCGCAATTGCGACAAGCATGAATAAACGCTCCGATGGCTCAGCAGCAGGTGCTGGCCCGTTGTGGTCTGTCGCCCATTGCATCCAGACGCAGCGCGTCGTTCTGCAACCATGGCTGGTTGGCTTGCAGGGTGGTGTCCAACACCTGTGTGACCCAGGCGGGCAGTGCCGGGTTGATGCGGTAGTAGATCCATTGCCCTTGACGGCGGTCCAGCAGCAGCCCGCAACTGCGCAGTTGCGCCAGATGACGGGAGATCTTCGGCTGGCTATCGTCCAAGGCATGGATCAGTTCGCATACGCAAAGTTCGCCTTCGCGCAGGATCAATAGGGTCATCCGAGCGCGGGTGGCATCAGCCAGGCACTTGAACAGGGTGGGAGGAGAGAGGAGATCCGACATGATCAGGGTATCCATATATGGTTATTCTAATATACGTATTTCCATATGTTTCGGTCAAATCCTGTTTCAGTTGATGTGGATCAAATGCCCGTGAAACAGCCACAACTGTTTGAAATTAAAATGAAACACAAAGGTCCTACAGTGCCTGCTCATTGCTGATGAAGGAAGAACCCGCGTGACCCGTGCCACTCGCAACCTGCGCAAGACCCTGGATTCCGTCGCGGAAAATAACGAAACCGCGGCGTTCGACCTGATGCGCGCCGTGGAAAAACTCGGTGACGAAGTGCTGCGCCAGCGCCTGCTCAACACCATCCACCGGCTGAACCAGGACGCGTACGAACTGCGTGAAGCGCGGGATTCGGTGGAGCAGGTTTCGGTGAGGCTCGCCTGAGCAAGATCGTTCAAGACAAGCCCCTGATTGCACTGGCATGCTTATCGACTGTCCGTCGATGAGCCGTTTCCATGCCCACTGCATTACCTCATTACGCCTTCACTCGCGGCGCCATCGCCGTTATTCCCTTGTCTCTTGCCTGCGCCCCGTGGGGGTTGCTCGCCGGCTCCATGGCCATCGATGCGCAATTTACCCCGCTGCAAGCCCAAGGCTTGTCTGCCATCGTGTTTGCCGGTGCGGCGCAGTTGGTGGCCATCGGCATGGTCAAGAGCGGTGCCAGCCTGATATCCATCGTACTCACCACTTTGTTACTGACCTCCCAGCATCTGCTCTATGGCATGCACATGCGTCCCACGCTGTCGTCGCTCAATGTCCGGTGGCGCATGAGCCTGGGTTTCCTGCTGACCGATGAATTCTTTGCCCTGGTCAACCACTATGACCGCCAGACCTTCAATCGCTGGTACGCATTGGGCGTCGGCCTGACGTTTTACATCATCTGGAACCTCTTCACCCTGGCCGGCATTGTGTTGGGCAAAAGCATTCCGGGCCTTGATCAGCTGGGGCTGGAGTTTTCCATTGCCGCAACCTTTATCGCCCTGATCACTCCGGTGGTGCGCGATGTGCCGACCGTGGTGTGCCTCGCGATCTCGCTGCTGTGTTCGGTGTGGTTGAGTTATTTGCACTGGGAGTCGGCGGTAGTGGTCTCGGGTGTACTGGGGATGAGCGCAGGTTTTGCCTGCAAGCGATTGGGAGTTGGGCAGCGATGATTTACCTGATGATTGTGGCCATGGGCCTTGTGGTGTTTTTCAACCGCTACCTGTTTATCGAGCCACGTTTGCCGGTGAGGCTTAATCGTGGCGCCCGTGAGTTCCTGGGCTTTGCCGTGCCGGGGATGCTTACGGCGATCTGCGGGCCGATTATTTTCCTGGCAGATCACCGGCTCAACCTGAGCCCGAGCAACCCTTACTTGCTCGCAGGTATCTGCGCCGTGGCCTTGATGTTCTGGACGCGCAGTGTGCTGATCACTGTGCTGTTGAGCATGGCGCTGTTCTATCTGTTTCGCTGGTGGTTCTGACGCCAGGGCAAAAAAAAGCCCGCGGGAGGGCGGGCAGAAGGGAGACTTCCAAAAAATGAGCTTGGCCACTATAGACGGCGGGTTGGCCCGTCACAGTGAAACAAAGTTCATGGGCGCGTCAGTTGGCCGCGGCACAGTGGTAGAGTCACGGTTTTTCCAAGGAAGCACAGGCATGTTCAAGATGGTAATCGGCGCATTGGTACTGGCCGCACTGGCCGGTTGCGCGGGCTCGAAGATGAAAGAGGCGCGTGCAGGCAGCCCCTATAAAACCCTGGCATCGGACAAGGCCACCCTGGTGGTCGCCCAGTGCATTCAGTTCGGCTGGCAGGATGAGCGCGTGTTCGGCGTTGATGCCGGCGGTTTCAAGGAGCCCACCGAGGCAGGTGGCTACACCGTCTACACCACGGCCGGCGACTACTTTGTTGACATACAAAGCACAGGGGCGGGTTCTACCGTCAAATACTATGCCGTGGAGGACAACATGCCAGCCAAACGTCGCCTGGCAGCGCTTGCCACTTGTCTGTAATACCTTGCCTTGACCCGATTCCGAAACGCCTGGCGGGACAGCCGCCGGGCATTGCCTTATGATTCAATCGCTCGCTCGACGTTATGGCTCTTTACCGGTACACGGATGTCGAGGCTTAAACGTCGAGCGAGCACCTCTTTGTTCAGCCTCAACGCGGCATAAAACCCAAGTGCCAGCGCCGCGGAATCATCAATGTCACCAGCCCCAATAACCCCGCCAATGCACCACTGACCCACAGTGCGCGCAGTCCCATTTGCTGCTCCAGCAGTGCGCCGATCACGGCACCGACAAACATTCCGGCCCACGGAATCAATTGCACGCGCCAACCATTGCGACGCTCGCCCATTACCCAGCGCCCCAGCCCGCGACCAAAGCGTGAGAGCGCCCCGGTGACGTAAGTGAGCCCCACGGGTAATCCGTTCACTTCTTCGACCGCCGCGTTGAGCATGCCCATGGCAATAATTGCCGCGAGCAACGCGGGCAAGGTGTCGGTCGCCGGCAACAGCGCCGCGCCGCAGAGCAAGGCGCCGATGCACAGCAACAACGGCAGTGCGTGGCGCTTGCTGAAACGGCTGACCACCACACCCAAGGCATTACCGACCACAAAGGTGGCAACCAGCAACACCAGACGCCCGGTGAGCCCCAGGTCACCCGCGCTGATGGCCACCGCCAGGCGCGTGGTGTTGCCGCTCATGAACGAGACGAAATCGCCGCTGGCCATAAAGCCAATGGCATCGGTCATGCCCGCCAGCACCGACAGGCAGGCCACCAGCATCAAGCCCACGCGGCCACGCCAGCGCTGGCGATGGGCGAGCGTGGCATTGGTGTAAGGCTTGCGGGACGAAGGCAGCATGGGGCTGGGTTCCACGATGAGATTATTCGGCCACTACCGTAGGACGCTTTGCGTGTATGCGCAATGACTTCAGGCACGTTCCAGTTGCCAGCCTGTGGGGTGCCAGGTCAGATGATGAGTCGGCTCGATCGCCTGCAAGAATGCAGGGTCGTGTGACACGGCCAGCATCGCGCCGGTAAATCCCTTCAAGGCCTGCTCAAAGGCAAGCACCGACTCCAGGTCCAAGTGGTTGGTGGGTTCATCCAGGAGCAACAATTGCGCTGGTGTATCACGCCACAAGGCAACGGCCATGGCGGCTTTCAAGCGCTCGCCACCGCTGAGTTGCCCGGTCGGCCGCGTGACCCGCGAAGCATCCAGCTGCAGCAGCGCCAGGCGCGTGCGCAGTTCGGCTTCGGCCAACGGCGTGTCGAGCAGGTTGAGCTGCTCGACAACGCTGCACCGGTCATCCAGCAACGCCAACTGCTGATCGATATAAGCGCTGGGCACCGCCACTGTGCACCCGCCACTGATCGCCTGCCACTGGCCTGCGAGTAATTTGAGCAGGGTGGATTTACCGCAACCGTTCGGCCCGCGTACGGCAACGCGTGCGGCCCCCGACAGGCTGATCGTCAGGTAGGTGCCCGACGCCTTGGGGTCGAGCCAGGGCAATTGCGCACGTTCCAGAGTCAGGACCTGCCGGCCGTTGGGTACTGCCGAGCCTGGCAAGGCGAGCAGGGTCGGCGTCTCATCCACTACGCGCGCGTAGGCTTGGCGCACCTGGGCGTCGAGTTGGTGTTTGTGATCGTGGTGGGCACTGCGCACCGTGCTGACGACTTCCTTGGCTGCGCTTTTCCAGCGGGCCTTGGTAAAACGGTCGACGTTGGCGGTCTCGGCCTGCTTGCGTGAGCGCGCAGCATGGCGCTGGAGGCTGTCATGGTCTTTTTGCAAGCGCCGACGCTCACGGCTACGTTCCTGGCGCGCATGTTCCCATGCGGCGATAGCGGCGTGCTGTTGGGTATCGCGTTGCTGTCGATAGGCAGCGTAGTTGCCGCCATACACCTGAACGCCAAGGGGCGATAATTCGATGATGCGCGCCATGGTGTCGAGTAATTGGCGGTCATGGCTGACCACCACCAGGCCGCCGCGCCAATCAGCCAGTTCGCGCAACAGCCACTCGCGCCCGGCGCTGTCGAGGTGGTTGCTGGGTTCGTCCAGAATCAACAACTGCGGCGCCGCCAACAGCGCTCCGATCAGCGCGACCCTGGCCAGTTGGCCGCCGCTGAGTCGGTCGGCCTGGGTGTCGGCGGTGAGTGTTGGCAAGCCTGCGGCATCCAATGCCAGGCGTAGGCGCTCTGCGAGGTCCCAGCGATCATCGATCAGTTCCAGATCGCCCTGGCGGCCGTCGCCGCGTGCCATACGCTCCAGGGCGGCCAGGGCAGGGGCGGTGCCGGTGATATGGGCGACAGTTTCTCCCGCTTGAATCGTCAACGCCTGGGGCACATAGATCAGGCTGAGTGGTCTTTTCAATGTGCCTGAAGACGGTTGCAGGATGCCGGCCATCAACTTCGCCAGGATACTTTTGCCACGGCCATTGCGCCCGACGATGCCGGTGTGGGTGCGATCAATGGACAGGTTCACGTCCTCCAGCAAGGTTTCGCCATTGGCGAACTGGAAAGACACATGTTGCAGGGAAACAAGAACGGGCAGCCGGTTGACGTCAGTCATCAGCACCTCCAAAAAAATGTCGAACAGGCCAACAAGCGCGCCAGGCGGCTCGTTGCGGATACATTCTGGAAGGCTTAGTTGTTCACGTCGGCGCTCGTCCCGTAAATCAGAAGGGGCGCAAAGGCTAACCCACCTTGGCTTTGTGCGGCAAGTCTTCGGCCAGCTTCTCCAGGAACATCGCCAGGGCGACTTCCTCGGCTTTCAGACCCTTGCGCACTCGTGGCTTGGGCAGTTTGGACAGTTCGCCGAGGCTGAAATGCTCAAGCACCGCGGGGTGGATGTAGCACTTGCGGCACACGGCGGGCGTGTTGCCCAACTGCCTGGCCACGTCCTTGACCATTCCTACCACGTGCCGCTTGGCGTCTGACTCCGGCTGCCACGCCAACTCGCGCAACACCGCCAATGCCATCGCCGTGCCCGCCCAGGTGCGGTAGTCCTTGGCGGTGAAGTCTTCGCCGGTGAGTTCGTGCAGGTAAGCGTTGACGTCATGGGAACTGACGGTGTGGCGTTCACCGTCTTCGTCCAGGTACTGGAACAGGTTCTGCCCGGGCAATTCCATGCAGCGCTTGACCACGCGGGCCAGGCGTCGGTCCTTGACGCTCACTTGGTGCTCGACACCGCTTTTGCCGCGAAACTGAAACTGGATTTCGCTGCCCTTGATGTCCACATGGCGATTGCGCAGGGTGGTCAGGCCGTAGGATTTATTCTCGCGGGCGTATTGGGTATTGCCGACGCGGATCAGCGTGGCGTCCAGCAACGTCACCACCGTGGCCAGCACCTTTTCGCGGGTAAAGCCGGGCTCGGCGATTTGGGCTTCCAGCTGTTTGCGCAATTTTGGCAAGGCGCTGCCGAATGCCTGCAACCGCGAATACTTGTCGCTGTCACGCACTTCGCGCCAGCGTGGGTGGTAACGGTATTGCTTGCGGCCACGGGCGTCGCGGCCGGTGGCTTGCAGATGGCCGCGCGGGTCGGCGCAGATCCACACATCGGTGTAGGCGGGCGGTACCGCCAGCGCGTTCAGACGTTTTATTTCATCAGCATCGGTAATGCGCTGGCCTTTTGCGTCCAGGTATTGAAACTTGCCCCGCAGCTTTTTACGGCGGATTCCAGGCTGGGTGTCATCCACATAATGCAGGTCACGGGGCAGGTCGGCGGGCAACGAAGAGTCGGGCATGGTGCGGGTTCCTTGGCAACAAATCAGGCCGGTATGTCTGATTGACCGCAGCGTTTTGCGGTCGTGCCAATTGCTTAAGCCAGCACCGCCACCGCCTTGATTTGCGCCCACAGCACCTGGCCCGGATGCAGTTGCAGCTGGTCGCGGGAGAAACGCGTGATACGTGCCAGCAATGGTGTGCCGCCGGCATCCAGGCGTACCAGGACATGGGCGCTGTTATCCGCCCCCATGTCCTGGATGACGGTCACGGGCAAACGATTGAGGATGCTGCTGTGTTCGTCCGCTTGCAGGTTGAGGCTCACATCCCGTGCCTGGATCTTGACCCGCAACGGTTTACCCACCGCCACCGGCGCATGGGCCACGCGAATCTGCAATAGGCAGTCAGGCAGTTGCAGGGTGAGCAACTGATAGTGCGCGTCGTAGGCAATGACGCTGCCGGCGATCACCACGCCGGCATCGTCGCCCAGGGCCAGGGGCAAATCGAGGCGCGCCAGGGTTTCGCCGATGGGGCCGCTGGCCAGGGCCTTGCCGTCGCTGAGCAGGACGATATGGTCGGCCAGGCGCGCGACTTCATCCTGGGCATGGCTGACGTAGAGCACCGGGATATCCAGCTCGTCGTGCAGGCGCTCCAGGTACGGCAGGATCTCGTTCTTGCGTTTGCTGTCCAAGGCGGCCAGCGGTTCATCCATCAGTAACAGCCTGGGGCTGGTGAGCAAGGCCCTGGCGATACCGATGCGCTGACGCTCGCCCCCGGACAGGTGTTGTGGGTGACGCTCAAGCAGGTGACCGATGCCCAGCAGCTCGGTGGCCTGGGCCATATCCACACGCCGTTGCGCGCGCGGGATGCGCTTGAGGCCGAACTCCAGATTGGCCCGCACCGACAGGTGAGCAAACAGGCTTGCCTCTTGGAATACATACCCCAAGGCACGTTTATGCGGTGGTACGAACAGCCCGTTGCGGCTGTCTTGCCAGACCTCATCATTGATCTGTACAAAACCCTCCTCGGCGCGCTCCAAGCCGGCGATACAGCGCAGGCAAGTGGTCTTGCCGGAGCCGGACTGCCCATATAACGCGGTCACCCCACGCCCCGGCAATTGCAGGTCCACGTCCAGCGCGAAGGCGGAATATTTCAAGTTCAGACGTATATCAATCATCCACGATCAGCTCCAGCCCATCCCGGTTTTGCGGCTGGAGTACAACGCCAGCAATACGAGGAACGCGAACACCACCATGGCGCCGGCCAACCAATGGGCCTGGGCATATTCCATGGCTTCGACGTGGTCGTATATTTGCACCGAGACTACTCGGGTCTTGTCCGGGATATTGCCGCCGATCATCAACACCACGCCGAACTCGCCGACGGTATGGGCAAAGCCGAGGATCGACGCGGTGATAAAACCCGGACGTGCCAGGGGCAGGATCACTGTAAAAAACGTGTCCCACGGATTGGCGCGCAAGGTCGCGGCTACTTCCAATGGGCGTGTGCCGATGGCGGAAAAGGCGTTCTGCAACGGCTGCACCACGAACGGCATGGAATAGATCACCGAGCCGATCACCAGCCCGGCAAAACTGAATGTAAGCGTGCCCAGGCCCAGCCATTGGGTGAACTGGCCGAAGTAACCGTTGGGGCCCATCGTCAACAGCAAGTAGAAACCGATGACCGTTGGCGGCAGCACCAACGGTAATGCGACCACTGCGCCGATGGGGCCGCGCCACCATGAGGTGGTGCGCGACAGCCACAGGGCTATCGGAGTGCCGATGATCAACAGGATCACAGTAGTCAGTGACGCCAGTTTGATGGTCAACCAGATCGCGGAAAAGTCAGCACTCGACAGGGGCATTTACAGCTCGTAGCCGTGGGATTTGATGATGGCAGCGGCTTTCGGGCCTTTCAGGTACTCAACCAGCGCCTTGGCAGCGGCGCTGTCCTTGCCTTTGTTGAGGATCACGGCGTCCTGTTTGATCGGGTCATGCATCGATGCCGGAACAATCCACGCCGAACCGCTGGTGACTTTGCCGTCTTTATAGATCTGCGACAAGGCGACAAAGCCCAGCTCGGCATTCCCGGTGGACACGAACTGATAGGCCTGGGTGATGTTCTGGCCTTCGACGAGCTTGTCCTTGACCTTCGCGGTCAAACCTTGCTTGGCCAGTACCTGGGTGGCGGCCAGGCCATAGGGCGCGGCTTTGGGGTTGGCGATGGACAGGTGCTTGAATTGATTGTGCTTGAGCACTTCACCTTTGGCGTCCACGTAGCCTGCTGTTGCCGACCACAGCGCAAGGGTGCCGACGGCGTAGGTAAAGCGCGACCCCTTGACCGTCTGGCCTTCGCTTTCGAGCTTCTGCGGGGTAGTGTCATCGGCGCTGAGGAACACCTCGAACGGCGCGCCGTTCTTGATCTGGGTGTAGAACTGCCCGGTAGCACCGTAAGCCGCGACCAGTTTATGACCAGTGTCTTTCTCGAAGTCGACGGCAATTGCCTGGATCGGCGCGGTGAAGTTGGCGGCCACGGCCACCTGCACTTCATCGGCATGGGCCGAACCCAGCACGAACACGGCAAGCAGGGGGGCCAGGCGCGAGATACGGTTCATCGTGAAGCGACTCCTTGGGCTGTACGGGGCGTTCAGGTAGAAGGCTCTACCGCTATGTATGGGAATATATAGCGGTTGGCCATTGCCGGTACAGTGCAAAGTTGCCGCTGATGTCAGTGGCGCGCGAGTCCGGTCAATGCCTGCTCGGACAATTGACGCGTCAGGTCATAAGTGGACAGGTCTTTGCCAAGCCCCAGTGCCTGGCCCGCCCACAGGTTGCTGAAACCTGCTTCATCCTTGGCCTTGAGCGGCATTAACGCACCTCCGGCTTTGGGGAATGCCGGGGCGCTCGGGTTGATCGGGCCGAGCTCCCGCATCACGCGGTTGACGATGCCCCGCGCCGGGCGGCCGGTGAAGAGGTTGGTCAGTGCCGTCTCACTGGCCTGGGCATGGCGCAGCGCGTGGTGGTGAGAGGCGGTGATGCTGGCTTCGGGCGTGAACAGGTACGCCGTGCCGATCTGGACTGCCGAGGCGCCCAGGGCAAGGGCCGCGACGATGCCACGCGCATCACCGATGCCGCCTGCGGCAATCACCGGCACGCTGACCGCGTCGACCACTTGCGGCACCAGTGCCATCAACCCGATCTGGCTGTTCAGGTCATCGCTGACGAATAGGCCACGGTGCCCACCGGCTTCAATGCCCATGGCAATAATTGCGTCGCAGCCGTGTTTTTCCAGCCAGATTGCTTCCTCAACGGTGGTGGCCGATGACAGCACTTTGGCGCCCGTGGCTTTTACCCGATCGAGCAAGGACTTTTCCGGCAGACCAAAATGAAAGCTCACGACTTCCGGGCGCAGTTGTTCCACCAACTGGCACGCCGCGTCGTTGAACGGTGCGCGATTGGACACGGGGGTGGGCGCATCAAAATCGGCACCAAGTTCGTGATAGTAGGGTTGCAGCACATCCTTCCAATGGCGGTCACGCTCTTCATCGGCCACAGGCGGCTGATGGCAGAAGAAGTTCAGATTCAACGGCCGTGTACTGGCCTGGCGGATGACAGTGACCGCTTCACGCAGTTGCTCGATACTCAGCGCTGCGGCAGGCATGGAACCCAGCGCCCCCGCGCGTTGGGCAGCGATGACCATGGCGGTGGTCGTCGCGCCGGCCATTGGCGCCTGGATGATCGGCACGTCGATGCCCAGCAGGTCGAGAATACGGGTGTCTGGCCAGGTGCTCATGGGATGCGTCTCCAGCGTTAGTAGGGCATTTCGCTGTTTTAGCAGGGCCGTTGGCTCCGGGCCACTCTGTTTTATTCACTGGACGAGAATGGCATTTTATGAAGAGGGGGTTTCGCGCTTCAGCAGCTCACGTTTGCGCTCCACCCCCCAGCGGTACCCCGACAGTTCGCCATTGCTGCGTACCACACGATGACAGGGAATCGCCACCGCCAGGTGGTTGGCACCACAGGCCTGGGCCACGGCGCGAAAGGCGGTGGGCGCACCGATGTGCTCGGCTATCTGGGCATAGCTGGCGGTACTTCCTACCGGGATTTCGCGCAATGCCTGCCATACCCGTTCCTGAAAGGCAGTGCCGCGCAGGTCCAGAGGCAGATCCAGGCCCAGGGCAGGGGCTTCGACAAAGCCCACCACCTGGGCGACCAGTTGTTCGAAATCCTGATCCGCGCCAACCAACTCTGCCTTGGGAAACTGATCTTGCAGGTCGCGCACCAGTTTATCCGGATCATCCCCGAGCAAAATCGCACACACGCCACGCTGACTCTGCGCCACCAGAATTGCGCCCAGCGAGCATTGGCCAACGGCAAAGCGAATGGTGTTATTGACGCCGCCGCCTTTGTAGTCCTTGGGTTTCATGCCGAGTAGCTGGTCAGCCGCTTCATAAAAACGGCTGTTGGCGTTAAAGCCTGCGTCATACAGGGCGTCTGTCACCGACTGCTGCCCCTTGAGGCCGTCGCGGACCTTGCGTGAGCGCAGGGCGCTGGCGTAGCGCTTGGGGGTCAAGCCGGTGCCGGCCTTGAACACACGGTGGAAGTGGAACGGGCTCAACCCGGCCTGGCTTGCCAGTACATCCAGGCTCGGGGGCGTTTCAGCCTGTTCGATCAGCCGGCAGGCGTCGGCGACTAACTGCGCATGGTAAGCCGCCAGTTGAGTCTGATCGCCCGTAGCGCGTTTGCTGGCACGATAACCCGCGGCTTCGGCCTGGGCCGGTGTGTCGAAGAACTCGATATTCTCAGGGCGTGGCAAACGCGAAGCACTGCTGGGGCGGCAATACACGCCCGTGGTTTTCACGCCGTAGACAAACAGGGCATCTGCCTTGGCATCGCGGGCAATGATGG
Source organism: Pseudomonas sp. P867 (assembly GCF_019891455.1). NCBI lineage: Bacteria > Pseudomonadati > Pseudomonadota > Gammaproteobacteria > Pseudomonadales > Pseudomonadaceae > Pseudomonas > Pseudomonas sp. P867. The sequence continues at coordinate 228,499 of NZ_JAFLXB010000007.1, read as the reverse complement.
CGGCCCAGCGCGGATCGTGTTCGTTGTTCATGGCCTGCACTCCAGACGGTTCAGGGGCAGATTAAGCGGGTCGCCCACCGGTAAAACTCCGAAGCTTGCGGTCAAATTAGCCGGCGGTGCGAAAGGTCAGGTTGATGCGCTGTGCCCCCATGACCGGATGCTCGCCGGCCTTGATCGGCATCACCCCATGAAAGCGCAGGCGATCAACCCCGCCCCACACCACCACATCGCCATGGAACAGCGAGACTTTTTGCGTTTTGTCACTGCGCTCATGGCCGCCGAACAGGAAAATCGCCGGCAGGCCAAGGGACACCGAGACCACCGGCGCGCTGTAGCTGCGCTCGTTCTTGTCCTGGTGCAGAGACATCTTTGCCCCAGGCACGTAACGGTTGATCAGGCAGGCGTCAGGCAGAAAGTCGCGGAAGCCGGCCTCGGTTGCCGCCGCCATGGCCAGTTGGCGCAACGCATCCGGCATGGCCGGCCAGGGTTGCTGGTTGCGCGGGTCGAGTGGGCTGTAGCGATAGCCGCGGGTATCGGTGGTCCAGCCCAGTTCGCCGCAACTGCTCAGCGCTGCCGACATGGTAAAGCCACCGGGCGTGACCATTTGCCGAAAGGGGGACTGGGCCAGCACGCGCCGCAACTCAGGTAGCAGCCGCTCAATCCAGGGCAGGGCATAGCCCCTTAGAACGTAGGACTCTTCACCGATCTGCTCGCGCCCGGCAGGTTGTTGCAGGGCATCATCGGCGAACAAATCGGCAGTAGGGCCCGGCATGACTTACAGCGCCTTGCTCACGGTGATGTCGGTAATTACGTCGCTGGCATCGTGACTTTCCGCCAGGGCTTGCTTGGCTTCTTCGACGCTGTTGCTTTGCAACTGGGCAAATTCGAAGCGGCGTTCGCCGTTGAGCTTGTACTTGATGACGTATTTGGTCGTAGGGGTCACTGCTTTTTTCCTGTCAGTTGCTGGTTCAGCTCAGCTTGGTGCTGGTGCGGCGAACGATGCGGATCTTGTGGGACAGCGCAGGCTTGCGGGTCACGCTGATGGCGCGACGGGTCACCACATCAAGGGTGATGTTCCAGAAGCCGGTGCTGGGTGCAGTGATCTTGGCCGGGAATTTATCGAATGCACCGCCGTGGTAGGTATGGCGCCCGCCATTTTTGAAGCTGCGAAAGTTCGCATCGCTCATCAAGCGGATGTTGCAGGTCTGTGAGCATTCGATAACGACAATGTCTCCCTCGTTGAGGTGCTCACGCTGGTGAATGAATTTCATGCGGGTGTCTCCAGAAGGGCTTTTTCTGAAAAATCAGAACGATACGTAGGTTAAGATGGAGTTTATCAGCCCCAGCGCGTTTATTATCGGGCCGTCGTCGACGACTTCGACAATTAAAAACAGTTATTTACCGTGTTATCAGAGATAAATCCTACGTTGCTGGGAGAAATTTACCATCCCCGCTGTCGTAGGGTCTTTATCGGAGGTTTTAGTATGAAGTGGAGTGTGTTGGTGCTGGCCTTGGCAATTGCTGGGTGTGCTTCGGTTGCAGATATCAAGCAGACCCCGCCAACGTTGGTGGTCATCTCAGGGAAGAAACCGCAGGAATATGCGGCGTGTGTTGTGCGCAAACTGGAGGCGACCCGTCGGCCGCCACAGATCGAACCCCATAAAGACGGTATCCAGGTCATCGTGCCGCAGAAGTTTTCGGCGGACCCTTCTGCGATCTTCGAAATCGAAGACCGCTCCAGTGGTAGCAGTATCAAGCTCTATGAAAGCATGTCCAACGTGCCGATCCGGCCGGGCGACGTGAAGAAAGCTGGGGAAGAGTGCATTTCCGGCTGAGTCTGGTTGCGCTGGCAAGGCGTCTCACCCTACGCACTGAATCCGATAAAAAGCCCCGATCCTGCAGGATTGGGGCTTTTTTTGCCTATGTGTCCGTGCTGATCGGGCAGGGCATCCGTTAAACTATCGTGCATTCACTATAAAGATGCCGCTCAAACCTTGGGTTCGAGCGGCATTTGTTCTTTCTGGAAAGCCCGTTATGAAACGAGAACACGTCAAAGCCCGTCAGGCCGAAGGTCAGATTTCGGCGACCCATGTCATCCAGAACCCCGCCGATCTGGGCGAGTGGATCGTATTCTTCAAGAAAAGCGGCGGCCGCAGTTACTTCCTGGTAGACGATCAGGACGAGGTCGAATCATTTGCACGCCTGGATGACCTCATCGAAATCTTGCGCGGCCTGGGTATCAAGTTTGCCGAAGTGCATCTGTAGCCCGGCGGTTTACTTGCACACCACCACCACACTGCGGCCCTTGAAATTGCCTACGTCCTGGCCCAGGGTCTTGTCGCTGTCCTTGAGGGCTGGCGTGCCGTTGGTGCCGACGATGCGGTAACCGGTGCCGGCACAAGAGGCGTCAGCTTTCTCGTAGCAACTGGCCCATGAGTTGGCCTCGCCCGAGCAGTCGATAGTCAAGCCTTGTTCGCCATTTTTCAGCAAAGTGTCGGAAGCGGTCGTGCAGCCGGCAAGTGCTAGTACCGCAGTCAGTGCCAGGATTTTTTTCATAAAAGGTCTTCGTCGAGAGGGTAGAGGGCGCTGACACTATCGTGGGGCGTTGGCGCGGATTATAGCGAACTGCCACCTGGTGTGCAGTCGCCGTTGCAAGTACTGCGCTTGCGCACCTTTGGTTAGCGTAAGTCAGCTGTTGGTGGCCGTCAGGGCACTCCCATCACCAGCACGCCGCTCCCGCTGATTGCCCCAGCTGCAGGGAGCGAGCCCGCTTGTCCCACCAGCGAAAACGTCACATCATCGCCTCCTACACTGTTGGTAATTTGGGTCAGGAATGAACCGTTGACTCGAACCGCAGAGCCTGCACGTACAAGGGCGGTACCTACGTTGGGGTTGGTCATTGTCAGGAGCCGATTATCAAACGACGACGGGATGCCTTTGTAGGTGATGGTTATCGGCGTGGTAATTCCGCTATTCGGGCATGAGTAGCTTAGCCTGCGGTTGGTGCGAATGGGCGTGGTCAGTGGATCGCTGCCGATCGCCCGCTGGTTTACGTCGCCGAAGTTGATCTCGATCGGGTTGTTATTGTTGATCGTGCAAGTCGATGGGGAGACGCCGAAGTTGTTCGCGGCGGTGTACGTGAGTACGAGCCTCGTAGTTCCCGAACTGTAATTGTTCGTTTGGTAGAGATTCAGCATGCCCAGGACATCCCCTCTTTGAACCTCGATAGGGTTGCTCGGATCGTTTCGCAGCAAGATATAGGGGGCCACACTGATGGGATACGCCGCACCGTTATTAGGCATGGTCGCGATCCGGATGTTAAACGGCACTGGAGTGTTATAAAACGCGCCGTTTATGCGTAAGCCGGTACCTTGGTTGGAAAATTTCGGACCGGGCACCCAGGGAGGGCCGGCTGGCGCCGCTGTTCCCCAAAAGTCTATGCGCGTAGGGTGAGCAGCCCAGAAGGTAAATCGGCAGTCCAGCCACGCGCCTTCAAGAATGATACGGGTGCTGTCCGAGCCGAGACTAACGTTGACGGGGACCTGCAGGTTAAGAATTCCGCCGTCGCCTACGTATTGCCATGGTCCGCCATTAACGCGGCAATCCGCTGCTCGCACGGTCGTGGTGACACTACTCAGCAGCACGAGAAGCACTATAGCTCCATAGAGTTGTTTCATTTTTGATCTCTCATTGCTCCTCTGTCCGCAGGTCGCTGCGCAGGTATACAGCCCCGTGCTGAAACCGTCCGGAAGAGAGTTAAGGGTTTGTCCATGCCGTTCTCTGCCGAGGAGCGGCTACGGATAGTCCAACGTAAAAGTAGAGGTCACCCTGTACACGCCTTGCCCGATGGTCTGGTCACTGATGGCCTGCGGCTCGCCCTGCACAAAGGCTTTAAGCGCGATCACATTGCTGCCGTCACTCAACACCTGCGCATCACTGACGGTGTTCAACGGCAGTGGCTTGTTGCTCGGCGTCTCTATGCCAACCCCGATACCCGAGGCGCCACTTCCTGCGTCCAGCGCGAGCATTCCGGGCAGCGCGGCATTTTCCCTGCCGCCAAACGTGATGGTGACGGTGGAGCCAACCGTGGTGTCGCAGTTCTCCAGGTGCAGCCTGAAATCTTTGCCCTGTGAGCGTGTGTTGATATAGAGGTGTTTGCTGGTGACGTCCCAGAGTTCCAACGTGACGGCATCGTCACCAGGACGCAGCGTGCAAGCCTCCTGAACCAGGTTGCCCTTGAAGCTCAGATTGTCCGCTGCTTGTCCCTCGCCGATCAGGCCCAGGGCCAGTATCAGCGCAGTAGACGGCCAAGCTGTATGGCGCTTGTGTCCCATTGATTCGACTCCTACTGGTATTCGGCCAACAGCGTGGCCACCGCCGTAAACCTTGCGGGCGCCAGGGTTGCCCCCGGCTGTTTGACCGGTACCACTTCCAGTACGGGCGGTGACGACAGGATGATGTCCAGGGGTGTGTTGAGTGGAAACGGCTGGTTATTCTGGAAAACCCGAATGCCCAGCTCCGGCACGCTGGTCTGTACGGCTGAACCGTCAAACGATGTGGCGGTACCGTTGACGCTCAACTTCAGCTCCCATGGCAGGGTGTCGGTGCCACAGCTAATGGTGTAGCCGACGCCCTGGCGGTACCTCACACCGTCGACGCGCTTTATCCCGACGTCACCAAAATCGACTTCAATCGTGTTGCCGGCATCGATGGTGCAAGGCGGCGGCTCATTCAGCGTGCCGCTGAAAGTCAGGTTGGCTGATGCACCACTGCAAAGGCCGATGGAACACAAGGCGAGCAGCGCTCTCTGCGGCCAAAGGGTCATGGCTCGGTTCTCTTTATCGGTGATCGATTTCATTGGTAATCCACCACCAGAGTGGCTGCCGCATCGAATGTTCCACCGGTCAAGGTGCTGCCTGCGCGTTTGACCGGTACTGCCTGCACCACCGGAACGTTGGGATAGGTAAAGTTCACCGCCGTGTTCAAGGGCCAATCAGCGCCATTGACGAACAGCTTCACGCCAAGATCCGGTTTGCGGGTCACGAGCACGCGATTGTCAAACGCGGCACTCGTGCCCTTGAGTTCCAGTGTCAACGCATTGCTGAAAGGGGAGGCGCAGGTGACGGTGTAGGGCACATCTCGACGGTAGTTGACGCCGTCAATCCGAGAGGTCAGCAGGTCATTGCCAAAAGGCACGTTGAGCGTGCTTCCGCTGTTGATGACACACGGGGGCGGCGCGATGATGACCGCTCGGATGGTCAGGTTGGTATCGGCCTGAACCCCCTGGCTGAGCGCCAATAGCAGGTTGCTCGCGATAAATACAGCCCACGAACCGTTTGATTTAGCCATTGCTCTGCTCTTACTCATAATTGAGCCTGAAATCCACCACGGCGCGGAATGCCCCGCTGGACAGTGGCGCGGAGGTGCGAGTGGGCCGGACGTTCCAGGTTTTGGTGTTGCCGCCCAGGGGCAAGAACAGCGGTTCGCCCCTCGATCCCAGTTGTACATCCCGCCCAAGCGAGTCGGTCAGCTGCAGGCCCATCCCGGTGATGCCTTGCACTTTGACCAGCCGTGAATCATCGGCATCCGCAGGCGCAAGGAATGCGACCGATAGCACCGGCTGAAAGGCACTCCACGTAAGATTGCCGGTGCGTTCACTGCGGATGCTGCCGGCGGTGCGATTGCAATCGGTAAAGCGCAACTGGAACGCCACCTGGTTTGCCTGATCGCCGGGCCGGCGTAACTGGCTGGTGGATACCACGCCCAGGTCAATGGTTTGATGCAGCGAGTTCATTTCCAGGCTGCAAGGTGTTTCATGCATGGACCCGGAAATATTCAGCACGCCATTCATACCCTCGACATCCGCGGCCTGCGCACTCCCCCAACAGGCCAGTAACAGGCCGCTCAGTACCTTCATATAGTGCGGTTTCATGGCTTACTCCGGCGGCAGACTTACTGGTTAGGCGGTGCTGCTTGCAGGTTCACCTTGCAAGTCTCACCGCTGCAGGAGAAGGCCAGCAGTGGGCGTGCGCCGTAATCATTGACGTAGGCAAGATGAGGCGTGGAACCGAGGGCTTTGACCGTCGGGCCTAACGTCACCGCACCTTTGGGCGGGACCATCAGCGGCTCGAAGCCCGCGACGGTCTTGCCGTCCTTGCTGCTACGTGCGTCCACCAGCGTCACGTAGTAAGGCGTCGGGTTATTGACTTGATAACGTTCGCCTTGCCGGGTAAGGGTCAGTCGCTCCTGCCAGGGGTTGGAAACTTCTTGTTGGCTGGGCGCGATGGCTTGTGGTCGGTAGAACAATTTGATACGGGTCTGCAACGCGATTTGCAACGTGTTGGCCTTATCGGTGCGAGGTGGAATTTCCCGCAGGTTGAAGTAATAGACCGTCTCCCGGTCTTGGGGCAGGGACTTGGCTGCCGGTAACGCCTGGACCTTCACTTGGCTTTGTTTGCCGGGTTCTACGCGCTGCACCGGTGGCAACACGATCAAGGGTGTGGTGATCTTCTGGCCTTGCTCATCCTCGATCCAGCCTTGGGCCAGATAAGGCAGCTGAGTGTTGTTATTGGTGATGCTCACGCTGGTGGCATCCTTGCCGCCATCAAAAATCACCCGGGTACGGTCCAGGCCAATCGCTGCGGTGGCGTTTTGGCTCAGGCTGAGCGCCAGCAGTGTGAGGGTCGAGAGTGTGATGCGTATGTTCAATGTCATGATGATGTAGTCTCCGGGGCGGTGTGCTTGCCGGTCAGCTCTGCCGGCGCGGACAAGGGTTGATCGGTGACTGCCATCCGGCAGTCCAGTTGCAGTGCATTGGTCAGGCCATCCGCAGGCAAAACGACGGGTAAGGTGAGGGTGCATTGCTCGCGGCCGCTCCAACTGACGACCATCTGCTCGCCTGGCTGGATACCGCTCAGGTACACATTGCCGCCGTCATTCACAATCCCGGTGTCCTGCTGTTTTGTGTTTTTGACCATTGCACCGAAGGGCGGCGCACTGCCATCCGGCAGACGCAGGACAGCCATGGCTTTCTCACCGGAAATGAGTTCCAGGGCGCGATAACCGATGGCCCCTTCCGTGAGCGTCAGTTGGGTGACCGACTGGGTGGCTTCGACATTGCTCGGCAAGCGTTCCAGGTCGACACTGGCGGCCGTACGCTGGTAGCTGCTCAAATCGGAAATGACGGCCTTGCCAAACGCATTACTGCGGGTTGGCGTGCCGTAACCGCGCACCGGCACATCAGCAACACCGCCGGTATCGACCATCAGGCGGGTCCCGCCCATGCTGTTGGTACGATGCAGCGCTGCCCCGTGAGGCGTGAGCGTGCCACCGCCGCGAGCTGACATGCTGAGGCTGGTGTAGTTGCCTTGCTGCCGACTGGCAGCAAGCGTCAAGTCAGCCTGGTCACCCGCATGGCTCAGATAGCCGCTGGCCGAATTGTCGCTCGCACTGAGTTGGTAACTGTTGCGCTCATCAATGCGATCACTGTAGCGGGTTGAAAACCCGTTTTTGCCCGCGGTTCTGTTAGCGTCCAACGATAGTGTGCCGCTGCGCCCCAGTGGCACACTGACCGTCAGCGCCATACCGTTATCCTTATAGTTGTAATCCTGAGTGCGGTACACGTTCAAAGACAGGCTCATGTTTTTGACGGTGCCAATATTGAGATAACGTGACAGCGTCAAGTTCCAGCGTTGAGTCGCCGGTCGGGTCCAATAAGTTTGTTTGTTGTAACTGGCGTAGACAGTGGCGCCCAAGTCTCGAAACTGCTTATTTACAGTGGCTGTATAAAGCGCCTTGCTGCCACCCACAGGCTTCCATCCACCCGTGTATTGACCGTGCTCATCGTATTTTTCGCGCCCAGCCAGTTCGCCGTTCATTCCGTAGTGACGAGCATCCAAGTATTCACTCATGCTCAAGAAGTTCTTGTCGGAGAACCGGTAGCCGGCAAAGGTTACTTGGCTGTCGTATTGTTCAAAGTTCTTGGAATATTGCAGGCGCAAGGATTTACCGGACAGCGTTTCATTCCACACGTTGGCGTGGGACTGGGTAACATCCAGCGAGAGGGCGCCCAAAGCCAAAAGGTCACGTCCCGCCCCAATCGTTGCCGCCCGGTAGTACTTATCCGTTATAGCGCCGCCAAACAGCGACCAGCCGTTGCTGACCCCCCACGAAAACTCGCCCGTGCCAAAGAGATTACCGTCAGCGCCGTACTGAAGACTGGAAGGGCGACCAGTTGCCAGTTTGTATCGAACCTGCCCGGGGCGCGTGAGGTAGGGCACACCAGCAGTGTTGAGCTTGAAAGTCTGCACCGAGCCGTCCTGCTCCTCGACGCGCACATCCAGCGTACCGGCGACGGCATCATTAAGATCCTGAATGCGAAATGGGCCGGCTGCCACCAGGGTTTCATACAGCACGCGTCCTTGTTGGCTGACTACCACCCTGGCATTGGTTTTGGCCACCCCGACCACTTCAGGGGCGTAACCGCGCAAATTAGGTGGCAACTGGCTTTCGTCCGAGTTGAGCGCCGCCCCGGTAAAACGGAAGCTGTCAAACAGATCCGAATACAGGTAGTTCTCTCCCACCAACAGGCGCGCCTTCAGCGCAGGTATCGCGCGATAAGCGTAGTAACGACTCCATTCCAGTTTTTGCTCCCCGGCAGATCTGTCCCTCGCGCTGTCGACACGCCCCTGCCAATCGGCCCGCAGGCGCCAAGCCCCGGCATTGGCACCCACGGTGCCATTACCACTGAGGTGATTGCGGGTACGCTCGTTTTTTTGAGCGTTGGACTGCGCCGTCATGTTGTAGTCAATCAAAAGCCCTGGCACCCCTTCATCCCAGCGTGCGGGTGGGTCCCAATTGATCGCGCTGTATTCAAGGTAGGCGTGGGGGAGGTTGATGCTCAGCGTGGAGGTCGCCAGATCCGCGCTGACCTCCGTACCTGGCAGGCTGTGAATGTCCAGGCACTCGCTACCTTTCCACCAGGTCAGGCTGGCCGCTTCGGATGCCTTCAGGCCCAGTTGTTCCACCAGGTCAACTGACAAACACGCCTGGCTTCCTTTGGGGTCATCCTCGGGCGGGTAAAATGCCACCGATTGCTCGGAAACAGGCTGGCCATTTATCTGTACAAGCATCGTGTAGGTGCCGGGCAAAATGAACCCGCTGCGTGCAAATCGAGACAAATCGATATTGGTGCGATCATTGAGATCAAGAACGTCCGTATTGAATTCGATATCACCGCCGGCCCATGCAGTTCCTGCCAGTGACATCAGCCCGCCAACCAGACTCGGACGCAGCTTGTTTTTGATCTTCGACGCATTCAGCATGAAAGCAACCCATCAATGTTCAAAAGTATTCCAACTTGAACCGCACGGCGACGCGATGTGCGCCAGGTGCCAGCGGCAGCCCGTTACCCACCAGCCGCAGCGTGTAGTGAAGTGTCATGTCACCTTCCGCCAAGGGGTGCGGCGCCATCTGCTCACCCGGAACACTCTCCTGGCCGGCCGAATCCCAAATATGGAAGGCGATCCCCTGTGAATCACCAAAGGCGGCAAAGGAGCGGCCTTCTCTGTCGCGAGGGCCGTCAAACGTGACGCGCAGATGTTGCCAATCAGGCAACGTCGCCCCTGGGCGATGCGGGTCGGGACGGGTCAGCGAGCAATTGACCAGGCGCAACTCGAAAGGGTGAGGCTCTCCCAACGCATTGCGTAAAAGCCGACCTATGGGTTCGGGCGTCATTTCAATGGATTGATCAGCACTGGTCAGCTCCAACCCGCAAGCCGAGTCAACGACTTCTCCGCCCAGCGTGACCACACCCTCGCCCTGTGCAAGCGTCTGCGCAAAAACGTAAGGGCTGATGAGCATCGCCAGCGACGAGGTGATCGCTAGACTTATGAATGTTTTCACCGCTATCTCCACCAGCCCCCCGCCACCGAAAGTGGCGGGGGGAAAACTTACTGATAAGCCAAGGTGAAATTAGTGACTGCACTGAAATCGCCCGGGACGATGTCGCCGGTAGCAGCGCCTTGAACATAGGCGCCGAACTCCAGGGTGTTATCACCGGTAGAAATGGCCTGGGGCACCGTCGCCACACCGAGCTGAACAGGGCTGCCGCCATGGGTCATCATGATGCCCACGCGGCCTGCACTACCGACGGTGCCGATCGCCCCAGGGACGTCGGTTGACGGCGCCGCGGTAAAGGTTGTGGTCACGGTGTTGTCGGTGAGGCCCGCCAGGTCACAGCCTTCAAGCTCTATCAGCACACGGCGGGCTTCAGACTTTCCGCCTGCCTGCAATTGATGCTTTGCGATTGCGCCCAGGTGAACGCTCTGATCTACGGATTCAGGCTTGATGGAGCAGGCCCCCGAGTGGACCGATCCCAGAAAGGTAATGGTCCCATCTGCCGCGTTAGCTCCAGAAATCGAGCCCGCGAACAGCCCGAGGGTAAACAGCGCAGTTTTGAACTTGGTTTTCATTTGCAGATGCCCGCATAAAAATGTCATTGAAGAGCCCCGTCACCATTGCGAGCGGGACTGACTGTTTCACCCCAAACGTAGCTCCCGGAACGCCGGCCAGTCGTCGGCCGAGTCGGCTGTTGAATAATCACAGTTTCCAACTAGTTGTATTGCAATTCACGGGTACGCTCGAAGTAGAAGTGATTGTGCTGTGTTGCCATGAGAAAGTAAGTCGGCACATTCCGTTAGTTGTGTAGCTACACGGTGTAAGGATATATAGGAAGGATATAGCGATTTGCCAAAAAGCTGATTTTGACTGTAGGAAATGAGCCACACTCTAATAAATAAGAATATGTTAGTTGGGGCTGCGGATGTAAGAATGGGATTACGCGAACTAAAAAACAATAGTTAATTACGAAGCGAAACAACTAAGTGTCGAGGGCGGAGAGGTCGCACGGCGCCGACAAATACAGGCGTCCAAAAAAAAGCCCCGTCGACCGGGGCTTTTTTGTGGCGGTGTGGCGAGGCTTACTTGTTTTTCGGACGTTTGCTCGACGCGTGGCCTGCTTCATCCACAAACACTTCAGCTACGGCAATCGCCTGGCTCTCGGTCGCAAATGTTCCGGCAACGCTGTCGCCGTGAAAATTGATCAAGTGCCAGCCGTCTGCACGCTGCGTGATCAGGTAGCCGTTTACACCTTTGGGTTCTGACATCTATTGGCAATCTCGTGGTCTGATTCAAGGCGGCCATGATACCGGCAAACGGCTAGGGGGGGGCGCAAGTTGTTGCAGGTCAGTGCCAGGCGGCGAAAAGCGTGCTAAAACCATTGCAGCCCTTTTAAATAAAGGGGGGGCGGGTGTGTTTCGTCTGATCGTGGGCAACCCCTTTGCAAGATCAGCGGAACTTACGCCGACATTTTTTCTCTATGATGACATCGCAACGCCAGCAGGACCCATTGTAAGGTGACTGCGGCCTGATTAGACTGCGCCGAATTCCGTACGCACAGCCCTTTGTAAGGACTCATATGATCAAGAAATGCTTGTTCCCAGCAGCCGGTTACGGCACTCGCTTCTTGCCAGCGACCAAAGCCATGCCCAAAGAGATGCTGCCGGTGGTGAACAAGCCACTGATTCAGTACGGTGTGGAAGAAGCCCTGGATGCCGGCCTGAACGAGATCTCCATCGTTACCGGCCGCGGCAAACGCGCCCTGGAAGACCACTTCGACATCAGCTATGAGCTGGAAAACCAGATCAAAGGCACCGACAAGGAAAAATACCTGGTCGGTATCCGTAAATTGCTCGACGAGTGCTCGTTCTCCTACACCCGTCAGACTCAAATGAAAGGCCTCGGCCACGCTATCCTTACCGGTCGCCCGCTGATCGGTGACGAACCGTTCGCCGTGGTTCTGGCGGATGACCTGTGTGTGAACCTGGAAGGTGATGGTGTGCTGACCCAGATGGTCAAGCTCTACCAGAAATACCGCTGCACCATCGTTGCGGTGATGGAAGTCAACCCAACCGAAACCAACAAGTATGGCGTTATCGCCGGCGACGATATTGGCGATGGCTTGATCCGCGTGCGTGACATGGTCGAGAAGCCAGCGCCGGAAGATGCTCCGTCGAACCTGGCGATCATCGGTCGTTACATCCTCACCCCGGACATCTTCAAGCTGATCGAAGAAACCGAGCCGGGCAAGGGTGGCGAAATCCAGATCACCGATGCACTGTTGAAGCAAGCCAAAGACGGTTGCGTAATTGCCTACAAGTTCAAAGGGCAGCGTTTTGACTGCGGTGGCGCCGAAGGCTACATCGAAGCAACCAACTTCTGCTACGAGCACTTCTACAAGACTGGCAAGGCCTACTGATTCACGCTTGCCGCACTGTTTCAAGAGAAAGCCACCTTCGGGTGGCTTTTTCGTTTTTCAGCCCCATGTAAGTCGGTATGCTGGTGTTCTGCCGAGGAGAGTGAAATGGCCTACGATTTTGACCTGTATGTAATTGGCGCCGGTTCCGGCGGTGTTCGTGCGGCGCGCTTTGCCGCAGGCTTCGGTGCCAAGGTGGCCGTTGCGGAAAGCCGCTATCTGGGCGGCACCTGTGTGAACGTCGGCTGCGTGCCGAAAAAGCTGTTGGTGTACGGCGCGCATTTTGCCGAAGACTTCGAGCAAGCCAGTGGTTTCGGTTGGTCATTGGGCGAAGCGAACTTTGACTGGGCAACCCTGATTGCCAACAAGGATCGCGAGATCAACCGCCTTAATGGCATCTATCGCAACCTGCTGGTCAACAGCGGGGTGACCCTGCATGAAGGCCATGCGCGTCTGGTAGATGCGCATCAGGTAGAGATTAACGGCGAGCGCTTTACTGCCAGGCACATCCTGATCGCTACCGGCGGCTGGCCGCAGATCCCGGAAATTCCAGGGCATGAACACGCGATCGGTTCCAATGAGGCGTTCTTTCTTAAAGAGCTACCCAAGCGCGTACTGGTGGTGGGTGGTGGTTACATTGCAGTGGAATTCGCCGGAATTTTCCATGGTTTGGGTGCCAACACCACCTTGCTGTATCGCGGCGACCTGTTCTTGCGCGGCTTCGACGGTTCGGTGCGCACCCACCTGAAGGAAGAACTGACCAAGCGCGGGCTGGACCTGCAGTTCAATGCCGATATCGAGCGCATCGACAAGCAAGCCGACGGTAGCCTCAAGGCCACCTTGAAGGATGGCCGCGTGCTGGAAGCCGACTGTGTGTTCTATGCTACCGGCCGCCGCCCGATGCTCGACAACCTGGGGCTGGAAAATACCGGTGTGAAGTTGGACGAGCGCGGCTTCGTTGAGGTGGACGATATTTACCAGACCGCCGAACCATCGATCCTGGCCATTGGCGATGTGATTGGTCGGGTGCAACTGACGCCGGTCGCCCTGGCTGAAGGCATGGCCGTGGCGCGGCGCCTGTTCAAGCCTGAGCAGTACCGTGCGGTGGATTACGCCAACATCGCAACGGCGGTGTTCAGCCTGCCGAATATCGGCACCGTCGGGCTGACGGAAGAAGACGCGCGCAAGCAAGGCCGCAACGTGCAGATCTTTGAAAGCCGTTTCCGACCGATGAAGCTGACCTTGACCGATTGCCAGGAAAAGACCCTGATGAAGCTGGTGGTCGATGCCGACACCGACAAGGTCTTGGGCTGCCACATGGTCGGTCCGGATGCAGGCGAAATCGTGCAGGGGCTGGCGATCGCGCTCAAGGCGGGCGCGACCAAACAGCATTTCGACGAGACCATCGGCGTGCACCCGACGGCGGCCGAAGAGTTCGTCACCATGCGCACGCCTGTGGCCGATTGATCAGGAAGGTTGTGCTGTCTCTGGCGCCGTTGCAACGGCGGCGGCCAGGCGCAGCGCGTCGATGCTGGCCTGGGCCTTGATCAGGTCCAGTTCCAGTGCCTTGTTGCGCTGCTGATTTTCAAGTAGCGCCTCCTGGCGTGCCTGACTGTCCAGTGCTGCAACCCGCAGGCGCTCCTGAAGCAGGGCGCGCTCGCTGTCGATCTTGCTCAGATGCTCATTGAGCTTGAGTTGTGCGGCCTGATCCTTGCGGGTCTGATCCTGCAATGCGTTCAGTTCCTTGGTGGTCACTCGCTGCTCAATCAGCAGGCGTTCATTATCGCGATGCAGTTGGGTGATTTCATCCTGGCGTACGAGTGCGCTTTGCTGAGCCTGGCGCAATTCGGCTTGAACCTGCTGCAGCTGGCCTTCATGGCGACGCTGCTCTTGCTCGCGCTGTTCCTTTATCGCGTTGCGGTAATGCTCAAGCGCGTCGCGTGCGTGCAGGTGTTTCTCTTCCAGTGAGCGAATCTGTTCGTCCTTGTCGTTGATCCGCAACTCGTAATCACTGCACGCCTGGCTCAACCCGGCGTTACGGGTTTGCTCGGTTTGCAGGCTGGTGCTGACGGTTTGCAGCGCAGCGCTTTCTTCCGCCAGGGCTGCGGCCTGGATATCAAATTGCTGCTTGAGCTGAGTGTGTGCCTCTTCAAGCGCCTCAACCTGGGCGAGCAGGGCGGTTTTCTGCTGTTCAAATTGCGCCAGCGCCAAGTCAATCGGCTCCTGAGCCTTCTCTTTCAGGCGCTGGGCCAGACGTGCAACCAGCTCGCCTAGCTCGTCGTCAATCGGCGCCTCGGTAATGGTCAGCCGGGTTTCACTTTCGTCCAGCTCCTTCAAATAGCGATGAATAGTGGTTTTGGAACCGGTATTACCCATCTCGATCCGTACTGCGTCGATGCTGGGGTTTTCGCCGCGGGCAAGGATTGCCAAGCGTGCCGTTTGAACTACTGCTTTGTTTATGCCGCCGCGAGCCATGGAGTCTCCGTCGATTTAGTACTGTGGTACATGGTATGTATATACATACTTTAGCACGTATAAAAAATCGTTGAAATTCATGATTCAACAGATGGGATATTGGCGTATTATCCCGTGTCATAACGGTTTTAACCGCCACTTCCCCTGACGGCAGTACGAAACGACACCCATGAGCGAGCTGGATCGATATCTCAACGCTGCGACCCGCGACAACACGCGCCGCAGCTACCGTGCGGCGATCGAGCACTTCGAAGTGAGTTGGGGAGGGTTTCTGCCGGCCACCAGCGACAGCGTGGCGCGTTATCTGGTGGCGCACGCCGGAGTGTTGGCGGTGAACACCTTGAAACTGCGGCTTTCGGCACTGGCGCAGTGGCATACCAGCCAGGGCTTTGCCGATCCGACGAAAGCGCCCGTGGTGCGCAAGGTGCTCAAGGGGATTCGTGCCGTGCATCCAGCGCGCGAGCGGCAGGCAGAGCCTTTGCAGCTACAGCATCTTGAGCAGGTCGTCACTTCACTGGCGCTTGAAGCAAGCCAGGCCAGCGAAAACCAGGACCAGCCCCGATTGCTGCGCGCCAAGCGTGACACTGCGCTGATCCTGCTGGGCTTTTGGCGGGGGTTTCGCAGTGATGAGCTGTGCCGATTAAGCATTGAGCACGTCCAGGCTGTGCCCGGCGCCGGGATCAGCCTGTACCTACCGCGTAGCAAAGGCGATCGGGAAAACCTGGGCAAGACGTACCAGACGCCAGCGCTGCTGCGCCTGTGCCCGGTGCAAGCTTACAGCGACTGGCTCAGCGCCTCGGCGATGGTTCGCGGCCCGGTCTTTCGCGGCATCGACCGTTGGGGCAACCTGGGCGAGGAGGGGCTGCATCCCAATAGTGTCATCCCATTATTGCGCCAGGCCCTGGAACGTGCAGGCATCCCCGCCGAGCAATACACCAGCCACTCCCTGCGGCGCGGCTTTGCCACCTGGGCCCATCGCAGTGGCTGGGACTTGAAGTCGCTGATGAGTTACGTCGGGTGGAACGACATGAAATCCGCCATGCGCTATGTTGAAGCGACGCCGTTTCTCGGCATGACCCTGGCCACCCAGCCGTTGATTTGAAATTTCTTCTATTAATACCGCCACTTGATAGAGAAAGCCAATCATCAGCATCAGGTTTGCCAATGGGCCATCGACCGAAAGAGTCGGTAGGATTCATCTCATCAACTTCTTAACCCCTGACGGAGAGTCAACGATGCCTATCATCAACAGCCAAGTAAAACCGTTTAAAGCCACCGCTTTCAAAAACGGCAGCTTCCTGGATGTGACCGACGCTGACCTGAAAGGCAAGTGGTCGGTAGTGTTCTTCTACCCAGCCGACTTTACCTTCGTTTGCCCAACCGAACTGGAAGACCTGGCTGACAACTACGCCGAATTCCAGAAACTGGGCGTCGAAATCTACAGCGTGTCCACCGACACCCATTTTGCCCACGCTGCCTGGCACAACACTTCGCCAGCCATCGGCAAAATCCAGTACACCATGATCGGTGACCCAACCCTGACCATCTCCCGCAACTTTGACGTGCTGATCGAAGAAGCTGGCTTGGCTGACCGCGGTACTTTCGTGATCAACCCGGAAGGTCAGATCAAGATCGTCGAACTGAACGACGGTGGTGTTGGCCGTGATGCTTCCGAGCTGCTGCGCAAGATCAAGGCTGCTCAATACGTCGCTGCCCACCCAGGCGAAGTGTGCCCAGCCAAGTGGAAAGAAGGCGAGGCCACTCTGGCTCCGTCCCTGGACCTGGTCGGCAAGATCTAAGTCTGTGAAGACGTATCAAGGGCGGGAATCCGCACTTAAGTAAGCTGCATCCGCCCTCAAAACGCCCGGGCGAGATTCGCTCGGGCGTTTTTTTGTCTGCAATAAACCGAATGAACAGGAAATCGCCCGTATGTTGGACGCCAATCTTAAAGCTCAGTTGAAGTCATACCTGGAACGGGTCACCCAGCCGATCGAGATCGTCGCCTCCCTCGACGACGGCGCGAAATCCCAGGAAATGCTTGCTCTTTTACAGGACGTCATCAGCCTCACCACGCTGATTACCCTGAAAACCGATGGCGATGATGCGCGCAGGCCATCGTTCTCCATCAACCGCCCGGGTGCCGATATCAGCCTGCGCTTCGCCGGCATCCCCATGGGCCATGAATTCACTTCGCTGGTGCTGGCTCTGTTGCAAGTCGGTGGCCACCCGTCGAAGGCCAGTGTCGAAGTGATTGAACAGATCCGCGCCCTTAAAGGTGAGTTCAGCTTCGAGACATACTTTTCGCTGTCGTGCCAGAACTGCCCGGACGTGGTCCAGGCCCTGAACCTGATGGCGGTGCTGAACCCCAATATCCGTCATGTGGCCATCGACGGCGCGCTGTTCCAGGCCGAAGTCGACGAACGCCAGATCATGGCGGTGCCCAGTGTCTACTTGAATGGAGTGAACTTCGGCCAGGGCCGCATGGGCCTGGAAGAAATTCTTGCCAAGCTCGACACTAGCGGCCTCGAAAAAGCCGCCGAGAAAATCAGTGCCAAAGAGGCGTTCGATGTATTGGTTGTCGGCGGCGGCCCAGCCGGTTCCTCGGCGGCCATCTACGCAGCCCGTAAAGGTATCCGTACCGGTGTAGCGGCTGAACGTTTTGGTGGCCAGGTGCTGGACACTATGTCCATCGAGAACTTTATCTCGGTACAGGAAACCGAAGGGCCGAAACTGGCCAGTGCGTTGGAAGCGCATGTGCGTCAGTACGACGTGGACATCATGAACCTGCAGCGCGCCAGCAGCCTGGTGCCGGCGAAAAATGCCGGTGAGTTGCATGAGATTCGCTTCGAAAGCGGTGCGACCCTCAAGTCCAAGACCGTTATCCTGGCCACTGGCGCCCGCTGGAGAGAGATGGGTGTGCCGGGCGAGCAGGAATACAAGGCCAAGGGCGTGTGCTTCTGCCCGCACTGCGATGGGCCGCTGTTCAAGGGCAAGCGCGTTGCGGTGATCGGCGGCGGTAACTCCGGTGTGGAAGCGGCTATTGATTTGGCCGGGATCGTCAACCATGTCACGTTGCTTGAGTTTGACAGCAAGTTGCGCGCCGATGCGGTGCTGCAACGCAAGCTTTACAGCTTGCCGAACGTGGATGTGATTACCAGCGCGCTGACCAGCGAAGTCAAAGGCGATGGTCAGAAAGTCACCGGCCTTGCCTACAAGGATCGCGACAGTGGTGAGTTCAAGACTATCGACCTGGAAGGTATCTTCGTGCAGATCGGTTTGTTGCCCAACACCGACTGGCTCAAAGGCACGGTGGAGTTGACGCCTCGCGGCGAGATCATCGTGGATGCCCGTGGCGAGACTTCACTGCCGGGTGTATTTGCGGCCGGTGACGTCACTACCGTGCCCTACAAGCAGATCGTCATTGCGGTGGGCGAGGGTGCCAAGGCCTCCCTGAGTGCATTCGATCACTTGATTCGCACATCAGCCCCGGCATAAGTGACACGCGAAAAACCAAAAAAGCCCCATGAGCAATCATGGGGCTTTTTTATTCCTGCGTACTGCGCGAGACGCGCCGCGTGTTACATCGGCGCCGGCTGGATGATCTCGACCCAGTAACCATCCGGGTCCTTGATGAAGGCCAGGCTCTTCATGCGGCCATCCGTCAGGCGCTTCTGGAAATCGCAGCCCAGCGCTTCGAAACGCTCGCACGCAGCGACGATATCCGGTACCGAAATACAGATATGGCCAAAGCCACGCGGGTCGGTATTGCCGTTGTGATAGGCAAAGTCGGCGTCGTTTTCGGTGCCGTGGTTATGGGTCAGCTCAAGGATGCCCGGAATCGATTTCATCCACTGGGTGCGCTCGGCGGCGTCGGCCGGGATTTGGGCCTTGTCCACCAGGGCGAGGAAATACAGGCTGAATTCGGCTTCCGGGAAGTCGCGTTTTTCAACCAGGGAGAAACCCAGCACGCGGGTGTAGAAGTCCAGCGATTTGGTGATGTCCTTGACCCGCAACATGGTGTGGTTAAACACAAAATTTGCAGTGGCGGTGTCAGGTTGGGCAGTGACGCCCGGGAAGGTGTTCAGTTCGTGCAGGCTCATGGGCCCTCCAGAAAAAATGGGGCAAAGCGGTCCCTTGGCGTGCGGCAAGCATCCGTGCTGCCGGCTCATGATACGCAAGGGCTACCTGCCGCGCCAAATGAAAAAACGCACGCGGCCCTTGCGAGCGGCGGGTCCGGGGCCGCAAACTTTGCGGCTTGAACCCTGGGCGTTTTTCATAATGATCGAGTTTCGTAAATCGCTGTTGAGTACGTTGTGCCTGATGCTGGGGAGCCCGTTCGTATTGGCGGCCGACCCGGAGATTCATTGGCCCAGCGGCTGGCAGGTCGAAGAAGTCATATCTGACGACGAAGTCCCCGCGAAGGCTCAAACAGTGTCTCGCCAGCGCGCGATCAAAAATGATGAAAACGGCGCAACCCTGATGGTCATGGAGTTGACCGGCACGCCAATTGAAACCGGACATAAAGTTAATCTTCCAGGCGTGTTACTGGAAATGCGCAAATCGATTCAGAAAGATTTCGCCCAGGGCGGTTATCAAAGCGTGTGCAGCAAGATGCATCCTACGACACTGAGTCGCCTTGAAGCGTTGGAGACTACTTGCGTGATAACCGAAAATGGACGGCACGTGTTGTCACAAACATTAGTCGGCGCAGTGGATACAGATAAGGCCTATGTATTTTCTTACGCGGGCCAGGCGCAAGCCTACGAGGCGAGCAAAGACGAAGTCAGTTCGGTGCGCAACAGCCTGAAACTTTGAATCGACCCTTTTTAGTGGTTTTGAACAAAATGAACGGCTGGTTAAGTTCGCTTTCGAACCGTCAACTGCAAAAAAGCCCCGCATGTGCGGGGCTTTTTTTAGTGCGGGATGATTAACCGCGCAGCCAGGAATCTACCGTGGCAGCGCCGTACTCTTCTTTCCACGCTTTCAGGCCGCGGTGGTTGCCGCCTTTGGTCTCGATCAGCTCACCAGTATGCGGGTTGTGGTAAACCTTGACGACCCGTGCACGGCGCTGCTTTGGCGCTGCGGCGATGGTTGCACCCGCCTTGCGCGGGGCTGGATCAAGAATGGCGATGACATCGCGCAGACTTTTGCCGTAGCTGTCCATCAGCTTTTTGAGCTTTTCTTCGAATTCGATTTCTTTCTTCAAGCCTGCGTCATTCTTCAAGGATTCCAGCTGGGCCAGCTGCTCTTGAAGGGCTTTTTCTGCTGCGCGAAATTCGGCGAGTCTGGACAAAATCTGTACTCCAATAGTGTAGTGGCTGATATCAACTGCAGACAAAGCTATAAGCCAGAAACGTTAACACGACGTCAACGAAGAAGACCCTTCTGCGAGTTCTGCACAGGCAGAAAAATTGTAGTAGTTAATCCCTCTGGAGTAAATCATGTCTTCTGTCCAAATAACAATCTTTCATCGGTTGCCTAACGATTTAATGAACTCATCGCAGGGTAGCGGCTTGCCGAACAGGTAACCTTGTAAGAAATCCACACCTTGGGCGACGAGGTATTCACACTGTTCTGCTGTTTCCACGCCTTCGGCAACAATGCCAAGGTCAAGCTTGGCTGACAGTTCTATGATGCTGTCCAGAATATGCCGTGACAGTGCATCCACACCGATCATGGCGACAAAGCTCTGATCAATCTTCAAGTAGTCGACATTGAAGTTGCGCAAGTAACCGAGGCTGGAATGGCCGGTGCCGAAGTCATCGATCGCGATCATCACCCCCAACTGATGCAGGGCGTCAAACAGTCTGCGGGTGGTCTCGGTGGGCTCGATCAGCTCGCGTTCGGTCAGCTCCAGTACCAAGGTGACCTGGCCGGGCGGGAAGGCTGCGAGAAACTCCTGGCAATCGTTCACCAGTTCGAGGTCCTGGCAATGCCGCGCGGTAATGTTCACGCCAATATGAAAACCGGGGTTGAAGCGTTCGGCATGGGGCGCCAGTTGCGCGGCGGTCTGGCGCAGCAGGGCGCGGGTCATCGGCACGATGAGGCCGGAGTCTTCGGCCAGGGGAATAAACAAATCTGGCCGCACCAGGCCCTCTTTGGGATGTTTCCAGCGCATCAGCACTTCGCAACCGGCCCACTGACGCGTATCACCGCGCACCACGGGTTGGAAGTACGGGATAAATTCGTTGGCGCTTAATGCACGTTGCAGTTCGTGGGTGGGTGCCGACGAGCGTTTTTGCAGCCAATGGGCGAGGATGCCAGCCAGCACACCAAAGAACGCCACCAGGCTGAACACCGCCGGATAGCGGGCCTGCATATAACGCCAGGTTTCCCCGGCAGGCATCCCGGCCTCGACGCTGTAGTGATAGCGCGCCGACGCCAGGTGATGATGCGCCACGGCGAACACGGGCACTGCGTCGTTATGCACTTTGCCGTCGGCATCCAGCCAATTGGGCCCGACTTGCAGCACCAAATAGGCGTAACGACTGATCAGGCGCAAGGCATTGGTGAGGTGGTAGCTGTCGATCGAGGCAAACGCGCCTTGCTCACCCTCCACCAGGCGGTAAACCAGTAACGCAGTATCTGGCGTGACAGGGTTGCCATTCATCAACCACAACCGGCCATCCACATAGTCGTCCGGGTTGACCGGCGATTGGTAGTCGCCGCCAAACAGTGAGCTGCAATAAATGTTTTTCTGCCAGGACAACGTGGTGGCGCGTACGAACGGCCGGCGCGTGACCTGTTCGCGCAGCGCCAGTTTCGCCGCGTTATCGCACGGTTTGCCTGCCAATGGCAGCAA
The DNA here is from genome assembly GCF_019891455.1 of Pseudomonas sp. P867. NCBI lineage: Bacteria > Pseudomonadati > Pseudomonadota > Gammaproteobacteria > Pseudomonadales > Pseudomonadaceae > Pseudomonas > Pseudomonas sp. P867. The sequence goes on along the minus strand of NZ_JAFLXB010000007.1, from coordinate 206,909 downwards.
ATCCCGGTCGGCGAGGGCGGTATTGTCGAGCATCAAATCGAACTGGCGCACTGCTTCCTGAGCCGTTTGTGTGGTGCTTTGTTCAAGTGTGCGTTCAGCTTGCCAGTAAAGAATCGCGACCCCCAGCAGAATCGGGAGCAGTCCACAGGTTGCGCTGATGACGTAACGTGTGGCTCGGCCTCGTGGGCCTTTGGAGGTCAGGGGCATAGGGACAGTCAGTCGCTGAAAAAAAAGGGTATGTGCCGATGATAGATGGCATTGCTCAAGTACGCTCGCTACCGATTGTTGATTCTGGGCTGAGGGCCTATTCACGCGTGTCCCAGGTGCTCAACCAGCCGGCGCGCTTGCTACAAACCTCTTGCACGAAGCAGGGCAATGGGGATTTGATAAGAGTACGGACAAATCTGTTTACGCTGTGTAGAATCGGTTTACGCATACAAGAATATGGACTTGCGCTCACGCAAGCCTCGGCCGTCAGAGACTGATGACACCATGAAGCTACTCGGCTCCCCCCTCATCTTTGGTGACTTCCTCGCCCGCAGCGTGCGGGGTCTTTCCTGTGCGCCACCCTCGAACCTCATCCTTGCTCGCAACTGATCAATTGCTACCTACAAGAATGATGAGGCATCGAAATGACCGACCAATATGAAAACCCGATGGGCCTGATGGGCTTTGAATTTATCGAATTCGCATCGCCGACGCCTGGCACGCTGGAGCCGATCTTCGAGATCATGGGCTTCACCAAGGTGGCGACCCACCGTTCCAAGGACGTGCACCTGTATCGCCAGGGCGAGATCAACCTGATCCTCAACAACGAACCCGGCAGTCTCGCCGCCTACTTCGCGGCCGAACATGGGCCGTCGGTGTGCGGCATGGCATTCCGCGTCAAGGACTCGCAAAAAGCCTACAACCGGGCCCTGGAACTGGGCGCCCAGCCGATTCATATTGAAACCGGGCCGATGGAACTGAACCTGCCGGCGATCAAGGGTATCGGCGGTTCGCCGCTGTACCTGATCGACCGCTTCGGCGAAGGTAACTCGATCTATGACATCGATTTCGTCTATCTCGAAGGCGTTGACCGCAATCCGGTAGGCGCCGGCCTCAAGGTCATCGACCACCTGACCCATAACGTCTATCGCGGACGCATGATCTACTGGGCCAACTTCTACGAAAAACTGTTCAACTTCCGCGAAGCGCGCTATTTCGACATCAAGGGCGAATACACTGGCCTGACCTCCAAGGCCATGAGCGCACCGGATGGCAAGATTCGCATCCCGTTGAACGAAGAATCGTCCAAGGGCGCCGGGCAGATCGAAGAGTTCCTGATGCAGTTCAACGGCGAAGGCATTCAACACGTGGCGTTCCTCACCGACGACCTGGTCAAAACCTGGGACGCGTTGAAGAAGATCGGCATGCGCTTTATGACCGCACCGCCAGACACTTACTACGAAATGCTGGAAGGCCGCCTGCCGAACCACGGCGAGCCGGTAGACCAGCTGCAATCGCGCGGCATCCTGCTGGATGGCTCCTCGATTGCAGGCGATAAGCGCCTGCTGCTGCAGATCTTCTCGGAAACCCTGATGGGGCCGGTGTTCTTCGAGTTCATTCAGCGCAAGGGCGACGATGGATTTGGCGAAGGCAATTTCAAGGCGCTGTTCGAGTCGATTGAGCGCGACCAGGTGCGTCGCGGCGTACTGACTGCCGAGTAATTCAATGGATAACGAAAAAGCCCGGTTTTTACCGGGCTTTTTCGTGTCTGTTATATCGGGTTGTAATTGCCGGGCGGTGGAATAGGAACAGATGGTTTTTCAAATATCACATAGAGGCGAGGAGTGCAGAAAAACCTGCGCTTCCATTCCGAAGAGGTCCGCTTATGAATGTGAATTGTCCTACCCCTCAACGCCCGATCGAGCCCAGCCTACCAGCGGAACAGACCGAGCCAGTTCGCTATGTGCGTTCATCCGATGATGCAGACCTGGTCAATCAGGCGCGTAAGAAGTTTCTGGATGATGGCGAAACCGAGTTCCTGGGCGACACCCTCAGTGCCGAGGGTTATCAGTTGGTGAAGGCTGTGGTCTCACCCAACAAACCGGGTGCGCCCGGAGTGCAGGTCTCGACATTCGCGGTTGATGGCGCCCAGTCCAATGACATGATGGTGATCAAGCGGGTGCCGCCTACCGAAGATGGGCCTAATCTCGTCCTGTATATGCCGGAAGATGACGTGACCTCGTTTCATGAGTTCAAGGATGCAGAGGAAATGACGGCCTGGCTCAAGGACGTAGCCAATGACCCGACTGAGCGAAAGCGATTTACCCAGCATTTTTCCAATCCTGAAGCACCCAAACAGCAGGAACGGGTCAACAAGCAGTTCGGCGAGTTCGCGGCTGGCGATATTAATGCGGTCGTGGGTAGTTTCGGCCATGAGCGGGGGGATATTTTCGAGCGGTTGAACAAAGACGCCTCGGTCCCACCCGCTCAGGTCGACGGGCTGGTGCGAACGCAGCTCTATAAACTGGAACCAGATGGAAAGGCGTTTTATGTCGGGTATCGGCCAGATGGAGAAGCCATCGTCTATAGCTACGACGCTTATGGAAACTTGCAAGGCGGCGGCCAAAAAAAGGACGCCAAGGCGAGGAGATTTTATTTCGTCCAAAACGGGTTGAACCAAAACAAACCGCTTGAACCCATGACCTTCAACGAGTTCCGCAAGAAAATAACCAGTGTCTCCCTGGACAACGTGCGCGCTAATGACCTAATGGGTCTTTACGACGAGTTCCTGAAGCAACTCAGAAGTCCTGGGCATGGCCTCGCCACCGCGTTGAAAGCGCTGGGTCTTTCTGACAACGTGGCGAATTCCATCGAAACCATCCTGAAAGACCCCATCAAAGGAACGCTGCTTGAATTGAATCACGACAATCGTGTCGGCAAGGTGTTTGGTGTTGATAAGGCAGAGATGGATGCCAACTTGGAAAGGGTGGGCAGTCAAATCCAGAGCAACATCCCCCATTACGGTAAGTGGAGGAAAAGGTTGGAGAACACAGCCGACGTCATTGAACAAAGCGTAGGTACGCCTGAATTACCGACGACCGAAGTCAGGACCTGACTCGACAGAGGGGAATGGATACCCCACGCCATTGCGCCACTTCCATCCAGCCACTCAAGCTCGGTGCTGACGCACTAGATGTTTGAACCCTTCATACACCAGGACCATCACCGCCAGCCAGATCGGGATATAGGTCAGCCATTGCCCGCCTTGGATGCCTTCGCCCAACAGCAGGGCCACCGCCAGCAGCAGCACCGGTTCTACGTAGCTCAGCAGCCCGAACAGGCTGAAGGCCAGCAAGCGACTGGCAATGATGTAGCTCACCAGCGCCGAAGCGCTGATCAAGCCCAGCATCGGAATCAACCCGTATAGCTTGGGATGCACATCGAGCACCGCAAAACCCTGTTCGCCGCTCTGCACAAACCACCAGGCCACCGGCAGCATCAACGCCATATCCAGCCACAGCCCGCCCAAATGATCGGTGGTCAGGTATTTGCGCACCACGAAATACACCGGGTAGCCTATGATCACCACCAGCGTTGCCCAGGAAAAACCACCAGCCTGATACAACTCGTTCAGTACGCCCAGCGCGGCAAACACCACGGCGATCTGTTGCAACCGTGACAACCGCTCGCCATAGACCAGGCGCCCGGTGAGCACCATGGTCAGCGGCAGCAGGAAGTACCCCACGGAAACGTCCAGGCTGCGCCCATTCAGCGGCGCCCACATAAACAGCCACAACTGCACGCCGAGCAAGGCAGAAGACACCAGCACCCCGGCGATCAGGCGCGGCTTGGCCGCCAACATCCGCAACAGTTCCCACACCCGCCGCCACTCGCCGCTGACGATCATGAACACCGTCATGCACGGTACTGTAAGCAACATGCGCCAGCCGAAAATCTCCAGACCACTCAACGGTGTGAGCAGTGACGTGAAGTAATACATCACGGCAAACAACACCGAGGCCAAGACCGATAACACAACACCTTTAGACACACTGTCCTCGCGAAAGCCGATTCATATCCAGTTCCAGGAGGGGAGTATGGCGTTTTTTGCGAGAAATAGAATGTGGGCGGGAGTTTGCTCCCACCCACATTTTAATCTCCATGCTATCAGGCAGATTTCAGCCCGCTCGCAACGCCACGCGGCCGGAAACAAAATGGCCCACGTCGTTGAACCCCGGAGTGGACGAGTGCCCGGGCGTGACCAGCGAATCAATGAAGGCCTCATCCTCAGGCGTGATGTTTACGTCCAGCGCGCGAGTGTAGGCATCCCACTGCGCCTCGGTACGCGGCCCCACAATCGCCGAACTCACTGCCGCGTTGTTCAGCACCCAGGCAATTGCGAACTCTACAATCCCCACGCCACGTCCCTGGGTGTATTGCTGGATCAGCTGGGCGATGCGTAGCGATTCCACCCGCCATTCGGTTTCCAGGATGCGCTTGTCCTGGCGCGCGGCACGGCTGCCTGGCTCAGGTGTAACGTCAGGTGCGTACTTGCCACTGAGCACCCCACGTGCCAGCGGGCTGTAAGGCACTACACCCAAACCATAGGCTGCCGCCGCTGTGATTTGCTCGACCTCGGCCTGGCGGTTGACGATGTTATACAGCGGCTGGCTGATAATGGGTTTATCTACCCCCAGGCGCTCGGCCACGCGAATCACTTCAGCGATGCGCCAACCGCGATAATTGGACAGGCCCCAGTAGCGGATCTTGCCTTGGCGGATCAGGTCGCCAATGGCCGACACGGTTACCTCCAAAGGCGTGTCGTGATCTTCACGGTGCAGATAGTAGATGTCCAGGTAATCGGTATCCAGGCGCGCAAGGCTGGCTTCCAACGCATTGAAGATGCGCTTGCGGTTCAGCCCGCTGCGGTTGGGCAAACCATCGGCGGGGCCGAAGCCGACCTTGGTGGCCAGCACCCAATCCTGGCGATTGCGCGCAATGGCTTCGCCGACGATCTCTTCGGAGCGCCCGCCGGTGTAGACGTCGGCGGTGTCGATAAAATTGATACCCTGGTCCCAGGCCTTGTCGATGATACGTAGCGAGTCTTCGGTGCTGGTTTGTTCGCCAAACATCATGGTGCCGAGCGTCAGTGCGCTGACTTTCAACCCGGACTGGCCCAATGTGCGGTAAATCATGCAAAGCTCCTCATTGCAGGCAAATGTGAGTCATGCAATACCAGACCCGACGGCTCTGGAACAAGCCCTGGGCGCATTTCTTCATCCGCGCAGCAATGTCTGGCAGCGGGCCTGTAAAAAACGATGCAGCACTTTCACCCGCTCCGACACTTGCAGACGGTGAGGGCACATCAGGTTGAACGGCGTGGGTTCGCCTTGCCAGTCGGGAAGCAGCGGCACCAGCCGCCCGGCCTGGATGTCTCGGGCCACATCCAGGTTGGCTTTATAGGCAATGCCATGGCCGGCCAGCGCCCAGCGCCGAACGATTTCGCCGTCATCGCTGAGGTAGTCGCCGCTGACTTCGACCTCCTGCAGCAGTGTGCCCTGGCGGAAATACCAGGTGCTATTGGCCTGCCCGCGGCGCATGTAGCGCAGCGTACTGTGCTGCGCCAAATCTGCAGGCACCTGCGGTGCACCGTAGCGCGCCAGGTAGTCGGGGCTGGCGCAGACGATGCGCTGGTGGCCGGGCACCACCGGCAGCGCCACCAGGCTGGAATCCCTCGGCACGCCAAAGCGCAGGGCGATATCGACGGTGTCGCGAAACAAATCGGCATTGCTGTCGTTGAGTAACAATTGCAGGCGGATGTTCGGATGCTCGAGCTTGAACTCATCCAGCCAGCCCAGCAGCACATTGCGGCCAAAGTCCGAGGGAGCGGCCAATTGCAATAAACCACTGAGGCTTTGGCCTTGTTGCTTGATGGCATGTTCGCCTTCGGACAGGGCTTCCAGCGCCACTCGCACGCTGTCCAGATAACGCCGGCCTTCTTCGGTCAGGCGCATGCTGCGGGTGGAGCGGGCAAGCAGTCGGATGCCGAGCCGGGTTTCAAGACGCTTGAGGGCAATACTGGCCGCTGCTGGGGTAAGGCCGAGGCTACGGGCGGCAGCGGTCAGGCTACCGGTGTCGGCGCTGCGCACAAAGACTTCAAGGTCGAGAATCGAGCCCATTGATAAAAATCCTTTAAAGATCTTGTCGTTTTACCCGGATTTTTCACCGATTGCCAAGCTGTGAAGATGAAGGCTCACTTTCTTATCCAGGTAGTTTGCACATGGTCTCTTCTCTGAGCGGTAAAACCGTCATCGTTATTGGCGGCAGCAGCGGTATCGGCGCGGCAGTGGCCCAGGCGGCCATTGCTCGCGGCGCGCACGTGGTGCTGGCCGGGCGTCGCTTGACCTCCGGCATCGAGAAAGGCGCACGCAGCGAACCGGTGGACGTCACCGATAGCGCGTCGTTGCAGCGATTGTTCGAAACGGTGGGGCATTTTGACCACCTGGTCTACACCTCGGGCCCTTCGGTGCGGGCCAAGCCCCTGATCGAAACCGACCTTGACGAAGCCCAGGAAAATTTCAATGTGAAACTCTGGGGCGCGCTGCGTGCGATTCAACAGGCGCTGCCGTTCCTGAATGAACACGGCAGCATCAGCCTGACTTCCGGTCAGTTGGGGCGCAAGCTGGCACCGGGGCAGTTCATCAAGACCGGCATCAACGCTGCGACCGAAGCATTGGGCAAGCAACTGGCCAAGGAACTGGCGCCACGTCGAGTCAATGTCATCAGCCCGGGCGTGATTGACACCCCGGCCTATGCCGGGTTGGCGCAAGAGCAGCGCGTGGCGATGTTTGCCAACGCAGGCGGGGCATTGCCGGTTGGCCGGGTAGGGCAGGCTGAAGAAGTGGCGGCGGGGTATGTGCTGGCCATGGAGAACAGCTTTATAACGGGAAGCATCATCGATATCGACGGCGGCGGGCAGCTGTAACCGCCCACCGCCGGTGCCCTTTGGTTAATGACGGGCCTTGTCCAGTGTAAACGTCCCTATGGCAGTAAACTCAGGCCCGTCATTTCTTCGAAAGGAACAGGCAAACTCACCCGAGCCATGCTCGTCAGTGACTTCTTCGTTCAGTTTCAGCACCCCAGCATGGGCTGTCACCGTCCCATAAGTGTCGAGTCGTTGAAACTGAACGCGGACGTCATTATTGCCGGCCAGGTCATGGATCAATCCCTTCGCGTCGTTATAGACCACGATGGCAAAAATATTCCGAGTCCGCGGCAAGCCGTCATCGTAATAGTCGCCCATGAAGATTCGGCGATCCGGGCGGTGGCCCCCGAAGTCGGAGCTATCAATCCGCAGGTCGGTTTTGAAAGAGTAAGAACCCGGTAGCGGCCCACCCTCGAAAGTCAGGTCCAGTTCACCCTTGGCCGGATACTGGGCGCTGTGAACCATTGACACGCCTGTCAGGTCGACATCACCTTTTGTCAGCGTTATTTGTTTATCGCTACCAAACTGCGCTTTACCCGAGAAAGACGCCTGCATCCGTTCACCGTCGAATGACACTGTTATCTCCCCGGCAGTTGCCCAATAGGGAGAAATGCCCGAGTTTTCATACGCAGAAAAGAGCAACCTGGCGTGCCCATCGGCAAAGCTATAGCTGTGTTCGGTCCCGTCACTCGGTAGCTCAGCGGGAAGATAAATATCAATGCCATAAAAATGGTTGGGCTCTGGAGAGAGACGTTTTGTCGCCACCAAATGCCATATTCCATTTGGCTCCTGGTACATATCCATTTTATCCGCGTCACCTTGGAAGGTCAGGTTGTGCGCGCCTGCTACTGTGACTGTTAACTTACCTTGGGTGCCCTGTGCTGTTTTACTGATCATCTCGATAGCCCTTCAAGAAGTGAAATGAATTCACAGTGAAGGCTAAATGCGATCCAAAAATTTGAATACTGTCAAAAGTGACAGGTATAAAAAGCAAGCCTTTAATTCCATTCAAGGCAGCGTGTGCCGACGCAAACACCCTCACGCCTTCCAAGAGCATCTGCGCCGTCCCATGGAGGTTAAACCTTGAGCGCACGCGTCATCCGCAAAGCCAACATACTCCCACCCACAATCACCGCCGCCAGCAGGTACAACGCCACATCGGTTGAACCAGTGGCATCTTTCACAAAACCGACGATATACGGGCTGAGAAACCCCGCCATCTGCCCCATGGAGTTGATCAACGCCAAGCCACCCGCTGCGGCACCGGCACTGAGCATGGCGGTGGGCACCGGCCAGAACATTGGCAGGCCGGTAAGTGCACCCATGGTGGCGATGGTCAAGCCAAGGATGGCGATGGCCGGGGTGGTGGCGAAGTTAACCGCAATCACCAGGCCGATGGCGCCCATCAGCATCGGCACTACCAAGTGCCAGCGGCGTTCCTTGCGCAAGTCAGCGGAGCGGCCCACCAGCAGCATGAACACCGCCGCCAGCAAATAGGGGATCGCGCTGAGCCAGCCAATCACCAGGTTGTCGCTGAACCCCAGGTTCTTGATGATCGAAGGCAGCCAGAAGTTGATCGCATACACGCCGCTCTGGATGCAGAAGTAGATCAGGCCGAACGCCCAGATCGCCGGGTTCTTGAAGACTTCGGCCAGCGAATCGCTGGTGGTTGCGGGCTTGTTCGCCAGGTCCGTGGCCTGGTCGGCTTCCAACACTGCGCGCTCATGGGGCTTGAGCCACTTGGCATTGGCGAAGCTGTCACTGAGCAGAAAGTAGGCGAGGGCGCCGAGGATCACAGTCGGGATGCCCTGCAGCAGGAACATCCACTGCCAGCCCGCCAGGCCACCTTGGCCGGCTGCGAAGTGGTTGAGGATCCACCCAGAGAACGGGCTGCCGAGCAAGCCGGACACCGGGATTGCCGACATGAACAGTGCCATGATCCGCCCACGGCGGAAGGTCGGGAACCACTGCGAGAGGTACAGCACCACGCCGGGGAAGAAGCCGGCTTCAGCGGCACCGGTAAACAGGCGTAAGGTGTAGAAATGCGTCGGCGTGGTCACAAACAGCAAGCAGGTAGACAGCGTCCCCCACACGATCATCATCAACGCGATCCAGCGCCGTGGGCCGAACCGGGTGAGTGCCAGGTTGCTCGGCACGCCGCACAGCACGTAGCCGATAAAGAAAATCCCGGCGCCCAGGCCGTACACGGTTTCGCTGAACTTCAACGCATCGAGCATCTGCAGCTTGGCAAAGCCAACGTTTACCCGGTCGAGGTAATTGAACAGGTAGCAGATAAAGATGAAGGGGATCAGGCGCAGGGTGATGCGCTTGTAGATGGCGTTTTTATCGTCATCGCTGGCCAGTGCTGCAGTGGCGCTCTGTGGCATGGGATTCTCTCTTTATTATGATTTTTCGCGGCGCGAGGGTAACGTTGACCGCCCCAACAGTCTCGGCGACGTAATGGGCGACTGTCTTTGTGCCGGCGCACAGCGAAGCCGCCTTTGCGCTGTGCCGGTGAACAACCCGTCTTTTCAGGAAATTAGCCCCATGTTCGAGTTGGATCATGACTTGGCGCAGGAGATTGTCGATCGCACCATGGCAATCCTGCCGTATAACGTCAACGTCATGGACAGCCAGGGCCTGATCCTCGGCAGCGGTGAGCCGGAGCGTATCAATACTCGTCACGAAGGGGCGCAGTTGGTCCTGGCCAATGGCCGGGTGGTGGAAATCGACGGGCAGACCGCCAAGCACCTCAAGGGCGTGCAACCGGGCATTAACCTGCCGCTTATGCACGATCAGCGGCTGATCGGCGTGCTGGGCATTACCGGCGAACCCGATGGCCTGCGCACCTATGCCGAACTGGTGCGTATGACGGCTGAAATGTTGGTCAGCCACCGCCATCAGCAAGCTGAGCAGCAATGGCGACGCCAGCGTTGCGATGATTTGCTGGCCTTGCTGCTGGCCGACAATGGCGACTCCCCCCGCCTGGTGGACGAAGCCCGGCAACTGGGCCTCAAACCGCATCTGGCGCGCACGCCATACCTGTTCGAACTGGGCCCGGGCCAATCGGCAGAAGCCTTGAGTGCCTGGCTTACCAGCCGCTATCCCGACAGTTGGTGCGTCAGCCCTGCGCAGTTCTCCCTGCTGTGGTGCCGGCCTGCCGCTGTGCAGGTCGATAATCCGCGTTTGCTGGAAAAGCTCGACGGCCTGGGTTGGACTATCCTGCGTGTTGCGGTTGGCGGGCAAGCGGATGGCTTGCCAGGGCTGCGCCGCTGTTACCGCAGGGTCAGTGATCTACTTGCCTATGGCCGCGATCTCCTGCCGCAAACACGCCTATTGACCCTCACCCGTTATCGTCTGCCGGTCATGCTCTGGCGTCATCGCAACGACGACGCGCTGGACGAGCTGCTCAACCCATTGCGCAAGGTGCTGGCCAAGGATAGCAATGGGCAACTGCTGGCGACCTTGCGCAGTTGGTGCGAGCACGACGGGCAAAGCCAGGCGTGTGCCGATGCCTTGGGCATCCACCGCAACAGCTTGCGTTACCGCATGGAGCGTATTGCCGAACTCAGCGGCGTCGACCCGCTGACCCTCGACGGTATGCTTACCTTATACCTGGGCGTGCAGTTGTTGCCTCAGCCTCTGGAGGCGCAGGCTTTGTAGAAATGACCAACAAACCCCACCTGCACTTGTGCATCGGACCGGCGTCATTGCCCAGGCCAACTGGCAGCATGGGCATTATAAAAACCGGAGAAAGCCCATCATGAAGATCATCATCGCCCCCGACTCGTTCAAGGACAGCCTCAGTGCCGCAGGCACGGCCCAGGCCATTGCCGAAGGGTTGGCCCAGGTCTGGCCGGATGCGCAGTTGGTCGAATGCCCGATGGCCGATGGCGGTGAGGGCACGGTGGATGCGGTACTTGCCGCGTGCAATGGCCAGTTGCGCCGGCAAACCGTGCGAGGCCCACTGGGAGACGAAGTCGAGGCGCGTTGGGGCTGGTTGGCCGACAGCCATACCGCAATTATCGAGATGGCCGAGGCCAGTGGTTTGCAACTGGTCGCGCCCGGCCAGCGCGACGCGTGTTCGACGACAACATATGGCACCGGGGAGTTGATCTGCGCCGCCCTGGATGCGGGCGCGCAGCGTATTATCCTGGCGATTGGCGGCAGTGCTACCAACGATGGCGGGGCGGGTGCGATGCAGGCCCTGGGTGTGCAACTTTTTGACGCAGAAAGTCAGCCGTTGTCCCCGGGTGGGCTGGCGTTGGCGGGTCTGGCGCGTATTAGCCTTGAAACGCTCGACCCGCGTTTGGCGCAGGTGCGTTTTGAGATCGCTGCTGACGTCAATAACCCCCTGTGCGGTCCTCACGGTGCCTCAGCGATTTTCGGCCCGCAGAAAGGTGCGAGTCCCGAGCAGGTGGCACAACTGGACGCCGCCCTTGACCATTTCGCCCACCACTGCGCCCAGGTGCTGCCCAAGGATGTGCGCGACGAACCCGGCAGTGGTGCTGCCGGTGGTCTGGGCTTCGCGGCCAAGGCATTCCTCGGTGCGCAATTTCGTCCGGGCGTGGAGGTGGTCGCCGAACTGGTCGGCCTCGAAGACGCCGTACGCGGCGCCGACCTGGTCATCACTGGCGAAGGCCGCTTCGACGCTCAGACCCTGCGCGGCAAGACCCCGTTCGGGGTTGCGCGCATCGCCAGCCAGCACGGCGTACCGGTCATTGTGATCGCAGGCACCTTGGGCGACGGTTACGAGCAGATGTATGCCCACGGTGTGGATGCAGCATTTGCCCTACCGTCGGGACCAATGAGCCTGGAACAAGCCTGCAGCGAGGCGCCACGCCTGTTGCGCGAGCGCGCCGCGGATATTGCGCGGGTGTGGCGCCTTGCTGCTAATCGCTGACCCCCTGCGCCAACCGCTCCACCCACTGCTCCTGAAACGCTTGCAGCGCCGCACCGGGTTGCTGCAATTGCACAAACTCCAGCATTGGGTCTTGCACCGCTGTGCGCACGCCGCTTAATTCCTCGAGGGTCGCCAACCCGCAAAACGGTACGTAGGCTTCGCTGTAACCGCCTTCATGCACCAGCACCAGGCGGCCCTGGCACAAACGCTCGGCTGCCTGGCGCAGGCTGCGGGTCATCAGCCGGAACGATTCGCTGTGCAGCAACATGCGCGCCAGTGGGTCGACGGCGTTGGCGTCATAGCCGCAGGCGATGATGATCAACTCTGGCTCGAAACGCTCCAGGGCGGGCAGCACAATGCGTTCCATCGTATGCGCATAGGTTGCGTGACCACTGCCCGGCGGCAGCGGGATATTGATGTTGGCGCCCAGGCCGGCACCCCGGCCACGATCCCGTTCGCCGCTGTAGCCCGGTGGGTAGCAAGCGTCCTGGTGCAGTGAAACCGTCAACACATCGGCGCGCTCCTCGAAGATTGATTGCGTGCCGTTACCGTGGTGCACGTCCCAGTCGATCACTGCGACTTTGCCGAGCCCGTTATGGACCTTGGCCGCTTCGATGGCAATGGCAATATTGGCGAGAAAGCAGAAGCCCATGGCGCTGTCTGCCAGGCAGTGATGCCCAGGCGGCCGAGACAGGGAATAGGCATTGTGCGCCTGACCCTTGAGCACCGTGTCTACGGCGGCGATGGTCAAGCCCGCAGACAGTTTCGCGATCTCGTAGCTGCCCGGCCCAATCGGCGCCTGCGGGCCGAGCTCGCCGCCGCCAGCATCGCTCAGGGCCTTGAAGCGTTGCAGATAAGCGCTGCTGTGCACCCGTAGCAGGTCTGCTTCACTGGCCGGCGGTGCGCTAAGCAGGTGCAGATGACGCGTCAATCCAGACACATCCAACAAGCTTTTCAAGCGGCGTTTGGTCTCCGGGGATTCGGCATGACCGCTGCCAGCCGGCGGCTGTACCCAGCCGCCTACGGGTAATGTCAGCGCGTGCGCACCTGCGCTGTGCCACAGGCTCATTTCATCGAAGAAAAATGCGGTGGTTCGGTTCATACCGGCTCCAGTTCGGTGAGGTGGTTGGGACGGCTGGTGAGGATCATCACCAGGGAAAGCAACGTGATGACGGCAGCGCCCAGCAGCAGGAGGGTGAACCCGCCGCTGGCCTCGATCAGGCGGCCGGCAATCGCCGGGCCGATGGCCAGGCCACCGCCGATCACCAGGTTGGAGGCGTTCATGAGTTTGCCGCTGTGATCAAGGTCGGCCAGGCAGGCCAGCACCAACGGCAGGATGAACGTCCAGGTGAACTTGAACAGCAGCGCCGCCAGGGCAAAACGCAGCAGCGCTGGCTCGCCGAGCAAAAGCAGCACAGCCGCCACCATCAGCGCATAACCCCCGAGCAACAGAATTGCTCGGGGCAGTCGCCCGCCAATCAGCGACGCGCTCGCGGCGCCAGCAATGCCCATTACGGTTGCGATGGCGAGTACCTCACCACTGTGTTGCGGGGAAATCCCGACACTGGCGCCCAAGGCACCGATAAAGGTCCAGACACCGCCCAGGCTGATGTAAAAGGCCAGGACCGCGCCGACCCCCAGCGCGGCTTTCCAGCGCGAGCCAGGCAATGAAGGGCCGTGGTTTGCCGGTGCCGTGGCATTGCCAGCGGGAAACGCCCGGGCCAGAGGCAGCAACAGGGTCATCAAGCCTGCCAGGATCAGGTAGCAGGCGTTCAGTCCAAACCGCTCGAACAAGCCCGGCAGTACGATCAGCCCGAGTGCACCGACGACTAATTGGCCCATCACCCACAGCCCGTAGACACGGCTGGGATTGGCGGTAGTGGCGGCGCTGGCCAAGCAGAGGATCATCAATGAGCCGCCGGCCAGGGCGCTGGCACAGCGCAGCGCCAGTAACGCTGCATAGGTGTCGGCGCGCATCGACAACAGATTGGCCACGATAAACAGCAGCGCTGCAATCAGGGCCGCGGTGCGCCAGTCAACGCGCTTGAGCCACCACCAGGCAGGCAAGGTCGCCAGGCTCATCGCGCCCAGCTCCACGGAAAACAAATCGCCAATGCGTGCCGGGCTCAGTTGCCATTCGCTGGCCAACTGCGCGGCCACGGCGGGTGCGGTCATCAGGATGGTCGGGGTGATGGCGGCAAACAGCACGATTGCTGCCAGCCGTGCCTTTGCCGCAGAGGGTTGAGTAGGCATTTTCAAACTCCAGGAATGGGGATCAGAACACATGGACCAGACGCAGCAATGCCTCGGTCCCGGCATAGCCGTTGGAGGCAGCGACGTTTTGCGAAAGGCTGACCATCAGTTGGTTCTGGGTGTCGAGCCAATGCCCCAGTTCCAGGCCCAGTTGCGTGTAGCGTTTGTGGGTATCGTCGATACGGCGATTGTTGATGCGCAGCGCACCACCATCCGCCTGGATCAGGCGCAGTGCCCCGTAAGTGGCGGCGCTGAAGTCATAGGACGCGAAGGCTTGCAGGCGGTACAGCGGAGCTTGCTTGAGTTCGCTGCCAAAATAGTCGTCATTCTTGGCGTAAAGCTGGGCTTCGAGGTTGGCTTCCAGCACCCAGTTATCGCCGATGCCCTGGGTGTAGTTGTAGACAAAGGTGGCGCCCCAACGGTTGGCACCCGGGGACACATCCGGGTTCTGGCTGTGGTACTCACCTAGCGGCACGCTGATCAGGCTCAACAGGCCGCTGTAGGTGCGCGATGCCGGGTCGTTGATGAAAAACAGCGTGCCGCCCACTTGTGGATCGCCCAGGCCGCGCTCGCGGGTGCGCTGCTCAGTGCCGGGCAAGCGCGCCGTAATGTCGGCAAATGGCAGGATGAACTGCGGTGTACACAGCGTGCCGCAGGCGTCGGTGAAATACACCTGGCGGTAGGCCAGGGCGTTGACCTTGAGGTCGGCCTTGCCGGTGCTGTCGGCGGGCCCGTGGAAATCGCCGGCACGGGTGGCGGGCAGGTACACCACCCCCAGGCTGGTGCCCGCCGGTGCGCCAAAAAAGTCCCGAGCGTTAAGGTCGGCAGCCTGGCTGTCGAGGCTGAGCAGCGTGCCGCCAAGCAGCACTGTGATCTTGCATAGAGGTGAATGAATCATGGCAAGGCATCTCTTGTAAGCGGCAGCCAAAAAACGGGCAACAGCTGCCCGCGACCGTGAAAACGAGCGTGGCAAAGTCTTAAGTTGAAAGGGCGAGGATCAGTCGGGTGGGGCGTGTACCAAGTGCGCTATACGCGCCTTGTCGTTTACCCCTAGCTTGGTGTAAATGGCGCGCAGATGGTGACGTACCGTATTGGGTGAAAGGCCAAGGTCGCGGGCCACTTGCTTATAAGTCTTGCCCTCGCCAAACCCCTGGGCCACGTCGTTCTCTCGCGGGCTCAACTGGGGCAGTGCACGGTTGAGGCGCGCCGCCAGCAGCAACTGGTCGCCCACTGCCGAAACCTGGATGTGAATGTGCTTGCCGGCATGGCCGCGTTCATCCAGTTGTACCGGCAGGGTAGGGCCGCTCCAGCGCGGCCACTCACTGAGCAAAATGTCGATAAAGCCGCGCTCGGCGCATTGCAATACGCCTCGAGGGTCGCATACAGCCAAGGCGAGGTTGCGTGGGCTGGTCAGGGTTTCACGCATGGCCACCAAGGTACGGATCTGGTTCGCAGACACTGCCGCCACCAGATGCAACATCAGATTATTGAGCAGCAGGCAGTCATGGGTGTTGAACCTGGGCGCACCGGGTTTGCGGTATAGCGTCAGGTGGTCGCTGAGGTGGGTTTGCGGGTCGATATGGATCACGCACAGCAATTGGCCCAGGCCGTGGCGCTGCCCCAGCCAATTCAAGGCGCTGCCATTGGCCGGGTCGCGCATGTCGATGATCACGGCCTGGCCGGGTCGCGCATGAACTCGGCCGACGGTCACGTCCAGATGGCGGATCGACTGCCAGTCGGCCAGGTAGTGTGGTGGCAAATGGTACAGGTAGCTGTTGTGCTCCTCCGGCATACCGTCAATCACCGCCGCGCGCCCCCACCAGGCACTGTCAAATGCCAGCAACTGGCTCAGCCGTGCCAGGGCATGGTGCTGGAAATGTTCGATGTCTTGATGTTGGGCCAGGCGCTGCAGATCCAGGGCCAGGGTACTGAAGGCCTGCAACAGGCCATTGGGATCAAGGCGACTCATAGGTATTCCTCTGTGGGACTTTTTTTGTTGTTCTCGTCACAGGGTGAAGGCCGGGGCCTGGGGCCTGGGGTCAGGGGGCAGGGCCTGGGTTGAGTATCGATGTTGCACGGCTGGACTGCCATCGTTCAGATGCAGGATGGCGCTGGTTGATGTGTGGGAAAACGCCGGGCTCGTCAGGCGGCTGACTTTGCCCCTACACTGGTCCGCCATTGGTCTTTCAAAGGATGAAACGCAATGCACACACCTGAGCCCCATATCGTGATCCAGCGCTTTACCGAGGCCCACCTTGAGGGCGTCGCCGCGCTCTACAACGAACCGGCGGTCTGCCGTCAGGTGCTGCAAATGCCTTTCCAATCGGTGGAAGCCTGGCGCAAGCGTTTGGTGATGGATAACGAGCGGCGCATGCAGCTGGTGGCAGTACATGGCGGTGAAGTGGTTGGCCAACTGGGCCTGGAACAGTACCTGCGCGTGCGTCAGAGCCATGTCGGTTCATTCGGCATGGGCGTGGCGACTGCCTGGCAGGGCAAGGGCGTCGGCTCGCGGCTGTTGACCGCCGCGCTGGACGTCGCCGACAACTGGATGAACCTGCACCGCGTGGAACTGACGGTGTATGCCGACAACGAAGCCGCGCATCACCTGTATCGCAAGTTCGGCTTCGAAGTGGAGGGCCGGTTGCGCGATTACGCCCTGCGTGACGGTGCGTTTGTCGACACCCTGAGCATGGCGCGCCTGCGCAAGTCGGCTTAATCCGCTAGAGCAAACGCCACCGCAGCCTGCGCATGCAGCGCGGTGGTATCCAGCAGCGGCAGGGCGCTGTGTTCGGGCTGGATCAACAGGCAGATTTCCGTGCAGCCGAGGATGACCGCCTGGGCGCCGCGCGCGGCGAGCGCCCGGATCACCCGCTGATACACCTGGCGCGAAGCGTCGCTGATGACTCCCACGCACAACTCTTGATAAATGATTCGGTGCACTTGCTTGCGCTCTTCCGCGTCCGGTATCAGCACGGTCAGGCCCTGGGCGGCGAGGCGGGATTTGAGGAAGTCCTGTTCCATAGTAAACGCGGTACCGAGCAGACCCACCGTCAAGGTTCCGGCCTCAAGGGCTGCGGCCGCCGTGGCGTCGGCAATATGCAGGAATGGAATCGACACCGCCGCCTCAATACCCGGCGCCACCAGGTGCATGGTATTGGTACACAGCACCACGCACTCGGCGCCCCCTGCCTGCAAACGGCGCGCGGCGTCCTCCAGGATCAGCGCGGTATCGTCCCAGCGCCCGGCGTGCTGGGCCTGCTCCACCGGGCCGAAGTCCACGCTGTACAGCAAAATCTGCGCGCTACGCAAAGGGCCAAGCTGGTCACGTACGCGCTGGTTGATGAGGCGGTAATACTCGGCGCTGGATTCCCAACTCATGCCGCCGATAAGGCCGATGGTGCGCATGCAATGCTCCGGACAAGGGGGTAGGGCACAACCTTACTCATCGACGGTGGGTTCGTCATACGCAGTTGCCGACAAAATCACCGGAGCAGTTTTTAACCCATACGGTAATGCTCTGCATCTGCCATGATCAGGCTTGGCAACCTGGCTCACCCAAGGAAATCCGCAATGGACGATGTACAGCAACTGGGCGAGATGCTTCGTCATTACGCCGATAGCGAAGCACACAAACAACAGCAGTTCGACCTGCAATCAGCACGTTGGGCGCAGAAGCTTGGCGAGCTGTTCGGCCAGATTGAACAGTGGCTGGAGCCGGTAAAAACCGTAGGTTTGCTGGAGGTTCAGCGTGAGGCTTACACCGCCAGCAGCCCGAGCGTGCCGGTGGAGAGTTCACCCTTCAAGAGCGAAAAACTCAGTGTGCACATCACTGGCAAAAGCGTGGAGTTCGTGCCGGATGTGATGGGCGTCGGTGGTTTGATTTCAGTATCGGTGATGGGCCTCACCGCCGCTCGCCACGGCAGTGTGTCGCTGGTCCTGCCGGTGGATAAGCACGACTGGCTGTGGAAGAAAACCAACGGCCTGAAAGACCCGGACACCTTCGGTTTCGACGCCAACTTCCTGGCCACTCAGCTACAGAGCCTGATCCCGCGCGAACGCGCATGATCGGCACAGAAGAAAACAGGCTCTGCATTTAATCAGGTGCATTGCCCAAGTATTGGCTATACCTAAAACTCATTCTTACGATGATGGTCGCCAGGGAGTTCAACAATGAAATTAAGGCTCATGATCAGCACACTGTGCGTCGCCTCGCTCGGCATGGCAGGCTGTGCCAGCAAGGTGCCGCAACCAGATGAGTATTCAGGGTTTCTCTCCAATTACAGCCAGCTCAAGGAAGCCAAGTCGCCCTCCGGGGCAGAGGTGATGCGCTGGGTCGATCCGCAGTTGGACTTGAGCCGCTACACCGCGGCGTACATCGAGCCTACCCAGTTCTATCCCAAACCCCAGGCCACCGCAAAGATTCCGGACAGCACCCTGCGGGGCATCAGCGACTATTACAACCAGGCGCTCAGGCGTGAACTTGCCAAGTCACTGCCCCTGGCCAATGCTCCAGGCCCAGGCGTGATCGTGGTGCGTGCGGCGATTACCGCCGTGAGCAGCAAGACCGAAAGCCTCAAGCCCTATGAGTTTATCCCCGTGGCGCTGGTGGCCGCAGCAGTCAGCACCGGCACGGGCATCCGCGATCAGGAGACCACGCTGGGCACTGAGGCGCAGTTCCTCGACGGAGGCACGAACAAAGTGGTGGCTCAGGTGGTACGCAAAGGCACCGGCAAGCCATTGGCCAATGACTCACAGGTGCTCAAGGCCGACGACGTGAAAGTCGTCATTGATGGCTGGGCGTCGGACCTGCATCAGTCCTACGTGAAGCTCAAAAAACATTGAGCCTCGGCAAGCCCAGGTGCTATTTCAGCGGTGTCAACGGGGGCAGCTTCCATTGACCGTTACCCACCTCGGGCTTGGGCAGGTAAATACGCAGGACCGCATAGAACGGACCGGGCGGGGCCGGCAGCCAATTGCTCTGTTCGGCCTTCGGTGGCTCGTGGTGTTGCAGCGCCAGGGTGAGGCCACCGTCGGCGTCACGCTGGAGGGTCGATAACATCCGCGAGTTGATCAGATAGCGTTTCTTGTGGTTAGGCACCAGCATTTTTGTCTTGGCGTCGTACAGGGTCAGCGACCAGAACGCATCGGTCGGTGGCAGCTGGTCCTTGGCAAAATGCACGGTGTAGCTGTGGCGTGCGCCGTTGGCCGGCTTACCCTCACTGTCGACGTCGTAGGTCAGGTGAGCCGCTTCGTCGCTGGAGTGACCGAAAATGCCCAGCTCGGCACCGGCGTAGCGATACAGGTAGTTGTTTTGCAGGCGGTCGCGGCTACCGAACAGATCAGCCTGGGCAACCTGATGAGTGTCGAGTTTGTCCTTTTTGAACGCGGCAAATTCGGCCCGGCCATCGGCGATGCCTTCTTCCAGGGCCTTGCGCTGTTCTGCTGTCAATTGGTTGACCTTGAACGGCGCACCCGGCGCTATGCCGATTTTGGCAAAGCGCGCCAGCAGGTCTTTTTCGCTGTCCTGTGGGGCGGCGAAGGCCAGCATGAAGTTCAGGTAGCGAAACAGTTGCGGGCCTTCGGTCATGGTCGCCGTCGGCTTGGGCCATTCGATCTTCGGCACCTTGGCCGGGGCAGGCTGCTTCACATAGCTGCTCAGGGGCTGCACTTTGTAGCCGCTCTGGATTTGCTTGACCTTGGCCAGGTCCTTGTCATCAAACAGTTGCGTGCGGTACAGGGCGTAGGCGATGTTGCTTTCGCTGTAGACCACGCGGTCGATGTCCACCGGTTGCTGACCCTTCCAGTCAGGCCCGGCAATCATGTAGTGACCGCCGTTGTTACCGGTGCTGCGGGTGCCCAGATAAGCAATGTTCTGGGAATAGAGGTCGATCAACTGCACCGAGTAGTAGCGCTCGTCTTCAATCCTGGGCAGGGTCAGTACCAGAGGCTCTTTGCGCAGGTCCATCCATACGAATGAGTAGGGTGTGTCGGCGTTCGGGCTAGGGAGCGCGGTGTCCTTGGGGGTCAATACCTGCGCGGTATTACCGATATGGTTGAACGGCGCCTTGAAGTGGGCGCCGCCCTTGTCAACGGCCTGGGTGTAGAGCGTCTTGTACATTTGCACCACCGGGAACCCGTACAGGTAGGCTTCCTTGGCGATTGCCCGGGCTTCACTCGGGCTGGCGGTGAAGTCAGCCCAGGCGCCGGTACTCATAAATATCGAGAGGCTCGCCAACAGCAGGCGCGTCGGTTTTCCAATCATGTTGTTGCGTCCTTCCTGAGTTCTGTCTAAGAGCGTGAGGTGAAGGCGCAGAGTTTCCAGTTTTATTGGCCGAACGTCACGTTAATCCCTTCGCCGACGCGGACAGATCACTAAAGGAGGGGGCAGGCTCAAAGCATTGATTTGACTTTGTCACGTAGTTGGTCGATGGAAAATGGCTTGGCGATCACCTGCATGCCGGACGTCGCATCAATATTTTCGGCATAGCCACTGGCAAATAGAATAGGCAGGGTGGGGCGCAGTTCGCGGACCTTGGTCGCCAGCTCCCTGCCATTCATGTCTGGCAGGCCGACGTCGGTCATCATCAGGTCGATCACCTGGCTAGTGTCCTGCACCATAGAGAGTGCCTCTTCGGCGTCAGCGGCCTCAAGCACCTTGAACTCCAACTCTTCGAGTACATCGACGATCAGCATGCGCACGATGGCATCGTCTTCGACTACAAGGATGGTGGATGCTTCAGCGGACATAAGGGAGATTCCTGAAAAATAAAGGGCGTGTCTTCAACGCTTGAAAGACCATTCTCTAATGAGTCGCGCCGATCTCGGCAAGTTCCGTTGCGGTGGGGCATTGTGAAGGGTATGCGAGCAAATG
Organism: Pseudomonas sp. P867; assembly: GCF_019891455.1. Classification (NCBI taxonomy): domain Bacteria; kingdom Pseudomonadati; phylum Pseudomonadota; class Gammaproteobacteria; order Pseudomonadales; family Pseudomonadaceae; genus Pseudomonas; species Pseudomonas sp. P867. Next base: position 185,909 of record NZ_JAFLXB010000007.1, on the reverse strand, counting down.
TCGCGGGAACAAAGGGAAGAACGTCAATGGCACTGCGCAACCATGCCATTGACGCAAGTGATTCAAACGAAGGTCAAAGATTTGCGGTGATCAGCGGATAGGGCTCGTTGTACGGCACGGTGTTGACAAAGCTCTGTTCGTTGAAATAACTGACGTTGAACTCTGGTACGCCGCTGGCAACGTCGACGGGTTTAAGCGTGCCGGCGGCCCATCCACTGTTCAAAGAGACCTCCAGCCCCCGGCGCATTGAGGCCTCATCCGCAAACGTCGCCAACCCGAAGTTGGGGTTGAAGAAAAACCATTCTTTCTCGTTGTTTTTGTTCAGGGTGACGCCTGCGAGCAGCCCATGATCTTAGGTACTGATCGCCAAGAGTGTCGGAGGAGTTGCCTTGCTGAGATTGTCGATAATGTCGGTGTACGGCAATTGGCTGAAAGGTTGCGTACCGTGATACTGACTACTCAGAAACTGATGCATTTGGTTCAGTTGCTTACGAAAAGCCTTTACGTTGGGGTCGTCAGCATTCCCAACTGCTTTCATGAAGTTACTGATGAACTGGTCCCTGCGACCGTGCAGAATCGCCAGCGCCATGGTATTCACGATAGCTGCGCACTCCCCATTAGAAGCCAGGTCCGTTTGGCTGAGGTAGAGGTTTTGCGGCATTGCGTAGGCTTTACCCCCTTGGGCAACTATCTCATTTTGAAAAGCTTTGTAATGTTCAAGGCTAGTGTGCGCCATGCGTTTCTGTATTTCCTTGGCCAATGTGCCTACCGCCTCAGGATCATTGGTCTTCGTGACTGCCAGATCCCTAACCTCCGATTGCTTCATCGTTGGGTGGTAGCCTGGGACATCTTCGACCCGGCCCGAGTTAAAGCCTCGCATGTAGGCAACGCTATCATTTCTCTGGGCGCTCTCTAATGTGTCTCTGAATATCTCGCGACTGGTGGATGGATTGGGCGCGGCGTACCTGGCTATCCAGTCAATAAAGTTACTGTTTATCTGACCATTGGCGGCAACGGTCGCAGGTGTGAAATCAACCAGTGCAGCTCCGTAAGGCTTCTGCGTGATAGGGTCGTAGGCGTACCACTTGCCCTCTCGAAACACAGCGCCGCCTTCGACCGTCTGCTCTGTAACCTTGTAGGTGCCGGTTGCGACGATGCCCTCCTGTTTACTGGCGGCTTTAAGCAGGTCATAACTACCGGTTGCGCCTTTGAGCATGTTCACGCATTCGAGCCCCTTGGTCGCAATTTTATGTAGCACGGTCCCAACCCCGGTTATCCCGCCGACCAGACCGCCGAGTACGTTGAGTGAATCAATTGCCATTGCACCGAAGAGCTTTGCTGTCTTCACGGCCCTGGCGCCAGCACTCAAGGTCCGCACGCCCTTGAGCGCGGCATTGCCGGCTTGCGCAGCTTTGCCCACGCCAAAAGTGAGGAATCCGAGGATATCGAAGGCCAGGTCAGATACCGCCTCGCCGTAGTTGCCTTGCCGAATGTTGTTAACGGCAGGCCGAAATGGGATCAAATTGAGCAGGAACTCACCCACCTGACTATCGCCCATCCGATCATGCTCGAAGGAAGTAACGCTCTTGGCGTAATTGAGCAACTCCTTGCGGTCGAGGTCCATTTTTTCCAGGTAGAAACTGGCAATCGCATTGGTTCGGCTGGAGTCGAAGCTATTGGGAATCGCATCACTGCCAGGTTTTTCTGCAGAGTCAGGGGCGGGCGAGTTAGTGAAAGGGTGATAAGGCCTTGATATCGCGTGGAGTTGTTCCCCGGCCTTATTGGTTTTTTCTAGGGGGAGCAGGCCAGGAAAATTTGAGATCAGCTCGTTTTTTTTCTCGATACTGCCGGTGCTGGTGTTGATGTGGTAAAGGGTTTCCACACCTTCTCGGGTGGTTTTCACATACAAGGTACGGTCACGTTTGACCAACTCTAATCTGCCGTTCTTTGTTTTGCGGTATTCATCGTTGTAGAAGTATTCAAGTTTGCCGAATTCAAAGTTTTTGCGATCTTCCAATGGCAGCTCGCCAATCAGATGTTTGACCATCCCATGGTGGCCTTTCTTTTGTGCCGTTATAGCCTTTTCATATTGGTCCATGAAGTTTGCGGTGATGTCACACTCTTCGGTGCGTGCAAAGCGATTGAATGCAGTGATCGGAAGCCGTTTGTCGTTGGTGATCCATGCGTATTTCTCCCCTAGACGCTCCCCCTCCAGCAGAATATCGAGCATGGAGCGCATTCTCGGGTCACCGCTGGGAGCGCGGCCATCACCGGTGTAACGCTTGGCCAATACTCGGGCTTCGAAAACCGCCGGATCTACGTCGGGAAACTCAGCTTTCAGGCAGTCAAGCGCCATCTCCGTGCGATTGGGGATAGGCACCTGTATGGAGGACGAGATATCCGTCAACGTTTTCAGATGGTTGTTGTAAGCCACCCTGACCTGTTCGATTTGTGAAGGTGTAGGTTCGCTGTTATGGCGATCCAGCAGGTTTCGTGCCCCACCCCAAAGTATCAGGGCATCGCGCTGGGCCGTTTGAACGGCGTAGGTATTGGCCGGTAAGGATTCTGCTGCTATCAGCACTTCGGCATAGGTCATGCCGGGAACCCGACCAGGTGTGTGGGCTTCGATTTTTGCGGCGGCGATGGTCAGTTGGGCCCACAGGGCACTGCCGACTTTCACGCTGGAAGGGATGTCCTTGATCAGGTACTCAGGCGCACGGCCGGCCAACAGCAGGTAGGCCCCCACCTTGGCCATTTCCGGGGACGTTTTGCCTTTATCGATCAGCCAATTGGACAGGTTATCGATGATAGTGGACGCAGGCTTACCCCAGTGCTGGTTGCTGGCCAGATCGAAACCGGCGATTTTATTGCGATGAGGAGCGGTGATCGACTCCGGGTCCAACTGCAATGTGATGCCCGCCAAGAGGTAGTCGGTCACGCTGCTGTCGCTGGCAAGGCCTTGCATTCGCTCCTGCAGGTCTTTGCCCATCAACTGTGCCTGCGGGGTACGGATCAGTGCCAGCAGTATTTTAGCCGGATCATCCTGAGGCCCTGTGGTAATGGGTTGCTGGTAGCGCAGGAACTCCAATACACCGCCTTTGGTTTGCATCAATAACGGCTTATCACCCAGCGCATGTTCTTGATTCAGGGTGATGTTACGCAAGCGTTGTTGTTCATCTTTGCTCAAGGGCACCGGCCAGGACAGCGCGCCGCTCAGGTTGCCCAGCGGGTTTTCCAGCGAGCGGCTGGTCACCGTGGACGCGAGGCCCGTGAGTTGGACATGGCTACTGGGCAACGGCAACCCCAGGAACTTCTTGATGAAGGTCTCCAGGGTCACACTGCCACCCGCTTCTTCAGCGTAGGAAGATCCAGGGTGAATATCCAGCGGGGTGCTGCCCAGCGCGGCGAGGACGGCTGAGGGCTGCGCCTCTTCACCCAGTTTCGCCGCAATCTGCTGGAGCTTTTGGCCCAGTGACTTCAAATTTTCTTTGTCTGCCAACTGGGCGACCAAACCGGTTTTCCGGGAAGGTATCAGGCTGGTGCGCGCAGGGGGGGACGATAGGGTCGATTGAGTTTGAGGGGTGTCGGGGGCTTGTGTTTCTTCAGGGAATGGAATGGCGCTTGACACAGAGGACAAAGCACGTCGCTCGATATTCAACATGATAGATAAACCTTAAATGTGGATAGGAAATGCGCCCTCCTAATGGAGCCTCCTTGTCCCGAGACGCCCTCCTGAGTGGAGGGGTGGATGGGGCAGGTTCCGATACTTCCTACTCCGCTGTGTGAGAAATAACGTCAATAACCGAATGTAAAACAGGCAAAGCCATGGCGTATTTTTTGCTCGCGGGTGATGCTTCTTGTGTATTTCGGCCTTAGAAAAATAGCGTTCAAGCGCAACTTTGGGGCAAACTCCCGGTTTTTCCGCACTTGGCCAAGGCATGCCCATGACTCCCACGTCGTCCGTCGATGAAAAGAGCTTTCGTACTCTGTTGAGCCGTAACGTGGCCCTACCCTTGGGCGTGGGGGTGCTCAGTGCGGTATTTTTCGTCTGCCTGATTACCTATCTGCTTTCGGTGATCCAGTGGGTGGAGCACACCGATCGGGTCATCAATAACCTCAATGAGACGTCCAAGCTGACAGTTGACCTGGAGACCGGCATGCGCGGTTTTCTGATCTCCGGTGACGAGCATTTTCTCGACCCTTATGAAGTGGCCAAGCCACGAATCATTGCCGACCTGCGTAATTTGCAAGACCTGGTGGCAGACAACCCCCAGCAGGTCGACCGCCTCAAACGCCTGGAAGCCTTGCAGAACGAGTGGAACACCTACGCCCAGTCGATGATTGATATGCAGCGCCAGAACGGTGACTACCGTGGCGCCGTCAAGGCTGGCCGTGGCAAACGCCTGACGGACGAGATTCGCCGGGAGTACGAAGACGCGGTGGCGATGGAGCAGCAGTTCCGCATCACCCGGAACCAAGAGGTCACCCGCACGACGGTGCTCAGCGTCACCCTGTACCTGGTGTTCGTACTGGGACTGAGTGGGTTTCTTGCTTATATCGGTAGAAAGAATTTAGTTTCACTTTCAGACAGTTACAGTAAGAACCTCGCGTCACAACAGAAGATTGCGCGACGCCTCGAACAGCAAGCCTGGCTACGCAATGGCCAGACCGAACTGGCTGAACAGGTGCTTGGCCAGCTGACCCTGAACATGCTCGGGCGCAACATCCTGCAGTTCTTCGCTCAGTACATGGGCTCGGCCGTTGCCGCTTTGTATGTGCGCGATGAGCACGGCGGCCTCAAGCGCGTGGCCACTTATGGGTTCTCCCGCGAGCAAGAGCAGCAGGAGCAGTCGATCTATAGCGACGAAGGCATCGTCGGGCAGGCCGCCCAGCTGGATCGCCTGATTCGCCTGGACGATGTGCCGGTGGATTACTTCAAGGTCAGCTCCGGCCTGGGCGAAGGCGCTACCCGCAGCGTGCTGGTGATGCCGACCAGCGATGAAGACCGCGTCAACGGTGTGGTTGAACTGGGCTTCCTGCGTGCGCTGGATGAGCGCGATGTCGAACTGCTGGAACTGATCGCCGGCAATATCGGCACCTCTATCGAAGCCGCCCGCTATCGCCAGCGCTTGCAGGAAGTACTGGCCGAAACCCAACAGCTCAACGAAGAGCTGCAAGTGCAGCAGGAAGAACTCAAGACCGCCAACGAAGAGCTGGAAGAACAGTCGCGTATCCTCAAGGAATCCCAGGCCCACCTGGAAACCCAGCAGGCCGAGCTTGAGCAGACCAACGAGCAACTGGCCGCGCAGACCCAGACCCTGGCCGAGCAGCGCGACGCCATGGATCGCAAGAATATCCAGCTCAACCAGGCCCAACTGGAGCTCGAAGACCGCGCCGATGAGTTGCAACGCTCCAGCAAATACAAGTCCGAGTTCCTCGCCAACATGTCCCACGAGCTGCGCACCCCACTGAACAGCTCGTTGATCCTGGCCAAGTTGTTGGCAGAAAACCCCCAGGAAAACCTCAGCGCCGAGCAGGTCAAGTTTGCCGAGTCGATCTATTCGGCCGGCAATGACTTGCTCAACCTGATCAACGACATTCTGGATATTTCCAAGGTTGAAGCCGGCAAGCTGGAAGTGCGCCCGGAGAACTCCAGTGTGGTACGCCTTGTCGACGGCTTGCGGGGCATGTTCGAGCCGCTGGCGGCAGATCGCAAGCTGGGCTTTGAGGTGGACGTGCAGGAGGGTGCACCGACTTTGCTGTTTACCGACCGGCAGCGTCTGGAGCAGATCCTCAAGAACTTGTTGTCCAACGCCATCAAGTTCACCGAACAGGGTGAGGTCAGCCTGACGGTCTCCAGGGCGCCAGGGGAGGGCATTGCCTTTACCGTGCGCGACTCTGGCATCGGTATCGCCCTGGACCAGCAGGAAAGCATCTTCGAAGCCTTCCGCCAGGCTGATGGCACCACTAATCGCCGTTATGGCGGCACCGGCCTGGGCCTGTCCATTTCCCGCGACCTGGCGGCGTTGCTCGGCGGCTACATCAGCGTGACCAGCGAAACAGGCAAAGGCAGCATTTTCACGCTGGTATTGCCGGAGCAGTACGTGGAGCGTGAGGAAGACGCAGCACCTATCGAGCAACCGCGCCAAGCCGTGGTCGCGCCAAACCCTGCACCGGTGAAGATTTCTGCGCTGCCAGTCACTGATACCCAGCAGATCCCACGTTTTGCCGATGACCGTGAAAAGGCCCCTTTCAGCACCCGCTGCATCCTGGTGGTGGAAGACGAACCCAACTTCGCGCGCATCCTGTTCGACCTGGCCCATGAGCTGGGCTACCACTGCCTGGTCGCCCACGGCGCCGACGAAGGCTACAGCCTTGCCGAGGAATACATCCCGGACGCGATCCTGCTGGACATGCGCCTGCCAGACCATTCCGGGCTGACCGTGCTGCAGCGTCTCAAAGAGCACGCCAACACCCGCCACATCCCCGTGCACGTGATTTCCGTGGAAGACCGCGTCGAAGCTGCCATGCACATGGGCGCCATCGGCTATGCGGTCAAACCCACCACTCGTGAAGAGCTCAAGGACGTGTTCGCCCGCCTGGAAGCCAAGCTGACCCAGAAGGTCAAGCGCGTGCTCCTAGTAGAGGACGATGATCTGCAACGTGACAGCATTGCCCGCCTGATCGGCGACGATGACATCGAGATCACCGCCGTAGGCTTTGCCCAGGAAGCCCTCGACCTGCTGCGCAACAACATCTACGACTGCATGATCATCGACCTCAAGTTGCCGGATATGCTCGGCAATGAGCTGCTCAAACGCATGGCCACCGAAGACATCTGCTCGTTCCCGCCGGTAATCGTCTATACCGGGCGCAACCTGACCCGCGATGAAGAAGCTGAGCTGCGCAAGTATTCCCGCTCGATCATTATCAAGGGTGCACGCTCACCTGAACGCCTGCTGGATGAAGTCACACTCTTTCTGCACAAAGTCGAATCCCAGCTGTCCCATGACCGCCAGAAGATGCTCAAGACTGCCCGCAGCCGCGACAAGGTCTTCGAGGGGCGCAAGATCCTGCTGGTGGACGACGATGTACGCAATATCTTCGCCCTGACCAGCGCCCTGGAGCACAAGGGCGCCGTAGTGGTTATCGGACGTAACGGACGCGAAGCTATCGACAAGCTCAACGAAGTCGAGGATGTCGACCTGGTATTGATGGACGTCATGATGCCCGAGATGGACGGTTACGAGGCCACGGCCTTGATCCGCCAGGACCCGCGCTGGAAAAAACTGCCGATCATTGCGGTGACGGCCAAGGCCATGAAAGACGATCAGGAACGCTGCCTGGCGGCCGGGTCCAACGACTATCTGGCCAAGCCGATTGACCTGGACCGTCTGTTTTCGCTGATTCGCGTATGGCTACCGAAGATGGAACGTATTTAAGTGGAGCAGTGTTTTTTGGACAAAAGCAGCGACATTGAGCTGCGCCTGTTGATTGAGGCGATTTACCTCAAGTACAGCTACGACTTTCGTGACTACTCCGGTGCGTCGGTCAAACGGCGCGTGGCCCACGCCTTGCGCCAGTTCGACTGCGCGACTATTTCGGCGCTGCAGGAGCGAGTGCTGCACGACCCGGCAGCGTTCATGCAGTTGCTGCAATTCTTGACGATCCCGGTGAGCGAAATGTTTCGCGACCCGTCGCACTTCCTCGCCATCCGCCAGGAAGTGGTACCGCTGCTCAAGACCTACCCGTCGATCAAGATCTGGATCGCCGGCTGCAGCACGGGCGAGGAGGTATACTCCATGGCCATCCTGTTGCGCGAAGAGGGGTTGCTGGAGCGCACGATCATCTACGCCACGGACATCAATCCGGCATCGCTGGAGAAAGCCAAGCAGGGCATCTTCTCCCTTGAGAACGTTCGCGCCTACACAGCCAATTATCAGCAGGCAGGTGGGCAGCGTTCATTTGCCGACTATTACACCGCAGCCTACGATTATGCGATCTTCGACAAGACGCTGCGCGAGAACGTGACCTTCGCCGACCACAGCTTGGCGACCGACAGCGTATTCTCAGAAACACAATTAATTTCATGTCGTAACGTATTGATTTACTTCAATAAAAAGTTGCAGGATCGCGCATTCGGATTGTTTCATGAGTCGCTGTGTCATCGTGGCTTTCTCGTCTTGGGCAGCAAGGAAACCCTGGATTTTTCTGCCTACAGCAAGCAATTCGAACCCTTGGTCAAACAGGAACGGATCTACCGAAAATCATGAGCGAGGCGCATGACCCCCCGATGCGTGGGATTGAAGCTATCGTTGTCGGCGCTTCCGCCGGCGGCGTTGAGGCCTTGCTGAGCATTTTTGGTGAACTGCCTGTGACCTTCAGCCTGCCGATCATCGCCGTGCTGCACCTGCCGGATGAGCGTCGCAGCCAGTTGGCAGAAGTCTTTGCGCGGCGCCTGAGCATTCCGGTCAAGGAAGCCCGGGACAAAGAGGCGGTCGAGGCGGGCACCTTGTACTTTGCCGGGCCTGGTTATCACTTGTCGGTGGAACATGACCGCAGCCTGTCCCTGAGCCAGGAAGACCGTGTGCACCACTCACGGCCGGCCATCGACTACCTGTTTGCCTCGGCTGCCGATGTGTATGGGCCGCGCCTGCTGGCGATCCTGTTGACCGGCGCCAACCAGGACGGTGCGCAGGGGCTGGCCCACGTCAAGCAATCTGGCGGCACCACCATCGTGCAGGACCCCAAACAGGCACGGATCGCCGTGATGCCCCTGGCGGCCCTGGCCTTGCATACACCTGACCATATTCTTTCCTTGAGCCAGATCGGCTCATTGCTGGCTTCCCTGGAACCCTTCCCATGTTAAGTACTGTCCAGGCCAAACTGCTGATCGTCGACGATCTGCCGGAAAACCTGCTGGCCCTTGAAGCGCTGATCAAGCGCGAGGATCGCCAGGTCTTCAAGGCATTGAGTGCCGACGAGGCGTTGTCCTTGTTGCTGGAACACGAATTCGCCATGGCGATTCTCGACGTGCAGATGCCCGGGATGAACGGTTTCGAACTGGCCGAACTGATGCGCGGCACCGAAAAGACCAAGAACATTCCCATTGTGTTCGTCAGCGCCGCCGGCCGCGAACTCAACTATGCCTTCAAGGGCTATGAAAGCGGGGCGGTAGATTTCCTGCACAAGCCGCTGGACATCCACGCGGTCAAGAGCAAGGTCAATGTGTTCGTCGACCTGTATCGCCAGAGCAAGGCGATGAAGCTGCAAGTCGAGGAACTAGAGCGCAGCCGCCGCGAGCAGGAGCTGTTGCTTACGCGCCTGCAAGCTACACAGGCCGAGCTGGAGCAGGCGGTGCGTATGCGAGACGACTTCATGTCGATTGTCGCCCACGAAGTGCGTACGCCTCTGAACGGGCTGATTCTGGAGACCCAGCTGCGCAAGATGCACCTGGCCCGTGACAACGCCGCCGCGTTTACCCTGGACAAGATGCATGCGATGGTCGACCGCGATGAGCGGCAGATCAAAAGCCTGATCCGCCTGATCGAAGACATGCTCGATGTGTCGCGCATCCGCACCGGCAAGCTGTCCATACGCCCGGCGCGTTTTGATCTGGCGCAACTGGTGCGCAACCTCGTACATAACTTCGAACCACAGGTCGCCGCTGCCGAGTCGTCGATGCAGTTGGTGGCCGACGAGGCTGTGGAAGGCAACTGGGATGAGTTTCGTATCGAGCAGGTGATTACCAACCTGCTGACCAATGCCCTGCGCTACGGGGCCAAAAGCCCGGTGGATGTGCGGGTGTATACCGAGCATGGCGAGGCGCGCGTGGAAGTACGGGACCGTGGCATTGGTATCAGTGAAGCCAACCAGAAGCGCATTTTTCAGCAGTTCGAACGGGTTTCTGCCAACCATGCCGCCGCTGGCCTGGGCCTGGGGTTGTTTATTTCCGAGCAGATTGTTGCCGCCCATGGCGGCACCATTGAGGTCGAGAGCCAGATAGGCGAGGGCGCCCTGTTTCGGGTGTGCCTGCCCCTTGAGGCGGCTGCGTGAAATCAATCGTCAGCTCAACGCAACCTCTGCGTGACCCCATGGTCGTAACTGCAGCAATTGACCGGACAAAGGCTTCCCATGAGTGAAGATGCGCAAGATGTCGTACTGATCGTCGAGGATGACGAATCCATTATGTTTGTGCTGGGTGAATACCTGGCAGGTTTGGGCTACCGGGTCTTGAAGGCAATCGATGGGGAGCAGGCCTTTGAAATCCTAGCGACCAAGCCGCACCTGGACCTGATGGTCACCGATTATCGCCTGCCTGGCGGGATTTCCGGGGTGCAGATTGCCGAGCCGGCGCTCAAGCTGCGACCGGAATTGAAAGTGATTTTTATCAGCGGCTACCCGCAGGAAATCCTCGACTGCAACAGCCCGATCACGCGCAATGCACCTATCCTCGCCAAGCCGTTTGATTTGGATACGTTGCAAGAGCATATCCAGCGTTTGCTTGCATAAGTACACGTCCTCCACCGCGAGGGAAAATCCTCGCGGATGAGTCCAACATCAGCCGATGGAGTAATAACTTCAGGTTGGGCAACTCTGCTCACCCGGTGAAAGGCTGACTCAAGCAAAAAGGTAGTGGCAACATTCATATCGATCTTGGTTTTTTAAGCGAGGAAAGTGGTAACAATGTCGGATGACATAACGAAAGTATATTTCAGCCTGTCATGACGGCCTTTTGCCAAGGCGGCGTCGAAATATCGTTGCTTTATATATCCTGATCGGAACCTTCTGACAGATTCAGCCCATTAATCTCGTCGGTGATGAGCCACATTCATCACTGACTTTATTAATTTGTCTTTCAGAAGGTTGACCCATGACCCTATCCAATATTTCCTCAAGCAACCGCCTGTCTGATCCGGTAATGAACTCGCACCCGCTTTCTATCGAGGCGCCCATACAACAAGCCCAAGCCACCGGGGCAACTGACGATAGGCGGCTGTTGGAGCTTTATGCGAGTGCCATACGCCAAGCAACGCAGACAAACACGGGCGATGAAACAATTGACAATATTCCTAATGACTCGCGGTTTGGCGCATGGTGGCAGCAACTGTACAACGCTACCCATAGCCCGGTTTTCCTGGAATGGGCGAAATCGAAGAATATCGATACCTCACAAGCCATCACCATCAACCCTCACAGTGACGTGCTGACCGTTACGATCAATGGCGAACGTACTGAATTGCGCGGTTCGGAACAAGGCCCCGGCTGGCGGGAGGCTACGGGCCCGATCATGGTGGCCGCGAAAGCGTTGGGGTCTTCCACCGTCGACGCGCCAACCCGCCCAGAACTGGCGCCGTTGATTCTGGTTGCTCGATTTTATGGTGAGGTACTGCTGCCTTACAGAAAAGAAGAAGTGCTCGCCCGAGCCACGCAGCTTGAACATAATCAGGAATTCGATGTGTTGGGAGCTGAGACTTATGTCGATCTTGGCGCTCAATCGCCCGAGATACTGGAACAGCAAAAGCGCGAGCTAGGCGATAGCGCCAACAAATTCGCGTTGCTTGAAAAACTGAAGAAATTCAACCACGTCCATCCTCAGTTCCTTGCCGGGTATCTGGCCGATACACGGGTCTCGGCCCACCCAGACTCATCCTACCGACAAGACACTCAACAGCCCGACGCCAGTCTGCAAGACCTGCTTCATGCAAACGGCTGGTACGTGCCAAATAATGTGGACGAACTGAAAAATCTGATCCATGTTCTGGGCTCCCCTGCATTGCCTCAAACAACCGACGGAAACTTTGCCGGCGCATTGGCATGGCCCACGCCAATGTCCGCCGAGGACCAGTCTGAACTGGTGCGCATAGTCATTGACAACCAGCCGCCATTGCCTGGCTTGAGCAGTGACGCTCGGCTTGGCAGCGCTGATGTGTTGGGGGCATTGGTAAAGCAGGTCCCCCGTGCCGTACTCGATCAAGGGGATCCAGTCGCCACCGTAGAGTGGATCCTCAACAGCGGTGTGGGCCAAAAATTAGGCACGGAGCTGAAAAAGCGAATGGGGGCGGTGGCGCAACACTCCACACCACGGGAAGTATTGTTGACGGTATTGGCTGTGACACTGGACTCACAAAGTCTGGTTGAGGCAAAACCCGATCACATTGCCGGGTTTAATCTCACCGCGCCCGAGTTCAATCACCAGCCCTTGTCCGTCATCAAACAAGGGCTGATCGATCATCTGGTGCAGACCAACAAAACCACACCAGAGGCCGCGCCAGTTGCAGCAATGCTTCTACTGAGTCGTGCCGCACCAGAGCTATGTGTCAAAGACATTCCCGAAGACGTGACCTATCTCTCAGCTAACTGGCTCAAGCTCAAGGCAGCGGTAGGCCGGCTCGAAGCAACCAGCCCGGGTGCCGCGACACGCATGAGCTTTAGCGAAATTGTTAATTTCGACGCTATTGAGCCTATTACAGACCATGAGCAAGAGATTCAAACGCTGACGGCCTTGCCTGGGCTCCGCGAATGGGGCAAAGCTCATGGCAAGCTCTCGCTAACAAAGGAGCATACAGCTCAACAGCTGGAAGAAACCCAGAAGGCATTCAGTCAGGAGCAACAGCAGATATTGAGCGCCGCTGACGTATTGACGTCCTCACCCCCGACGCAGCGTTCTATAGCACTGGCCGAGCTCAAGGCGCACTTCGGTGAGGACATGCCGTTTGAAGAAAAGAGTATCCGTAGCCACGTCACTCGGACGGATGGCTACAGGTTAACTCCATCGCTTACATTAGATCCTGAAGGCAGTTATTCATTGCTGGACCTTTTTCTGGCGAAGAAGGCAGGGTTGACGGTGGGTTGGTACTCCACCAACCCCAAGATTACTGAAACAGTCATCAACAAACTTTTAACGTTGCCGGATCCGATAACAAAACACAGCGAGGTGTTCGATCAGTACGCGGAGGATTTGTCGCAGGCCTGGAGTACAGTGACCAAAAAGCTTATTTCCAACTTACCTCTGGAAGACCGCAAAAACATCGAATGGGGCGATTTGGAGTTTTATGAAAAAGGTCAGACAACGCGTACGGAAACAATCGCAGGCCGTGCGGGAGCTCTACACTATTCCAACGGTTTTTCACGGCCTAAAGAAGACAGGTCACTGATTATTAAAACCGTTCGTAACGGTGTCGAGACTTACTATGAGTTTGATCCTCAACGCAAGGCGATACGAAAACGAGACGATTGGAAGGACACCTTCCATGAGGGGCCTCAAGGTCCAGAGACTGAAATCCAGTACGGCGGTCTTGGCAAACAATTCACCGTTGATACCATTCAAAAACATCCGGCCTCTGATGACGCCGCCACTAGGCGGGGAGCCCCAGAGAATGAAGATTTCCTACCTGATTCATTTTCCAGTGACCGAAGTAATTTTTTGGGCATGCTGCTCTCTAAAAACATTATAGGATCCTACGGCATGGAGGAGGTGAAGGCCTCCACTCGCGAAGTAACAACGTTTGATCAAGAAAAAGAAAAACAGACGTTTTTTCGTAACCTGATCCTGGGTTTAATCCCCGGAGGGTCTGCCGTGTGGAATTTGGCACACGGCAATTACAAAGATGCAGCTGCGGATATCATTTTTGATATCGTGTTATACGCCGCCACCGCAGGGCTAGGAAAGCCGGTTAGTGGAGCATCTCGTGCGGGGTCAAGCCACTTCGGAAAGTTCCTGACCGCTGGCAAATCGACAGCTGGCGTGGGTAACTTGCTTAGGTCGACAACAAACGATGGGGGGAAACTGGTATCCACAGGCCGTCAGTGGTTCGGCAGGTTGACAGGAGCCTCCGACAGTGTCGACTTACTTAAGCTCTCCAATAGACACGATATTGCAATAGGTACTTATAAACCGCTCAACGGCGAGCCAATATCGAACGTCGCTGCGAAGTTCGATGAGGCGACTGGCAGATGGTCACCTTATGATGTAACCAAAAACAAAGTCTATGGCAAACCCCTGGAAAACTTCACCCCTGAAACCGCCAGGTATTTTGAGGACAGCTTGGGCGTTGCAGATGATGTTGCAGATGGCGTCGGTGAAGTGGTACGCCGCAGAAAAAAAACCAATCACCTGGAAAAAAGCCTGGCCAATGATCGCGCAATACATTTAGGGCGCGAAATCAAGGACTTCAAGGTGCTCGGCGATGGTATTTTTTGCTATGTGGATAAATATAAAGGCGTGGAGAGGCTTAATATCTGTGCCCATGGCGTCAATCCGAACTTTAAACAACTTCTCACTGATGAGCCAATGAGTATGTTTTTTAATGGTAAGAAGAACACGCCCGCTGATCTGCTGGAGCATCTTCGCGCTTCGGGTATTAGCCCTGAAAAGTTCAACAATGTACGCTTGTTGATGTGTCACTCAGCCAATGGTTCTGCCAATTCTTTTGGGAGTCAGTTTGGGAAATTAATAAAGCGTGATGTCAAGGCGTTTCAAGGGCCTGTTCGTGCGTATGTCGTGCCTGAACATGTTGATGCTTTAAAGGCAGATATAAACCTGACAAGTCCCGGAGCTTCAGCCGCTGATATTAACCAGAGGATCTACAATCAGCTTCAGCTGAATTTATCTCTTGGCACAAGTAAAACCAGCTCTAAAGGAATTAGCGGCTCTCGGTCTGGAAAGGAAATACCCTTTTATTATCGCCCAGTAAAGTTTAAGGCAAGCTAAAACATGATCAGCCCCTTCGTCACAGCGAAAGGGCTGTCAGTTCTGATAAAGGCCCTTACTCCCGAATCATCTCCCGTACTGTGGCCGTTAATAAATCAAACGTAAACGGCTTGGTGATCAACTGCATCCCTGGGTCCAGGAAACCACCGCGCACCGCTGCGTGTTCGGCATAGCCTGTAATGAACAACACCTTGAGTTCAGGTCGAATTTGCCGGCCGATTTCCGCCAATTGCCGACCATTCATACCGGGTAACCCGACATCGCTGATCATCAGGTCAATGCGTTGTTCGGACTCAATGATTGGCACCGCCGTATTCGCGTCCTCAGCCTCGATAAACCCATAACCCAGTTCCTTGAGCACGGCGCTGACCAGCACCCGTACTGCGGGGTCATCCTCGACGATCAACACCGTTTCCCCTGCATTGGCAAACGGTAGCAAAGTCGGATTGAGCGGTTCCTGGGCTTGGGGCTCGCCGATAAAACGCGGTAGGAACAAGCTGACCGTGGTGCCTTTGTTGACTTCGCTGTGGATGGTCACATGCCCACGAGACTGGCGAGCGAAGCCATAGATCATTGACAGCCCCAGCCCGGTGCCCTGGCCGATGGGTTTGGTGGTGAAAAACGGATCGAACACACGGCCCATCAAGTGTTGCGGTATGCCGCAACCGTTGTCGCTGACACTCAGCTCTACGTAATCGCCCGGTGTCAGGGAGCCGTAGGCGGCGGTGAAGACACTGTCGAGGTGGCGATTCGTGGTTTCCACCCTGAGCGTGCCCCCCGTGGGCATCGCGTCGCGTGCATTGATTACCAGGTTGAGCAGGGCGCTTTCGAGTTGGTTCGGGTCGGCTTCGGCTGTCCACAACACCTCGCTCAAGCGCATGTCCAAGCTGATACTTTCGTTGATGCTGCGTTGCAGCAACTCGCCCATGGAAATGACCAACTGATTGATCTGCACGGGTTTGGAATCCAGCGATTGTCGACGGGAGAACGCCAACAGTCGGTGGGTAAGGCTGGCCGCACGGTTGGCGGAGGTCACGCCCAGGTCGATCAGGCTGTCCAGGTCATCCAGCTTGCCGCGGGACACGCGCCTGCGCAGCAATTCCAGGCTGCCGATAATTCCGGTGAGCATATTGTTGAAGTCATGGGCGATACCGCCGGTCAACTGGCCGACGGCTTCCATTTTCTGCGATTGGCGCAACGCTTCTTCGTTGTTGCGCAGTTGCGCAGTGCGTTCTTCCACTTGCTGTTCGAGGGTTTCCAGGGTGCGCTGCAAACGCAGTTCGCTCTGGCTCAAGTCGATCAGCCGGTCGCGCGCTTCGTATTGGCGTCGACGACCGCGCAGTGCAGTACTGACCAGACTGATAAGCGTCACAGGATGGAATGGGCGCTCAAGGAACGTGACGTTGCCCAGTAGCCCGCTCAAGTGTGAAGAGCCATTTTGTTCACTGCCGCCGTGATGGGTCATCAACACAATGGGCAGGTCCGACCAGGCCGGCTGTCGGTGCAGGAACTCCAGCAAAGGTTCCAGGTTCACGCCACGCAAGGCTTCAGCCGCAATGATGAGCAGGCCGGCACCCTCGTTCAGCGCTGCGCACAAATCCTCAAGACTGCCGGCAACCACACCTTGGTAACCGGCTTCATTGAGCATCATCAGCGCGAGTGAGCTGTCTCGCCCCAGGGGTGCAAGGATGATGGCTCGTTCGAAGGCAGAAGGAGGCGGGGTCACACGTCCTCTTCCTTGAGCAGGGGTGAACCGGCGCCCATGTAGGTCGGAATGCCGCGCAACACGCCCTGGAAATTATCCAGGGGTTGGCCTACGGTCATGCCGCGACTGCTGATACGGTATTCGCGTATGGTCGATTCGTGGGAACCGGTGCGTTTCTTGATAATGGAAATCGCGCGGCGGACCTTGCCCAGTGCTTCGAAATAACGCAGCAGGATAACGGTGTCGGCCAGGTAGGTGATGTCTACCGGGGTTTGCATATCGCCGACCAGGCCGTGCTGGGCAACGGTCATAAAGGTCGCAGCACCGCGGCGGTTGAGATAGAGCAGCAGTTCGTGCATATGCAGGATCAGTGCATTTTCTTCCGGCATCGCCGCTTGATAACCATTGATACTGTCAATTACCACCGTCTTGATGCCGCGTTCGTCCACACAACGTCGTACCCGATGGGAAAACTCACCCGGGGACAACTCGGCCGCGTCCACCTGTTCGATCAACAGATTGCCGGTCGCTTGCATAGCCTCCAGGTCAATACCCATGTTCCTCATGCGCTCGAACAGCAGCCCCATCTCTTCGTCAAAGATGAACAGTGCCGCCTTTTCTCCGCGCTCTACGGCGGCGGCGGCAAAAATCATCGAGATCAAGGATTTGCCGGTACCGGCCGGACCGAGGATCAGACTGCTGGAGCCGGTCTCAACACCGCCGCCCATCAAGGCATCCAGTTCGGCAATGCCGCTGCTCATGGTTTGCCGTACATAGCCACCACGGTGCTCGGCCGCTACCAGACGCGGGAACACATGTACACCGTCTCCCATGATGGTGAAGTCGTGGAAGCCGCCCCGATATTTCTGCCCGCGGTACTTCACGATTCGCACACGACGGCGTTCGGCGCCGTAG
The DNA here is from genome assembly GCF_019891455.1 of Pseudomonas sp. P867. Taxonomy (NCBI): domain Bacteria; kingdom Pseudomonadati; phylum Pseudomonadota; class Gammaproteobacteria; order Pseudomonadales; family Pseudomonadaceae; genus Pseudomonas; species Pseudomonas sp. P867. The sequence continues at coordinate 168,576 of NZ_JAFLXB010000007.1, read as the reverse complement.
TCAGGGGTTAACTCTTCCAGGCGGATGACGCCGTGAGCCACGCTGTGCACGGTTTTGTCGAGAGACTCGGTGGTCAGGTCATCGAGCAGCAGTACCGTGGCGTCATAACGCACGAAGTAGTGCTTGATCGCCAGGATTTGCCGGCGATAGCGCAGCGAGCTTTGCGCCAGCAGACGGATCTCCGACAGGCTGTCGACTACCACGCGGGTCGGTTTGACGCGTTCCACCACTTCGAAAATCTGCCGAGTGGCTTCGCCCAGCTCCAGGTCGGAGGAATACAGCAAGCTCTGCTGATGCTCTGCATTGAGCAAGCTTTCGGGCGGGGTCAATTCGAAGATATGGATGTTGTCGTCCAGGTCCCAACCGTGGGACTTGGCACCTTGGCGCAGTTCCCGCTCGGTTTCTGACAAGGTGATATACAGCGATTTTTCACCGTTTTTCGCCCCTGCCTGCAAGAAGTGCAGGGCGACGGTGGTTTTACCGGTGCCCGGCTCACCTTCAAGGAGAAACAAATGGCTACGTGATAGCCCGCCGGAAAGAATGTCATCAAGACCTTCGATGCCGGTGGCCGCCTTTTCACTTAAAAGCGCATTGGATGTAGACAAGAAGTGCCCTCAGGTCACGTACAAGTTGGGTGCACGCCGAAGGGGCGCGCCATATTCACTTGACCGTATCGGCATGTGGCGGTTCAACGTTTCTTAAGAATTGCAGTCGTGTAGGAGCGCGCAAGCTCGTTCCTACAGGCCTTGCTGTAAGGCTGGATCATCCGGGTTCTGCTGCTCCAACTGTGCCAGCAGCACCTGGACGTTCTGCAATTGGCCGCTCTCTTTCCAGTAATTGACCAGCAGTACACGTGCTTTGCGATTGGCCGGGTGGCGCTGAACGATCTCTTCCAACTGGCGCTGGGCCGCCTCCAGTTCATCCTGGTCGTGCAGTGTGGTGGCCAGGTCAAAGCGATAATCCTGGTTGTCCGGCTCAAGCTCCACCGCCTTGGACAGGCCGAGCAAGGCATAGGGGCGCTCGCCGTGGTGCAGCAACCACATGCCCAACGCGTGTTGCAGGTAGGCCGACTCCGGATGCGCCGCCAATTGCTGCGCCAACAGTTGGCGCGACTCCTCGCTCTTGCCTTGCTTGTCCAGCAGTTCGATTTGCGCCACGCCTGCTTGCAGGTTGTCCGGTTCCAGGCGCATTGCCTGTTCCAGAGCGTCTTGCGCCGGTGCCAGCATCGCGCTGTGGATGTACAGGCGCGCCAGTTGGATCCAGCCTTCAGCGGTTTCGGGCTGGGCCTTGAGGGTTTTCACAAACTCGTCGAGTACCTGCTGCAAGGGGCCGAAATACAAGCCCAGGGTGTCCGGCGACAGACCGAGCAGGGCATTGGCCGCAGCAAAGCGCACAGCCTGTTCGGGATCATCCAGTACCGGACCGAGCAACAGGGTGCGCTGGCCGCTAGGTACCAGGCCGACGATGCTGTGGATCGCCGCTTCGCGAACCATTGCAGATTCATCGGCCAGGTCTTTATCCGCCAGCTTCAGCGCTTGGGGGCTGGGGTAATTGGGCAATTGGGCGTGCAGGGCGGCACGGCGCTCAGGCGACAGATCAGGCCGTCCCAACTGTTGGTACAACACGCGCGCAGCGCCCGGCTCACCGTTTTGGGCCTGTTTCAACGCCTTGGAATAACCGTGGGCAATGGCGGGCGCCACGGTGACTTGAGGGGGACGAGAGAAAAACCAAGTGATCGACACGATCAACAACAGGGCGCACAGGCCGATGATGGAGTTACGGCGTGACTTTGACATGCGGGCGTCCGAAAACTGTGGTTGCTAGTGCAAAGCCATCAGCTTCGGTCAGTGCAGGGCCAGTGTCAAACCGGCGTCAGGTCAGCACGTACTCCACCGGTTGCGGCGCAGCAGGCAAGTCGACTTCACCGAGGGCCGCCAGGATCTCGCGCTCCAGGGTTCGCAGGATGGCATCGCACGGCAGGTCGTTTTCGTCAAAGCCAAACGGGTCTTCCAATTCATCGCCGATCGCATCCAGACCAAAGAAGGTGTAGCTGACGATTGCAGTGAACACCGGCGTCAACCAGCCCAGCGGTTCGGCCATGGCGAAGGGTAACAGGATGCAGAACAGGTAAATGGTGCGGTGTAGCAGCAAGGTGTAGGGGAAGGGCAGCGGGGTGGTCTTGATGCGCTCACAGGACGCCTGCACCTGGCTGAGGCCGACTAGCCGAGCTTCCAGCTGGGTGTAGCGCCATTCACTGATCACACCCTGCCGGGCCAGAACGCACAACCGCGCACCGAGCATCTGCAGCACGCTGTCAGGCAAGTTGGGGTGGCTCGCGCGCACGGTAACCCAGGGCTGTATGGCGCGCACCTCATCTTCATGGCGCAAATGCGCGATCAAGCCATGGGCAAAACCGCATAGCTCACGCAACAGCCCGGCCCGCTCGGGGGTATCGCCGAGCACCTGGGTTTCACGAATCAGCGAGCGTACCTCGATGATCATCTGTCCCAGTTGCTTGCGGCCTTCCCACCAGCGGTCGTAGCAGGCGTTGTTGCGAAAACTCATGAAAATCGACAACGACAAGCCCAGCAAGGTAAAGGGCGTAGCGTTGACCTTGGAAAAATAGGCGGGGTGCAGGGTTTCCACCAGCACGATGACCGAGGCCAGCAGCGTGACCAACAGGCTGCGCCAGGCAATGCGCTTGGCAATCGAGCCCTTGAGGGAAAACAGGATGCCCAGCAGGTTGGGCTTGGGGCGAACGATCATGGCAGGCTTCTGTGAGGGTGCAGGCATCAGGGTAGAAGCTGGCTTGCAGAGCGTCCAATCACTTGGATCGACCGTTTGATCGGTGGGACCAATGATCGGCGTAGCCGCCGATAGCAGGATTGGCCAAACCAGTCAGCCAAGTTGAAGGCTTTGACCATTGCCCCTGCAACGCTCTGGAGCGACTATTTCAGCCGATTTATCCAGTTAAAAAGTCCTGAAAATAAAAATACAGAAGGATTGAAACGATGCGTGAGTATTTGGCCGCCACCACCGATTTTGATTATCAGCGCACTGTCGATGCCGCACTGGCTGGCAACCTGCAGGCGCTCAATGCCTGCGTGGAGTGCTGTGACCGCCACGCGCTGCCAGGGCGCATCGCGTTGTTCTGGGAGGGTCGGGACGGGCGCAGCGCCACGTCGACCTTTACTGAATTGCAGGATCAGGCCGCACGCTTCGCCAATTTCCTCCTGGCCCAGGGCGTCAAGCGCGGCGACAAGGTGGCGGGCCTGCTGCCACGTACGGCCGAGTTGCTGGTGGTGGTGTTCGCAACCTGGCGCATCGGCGCGGTATATCAGCCGCTGTTTACCGCCTTCGGCCCCAAGGCCATTGAACATCGCCTGACCAGCTCCGGCGCGGCGCTGGTGGTCACCGACGCGGTGAACCGCCCCAAGCTGGCCGAAGTCGCCGGCTGCCCGACCATTGTCACGGTCACCGGCGCCAAGGGCGAGGGCATCGTGCGTGGCGACTATAGCTTCTGGGCTGAGCTGCCCAACTACTCCAACGTCTGCGAGCCGGTGTTGCTGGGCGCGGAGGATCCGTTCCTGCTGATGTTCACTTCGGGCACCACCGGTCCCTCCAAAGCACTCTCGGTGCCGCTCAAAGCCATTGTCGCGTTCCAGGGCTATATGCGCGACGCCGTGGACTTGCGCCCTGAAGACGCGTTCTGGAACGTCGCCGACCCCGGTTGGGCCTATGGCATCTATTTCGGTGTGACCGGGCCGTTGTCCATGGGGCATCCGATTACCTTCTACGACGGCCCGTTCACCCTGGAAAGCACCTGCCGGGTCATCAATAAATACGCGATCACCAACCTGACCGGCTCGCCCACGGCGTATCGATTGCTGATTGCCGGCGGCGAGCAGTTCGCCCGTTCAATCAAGGGCAAGCTGCGCATCGTCAGCAGTGCCGGCGAGCCGTTGAACCCGGAGGTGATCCGCTGGTTCGCCGACAACCTGGAGGTGACCATCCACGACCACTACGGTCAGACCGAGCTGGGCATGGTCTTGTGCAATCACCACGGCCTGACGCATCCGGTGCATGTGGGCTCGGCGGGGTTCGCTTCGCCCGGGCACCGCATCGTGGTGCTGGATGACAACCACCAGGAACTGCCAGCCGGGCAGCCCGGCATTCTGGCCATCGACCGCGAGCAATCGCCGATGTGCTGGTTTGCCGGCTACGACGGTGTGAAGACCAAAGCCTTCGTCGGCAAGTACTACCTCAGTGGCGATACGGTGGAATTGAACCCCGACGGCAGTATCAGTTTTGTCGGGCGCAGCGATGACGTGATTACCACTTCCGGCTACCGCGTGGGGCCATTCGATGTCGAAAGCGCCCTGGTCGAACACCCGGCGGTGGTCGAGGCCGCCGTGGTCGGCAAACCTTGCCCTGAGCGTACTGAACTGGTGAAAGCCTTCGTGGTGATCAGCGAGCAATACCGCGCCACCCCGGAACTGGCCGAAGAGCTGCGCCTGCATGTACGCCAGCGCCTGGCCGCCCATGCTTACCCACGGGAAATCGAATTTGTCAGCGACTTGCCCAAAACCCCGAGCGGCAAGCTGCAACGCTTCATTTTGCGCAATCAGGAAATAGCCAAGGCCCAGGCGGCCGTGGCTTGATCCCTTTCAAAGGAAACAACGATGCAGATTGAAAACAAGGTATTTCTGGTCAGCGGCGGTGCTTCTGGCCTCGGCGCGGCCACGGCTGACATGCTCATCGCGGCCGGCGCCAAAGTCATGCTGGTGGACTTGAACGCCGACGCCGTTGCCGCCAAGGCCACGCAACTGGGCGACAACGCTCGTAGCACCGTGGCAGATATCTGCCAGGAAGCCGCTGCCGAAACTGCCGTGAAGGCAGCGGTGGAGGCGTTTGGTGGTTTGCATGGCCTGATCAACTGCGCCGGTGTCGTGCGCGGCGAGAAAATCCTTGGCAAGAACGGCCCGCATGGGCTGGCCAGCTTTGCCCAGGTGATCAACGTCAACCTGATCGGCAGCTTCAACCTCTTGCGCCTGGCCGCTGCGGCGATCGCAGAAACCGAAGCGAATGCCGACGGCGAGCGCGGTGTGATCATCAATACCGCCTCGGTGGCGGCATTCGATGGGCAGATCGGCCAGGCCGCGTATGCCGCGTCCAAAGGTGCGATTGCCAGTTTGACCTTGCCCGCCGCACGGGAACTGGCGCGTTTCGGCATCCGTGTGATGACCATCGCCCCGGGCATTTTCGAAACCCCGATGATGGCCGGCATGACTCCGGAAGTTCGCGACTCCCTGGCCGCTGGCGTGCCGTTTCCACCGCGCCTGGGCAAACCCGCCGAATATGCCGCGCTGGTGCGACATATCCTTGAAAACAGCATGCTCAATGGTGAGGTGATCCGTCTCGACGGTGCCTTGCGTATGGCCGCCAAGTAAGGAGTGCCTGTATGAACGACCCTATTGTGATTGTCAGCGCCGTGCGCACGCCCATGGGCGGGTTCCAGGGCGACCTCAAAAGCCTGACCGCACCGCAGCTGGGCGCCGCAGCGATTCGTGCCGCCGTTGAACGCGCCGGTATCGCCGCCGATGCGGTAGACGAGGTGCTGTTTGGCTGCGTACTGCCGGCCGGGCTCGGGCAGGCACCTGCACGCCAGGCGGCCCTGGGCGCCGGCCTGGACAAGTCCACCCGCTGCACCACCCTGAACAAGATGTGCGGCTCGGGCATGGAGGCGACGATTCTCGCCCACGACTCATTGCGCGCCGGCAGCGTCGATGTGGTGATCGCCGGCGGCATGGAAAGCATGTCTAACGCACCGTACCTGCTGGATCGTGCGCGCAGCGGCTACCGCATGGGGCACGGCAAGGTGCTTGACCATATGTTTCTCGATGGCCTGGAGGATGCCTACGACAAGGGCCGCCTGATGGGCACCTTTGCCGAAGACTGCGCCGAGCACAACGGCTTTACCCGGGAAGCTCAGGATGCCTTCGCCATCGCGTCCCTGACGCGCGCGCAGGAGGCCATCACCCATGGCAGCTTCGCCAGCGAGATCGTCCCGGTGCAGGTCACCGTGGGTAAGGAACAAAAAACCATCCTGCACGATGAACAGCCGCCTAAAGCCAAGCTGGACAAGATCGCCAGCCTGAAGCCGGCGTTCCGTGAAGGCGGCACCGTCACCGCGGCCAATTCCAGCTCGATCTCCGACGGCGCCGCGGCATTGCTGCTGATGCGCGAGTCGGACGCCCTTAAACGTGGCCTCAAGCCGTTGGCGGTGATCCACGGGCACGCCGCGTTTGCCGATGAGCCGGGGCTGTTTCCGGTGGCGCCGGTGGGGGCGATACGCACGTTGATGAGCAAGACTGGCTGGCGCCTGGAAGACGTCGACCTGTTCGAAATCAACGAAGCCTTTGCCGTGGTCAGCCTGGTAACCATGAGCAAGCTTGCGATCCCTCACGACAAGGTCAACGTGCATGGTGGTGCCTGCGCCCTGGGCCATCCTATTGGTGCTTCGGGTGCGCGGATCCTGGTGACACTGCTCTCGGCCCTGCGCCAGAAGGGCCTCAAGCGTGGCGTCGCGGCCATTTGTATCGGCGGCGGTGAAGCCACGGCCATGGCCGTTGAATGCCTCTACTAAGGATGACTTATGCTGCCCAATGACGAACAACTGCAAATCAGCGACGCCGCCCGGCAATTTGCCCAGGAACGCTTGAAGCCGTTCGCCGCCGAATGGGATCGCGAGCATCGCTTTCCCAAGGAAGCCATCGCTGAAATGGCCGAACTGGGCTTTTTCGGCATGTTGGTGCCGGAACAGTGGGGCGGTTGCGACACCGGCTACCTGGCATACGCCATGGCCCTGGAAGAAATCGCCGCAGGTGACGGCGCGTGCTCGACCATCATGAGCGTGCACAACTCGGTGGGCTGCGTGCCGATCCTCAAATTCGGCAATGACCAGCAAAAGGCCCAATTCCTCACGCCCCTGGCCAGTGGCACCATGCTCGGTGCCTTCGCATTGACCGAACCCCAGGCCGGTTCCGATGCCAGCAGCTTGAAGACCCGTGCACGCCTTGAAGGCGATCACTATGTGCTCAATGGCTGCAAACAGTTCATCACCTCCGGGCAAAACGCCGGGATCGTGATTGTGTTTGCCGTCACCGACCCGGCAGCGGGCAAGCGCGGGATCAGTGCCTTCATCGTACCCACTGACTCTGCGGGCTACACCGTGGCGCGAGTCGAAGACAAGCTCGGGCAACATGCTTCCGACACGTGCCAGATCCTGTTTGAAGACGTGAAGGTGCCCGTGGCCAATCGCCTGGGCGAGGAGGGCGAGGGTTACAAGATCGCCCTGGCCAACCTTGAGGGTGGCCGTGTCGGCATCGCTTCCCAGTCGGTGGGCATGGCCCGCGCCGCCTTCGAAGCAGCCCGCGACTATGCCCGTGAGCGGGAAAGCTTCGGCAAACCGTTGATCGAGCACCAGGCCGTCGCCTTTCGCCTGGCGGACATGGCCACGCAAATTGCCGTGGCCCGGCAGATGGTGCATTACGCCGCGGCCCTGCGTGACAGCGGCAAGCCGGCGTTGGTGGAGGCGTCCATGGCCAAGCTGTTTGCTTCGGAAATGGCCGAGAAAGTCTGTTCGGCCGCCTTGCAAACCCTGGGCGGTTACGGTTACCTGAGCGACTTCCCCTTGGAGCGGATCTACCGCGATGTGCGGGTCTGCCAGATTTACGAAGGCACCAGCGATATTCAACGCATGGTCATCTCACGCAATCTATAAGGAGCCGATACATGAGTTATGAAACCATCCTGCTTGACGTCCAGGGCCGCGTCGGGCTGATTACCCTCAACCGCCCGCAGGCGTTGAACGCCTTGAACGCGCAACTGGTCAGCGAACTGAACCAGGCGCTGGATAACCTGGAGGCCAACCCAGAGGTCGGCTGCATCGTGCTCACCGGCTCGAAAAAAGCCTTTGCGGCCGGCGCCGACATCAAGGAAATGGCCGAGCTGACTTACCCGCAGATCTACATGGACGACCTGTTCAGCGACAGTGACCGTGTGGCCAACCGCCGCAAGCCGATCATTGCGGCGGTGAATGGCTTTGCCCTCGGTGGCGGCTGTGAACTGGCGTTGATGTGCGACTTTATCCTGGCCGGTGACAGTGCCAGGTTCGGCCAGCCGGAAATCAACCTCGGCGTGCTGCCGGGCATGGGCGGCACCCAGCGCCTGACCCGCGCCGTGGGCAAGGCCAAGGCCATGGAAATGTGCCTGACCGGGCGCTTTATCGACGCCGTCGAAGCCGAGCGTTGCGGGATCGTGGCGCGTATCGTGCCGGCCGATGAGTTGCTGGACGAAGCGCTGAAAGTCGCTGCCCTGATCGCCAGTAAGTCAGTGCCGATCAGCATGATGGTCAAGGAGAGCGTGAACCGCGCCTTTGAAGTCAGCCTGTCCGAAGGCGTGCGCTTTGAGCGCCGGGTGTTCCACGCGGCGTTTGCGACCCAGGATCAGAAGGAAGGCATGGCCGCATTCGTGGCCAAGCGGGCGCCGGAGTTCAAGGATAAGTAAAACACTGTGGGAGGGAGCAAGCCCCCTCCCACATTTGAACTGCAGCGTTTGACACAGTTTTTTGCAGTGTGTCAGTCAGAGCTGGTAGTGCTTGAGCTCCCTGGCAATCACCATCCGCTGAATCTCGCTGGTGCCTTCGTAAATCTGCGTGATCCGCGCATCCCGGTAGTAACGCTCCACCGGATAGTCTTCCAGATACCCATACCCCCCATGAATCTGCATCGCCTTGGAGCAGACACGCTCGGCCATTTCCGAGGCAAACAGCTTGGCCTGGGAAGCTTCGGACAAGCATGGTTTGCCGGCACTGCGCAGGCGCGCAGCGTGGAGGATCAGCAAGCGTGCTGCGTTCAGCTGCGTTTGCATGTCAGCCAACAGGTTGGCCACGCTCTGATGTTCGATGATCGCCTTGTCGAACTGCACGCGATCCCGGGCATAAGCCAGCGCTGCTTCAAAGGCGGCCCGGGCGATGCCCAAGGCCTGGGCGGCAATACCGATGCGCCCACCTTCCAGGTTGGACAGGGCGATTGCCAGGCCCTTGCCGCGCTCACCCAGCAGGTTGGCTTGCGGCACGCTGCATTGGTTGAGCGTAACGGCACAGGTGTCCGACGCACGGATGCCCATCTTGTGTTCGGTGCGGTCGACCACAAAACCCGGGGTGTCGGTAGGCACCAGAAACGCTGAAATACCCTTCTTGCCCAGTTCCGGATCGGTCACCGCAAACACGATGGCCAACCTGGCGCGCTTGCCGTTGCTGACAAATTGCTTGGCGCCGTTGATCACCCATTGGCCGTCTTTCAATTCGGCACGGGTGCGCAGGTTGTGGGCTTCGGAGCCGGCCTGAGGTTCGGTCAGGCAGAAGCAGCCGATGGCCTGGCCGCTGGCGAGTTCGGCCAGCCAAGTGTGTTTTTGCTCAGCTGTGCCGTAGTTGAGGATAGGCCCGCAACCCACTGAATTGTGGATACTCATCAAGGCGCCAGTGGCGCCGTCACCCGCGGAAATTTCCTCCACGGCCAGCGCGTAGGCCACGTAGTCCACATAGGTGCCGCCCCATTCTTCCGGGACCACCATGCCGAGCAGGCCCAGTTCGCCCATCTTCGCCACCAGCGCGTCGTCGATCCAGCCGGCTTTCTCCCAGGCTTGGGCATGGGGAGCAATTTCGCCACGGGCGAAGTCCCGCGCCATGTCGCGGATCATGATTTGTTCTTCTGTGTATTCAAGATCTTGCATGGCTTATTTCTCAATCTGCGCGAAGCTGTGGAAGAAGCTCTCGACGTGGCTGGCATCCAGCGCATTGAGCGTGGGCGGGTTCCAGCGCGGGGCTTTATCCTTGTCGATGATCAGGGCGCGAACGCCTTCAATCAGGTCGCCACGTTCGAACCATTGACGGTCCAGGTGCAGCTCCAGAGCAAAGCACTGTTCCAGCGGGAGGTGCCGACCACGACGCAGCATTTGCAAGGTCACGGCCATGGCCAGGGGCGAGCGGGTTTGCATCAGATGGGCGGTAGTCAACGCCCATTCGTGGGTGTCGGCGACCGTAACTGCCTGCAATTGCTCGACGATGCTCGGTACATCCGGCAGGGCGAAGAAGTGATCAATGACCGGGCGCAGGGCCGCCAGCGGCGCATCGGGTAATTGCTGCACCGCCAGTTTGGCGAGCACACCTTGCAAATCCTTGAGGGGGGAATCGCTCCATTGCAACTGGTCGAGCTTGTTGTCCAGGGCGGGGAGTCTGGCACTGTCGATAGACCAGTCGGCCAGCCCGCAATACAGCGCATCGGCGGCACGTATCTGCACCCCGGTCACGCCAAGGTAAGTCCCCAGCTCACCGGGAATACGCGACAGGAAATAGCTGCCGCCTACATCAGGGAAGTAGCCGATAGCCACTTCCGGCATCGCCAGGCGACTGCGTTCAGTGACGACCCGCAGATCCGCGCCTTGTACCAGGCCCATGCCGCCTCCGAGGACGAAGCCGTCCATCAGTGCCACGACCGGTTTACGGTAATGGTGGATGGCCAGGTCAAGGGCATATTCCTCCACGAAGAAATCCTGGTGCAGGGTGTCGCCGTTCTTGAAACTGTCGTACAGCGAGCGGATATCGCCGCCAGCGCAGAAGGCTTTTTCGCCGGCGCCACGCAGCACCACGGCATAAACCTGCGGGTCATCCGCCCACGCCTGCAACTGCGCCGTCAACTGGCGGACCATGTCGAGGGTGATGGCATTCAAGCCGGCGGGGCGATTGAGGGTGAGGTGGCCGATATGGTTACGCACTTCACTCAGTACTTCCTGCTGAATATCGGCGTGGCTTGCTTCGGATGAAACCTGAGCAGTCATCACTAACTCCCTGCTTTTATTGTTCTTTATCAAGATGTTCGCGGGCGAACCTTCTCGCGATCCTACCAGTGCAAATTTGCCCAGTACAACCGGTAATCATGCAGGTCGTTTTTGCATTTATGCCGTAGGGATCAAGCCGCGCGGTTGGCCAGGACCTCACCGATACTGCGACGTCGTGCATGGCCTTCTGCTGCGTGGATCAGTTGTTCCAGCTCAGTGGGCTCGACATCGTAAAATTGCTCCATTTCGGCCAGCGCCAGCTTGAGGTCGGCCGCTGTAATCGATGGATCGCTCACGGGCTGAATGCCGAGGACGACAGGAGCAGGCTCGGCTGGCCCCTTGGGGTAACGTGTGCGCGTGGCATTGTTATAGAGCAGTGCGCATCCCAGCAGAGCGCCGGCACCCAGCATGACCGGCGCCAGTTCATACCAGCCCAGGGCGATGGACGCAGGGTCGGCCAGTACCAGGGTCATGGCCAGGCCACCGGCCGGTGGGTGCAGGCAACGCAGCCAACAAATCAGGATTACCGTCATGCCCGCCGCCAGGCACGCGCTACCCAGGGTTCGCCCCAGTACCCGTGCCACCAGCAATGCAACGATGCCGGCACACAGGTAACTGCCCATGATCGACCATGGCTGGGCCAGCGCTCCCGATGACACCGCAAACAGCAACACGGCCGAAGCGCCAAGGGGGCCGAGCAAATGCAGGGCGACCTCCATGCCGAATACCTGGGCGCAAGCCCAGACACTGAACATTGTGCCCAAAGCCATGCCGATGCCGGCACGACTCCATTCAGCGGGGCGGGTGTTGATTGCAGCGGGTAACCAGCGAGCGAGCATTTAAAGACGATCCATAAACGGCGGGCGAAAAAAAAGGCCTGCCTGGTTTCCCGGTGCAGCCCTTTGAACGTTCCAACATTTGGGGGAGGAACCCGTGCAGTGTGCCGAGGTTGGTCTGATCGCACCACTGCATATTAATGAAGGTTAAACGCAAATATTATGCAGTTAAAGGGTGTCTCCGAAGGTAATGGGGCCTGCCACAGTGGGCGCTGGTGTGCAGAGTTTGCCCAGCACCCGGTTATTGGCCTCTTCATTGAACAAGCGCTCATGCAGGTTTTCGCGCAATTTGGCGTCGTCGGCCAGTGGCCCCTTCAACGCCACCAGCGCGTCGCGCAATGCCATCAAACGATCCAGTCTTGGTAAAGGTACATTCAACAGTTCCTCTCGCACGGCATTGTCCTCTCAATGAAGTAAGCCATCGCGCTTGGGCAGCCTACAGCGTCCTTGTAGTTATGGCGTGCCTTGACCCAAGCGCTTTCGGGACAGCCCTGACGATCGGGTGGTAGATACTTAACGCACGTGGCAGCGAGTCTACCGTCGGGTTCCAGGCACAGGAAGGGAAAGTGCACCAGCTATTACGCAAAGGAATGTAGGTGTTTTCTTGGTGCTTGTGATGAAAGACGCCTACTGGTTAAAGAGTCGGCGTTCTTTCTTACAATGCCCCTGGAAAAGTGCTCATGGCACCGTGGTTTTTACCAGATGCAACAATACGTAGGGGTTCTTGTCGAACTCGCCGGTCAGCGTGGGCGTGATCGAACGCAAGCGTGGATCGTCCAGCCCTTCGAAGTCGGCCTGGCTCATGACCAACCATGCCGGGGCCTGGATCGGCTTCAATTCAATGGGCAATTGGGTAAACAGCGGGACCTTGTCACAATCGAAGTTGACCATGAACTTGATGGCTTTCGCGTCTTTACCCAGCGCGTGCAGCACCACGGGCGCCGGTTGCTGCAGGACTTGAGCCTTGACGGCGAGGCTGAACGTGCGGGTGTCGTATAACCGACGCTCCAGGGGTTCGACCACGAGGATGTAGGTTGTCCAAAGGGCCAGCACTGCAGCCAGGGCCGGGCCATACGTACGCAGTCGGGACTTGAGCAGTGTCAGCAGCGCCAGGATCTGAAGCAGCCCAAGCACGGCGAAGATCACTTCGAGGTGGGCCAGCGGCTCCGGATAACGCCGCCGCGCCACTAGCAGGCCAATCACCAACAGCGTCGGCAATAGCGTCCAGACGCCCAGCATCAGGCCGCGCAGCCAGGCAAACAGTCGCCCCTGTGTCGCCTGGAACGGATACGCGGCAATGATCGCTGCCATCGGCAACATCGGCAGGATATAGCGCGCTTTTTTCGCCTGGGGCACCGACAGGCCCACCATCACCAGCACACCCGCGGCTGCACAATACAACACCAGCTTCAATGCCGGATCCGGTGTGCGCCGCCCGCCGATCATGACCGCCACCAGTACCAATATTGCCAGCGGATAAGCCAGCGCGTAGTTACCCATGGAGCTGGTGAAGTAATACAGCACACCGCCGGAGCCTTCGCTGCCATCCATGCGCCCCAAGAACTGCATACGAATCACGTCATGCATGAAGTCTTCGCCGCCGCTGAGCTTGGCCAGCAGCAGCAACAGACCGACGCACGCCGCCAGCAGCGCCAACGCCAGCAGGCCGAAGCTGAACAGGCTGCGCCATTGGCGGTTGATCAGGTAATAGCTGCACAAAACGCCTGTGGGGATCACCAGGCCAATCGGCCCACGCAGTGCAAACCCGAGCAGCAGCAACACAAACACCCAATGCAAGCGCTTGGCAGCAGCGAAGTGATCATGGGCATAGCCCAGATAGAACACCGCCAGGGTCACGGCGGCGAGCATCTGGTCCAAGGAGACCGCGCGGGTTTCGCTGACAAAGGTGCTGCTGAGCAGCAACATTGCCAGGCTCAACAGCCCCCAGCGCGGGGAGTAGGGCGCAGTCAGGCGGTAGACCAGCATTACGATCACTGCTGACGCGACCGCGGTGGGCAGCCATGCCGTCAGGCTGGTGACCTGGCCCAATGGCAACGACAGCAGCCAGGTCAGCAGCGTTGAAGTCGCCAGGTAGTCGGCATACGGTTGGCCGTAGGTCGTGGGGAAGAAACCAGGCCCGTGGCGCAGCATTTCCTGGGCAAACACCACGAAGCGTGAATCAAAGCCAATAATTGCCTGGTGCCAGTTGCCGGCGATAAACAGCACCAGCGCCAAGAGCCCAAGCCCCAGTGAATGGCGGCGGATTGTGCTGCTCTGCATGGATGGGAAAGCCTTGTTCACCTAGCCGACATCCCTGACCTGTTCCACCCAGTTTTGCTGGGGAATCGGCAACTCGCAGGAATCGCCACGGCCAATGGGGAAATACTTGAAGCCTTTGCGTGTCAGGCGTTCGCCGTCATACAGGTTGCGGCCATCGAAGATCACCGGGGTTTTCAAGCGCTGGTGAATCAGGTCGAAGTCCGGCGCCTTGAATTGTTGCCATTCGGTGCACACGATCAGCGCATCGGCGCCGCCCAGGGTGGACTCCGGGGTGCCCATCAGCATCAGGCGCGGGTCGTCGCCATAGATCCGCTGGGTTTCCTGCATGGCTTCCGGGTCGAAGGCGCGCACATTGGCACCGGCGGCCCACAAGGCTTCCATCAGCACGCGGCTGGGAGCGTCGCGCATGTCATCGGTGTTGGGCTTGAAGGCCAGGCCCCACAGGGCGAAGGTCTTGCCCTTCAGATTGCCTTTGAAGAACGCATTGATGCGCTCGAACAGCTTGCTCTTCTGGCGCTGGTTGATGGCTTCCACTGCTTCGAGCAGGTCGCTGGAGCAGTTGGCTTGCTTGGCGCTATGGATCAAGGCACGCATGTCTTTGGGGAAGCACGAGCCGCCGTAGCCACAGCCTGGGTAGATGAAGTGGTAGCCGATTCGCGAGTCGGCACCAATGCCCAGGCGCACCGATTCAATATCGGCGCCCAGGTGCTCGGCCAGTTCGGCAATCTGGTTGATGAAGCTGATCTTGGTGGCCAACATGCAGTTGGCGGCGTACTTGGTCAGTTCGGCGCTGCGCAGGTCCATAAAGATGATGCGGTCGTGGTTGCGATTGAACGGCGCGTACAGGTCGCGCATGACCTCACGTACTTCCTCGCGCTCGCAGCCAATGATGATGCGGTCCGGGCGGCGGCAGTCGGCAACGGCCGAGCCTTCCTTGAGGAATTCCGGGTTGGAGACAATATCGAACTCCAACTGACGGCCAGCGGCATTCAGGTTCTTTTCGATATGAGCGCGCAGGGTGTCACCGGTGCCGACCGGCACGGTGGATTTCTCCACCAGGATTACCGGCTGCACGCGGTGGCGGGACACGGCGTCACCCACCGACAGCACGTATTTCAGGTCGGCAGAGCCGTCTTCATCCGACGGCGTACCCACGGCGATGAACAACACTTCACCGTGCTCGACAGCGAGTTTTTCGTCGTAGGTAAAATGCAGGCGTCCGCTTTCCAGGTTGTCCTTGACCATCGCGGCCAGGCCCGGCTCGAAGATGGTCACGTGACCTTTCTGGAGCGACTCGACCTTGCTCTTGTCAACGTCCATGCAAATGACATCGTGACCGACTTCGGCTAATACAGTGGCCTGTACCAGACCAACGTAACCACTACCAAATACGCTGATTTTCATGGGGTATTCCTGGGACTTGAGGTGCAAGCACGACGAGAGTTGATAACCAGTACGCCGAGGATGACCAAGGCCACCCCCAGGGTTTTTGAAAGCGAGAAAGCTTCGTTGAACACCGGCAGGCTGGCGGCCAGCAGATAGACCAACGCGTAGCTGATGCTGAGCAGCGAGTAGGCACGGCCCAGAGGCAAATGCTTGAGTGCGCCAAGCCAGCAGAGCATCGACAGCGCGTAGGCGATGATCGCCAGGATCACCACGCCCAGGGCGCTCAGGTCGATGCTGTTGTGGGCGAAGGCGGCCAGCCACTCGGTGGGCAAGGGCAGGCGCGTCATGCTCCAGCGCATGCCCAGTTGGGCGCCACTCACCAGGCCGACACTGCCCAGGGCCAGGGCGAAACCCTTTATGCGGCTCATACCTGGCGCCCCAGCAGCACGACGCCGGCAATCACCAGCCCCACACCCAGCCAGTGGCGGCCATCAATGGGTTCGTGAAATACAAAGCGCGCCATCAGCGTGACCAGCACAAAATTCAGGCTGAGCATGGGGTATGCAATCCCCACTTCCAGGCGTTGCAATACCAGCAGCCACACCACCAGGCCCAGGCCCAGGCACACCAACGCTGACCATAACCACGGCGAGCGCACCTTCAATGCCCAGCCTTGAGGCAGGTTCCGCCAGCTTTCCACGGCGAACTTTTGCGAGACCTGGCCCATGCAGGTGAGCAAGCAGGCTGTGAGCAACAGCAGCAGGGTGGTCATGGCGCGACCTGCGGGAAAATCAGGATCACGATCTTGCCTTGGGCATAACGCTTGCCGTCGGCGGGCAGCAGCGCGAGCTCTTCCTTTTCACCTTGGCTGTTGACGCGCATCACCACACCCACGGCGCCCGTGCGGCGGGTTTGCGCCATCCATGCCTGGATCGCGTTACGGTCGACCAGCCGATGGGCCGTGTCGGCGTAAGCCAGCCCGTACTTGACCTCGCCCGAGGTGTTGTAGAGCGTGATATCCGGTCGTTTGAGACGCCAGGACAGTGCAGAAGCAGCGCCCAGATCGTTGCTCAACAGGGCGACAGTGGGCTGTAATTCCTCGATGTGATCGATGATGAACTGGTCCGGGGTCTTGTTATAAACCACCGAATGGGGCAATGCCGCAGGCACCAAAACCACTAGTAGCCCACTGCCAATCAGAGGCGCGGCCCACAACGTCAAGGGCCGTGCCGCTTGCAGCAGGTTGACCACGATCCAACCGAACAGGAAGATGAACACCAGCACCAGGCTGAAGGTTTCCTCACCCGGCTCGTACACCGGTTTTTTCAACTGGAACCAGCTGAGGGCCAGCAATACCAGCACACCGATCGCCAGGTTCAGCCAGCCATTGATGCGCAGGACGCGACCGTGGCCTTGCTTGAGCTTGTCGCTCAAGGTCGAGCCCATCAGCAACGCCAGGGGCAGCATGCAAGGCATGATGTAGGAGGGCAACTTGCCCTTGGCCAGGCTGAAAAACGCCAGCGGCATCAACAGCCATAGCAGCAGGAATGCGGTTTTCGGCGCGCGCTTTTGCAGCCATGCCTGCTTGAGCGTGGACGGCAACAGGGCTACCCACGGTAGCGCGAACGCTACCAGCAGCGGCAGGTAATACCAGAACGGCTCAGCGTGCTGGGCATCTTCCCCGGCAAAGCGCTGGATGTGCTCGTGCCAGAAAAAGAAATGCCAGTAGTCCGGTTCTTGCAGGTGCACAGCCAATGCCCACGGCACGCTGACAGCAATTGCAACCACCACGGCCACGCCGCCAAACGTGCACAACTCACCCAGGCGTTTTTGCCAGAGGGCGTAGGGCAGGGCGATCAATACCGGTAGCAACCAGGCCAGGAAGCCCTTGGTCATGAAGCCCATGCCGCACGCGAAACCCAACAGCGCCCATGACCACAGTCGGCCGCGCCGCGTGCTGCTGTCAAAGCAGAACCACAACGCCACGCCGGTCAGGTTGACCCAGAAGGTGAACTGCGGGTCCAGGTTGGAATAACCACCGAGGGCCGCCACGCTGACGAAGCTCATGTACAGCAGGGTGCTGACCAGGCTTTTGTGCGGGTCGCTCCACAACCGGCGGGATACCAGGTAAACCAGCACAATGCTCAAGGCGCTGCTCAAGGCCGAGGCAAACCGCACGCCGAACAGGTTCTGCCCGAAAATCGCCTGGCCCAGCGCAATCATCCAGTAGCCCGCGGCGGGTTTTTCGAAGTAACGAATACCCATGAAGTGCGGTGAGGCCCATTTGCCGGTCAGCAGCATTTCCTGGCTGATCTGCGCATAGCGGGTTTCATCGGGAATCCACAGGCCATGGGTGGCCAGCGGCAGCAGGTAAAACGCGGCAAACGCCAGCAGGAGCAGGGGCAAGGCCCAGCGACGAATCATGCCTGCTGTACTCCCAACCAACCCTCGCGGCCGCTCAATGCGCCGCGCACCAGTTTTTGTTGGGGCAGGGTGGTTACATCTGCGGGCAGAAGATCACCCAAGGGTTTGAAATCAATGCCGCGCTGCCCGGCCTGGGCGAGCAACTGGCGAAAATCATTGGCCATCAGAATCCCTTCAACTTCTGCGTGGATTGTGTAGACGTTCAGCTTCGCTGCGCTGAACCGGTCCAGGATGAAGCGGTTGAAATCATTGGCCGCCACCACCGGCCCGACGACTTCGTCGAAGGTCGGCAGGTCCACCGGAATTTGTGGGGTGCCCGCACTGCCATCGGCCAGTGTCGGTCGAAACAGGCTGGTGCCCCGGCAATCACTGTTGTAGCGAAAATTGAAGCCTTGCTTGGCTTGCACCACACGTTCGTCGGCGCGCCACCCGGCGGCGGCTGAACAGTCCACGCGCTCGCCTAGGATGTCGCTCAAAGTCTGCACACCACGCCGAATCTGCTCGACCAGCTGTGCCTCGCTCCAACGCCCGGTATTGGCCTGCCAGCCATGGTGATCCCAGGCGTGCAGGCCGACTTCATGCCCGGCGGCCTTGGCCTGGCGCATCAGATGTCCCAGGTCGCGGCCGATCGGCTTGCCTGGCCAGGCGGTGCCGGCCAGCAAGATGTCCCAGCCATACAGGCCGGCGGCGTTGGAACGCAGCATCTTCCACAGAAACTGTGGCCGAATCAGGCGCCACAGATGGCGGCCCATGTTGTCCGGGCCGACACTGAAGAAGAACGTCGCCTTTACCCCGGCTTCATCCAGGGATTCGAGCAGCCGCGGCACACCTTCACGGGTGCCACGGTAGGTGTCGACGTCGATGCGAAGACCTGCCTGCATTACTTTTTATCCGCAATTTCAAGCATGGCTTCACGCAGGAAGAAATCGAGCGTGTTGCCGATGGTTTCGCTCATCTGCACGCTCGGCTCCCAGTTCAGCAGGCGCTTGGCGTTCTCGATGCTCGGCTTGCGGTGCGCCACGTCCTGGTAGCCCGTGCCATAGAACGCCTTGCTTTCGACGTCGCGGAAACCGGCGAACGGTGGGAAGTTGTGGCGCAGTGGGTGAGCCTCGAACTGACGCAGCAGTTCTTCGCCCAACTGGCGGATGCTCGCTTCGTTTTCCGGGTTGCCGATGTTGATGATCTGGCTGTCGCACACGCCATTGTCGTTATCAATGATGCGCGCCAGCGCTTCGATACCGTCGGCAATGTCGGTGAAGCAACGCTTCTGCTCACCACCGTCGAACAGACGGATCGGCGTACCTTCCACCAGGTTCAGGATCAATTGGGTAATGGCGCGGGAGCTGCCGATACGCGCAGAGTCCAGGCGGTCCAGGCGCGGGCCCATCCAGTTGAACGGACGGAACAGGGTGAACTTCAGGCCCTTGTCGCCGTAGGCCCAGATCACGCGGTCCAGCAGCTGCTTGGACACCGAGTAGATCCAGCGCTGCTTGTTGACCGGGCCGACCACCAGGTTGGAGGTGTCTTCATCGAAATACTGGTCCTGGCACATGCCATAGACTTCGGAGGTCGAGGGGAAGATCACGCGCTTGTTGTACTTGACGCAGTAGCGCACCAGCTTGAGGTTTTCTTCGAAGTCCAGTTCGAACACACGCAGTGGGTTACGGGTGTATTCGATTGGCGTGGCGATGGCAACCAATGGCAGGACCACGTCGCATTTCTTGATGTGGTATTCGATCCACTCGGTGTGGATGCTGATATCGCCTTCCACATAATGGAAATTAGGGTGGCTGCGCAGACGCTCGATGGCGTCGGAGCCGATGTCCAGGCCATAGACTTCGTAACGGTCGTCACGCAGCAGGCGCTCGGACAGGTGGTTACCGATAAAGCCGTTTACGCCCAGGATCAACACGCGGGTACGACGTGGCTTGCGGCCAGACTCGGCGCCACGCAGTACGGAGCCATCCACCAGGCCCAGTTCATCGGCCAGGGCCGGGCCGGCCAGGTACAGGCCGTTTTCGTTACGCTGGCCAAACTTGATGACCAAGGAGTCTTCACCGCAGGCAATACGCAGCGGGTTGACGCTGATCACACGGCCTGGCGCCAAACCGTCGTTGCCCTTGACCACGTCGGCTTGCCATACGATCAGCTTGTGCTCGCCCACTGCGCAGAAGGCGCCCGGGTACGGCTGCGTCACCGCGCGCACCAGGTTGAACAGTTGTTCGGCAGGCTTTTTCCAGTCCAGCTTGCCATCGGCGGCAGTGCGGCGGCCAAAATAGGTGGCTTGGTTTTCGTCCTGGGCGGTTTCGGTGAGCTTGCCCAGGGCCAATTGTGGCAGCGCGTCGCGCAGCAAGGCTGTGGCCGCATCACGCAATTTGGCGTGCAGGCTCAGGCCGGTGTCGGTGCGGTCGATGCTGACTTTCTGCTGGGCGAGGATGGCGCCGGCATCGGCACGCTTGACCATGCGGTGCAGGGTGACGCCGGTTTCGGTTTCGCCGTTGACCAACACCCAGTTGGCCGGGGCGCGGCCACGGTATTTAGGTAGCAACGAACCGTGCAGGTTGAACGCGCCCTTGCGGGCGGTGGCCAGCAACGGTTCGCTCAGCAGGTTGCGGTAGTAGAAGGAGAAGATGTACTCCGGGTTCAACTTGGCGATGCGCTCGATCCACAGCGGGTGGTTGGCGTCTTCCGGGGCGTGCACCGGGATGCCATGGCGTGCGCAGAGTTGGGCGACGGAGCCGTAGAAATTGTTTTCCTTGGGGTCATCGGCATGGGTGAACACGGCAGCAATGTCGTAACCCGCACCGAGCAGGGCTTCAATGCCTGCACAGCCGATATCGTGGTAAGCGAAGACAACAGCTTTTGAACTCATGACTGAACCTGATCCGAAGGAGAAGTAGAAGTATGGGAAGACACCAGGCCGTCAACGACGACGACTGGAGTCGGTGCTGCCGGCTGGTTGCGCAGCACTTTTTCAATAAAGAAGCGCGGGCGGGCGCGTACATCGCTGTACATGCGGCCCAGGTATTCGCCCAGCAGGCCCATGCCGATGAACTGGCCACCGGTAAACACGAACAGCACCGCAAACAGCACGAACAGACCATCACCCGCCCAATCGGCGCCGAAGGCCAGGCGCATGACGATCAGCGCAAAGGCGAACAGCACGCCCAACGCCGCGAGGCTGAAACCGACGATGGACAGCAGGCGCAATGGTGTGGTGGTCATGCAGGTCAGCAGGTCGAACATCAAGCTGATCAGGCGCATGGCGCTGTATTTGGACTCGCCGTGCTCACGCTCGGCGTGGTGCACTAGGATTTCCGTGGTATGGCGGGCAAAGCCGTTGGCCAGGATCGGGATGAAGGTGCTGCGTTCACGGCAGGCGAGCATGGCGTCGACGATGGTGCGGCGGTAGGCACGCAACATGCAGCCGTAGTCGGTCATGGCCACGCCGGTAGAGCGCTGCACGGCCAGGTTGATCAAGCGCGACGGCCAGCGACGGAACGCTGAGTCCTGGCGGTTGTTACGCACCGTGGCGACCACGTCGTAGCCCAGGGCAGCTTGCTCCACCAGGCGCGGGATCTCTTCCGGCGGGTTCTGCAAGTCGGCGTCGAGGGTGATTATGACTTCGCCACGGCACTGTTCGAAGCCGGCCATGATCGCGGCGTGCTGGCCGTAGTTGCGGTTGAGGATCACCGCTACAACATGGCTGCCTTCTTCAGCGGCGGCGTCTTCGAGCAGTTGGGCCGAATTGTCGCGGCTACCGTCATCCACCAGGATGATTTCGTATTCGTAGGCCAGCTGCTTGCAGGCTGCTGTAGTACGACGCAGCAGCTCCGGCAGGCTCTCTTGTTCGTTGTAGACCGGGATAACGATCGACACGCAGTGAATAGGGTAGGGTTTCAAAGTTTCATGACCTCGGCTGGAGCAACTTGACGCGTGAAAACAGCAGCAATCATCGGGCAGAACTACAGCCCGCAGATGACAACGCGGCGCTAAAGATAAAGCGTAATCAACAGGTTAGTCGATAAACCACGGAATGCCCTGAAGTACTGCTTACAAGGTTAAGCGCAAATGTGTGCAACGAATATGAAAGGCGGATGAAAAACTCGTTTATTTGACAGGTAGACAGCTAGGGTTCAGCTAAGTAATCAAGGCGTTACATGTGCAGGCCGGATGGTCAGATCGGAACGCTGTGCCGGGCGTTTGGTTCAATCCGGGCGCTCCCGCTCGGCCAATGCCGGTGATTGAACAATCTTCTCTGCATTGGCGCTCAAGTGCCGGTAAAGTAAGCCATCTCTTGCCAGGGTACTCGGATGAATAGCGTGCAGCTTTTGCGCGGCCAGTTGCGGCCTGCGTTGATGGGATTATTGATGACGATGGCCTGTTTCACCAGCGTACGCGCCGATGAAGGGATCGCACTGACCAGCATTGAACAGGTGCCGGAAGGTGTGGAAGTGCCCGGCAAGCAAGTCGGTGCTTATACCTGGGATGACCTTCAGGGCAAGAACCTGCTGGTACTCGCCGAGCAGGTCAGCGAGCGGGAGGATGATGGCACCCAGTCGGCGTTT
The DNA here is from genome assembly GCF_019891455.1 of Pseudomonas sp. P867. Lineage (NCBI taxonomy): Bacteria > Pseudomonadati > Pseudomonadota > Gammaproteobacteria > Pseudomonadales > Pseudomonadaceae > Pseudomonas > Pseudomonas sp. P867. The sequence continues at coordinate 146,183 of NZ_JAFLXB010000007.1, read as the reverse complement.
GTCTACGCAGCGCAGTACCTGCTCACGGGCGATCGCCCCAAGCGGGTCTGGATGCTGCACGACGACGTGCAACACTGCGAGTTCGACGCCAGCCTGCGCTTTGATCAGGCGGCCACCAAAGTCACCGACCTGCTGCGCGACGGCAATACCCAGGTCACGGTCGGTTATTCGCGCACCTGTACCAGTGATGTGAGCCCCAATGAGTTCAAGCTGATCATGCGGGTCGGCAAGTCCGGCAAGTATCGCCTGCGCGGCCTCGATCGCGTCGGCGCCAGTTGGTGGGACGAAGATGCCGGTGCCCTGCGCGGCATGCCCTTGCCCACTGACTGCAGCGTCGAGGCCCAACAGAAGTTGGTCAGCCAGTACAAGGAGCAGGGCACCGAACTGCCACTGCCAGGCTGCTATGGCGACGAGAAGGACTTTGCCAAGGCCCCGGCTGGCTACCTGACGTTTATGCGTGGGCATTGGTTTGCGCTGATGCAGCGACAGGACGCTGACTGGAGCCAGTCCCTGGCGCAACCGCAGGAACCGGCAGAGGAAGTCGAATCGGCGCCGTGATTTTGTGCCAGGGCCGCGCCTGGGTTAGACTCAGTCTTCGCCAACCCACTAAATACATCGATTAATCAACGAGTTGATTGATGTATTTAATCCAAAGGCTGATCCCTTGACCGAGACTATCCGCAACCCGCTGACCCTCTACCTCACTCGCCTGGCGCCCTCCAGCCAACTGACCATGCGCTACGTGCTGCAGGATGCCGCCGACCGCCTGGGTTTCGAAGACCTCAACCTCGAAGACATTGACTGGCATCTACTGCAACCCGAACACGTCGTCGCACTGGTGGCCGCATTGCGCGAGGACGGCTATGCGCCGAATACCTCATCGCTGTACGTGAATGCGGTACGAGGAGTGATGAATGAAGCGTGGCGCATGAGCTTGATCAGCCAGGATCACCTGTTGAAGATGCGCTCGGTCAAGGCTGCCGCCGGTACGCGCCTGGGGCAGGGCCGCAACCTGCGTCGTACACTGATCCGCGAGATGCTCGATGTATGCGCCGCCGATCCTCGGCCCCAGGGCCTGCGGGATGCCGCAGTGATCGGCCTGTTGTATGGCTCCGGGATGCGCAAGTCGGAGTCGGTCAATCTCGACCTCGAGCAGATCAATTTTGATCAGCGCAGCCTGCGGGTGATCGGCAAAGGTAATAAGGAACTGATCAAGTACGCGCCGGACTGGGCGTTCGCAAAACTGCGGGCGTGGCTTGAGTTTCGTCGTGAACAACTCAAGGAAGGTGAGCAGGACGACACCTTTCTGTTCAACCGTATCCGCCGGGGCAGCCACATCACGCGCGAACGCATTACCAAACATGCGATTTATTACATTGCTCGGCAGCGCGGTGATCAGGTGGGTGTGAAAATCATGCCCCATGATTTCCGCCGTTCGTTCATCACCCGAGTGATCGAAGAGCATGATTTGTCGATTGCCCAGAAATTGGCGCATCACACCAATATCCAGACCACCGCCAGCTACGACGTACGCGACGACAATGAGCGGCGCAGGGCAGTGGACCGCTTTGATCTGTGAGCTGGGCGGGGTAGGGCAAGCCTCAGGAGGAGGGCGGGACGCTTGAGGCCAGGTGCGCCGGCAACCGGCGCAAGGTCCACAACGTGGTGAGCATCGCGGCAAGCGCACATAGCGCAATGCCGATCAACATCGGTGCAGGAGTATGGTCGGCGAACACGCCCACCAGGGTCATCGAAACGGCCGCGGTAACCATCTGGATCGCGCCAAGCAAGGCAGACGCAGAGCCTGCCACCGCGCCATGATCTTCCAGCGACAGCACACCTGCCGCCGGCAGCAACAGGCCGAGAAAACCGAACCCGATAAACAGCAGGCCCATCATCAAGGGCAGGCTATCACCCCAGAATGTGGTGGCTGCCAACAGGGCCATGATCGTGGCTACTGTGACCACCGACCAACGAATAAGCGGCGCCAGACCAAACCGTGCGCTCAGGCGTGCGGTCAGTTGGCTCATGGCAAAAAACGAGGCGGCGTTGAGGGCAAAACACAGGCTGAACTGCGTCGGTGTCAGGCCGAAATATTCGATGTATACGAAGGGCGCGCTGCCGATAAATACAAAGAAGGTCGCAAGGCCAAACCCGCACACCACCGATAACCCGGTGAATACCGGGTCGCGCAACAGCGCTCCATAACTGCCGAATGCATTGCCCAGGGTCTTGCCCAAACGGCGTTCGGCCGGGTGGGTTTCCGGTAGTTGCACGATGGTCATGACCAGGCACAGCACGGCGACCACCGCCAGCACAGCAAATACTTCGCGCCAACTCCAGATCGAAATCACCAGGCTGCCGGCCAGCGGCGCGAGGATTGGCGAAACACTCATCACCAGCATCAGCAAAGCCATCAGGCGCGCTGCCTCATGGCCGGTGTACAGGTCGCGCACGATCGCCCGCGGGATCACCATCCCCGCACAGGCACCGAACGCCTGTATGGCACGAAATCCGATCAATACTTCGATCGTCGGCGCCAATGCGCAGCCGATACTGCCAACGGTAAAGATCACCAAACCCGCATAAATCGGCAGTTTGCGCCCGAACACATCGCTGATCGGCCCGTAGAACAACTGGCACACACCAATGACCATGAAGAACACGGTGAGGCTCATCTGCACCGCCGCCGGTGAGGCCCCAAGGCTTGCGCCCAGGGTTGGCAGCGCGGGCAGGTAGATGTCGATGGCAAACGGGCCGACGGCGGTGATCAAGCCCAGCAGCAGGGCGAGATGGGCGATACTTCTAGACATTTGGCGGGTCCGGCTGGAGCAAAGGACGGTCAGCTTAAGTGAAACGCGCAGATCCGCAAACTTAGGCTTCACTAACAAGGAGTTGTTGCCGATACAGCTAACAGTGAGCACTTGAACGGTTGGATTCCCAACCGACGGTCCTGGCACGGGGATACCAGCATGACGATCAAATTACGCTTGATGCTGTTGATTGGGACCGGATTGCTCACCGCCTTGATCATGAGCCTGGCCAGCTATTTGGGAAATACCCGGATGGGCGATGCGGTACAGGACAATGACGTCAGCATGACCGTGCTGCGTAATCACATGGAAGCCGACATGATGCACGACGCCCTGCGTGCCGACGTGCTATCGGCCATGTTGGTGGGGCTAGGCAAAAGCACCAGCACACCAGCCCAGGTCAACAGCTCGCTCAAGGAACATGCCGAACACTTTCGCCAGGTGCTGGCGGACAACTTCAAGCAGCCGTTGGACGATGCAATCAAGGCGAGCCTGGAAAACATCAAGCCCAGCCTGGATACCTATATCAGCGCCGGTGAGCGTATCGTCGCGCTGGCCCTGGACAACCCCGAAGCCGCCCGTGGTGAGCTGGAGACCTTCAATGCCGCGTTCAGTCGGCTGGAAGATCAAATGGCGGCCTTGAGCGAACTGATCGAAAACAAGACTCAACTGACCAGTATCAGTACCCGACAAACCATCAGCCACGCCAATTGGACCCTGGCCGTGGTACTGATCGCCAGCCTGTTACTGCTGCTGGCACAAGGGCGCTGGGTGATCCTGAGCATCATGGGGCCACTGCGTACCGCCAGCCGCATTGCCGACAGCATTGCCCATGGCAACTTGAGCGAACCGATTATCGAGCCCAGAAATCACGATGAAGCCAGTGCGCTGATTCGCAGCCTGGCCACCATGCAGCGGGATTTGCGCGGCATGATTGAAGTGGTTCGCAGCAACGCCCACGGCGTCAATGGCATGAGCGAACAACTGAGCCAGGGTTGCCATGAAGTCGCAGGCAGCAGTCAACAGCAAAGCGCCGCCGCCAGCACCATGGCCGCCGCCGCTAGCGAAATGACTGCCAGCATCGAGGAAATCACTCGCCACGCCCAACGCGCCCTCGACATGGCCAACCAGGCAGAAACCCTGGCCAAGGACGGCGGCCGCGTCATTCACCAGGTTGTCAGCGACATGGATGGCATTGCCCGTTCAGCGCAGCAATCGGCCCAAGTGATCCGCACACTGGACAAGGAGTCCGAGGCGATCTACAGCATTATTCAAGTGATCAAAGGCATCGCCGACCAGACCAACCTGCTGGCCCTGAACGCCGCCATCGAAGCCGCCCGTGCAGGTGAGCAGGGCCGCGGCTTTGCAGTCGTCGCCGATGAAGTGCGCAGCCTGGCCGGACGCACCAGCGCATCCACGCAGGAGATCGCCAGTATGGTCGGGCGCATCCAGCTGAACACCCGGGAAGCGGTGACCAGCATGGAGGAGGGCGTTGCTCAAGTGGACAAGGGCATGGCCGTTACCGCCGAAGTGGAACGCGCCATTCGCGAGATCCTTCAGGCCACGCTCAGCACCACCGAATTGGTCAACGATATTTCCCGCACCATCAGCGAGCAAAGCCTGGCCAGCAATGAAATTGCTCACCAGGTGGAGATGATTGCAGGTATGTCGCAAAACAACAGCCGCGTGATTGGAGACACGGCGTCAACGACGGATGAATTGTCGAGTTTGGCGGGGAAGCTTTCGCAGTCGGTGGATCGGTTCAGGTTGTGAACCGGCCTATCTATATATAACTCAACTAAATAGTCATTTAGTTTAGTTATAGTCAGTGGTTATATAATAAGGGCAGAGCTAGCTCATCCTTCACGCTAGTGTGGGTACGTGCACGATACTTTACATTTGAGCATCATAAAGGGACGGTCTATATGCGGGGAAGGCTTACGTCAGGTCTATGGGTGGCATGTTTCGTGATCAGTGCCACGGCGCTGGCGGATGAACTGCCGCGTAGCGAGCAGATAAAAGCTTTCCGCGCTGCTGGATTTAACCAAGAGACGTCGGAGTGCGAAATCGAGACAACAGGTAGCTACACGCCGGCAACCATGGAGCTGATCAAGGACCTGAACGGCGACGGTCGGCCGGATGCGTTGATTACCGAAGGCAGCACTGACTGTTATGGGCAAGCGGGTACTGGATTTTATCTAGTCAGCCAGCAGGCTGACGGTCACTGGAAACTCATGCTCAAAGAAAGCGGCGTCGCTGAGTTTCTCCCTGGCAAAGGCAGTAATGGTTGGCCTGATGTCGAGGTCGGCGGCCCGGGCTCTTGTTTCCCAGTACTGCGTTATGACGGGCAACGTTATCGATTTCACCACAGCGTTGGTGAACCGTGTGCTGACTCGCCGTAAATGCCCGGTGGCCCAAGGGTCAAACGATGGCTGCTTATGAATCTGGCGCGCGGTGGTCTAGGTCGCTTAGCGAAATGCGCCGAACAGAGCCCCTGAAGGATGGCTCAGTGGTTCGCATAATGTATATTATGTTAAATACTGTATTATGTCGGATATGTTCATAAGCGACGTAAGTCACTGATTCGACGAATTCGTTATTACGCCTACTCTCCCAATGAGCCATGTCCATAGTGCTCATGACGAGTCCTCTTCAGGTCAACGACTACCGCTGCTCGGGCAAGCTGGTGACGCGCGCCGTTGCCCATGCTTGTCCGCTCATGTACGTCCAACTCAAACTCAGGCGCCGCGTTTTCAATACTGCGGCGGCGCATCTACGAGCGATCCAGGCTTTCTATAGCTACGCAAAAAGCCGATACCTGGATAAGGGCTGTGCGCTCAGACAAGGTGATGCTTGGCACCGAGTGAGGACTGCGCAGCTGAAACCCTCATCTTTGATCGTGACGGCGCCGTTGCTGGTATGCACAGATCTTCAAGATTCTGTCATCGTAATGGCTCTTCACAATTAACATAACTGCCGTTGTGTTTAATTTTGAGGGCTGCTAGCATCGAAATTGCCACGTGGCATTTTCGAGGAGAAGGCTCTCATGCAACTCTCTGTGCGAAAGGCGTTCCTGGAAGACGGGGCCGTCCTGATCAAAGGTTTTCTGAACAAAGATCAATTGGCTGAGTGCCGGGCAGCCTATGACTGGGCAGTCGAGAATCACGGCCCTCATGCAACCCGAATGTTCGACGGGACTGAGCAACAGTCCCATGTTGACAATGCCAACCCCGTCGCCAAAGCCCGTCTTGAAGAACTCGTAACCTCCCTGCCCTTTGGCCAGCTGTTTGCGCAGCTCTGGGGCTCGGAAAACGTGTGGTACTTCGCCGAAGAGGTGTTTCTCAAAGCAGGTGGGCGCGGATCTCGCACGCTTTGGCATCAGGACACGTCTTATCTACCATGGGCCGGAAGCCACTGGGCCAATGCCTGGATCAGTTTTGAATCAGTGCCGAAGAAAAACGCTTTGGAAATCGTTCGAGGTTCGCACAAAGGACCACGCTACGACGGCACTACGTTTCGCGATCCTAACGATCCGACTCAACCGCTGCATGGCGGCGACGCATTACCACGCCTGCCGGATATCGAGGCGCTGCGCCAACACGATTCCGAATCATTCGACATCATTTCGTGGGCTACCGAGCCTGGCGATATCGTCTTGCTGCATCCGGGTTCACTGCATGGTGGCGCTCCAGTGGATGAAGCTTTCCCGGATCGTCACACCTTCGTTTTCCGTTTCTTTGGCGACGACGCCACCTTCCATCCTTTACCAGAAAACAGCGCGAGCGGTTACCCGCAGCAAGGCGTGCTGTTTACTGAAGAACTGTCGACCCTGAAAGCGGGAGACGGCTTCCGCCACCCAACGTTCCGCCAATTAATATAAAGGAGCATTGCCATGAACACTCACGTCCTGCAGCGTCAGTCCTTCAACCCTGGTCACACCCAGGCAATCTACGACAACTTCCACTTTTCCCAGGCAACACGCGTCGGCAACATGATCTGGGTGTCCGGCCAAGTCGGTATCGACGAGGCCATGGTTCCCGCCGAAGGCATCCAGGCGCAATCCCATCTGGCGTTTCAGTCTTTGCGGACCATCCTCGAAGCTGCCGGCGCAAGCCTGGCTGATGTCGTCGAGTTGATGACGTTTCATACCGATCTGCAGGGCGAAGTGCACGCCTTTGGACAGGTAAAGGACGAATACTTCCCTGAACGTTATCCAGCCTGGACCGCTGTCGGCATTTCACAACTGGCAATGCCGGGCTTGCGCGTGGAGGTTCGGGCCGTCGCGGTGATTGGCAGCGGTCGAATCTGAACGATTGCATGATCGCGACGTGCCAAGCCAAAATGGCGTTCGCAGCCGCTGCCGGCTCAACGCCTTCAACCAACGGAATCACTTTCTCTCATGCATGATGCTCAAGCGCCTTCCACGGATAGTCAGCACTCCAAAGACAGTGATTCAGCGCCCGCCCCACGTCGCGGCCGCCCGGTAGGTAATCGTCTGGAAAAACGCGGTGAACTGTTGACTGCAGCCATCGAAGTCATTGCGCAGGAGGGTTATGCCGGGACGTCTCTGCGCAAAGTTGCCAGCCATGCCGGCTGCACCACGGGCGCCGTGACCTATTACTTTGCCAATAAAGAAGAAATGATCACGGCGGCGGCGCAGAGTCTGTTTGACGAGTTCGATCACTTGCTGGATGCCGATCAGGAAAAGGTCGATGTCAGGGCAATGATCGAGCAGTGGTTGAACCTGACTCAAGCCAACGACTCGGCGCGTTGGCTGGCCTTGTTTCAGATGCTCGCCCACGCAAGGCACGAACCGGTGTTTGCCGACGTAATCCAGAAACGTTACTCGCGCTTTCGCGAGAATCTCGCAAGCATTCTGGGCAAAGGACAAACCCAGGGCATCATTCGCAAAGACATTGCTGCCGATCTGCTCGCCGATCAGCTCAGCGCGCTGAGTGACGGCTGGATGATGATGTTGCCAATCGAGCCAGAGCGATTTGAAGCCAAACGCAGCAAGACCTTGATGGATGCGGTCATCACGCTGATCAGCCCCGCACGCTAAACCCTACCCTGCCCTCAGGCATCAAGAAGATTCGCTTCATTTGCGCAGCGAATCCTGCTTAATGGCGCCCGCCTTTCTCTCAACCCCTCGGTTAATCGTCATTGCGCCGATTTCACTTTGCTGAATTCCTGTTCCGTCATATATTTACATAACATCTGTGATTATAAATAAAAGACGGAGGTGAAGATGGATGCGGACCTCGATGAACTGTCGACGCAATCACGACAGCGACGATTGTTATTGCAAGCGATCGGAGGCGCGGCCCTCGCCGGAGGGCTCGGTGTCACCGGGCGTGCGATGGCGCAAACCCAAGACACCTCGATATTGGATGTGGTAATCATTGGCGCAGGCCTGTCCGGGCTTACGTCTGCCAGAGACCTCCAGGCCGCTGGCTGCGAGTCGTTTGTCGTGCTTGAAGCCCGTGATCGCGTCGGTGGTCGAACACTTAACCATGACCTAGGTAATGGCGTGATCTGCGAGGCCGGTGGTCAATGGATCGGACCCGGCCAAACGTCAATCGCCGATCTGGCCAGACAGCTTGATGTCGTAACCTTCCCTACGTACTACAAGGGCAAGGCGGTCTATCTGATAGACGAGGTAAGAGTCCAAGAGGACGTCAGCGATGGTCCAAATTCCAATACTGACATCGTCGCAAAACTGAACAAACTCGCCGAAGGCGTCCCCAGCGAAGCGCCGTGGAAAGCCAAGGATGCGGTTGAGCTGGACAAACTCTCGATTGGCCAATGGCTGGCCGGGCAAGGCATTAGCAATGTCGACAAGATCGGCTTCAATATGTCCGTGAGCCTCACCTTCGGTACCACGCCGGCGGGCATGGGGCTCCTGCATTACCTGGCGATGATCAACTCCTCTGACTGCCGCCTCGAAAAGCTCGAAGGTGTCCAAGGCGGTGCGCAGGAATCACGTTTGGTAGGCGGCTCGCAAATCCTCAGTTTGAAGATGGCGCACGCTCTCGCAGATAAAGTCCGGTTGGCGTGTCCAGTGCGCAAGATTGTCGGTTGGGACCGTGATGTCGTCGAGTTGCATACCGATCAAGGCATCATGCGCACGCGGCAGGTGATTGCCGCGCTGAGCCCGGCGCTGTGCAATCAGATCGTCTTCGATCCCCCCCTGCCCTCCGGGCGTGCCGAGCTGCATCGGCATTGGCCGGCCCATGCACCGATGCGCAAGACCGTGCACGTCTATGAGCGCCCGTTCTGGCGCGACCAAGGCCTCAACGGCCAGATCGTGCAAGTGGAAGGTCCGCTGATCTGGGCCTTTGACAATTCGCCGGAGGACGGCAGCCTGGGTGTGCTCAGCGGCTTCGTCAGAACTGGCCAATTACCCCATGACCCCAAAACCGCGCAGGACACCTTGTCGGCGATCTACGCCAGCGCCATGGGCGAACAAGCCCTGCACCCGATTCAGTTTCATGATCTGGACTGGGGCAAGATCGACCCGTGGAGTTTGAGTTGTATTTCCCCCATGCCCCCCGGTTTCTGGACGCAATGGGGCGAGTATCTGACGCCGGCGGTCGGCCGCATGATCTGGTCGGGTACCGAGACTGCGCAGATCTGGGCCGGGGCAATGGACGGTGCAGTCCGCGCCGGACATCGCGCGGCAATGGAAGCGCTCCAGGCGTTACTTCAACCTCGGAGGAACGCCTGATGAAGCGGATTATGATGGTTGGAGCCAACGTCGTGAGCGCAGCGTTGGCCGGATCAATTGCGATGTATGGACCGGAACTGTGGGCGGGCTATCGTTTCATGCAGGCCGTGGATCAGCACGACGCTGCATACCAGGCCAATGGCGGTGCGTGGCCACAGTTACAGGACACCTGCGCGCTTTGCCATGGCGCTAACGGTCAACCGCGCGACGCTCAATACGCAGCGCTTGCAGGGCAGACCGCAGCGTACATCGAAAACCAGTTGCACGCGTTTGCCGAAGGACGTCGCCACAGCGCACAGATGGAGCCACTGGCGGCCAATCTGACGGACGAGCAGATCAAACGTCTGGCCGCCTATTTTTCCGAACAGAAACCTGGTGTGACTGAAGTCCCGACGAAGGATGATGCGCTGGACCAGCGCGGTCAGCGTGTGGTCGCCGCCAACGGGTGTGCAGCCTGCCACGGCGAAAAACTCTCTGGCGGCCCCCTGGCTCCGCGTATCGCCGGACAAGGGCAGCTTTATCTGAGCGATCAATTGAGCGCTTTCAAGTGTGGCCAACGCACCGATCCGACGCAGGCCATGAATGCCATGGCGAGCACCCTGTCCGATGAAGACATCAAGGCCGTCGCGCATTATCTGGCCAAGCTGAACCCTTGATCCTGCACGGGCAAGGATGCCCCCCGCCCTCCTCTGCATCACGCAAAAAAGCCGCCAGATCGGCGGCTTCGAACACTTCAACTACCCCCTAGCGCGTTTGCAGAACTGCCATTGCGCCCTTCGCGCGCTCCAGCGCGCAATACGCGTAATACAGGTGCACCAGCAGATAAGCCCAGGTGGTCAGTGCAAGCACGTAGAAGTTCAGCAGTACATTGCTATCGTCGCCGGGGATCTTGTAGAAGTCGTAGATGCACGCAATGGTCAGTGAGGCGAGCATGCCAAACATCACACCGATCGCGTGCAGTGACTCGCCGACATTTGCCAGGCGTACCGCGAAATACACCAGGTAGACCGAAAACATCACCCACATCAGCACGTAGAAATACGGCAGAAGCGTGACCACAACCTTGGTCGAGATCAACGCGAGTGTGCCCAGCAGAGCGCCGGCAAACATCATGAGTTCCTTGCCTACGGAAGGCTTGTAGGCATGCGTCACCGCCATCAGCCCGAGCACGGTAATCAGCGGAATTCCGAAGGCTCTAGAGAACGCGTCGCAAAAGTATGAAATCAGGTACGCATGCTCCGATCCCGTCAGGAAAAAGACCAGGAAGTTTGTCGCGGAAAAGGCAACCACAAACCACTCCAGAGCCAGTAACAGGTTTCTCTTCTTCAGAAACCTGATGCCAAAGGTCAGACCGTTGGCAAGCAGCAAAAAACAGGCAAGGCACAGCACAATATTTCTCGGTTCCATAACGATAGCCTCGGTACAGCTGACAGAAAATTTGGTGGGTTAGCGGGATTGAGGAACCAGTGCAGCCAGGTAAGCCGCAATCGCTTGGCGCTCCTGCGCTGACAGCGCCGCGGCCATGGCTTGCATCGCGCCAGTGGGCTCAATGCGCTCGCCGCTGGCAAAAGCGTTGAGCTGGGCCAAAAGGTAGTCCTGGCCTTGTGTAGCCAGGCGCGGGAAGGCGTCGTGACCCATCAGCTCGGCACCATGACAGGCGGTGCAGCCTCGGGTTTGCACCAGTTGTTTGCCCTGATCCTTCAGCCCCTCGTCAGAGCTGACAGCCCCATGGGCACCGACCGATTGCCGGGCGTAGAACTTCGCCAGCAGATCAATTTCATCCGGGCTGAGGGTCATCGCCAACGGCCCCATGTTGGGCGCAAGCCGTTGTCCGCTCGCAAAACTGCGCAACTGGGCAGACAGATACGTGGCGGGTTGCCCGGCCAGGCTCGGATACGTCGAGTTCAGGGAGTTACCGTGGCTGCCATGGCAACCGGTGCAGGCATCGGTCAGATGGGGCCAGTTTCCGCGTTCGGCCTGGTAGGCCTCAGTGGAGGTGGTGATGTAACTCTGCAGCCGATACAGATCGAGCAGATCGCGGCCAAAAATAGCCAACAGCACCGCAATGACCACGATGACGCCAAGCGCTATGATTTTTTTCATTGCCGCCTCCTACACCTTACGTAACGCGTTGAGCACCTGTAAGGCGCTGTGGCGTCCGGCGCGCACGGCGCCGTCCATGTAACCTGCCCAGATGTCAGCGGTTTCGGTGCCCGACCAGAACAGATTGCCGCAGGGTGGACGCAGTGCCTCGCCATGTGTCGTCCAGAATCCGGGGGGAATCGGTGACACGCACGTAATGGTCCACGGGTCGGCATGCGCCCAGTCATGATCGTGATAGGAAACCGGCTCGAGCGCTGCGTCCCCCAGGGCACGTGCATAGATTTCGGTCTGCATACGCTTCGCGGCCTCGAGGTCGGTGGGGGCTGCGGCATTCAAAATGAACGCATTGATCACACCGATTTCGCCGTTTGGCGGCGAGTTGTCGTATGCCCAGATGACCGGCCCACCGACCTGAATGATATGGCCGTTCAAGCCTTGGTCACGCCAGAAAGGCCGCGGGTAGACCATTGCGGTCTTGCGCGCCGGCGAGTGCGCCGGCCATGCTCGCTGCAGAGCGGCGCGGGCTTCGGGCAGCGCTGGATCGAACTGCAGGCGTTGGCACAGTGCGGGATGAATCGCCATGATCACGCGCCGGGCGCGGATCTCGCCCTGATCCGTTTGCAGTCTGACGATGTCGCCGTTCCAGTCAGCAATTTTGCGCACCGGGCACGACAAGCGAACCTTGTCACCCAGCAATTGCGCCATTTTGCTGCTGAGAACCTGTGAACCGCCGACGATCCGCGTCCCTTGCGCGCTGTCCTTGATCGAGTCGAGCCGCATGTATTCGCTGCCGGCCGAATTGATCATCGACAGAAAATGCAGAAAGCCCATCTTCGCCGGCGTGACGCCGCAGGTCAGGAGAAAGCTGGCATTCCACCCTGCGCGGTCTTCCGGTTTGATGTTTTGCTGGGCCAGCCAGTCGCCTGCCGAGAGCTTGTCCAGTTCGGCCAGTCGGGGGGATTTCCATGGCGCGCCGCACGGCACATCACGCGACAGCTCACTGAGTTTTGCCGAGACGCTTTCGTCGGTACCGAAGGTGCCTTTCAAATCGACGGCGACACGTCCATCGCCACCGAGGATCACGGTTTCCCCCTCATAGAAACTGGGAAAGGTGCCGACCTCAAGCTCACGGGCCAGGTCCGCTACGGCGGTTTGTCCGGGGCCGATCCACTGGCCTCCGGCCTCGGAGATGTAGCCGGAACCCACGTCATGATTGAGGGTGCGGCCACCGACACGATCACGCGCTTCAAGCACCAGTAGCGACTCGCAACCCGCCAGATGCAGATCACGGGCGGCGGTCAAACCAGCCAGGCCGGCACCGATGATCACCACATCAAACACATCGTCCGGGTTGTCTTTGAGCAGCGCATCGGCGGCATTGGCCAGGCCAATGTTCAAACCGATCGATCCCACGGCGGCAGTGGCACCGGCCAGTTTGAGTAGTTGCCTGCGCTTCAAATCAGGAGGGGCGTCAGTGCTCATGTTCGTTGCCTCACATCACGTTATTGTTGAATTTAACGCCCGTGGCCGAGCGTGGGTGCGGCAGTAAAAAAGGGGTGACGAAAACGCAAACATTCGTTTGTCTTTCTGCAGGCGAACGCCTACCGGCCCCAGGACTTCAAGGTCAGCATCATGCAAACTCAGCGTGTTGGTTCTATAAGCCTCAGCCGTCAGGCATGAGGGCGCGCAACTTTGCGGTTGGTGTATTCGTCCAGCAGATGTGCCCCTCCCAGCGCCACATTCACGGCGCACCACTGCAGCGGTTCGGGCAGGGTTTTCGGGGTTTTATGCCGCAACGCGGCGAGCAGCGGATGCTCGATACCGCCGATTCTTTCCGCCAGCAGGTGACCGATCAGCGACTGCGATGCGACGCCGTGTCCGGAGCAACCCGCGGTGTAGAGAATGTTGTGGTGCGACCCGGTTTCGCCCACCACCGGTAACGCGTCGTAGGCCATGCTGACATAACCACTCCAGCACGCTTGAATGCCGACACCGCGTAACGTCGGGAAACGCACGCCAAGGTTGTCTTGCAACGCGCGGTAGGTCACCTCATCGGGAATGTTCGGGGTTTTCGAGCCGTAGGCATAACCCAGCCGTTTAGTGGTCATCAGCAGCGTATTGCGTGCGGTCAGGCGATGGCTTTCCATCACCAGGTGCGGCGTGGTCAACCCTTCCCGCCCTGCCCAGCCCAGCGATGCCAACTGCTGTGGTGTCAATGGCTCGGTTTCGACCGCCGACACTCGAAATGGAACGACTTTGTCGCGCAGAAGACCGAGTTGCGGCGTATAGGCATTGGTGGCCAGCACCACTATCGGCGCGCTCGCCTGCCCGCGTGGCGTCCGGCAAGTGATCGTCGACCCGTCGGAGTACGACTCAAGCTTGGTGTTTTCATACAGCCTCACTCCCGCCTGAAGTGCAGCGCGGCGCAGGCCCATCACATATTTGCCAGGGTCCAGCGTACCGCCGTGGCGTTGCAGGCAGCCAAACAGAAAGGCCGGTGGAATCCCCCGCGCGCGCATTTGTGCCTGATCCAGAAACTCGGTTTGCGAACCCAATTCGTGGCCCACGGTCATGCTTTTGCGCAGCCTTTTCTCCTGCGACGGATGGATGCCCGCCCTGATGATGCCCGATGCGTTGTAGTCGCAGTCGATCTCCAATTCGCGTAAGCGACCTTCGACGTAGGCGACAGCTTCGTCATAGAATTTGACGATTTTTTGCGCTTTTTCCTTGCCAACACGTTTCAAGAATAACTCGAACTCAATGCCGACGCTGCCGCCCAGATAGCCGGCATTCCGCCCGCTGGCGCCGAAACCGGCAAACGCCTGCTCCAGCACCACAACCTTGGCCCCCAACGCCGTCAGTTCCAGGGCGGTGGACAGCCCGGCGAAACCGCCACCGATCACGATGACGTCCGCGCTGACATCGCCCTCAAGCTCGGGTTGCAGATCAGCCGGAGTTTCGACCCAGCCACCCAGCCGACGGAAATGCCCGCCGGCGAAGTGGCTTTCCAGCTCTCGTGATTGGTAGGTCATGGACATGTGATGTGCTCCTATCGACTCAGGATGTGAATAGCGACGGCTGCTTCCTCTACACCTTGCAGACCGCCACCGTTTTCCTGGATGGCATGCCGCGCACCGGGTACCTGGCGTGCACCGGCCTCCCCGCGCAACTGGGTGGTCAGCTCGTACAACTGACCGATCCCTGTCGCACCCAGCGGATGGCCCTTGGATTCCAGGCCGCCAGAGGGATTGATCGGCAGGCGACCACCCAGGGTGAAATCGCCGCGTTCGGCACACACCCCACCCTCCCCCAGCGGCGCAAGCCCGAGGTTTTCCGCCTGGATGATTTCGCCCATGGCCGAGGCGTCGTGCACTTCGGCCACGTGCATGTCCTGCGGGCCAAGGCCGGCGATTTCGTAGGCTTCACGCGCTGCCAACAGGCTGACGTGCTTGTGCGGCTCGTCGAGCCCACGCAGGGTGAAGCTGCGGATCACGCTGGCGGCGATCCGCACACAACGTTTCGGGTCGGCACCAATGCGTTTCAATCCCGCCTCGGTACAGAGAATCGCGGCGGCCGCGCCGTCGGATAACGGCGCACACATCGGCAGCGTGATCGGATAAGTGATCGGCTGCGCGGCGAGCACTTCTTCGATGGTGAAGGTCTTGCGAAATTGCGAATACGGGTTGTGCACCGAGTGTTGATGGTTCTTGGCGCACACCGCTGCAATCTGTCGCTGAGTGGTGCCGTAGGTCTTCATGTGCCAGCGACACATGGCGGCATAGATGGCCATGAACTTGCTGTATGGACGATCGGATTCCGAGCCCGGCGGCACCACGATGCCCTCGCCCATTTTCACCAGCGTCGCGTAGTTTTCCTCGGCGGTGGAAACGTCCCAGCCGGTTTCGAACAGGGCCAGCGCCCGCGCCTTGTCCGGCACGTTCATTTTCTCCGCGCCCAACGCCAGGGCTACGTCGGTAGCCCCCGAGCGCAAGCTCTGCACTGCCAGATGAACCGCGGTACTGCCCGAGGCGCAGGCGTTTTCGACGTTGTACACCGGCACCCCTTCGAGGCCGATCTTGCTGCACAGCACCTGCCCGGGAATCGACAGTTGCCCTTGCAGATGACCGTTGGTGATCCCGGCGTAGAACACCGCACCGATATCGGCGCGCAGGGCACCGGAATCGGCGAGTGCGCCTTGCAAGGCCTCCAGCGCCAGATCCTGAAGGCTTCGGTCCAAGTGGCGACCGAACTCGGTCATGGCAACGCCGGCGATGTAAATAGGTTCCATCAGATCATTTCCCTCAGATACGCCGCTCAACGTTTTGCCAGTAATGGGCACGCAGATCTTTTTTCAGTACTTTGCCGACCGGGCTGCGTGGCAATGCATCAATGAAATCCACGGTTTTCGGCGACTTGACCGAACCGAGCCGGGTCTTGCACAGCTCGATCAACTCCTCAGCAGTGACGGTATGCCCGGCGCTCAACTCGACCACGGCCTTCACGCCCTCGCCCCATTGCTCATCTGGCACACCGATGACGGCGCAGTCCTGCACCGCCGGATGACTCCACAGCACTTGCTCGACTTCACTGGGATAAACGTTAAATCCGCCGGAGATGATCATGTCTTTCTTGCGGTCGGTAATGTGCAGGTAGCCGTGCACATCGAAATGGCCGATGTCGCCGGTGTGCAGCCAGCCATCGACGATGGTTTCTGCGGTTTTCTGCGGATCCTTGTAGTAGCCCTTCATCACCAGATCGCCGCGCACACAGATTTCTCCGGTTTGGCCCTGGCCGAGAATGTCTCCGGCGTCGCTGAGAATTTCCACCCGAACCAGCGGATTAGGACGGCCTACCGATGACAAACGCTCGTCCGTTGCAAGACGTCCACCGTGCAAATGTTCGGCGGGCGGCAGGTTGGAAATCGAGGCCGGCGCTTCCGTCTGACCGTAACCGCCGGCCATTACCGGGCCAAAGGTCTCGATGGCTTGCTTGAGCTTGTCCACCGACATCGGTGCCGCGCCGTACAGGAAATACTTCAACGAGCTGAAATCGACCTTCTGCGCCAGATCCGGAACATCCAGCAGTCGATAGATAACCGTCGGCGGTAGAAAGGTCTCGGTGACCTTGTATTTCGGGATCATTGCCAGCATCAGTGCCGGATCCGGCTTAGTAATGATCACCACGGTGCCTCCGCGCGAGGTGCACGGCAGGGACAGCGTGCCGGCGGTATGTGTCATCGGCGCCGCCGCCAGGTTGACCGGCGGATCCTCATCGGCATAAGGGAAATTGATCATGAAGTGCGCGCAGAACGTTTGGATGCTGCGATGAGTGTTCATCACCCCTTTCGGCAGCCCCGTGGTGCCGCCGGTTGGCGAGAGCGCCACGACATCATCGAGTTGATACTCGACCTTCGGTGCCGTGGCCGGCTGATCCGCGATCCAGGACTTGAGCGACGGCGCCCCGGGCAAGTGCTCGTCGATGCAGATCCACAACCGGATTTTCGGCAGGCTCGAACGCAACGCGTCGATGATCGGCGCGAACTCTCGTTGAAAAAACAGCACCTCGCAGTCGAAGGCATCGAGCACGTGACGGTTCTCTTCGGCGCTGTTGCGTGCGCCGACGGGAATCCAGCACAGGTTGGCGCGCCAGAGCCCCAGGGTGCAGGTCCAGGCCACCGCATCGTTGGCCGACCAGACTGCGCCCTTGGTGCCGCCGGGCAGGTCGGCGGCTAACAGCGCGTTGGCGATCCGGCTAGACAGGTTGCGGACTTCGGTGAAGGTGAACACCCGATCGTCCTGGATGTACGCCGCGCCGTGCGGATTGATCCGCCAGCCACGGTCGAAGAAATCAATAATCGCCATGTTATTCACTTCACAGTTGAGTAACGGTTGCGCGGGCCAGGCCACGCTGCTCGAGGAAGCCCAGCAGATAGCGATGACCGAAGGCTTTCGAGGCCGAGGCGAAACCGGTTCTGGCGGTGTCGTTATTCAACAGTTTGACCACGGCTGCGGCGTGCAAGGCCCCGGTGGCGATGTAAGGCGTGATGCCATGCACGGTGGCACGCACGGCCGTCAGTTGACCACGACCGATTGCGAAGTCAACGGTGCGTTGCAGAGTGCTGCGTTCACGCGGTGGCATGCTCGGGGTGGTCGATTGCACGAGGCTCTGGATCACCGCGTCCTGCTGTTCTTTGGGCAGGTGCTTGTATTCGGCTTCCCACTTCTCACCCAGGCCGTGGACCATTTTCATCACCGGGTTGTCGTAGAAGCCGACACAGGACATGCAACTGCGTACCCGGCCATCCTCTTCGTAAAATACCGGTAGTGAAGTGCCGCCCCAAGGCAGGCAGAACACAGCTTCCAGCAGATCAGGACAAACCACGTTGAAGCTTGTGTTCGGCGCATAAGGCACCAGTTCCTTCTCCCACAGGTAGGCGCCGGGGTAACGGACGCCCTCGAAAATGGTCGCCGTTGAACCGACAGTCACCCCAGCGGCACCGGTGCGTGGGCCGCGGGTCAGTGTCGCGGTTTCCAGCGAATCGACGCCCGGTGTTTCCAGGGCCAATTCGGCGGCGATCTCGGCGTAGGTGTACATGTACGCCAGCGATGGCGACAGCAGCAGCCCGGCCTGGCGATACAGCTCGCCGAACTGATCACGCAAGGCTCGAATGTGCGCCTGCTCTCCGGCTGGATCCAGATAATGGCAGCCAGCTTTCAAGGCCGCTTCTACGGCAGTCAGGCCAAAATTGATGAACGGGCCGACCGTGTTGCACACCACGCGCGCACCTTTGAACACCGAGACCAGCGCGTCGACCTCGTGGGCGCATTCAATGATTTCGTAAGTGGCCGACTCCAGGCCGACGACGCGTTGCGCCATCATTTCCTGAGCACGGGCGGCGTTGCGAGCGACGGCGGTGAACGGGATGTGCTGGTCGATCAACCAGTCCATGATCAGCATGCCGGTGTAACCACTGGCGCCGTAGACAACGACAGGATATTTGGCCATCGGGATTTACCTCATTTGTTGTTTTTGGATGAGTGATGTCGGGTGAATGCAGAATCAGTTGTTGGCCCAGCCTTCGGCGTACAGCTGCTGGGCGAGCAGCCCCAGGCGCATGGTCAGGACCCGGTTTTCGCCGTCCTCGATCAATGACGACTGGGTGTCGCGCAAGAGTTTTTCGATCGGGTATTCACGGGTGGTGCCATTGCCACCGAACAGGCGGAAAGCTTCCTGCACAACGGCCATCGCCTCTTCGGTCACCGTGACTTTGGCGGAGGCGGTGGCGTACGGATGGGTTTGCGGCGACAGGCGCGCGAAGCTCAGCGAACGTCGGGCGACCGCACGGGCCGTTTCGACCCGGCGCAACATATCGCCCAGGCGCAGACGGGTCATCTGGTGGTCGATCAATGGGTGCCCGCCCTGGCGGCGCTCATGGCAGTACTGCAGGGCCATTTCGAAGGCGGCTCGTGCGACACCGGTAAACACCTGGCCCATGTGGGTGCCAGCGAACGACCAGGAAGAACTGACGGCGCCGTAGTAGTTGTCGCGTTCGGCGATAGCAAAGCGCCGAGGCACTCGTACGCTGTCGAAGTAGATTTCGCCTTGAGGCAAGGATCGCTGCCCGATTTTGTCCAGCGGCTTGCCTTTGGACACGCCCTTCAGATCAAGCGGAATAATCAGCGCAATCCCGTGCGGCCGGCCGTTCTCATCGTAAAAACCGTCACCGTAATCGGCGCAGATCAAGCCCAGTGCCACCTGGGCAATGACGCCGTTGGAGACCCACGCCGAGCTTTGGCCGTTGAGGATGACTTCATCGCCAACCACCTTGGCGGTCAGGTTGCCGATATTGCCGGGCTTGCCCGCTGGCCAGTCCCGCGTCATGTCGAAGATCTGGTTGTCGCTGCCACGGTCGGGTTGGGTGGCCATCCAGCAGCCGATCCGGCCCTGGCAGAGTTCGACCAGCTCGGCATTGCCGGCGGCAACGGCCATTTGCAGAGGGAAACCGGCGCAGCCCAAAGAGATCGCCAGCCCGGCGTCGCCCCAGCCGAGTTCTTCACCGATCAGCGATTCGATTCGCACCGCCATGTCCGGCGGCAACTGTGCCAACAGCGCCGGGTCGAGGCCGAGCTTGGCGAACTCGGCAAACAGCGAGTAGTAAGGCGAGCCAGGGGCAACCACCTCTTCGGCGGTCATGCGGTCCAGTTCGCGACCCAATGGTCGCAACACTTCTTTGGCGAAGCGGTGCACGGAGGCCTGAATCGCAGCCTCCTCTTCCGTCAGCGGGGTTTCGAAACCGGTGAGTCCAGCGGCTGGCAGGGTGAGTGTCGACTTGAGCGAGATCATCAAAGTACCTCCATCGAGAGTGGCAGCCGCTGCGCTTGCAGCGTGCTGCGTCTTGTTATTTGCCATCGACTCTAACAAGCAAAATTAATTAACGCAACATTCGTTATGTTTATTATTTTGAGTCCACAGAGACTTCTTCAGGCACGCGAAAACCGGCCGGAAATCAGCAGTTTGTTTGAGAAAAATCGCGCTGAACTGCCAGGAAACCGGCATGGCGCCCGCCTCCCGACATCCTCGCGGGTATCAGCGCTGAGAAACGACGCCTCTGCGGGAAAACACGATCGGCGAGCCATCCCTGTTCAGCAGTGTCGCCGTGAGCGAAACTCCGTCGCCGCTGGATTGCTCATGGAAACTTTGGCCACCGTCGTCGCTGCGCACGATCAAACCGTCCAGACCTACGGCGATGACTGTTTGCCCGGAAACATCGATGGCGGTGACCGAGCTCTTGCTTTGCAGCGGCACGCGCTGCCAACGTGCGCCGTCGGCGGAGCCGTGCAGCAACGTGCCGCGTTGCCCGCCCACCAGCAGCGAGCCGTCGCCCAGCACCGCCCCCGTCCACAGCGTGCCGCTGTAACCGGTATCCACATAGCGCCAGTGCTTGCCCTGATCGTCTGAGCGCAATAACTGGCCGCGTTCGGCGGTGGCGTACAAGCACCCTTCCCCATCGGCAAACAGCCCCATTAGGTTTAGGTCGGCCCGCTTCGAACCCGGCGGAGCTTCGAGTCGCTGCTCGGTCCAGTGCTTGCCGCCGTCATCGGTGGTCAGCACCAGCGACCACAGCCCCACCGCCACCCCTTGCTGCGGATTGAAAAAGTGCACGGCAAACAGTGGCCGATCTTCTGCACTGGAAAGGCGCTGCACCTGCCAGGTATCGCCGCCGTCAATAGTGGCCAGAATCGCCCCCCAGTGACCAACGGCCCAACCCTGACGGGCATCGACGAAGGACACCCCCGTCAGAGGGGTGGCCAACGGCACGGATGTCGCTTGACGGAAATGCCCACCGTGATCATCCGACAACAGCACCACGCCGTGATCGCCGACGGCAACGGTTCGCTCCCCGGCCCGGGCAACGCTCAACAGCGTCGCGGCATTGGCGCTGGCCGTTTGTGTAGCCGGTACAGCCGACAAGGACGAAGCCTGCAATAACGCCGGCAACATCAGAACCAGTAAAGGCATCAGGTTTCGCATGGCTGTCTCCTCAATGCACCAGTGAGCCGATCAGGCGCACTGGGCGCCGCCGCGGGAATGTCCGCTCCAGCCATACTGCGAAGGCTGGGAGAACGGTCATAGCCATGATCATGTTGACCAGAAACATGAAGGCCAACAGCTTGCCCATGTCTGCCTGAAACTTCAGATCGGAAAACGCCCAGGTGGCGACGCCCGCCGCCAGGGTGATCGCAG
Organism: Pseudomonas sp. P867; assembly: GCF_019891455.1. Taxonomy (NCBI): domain Bacteria; kingdom Pseudomonadati; phylum Pseudomonadota; class Gammaproteobacteria; order Pseudomonadales; family Pseudomonadaceae; genus Pseudomonas; species Pseudomonas sp. P867. The sequence continues at coordinate 124,796 of NZ_JAFLXB010000007.1, read as the reverse complement.
TAAAAATCGTGGCGACGCCGACCTCCAGCAATGCATGCTCCACGGCTTTGGTGATCGGTTGCCCGAGCGCCTGATGCAGCTGCAAACGGTTATAGATGTAGAACGCGTAATCCACGCCGATGCCGACCGCCAGCACCATGACCGGTAAGGTGGCGATGGTCAGGCCGATCTGCAGCTCCTTCATGAACCAGTAGCCGATGAAGGTCCCCAGAGTCAGCGGCAGGCAGCAGACCAGCACGGCGCGCCAATCGCGGTAGACGACAAACACCAGCAGCGCGATAGCGCCGTAGACGTAAAGCATCATCGGCAACTCGCTGCGTTCCACTTCTTCGTTGATCGCCGCGATCACGCCGGCGTTACCGGACGCCAGACGTACACTCACCCCGGGCTGAGTGAATTGGCTGCGCAAAGCCTTGGCCGCGGTGATCACCCGGTGAATGGTGGTTGCCTTGTGATCGGCGAGAAACAAATGCACCGCGGTCATACTGCAATCAGGCCGCATCATGCCGGGTACGCGAGCCACCTCGGCGGCCATCGACGAGTAGTTGGTCGGGTCGATGGGCACCGCGTTCATTTTCGGGTTGCCCTCGTTATAGCCCTCGTTGAACTGGCGCAGGCTGTTGGAAAACGAGGTCACCGAGACCACACCAGGCACACCTTGCATGGCCCAGACAAAACGGTCCTGATATTGGCCGAGAGCGACGTTCTCGCAGTCGTTCGCACCGCCATCGACCCTGACCTCGAAGACCACACTGAGCCAGTCCAGACCAATGTCGTAATTGCTGGCGATCGACAGCGCATCCCGATTGAAGCGCGCATCCTCGCGCAGTTCCGGGGCTCCGGCCTGTAAAGAACCGACGACTCGATCATGGCTTTGCCACGCCGCCGTGACAAAGATCAGCACGGCCATACCCAGCACCCAGCGCACGTTGTGCCATTCGCTCAAACGGGCGAGACCGTGTAACCAACGGACACGGCGCTGGCGAGAAACTTCCTCGGCTGCGGCGTAACCGTCCTGCACCCTGAGCATCGAGGCCAGCACGGGCAGCATCACCAGATTGGTGACGATCTTGAACGCCACCCCGAGTGAAGCGGTGATTGCCAGTTCCCGCACCATGGGTATCGGGATCAACAGCAACGTCACGAACGATACGAATGCGGTGACCAACGCCAGTGTGCCGGGAATCAGCAACCCACTGAAACTGGCACGCGCCGCGCCCTCCACCGACTTGCCGCAGGCGATCTCGCGAATGATGAAGTTGATCTGCTGCACGCCATGGGATCCCCCTATGGCAAACACCAGAAACGGTACCAGCACCGCCAACGGATCGAGGCCATAGCCGAGCAGACGCAAAGCGCCGAACTGCCAGATCAGCGAAACCAGCGAGCAACCCACCGCCAGCAAGGTGAAACGCAGCGAATGGCAGTACCAGAACACCGCAGCCGCTGTTAGCAACAAGGCCAGCAGACAGAACTCGAAAACCGCCGAAGCGCCCACGGCAATGTCCCCGATCTGCTTGGCGAAGCCGATGATCTGGATCTCGAAATCCATGTCCTCGAACTGACCGCGAATCTGCTGCTCCAGGACCTGGTTGTAAGCCACATAGTCCAGGCGCTGGCCGTTAGTATCGAACTCGTTGAGGTCGACCGTGATCATCGCGCTGCTTTGGTCGCGAGCCACCAGCGTTCCGATAAAACCACCCTGCGCCGTCGAGTTGGCGATCATGGCTATGCTCGTATCATCGAGACTTTCCGGCGTTACCGTCCCTGGTACCAGCGGGTCGGCACGAAAGCCCTCTTCGGTGATTTCATTGACGAACGCGTTGGGCGTCCACAACGAACGCACGCTGCTGCGCGACACGTTGGGCAGAAAGATCAGCGCCTGGGTGACGTCATACAGACGCTTGAGCCCTGCCTGGCTCCAGATCGTCCCTTGGCGAGCCTTGACCACCACCGTCAACCGATTCGCGCCGAGCAAGTCATTGCGATAGGTCTCAAAGGTCTCGATGTATTCATGGCCGATGGGCAACTGCTTTTCAAACCCGGCTTCCATGCGCAACTGCACGGCAAACCAAGCCATGCCCAAGGTGAAAAGCGCCAGGCTCGCCAACGTCAGCATGCGGTGCGAGAACAGCCATTGTTCGATGCGCGGTAACACGCCGCGCGAAGTGCTTTGCTCAAGGTTCAGGGAACTGTTCACGGCGCGCCTCACAGGGTTCGGGAAACCACAAGGCCAACGTAATCGCGATCACGCAGCAGTTGATCGTAAGGGGTCTTGCCGCCCATGAACTTTGCGTAGTTGGCCGAGATCTGCCAGCTCGCCGGATTGCGCACGAAATTGAGGTACAGGTTCATGCTGCTGGCGTCTTCGGTGAAGGTGGCCGACAGGTTCGGGGTGCGTCCGTTGATCGAGCGCGAGTAGAACACTCCCGGCGTGACCTGCCAGCCAGGAATGAGCGTGTTGTCATAGGTCAGGCTCAAATCGAGGCTGACGCCAGAGGAGGTTTTGTTACCCTTGGCGCTCGGCGCGATGGCCGGGTCCAGTTGCCAGGTATTAAGGCCGGCGGCGATGGGTTCTCCGGCGTAGTCGTTATGCAGGCCCGGGTATTTCACGACCACCAGTTCGCTCAACAAGGTTCCGGTGCTGGCACCGGTGAATTCAAGCAAGGTCGGCGAGTTGGACGGCGTCATGCTGTAGATGCCGGTCAGGTGCCATTGCAGTTTCTTTGCGTCTTTCCAGCATTTGCCACCGTTGGCGGCGCAGGCGTCGATGACCGGGTTGAGCGGTACCGCATCCTTGGGACGATAGGACAACTCGGTGCCCAGTGCCCAGTCGCCGACCGGCATATTGGCGCTGATGCCGTACATCATGCGGTCTTCCGGATATTCCCAGGTCGGCGCCGCGGCGAAGGTTTGCGGATCCACCTGCACGCTCAGTGACGGCAGTTTGTCGTGATAACGCATCACGTACAGGCCCAGGTTGAGATCGGTGTTGTCAGGCTGCCAGCGCAGCGACACGCCCCATTGGCCGCTGTTGCGCGCCTCTTTTTCATCGTACCCGTAGGTACCCCTGCCCTCGCCCAGCGCATGGGTGGTGGACCAATAGCTGCCCACTGGCGGCAACTCACTTTTGTTCCAATTGAACTGCCAATACGCCTCGATATTCACCCCGGCACCAAGCCCCGACGCCAGGCTCAACATCGGGGCCGGCAGCAAGGCTTCCTTGAGCTGGGTACCGGGACGCGACAATGCCATGACATCGTAAGCGTTGGTGTTGTTGATGCCGCCAGCAGCGAACAGACTCTCGCCCCAGTTGATCACCTGATTACCCAGGCGAGCGCGAACACGTTGGTCACCGACATCGAAACTCTTGCTCACCCACAGATCCAGCAGACGCGCCTTGAACTCCAGATCGTCTCGGGCGCCACTGGTGAGGCCGTCGCTACCGACACCTTCAGGCCGGTTAGCCGATAGCGCACCGCTGGTGTCGGTCGCGGCAAAGTCGCGAATCCAGCTACCGCGCGCCATGAACGTGTAGTCTTCGGGAAACTTCAGCACCAGTTCATGGATGCCTTTTATGTAATTGGTGAACAGGTCGCCCCGGTCGTAGTTCAAGTCGCCCTGGTCACCAACACCGGCGCTGGGCGCCAGACAGCCGCTGGGTGGATTGTGCCCGCCGGGGCCGCTGGTGATAAGGTTGCAGCCGCGCGACTCGGTGCGCAGCCCCATGCCCACGGCGAGGGTGGAGTCGAATGAGCCGCGAATGTTTTCGGTTTCAAAGGTGAACGCCATGGCAAACGGGGTTGCACACGCGATGACAAGACCTGAGGTTCTACTGACTATTTTTTTCATGTCTGTTCCCGAAAGCCGCTATCAGCGTTCGCTGGTGGCGCGCAGGTTGTCGGAGGTGTAGAAGTCGCGTTTCAGGCGCGGATTGCTCGCCCCGTCGGTCAGCCAGCGATGGTCGTTCTTGCCGGTGCCAATGGAGGTCATGTCGTACAGGTAGCGACCGTCAACCAGGTTGTATTGCGCCTGGGCTTCCATGTCGCAGGTGCCGGTCTCGTACACCGGGATCGTGTAACCCTCGCGGACCTTCCAGATTTGCCCCTGCTTGTCGTAGTCCACCGCCATCAGCGCGTTCCAGCTGTCTTCGTCGATGTAGAACAGACGCTTCGGCGCCTGATGGCGCATGCCTTGGCGGACGGTCGCCTCGACCACCCACACGCGGTGCAGCTCATAGCGACGTGATTCGGGAGCGATGAAGTCGCGCTTGGCCACCTCCTCGATCTTCGCCGAGTTGTCGTAGGCCCCGAACGAGTTGTAGGGCACAAGCATTTCCTGCTTGCCCAGCAGCTTCCAGTCGAAGCGGTCCATGGGACCGAAGAACACGTTGGATTCATCGATGGTGTATTGATTGTCCAGACCGATTTGCGGTGCATCGTAGGAATACGCCGGCATGCGCCGCACGCGGCGCTGGCCCGGGAAGTAATAGAACGTGGTGGCTTGCTCGCCCGCCTTGGTCGTGACCACCCCGGCTTGTCCGGCCAGTGCGGCGGGGTCGGTGTAGCTGAAGTAAGTGGCGACTTCCAGACGATCGAATGACGAGAACAGCGCGCTGCCCTTCACGCCCCATGGTGTGTACATGAACCAGTCGGTGGAGGTTCGCAGCCAATCTTCACTGCCCTTGCGTGGCGAAATTCCGGAAACGGTTTTCGACATATCGAAGCCAACGCCGCGATAGCGCATTTTCATGTTCCACATCACCTCGGCGCCCGAGACTGGAAATGGAAACGGAATGCCCGGCACGTAGGCTTCCTGCAACGCTAGGCCGTCGCCGTCGAGCTTGGCGAAACCAACGTTCTTCTTGGTGTTGTCCGCGACGAAATCCGGCACGCCGCAACTGCGCCGCGTCGGGTACACGTCCATGCGGTAGCCCGGAATCTTCTTGAACATTTCCACCTGCCCAGGTGAAAGCTTGCTGGCGTACTTCGCGACATTGCCCGAGTCGATACTGAACAGCGGTTTGTCATCCTTGAATTTCCATTGCTGGCCGCGCACCTGGCCGTGGCTCCAACTGCCACCTTGAGGACCGGGCGCTGTCCAGGCGGGAATCACCCCGTCGGCGCTGGCGGCGGCCTCGCCTCCCAGCGGCGTCAGTTTGCTGCCGAGCAATGCAGGATCCTTGTCTGCCGCCTGTGCCGTACAGAAAAACGCTGAGGCGGCGACGGCTGCGACTAGGTGCCGGATTACGACGCCGGTAGAAAAATTGTTATGGGGGCGCTCAATCACTGTGTTCATGGGAGGGATCCTCGTGGGCCTTGATCAGCAACGGGGTCGTCTTTACGGTGGCAACCCGTTGCCTGCGCTAACCTAATCAACTGACTTGATCAAATGACCAAGTCGAGTAATCAAAGCAAGCCCGGTGCCAAGATCCACAGAGCGGGAATTAGTCGTTTCTTATCAATCGATTGCGCGATCGCGGGGTATACAGCGCGATAAAACTGCCGGAGGATGTTTCCGTTTGTTTCGCCGAAACGCACCCATTCGGGAAATAACGAAACAGTTGTTACCATTATTGGTGCAGCCGTTGCACACCCCCTTTCCATTCATGACGCGTGGCGATTTGTTGCTGTAGGATCCGCAAGCGTCGACATCGCCCTTGTCGTTATGGGGCGCCAGGAATAAAGGAGAATGCTGAACTATGGCCAGAATGGGCGCTGAATTACGCCGGCAGGATTTCGTCGAAGCAACGATCAGAGTGATCGCCGAGCATGGCGTAGCCAATGCCACGACCCGCCGTATTGCGGCGCAAGCCGGCTGTCCGTTGGCTTCGTTGCATTACGTGTTCCATACCAAGAACGACCTGTTTTATGCGGTCTACGAATCGCTGTTCAGCCTGCCACCGCAAGCGCTGGAACAGGTACCGGCCGGGGCCACTGCTGCGGCGACGGCAGCCGAAGTTCTGCGGCAGTTGATCACCTGGTTCATCGGTCATCCGGATGCGGCCAGGGCGCAGACCGAGTTGTTCTTCTGGGCAATGCGCAATGACCCGCAAATGGCCAGCAAGATTTACTCGGTGGCCATTGAAGCCACCGAGCAGGCGCTGCAGCGTGCCATGGGAACTGAGTTGAGCGAAGCGTTTTTAAAGGCGACCAGCCGCTTGCTGATCCAACTGGTAGACGGGCTGACCATTGCCTGGTCGGCCCACGGTGATCTGGATCGATTGCGAGCCGAAACCGAGACTGCTTGCACTGCGCTGGCCTTGTTGGTGGCCAGTCACTGAGTCGATCCTTGCCCAGACGCCGCATGGGGATCAGATCGCGACAGGCTTTTTACAGTTCATGACATTCGAACGGTGCGCAACGCCGATCCCGTGATGAACAAAAACTGTCTCAGATGAAGTCATTTGCTCTATTTCGGTGGTTTTCGTTGCAGTAATGAGCTTTTCCTGCACAATTCGGCGGATTGAAATTCGATTCGAGACCGACTGATGACCCTGACTCCTCAAGACGAACGACTCATCAAGGCGCTGGCCTTGGCCATCGTTGATCGCCCTCGGGCGACACTCAAGGAACTGGCTGAAGCGGCTGGCGTCAGCAAGGCTACGCTGCATCGCTTTTGCGGCACCCGTGACAACCTGGTGCAGATGATGGAAAGCCACGGTGAGACGGTGCTGAACCAGATCACCACCACCACCGACCTGTTGCACGGCGAGCCGGTACAGGCGTTGCGCAGTTTGATCAACGAGCATCTCGCGCATCGGGAAATGCTGGTTTTCCTGCTCTTTCAGTACCGCCCCGACACGTTTGCGGTCAATGGTGAGGGCGACCGCTGGCAGACTTATGCTGACGCTCTGGATGCTTTTTTTCTGCGTGGCCAGCAACTGGGCGCGTTTCGCATCGATGTCACCGCCGCGGTTTTCACGGAGCTGTTCCTGACCATGATTTTCGGCATGGTTGATGCCGAGCGCCGTGGGCGCGCGGCCAGTGCCAACTCGGCCAATGTGCTGGAACAGATGTTCCTGCATGGCGCGGCCGGCGCAGCGAGTGTGTTGTAAGCCTTACTCGATTTCCTAAAAAAAAGCCCCGAGACCTTTCGGTCTACGGGGCAAAGGCGGTTGGATGCGCCAACCAAAGGAGCTCTTGTCAGGCGTTATCTAACGGTTGTCGGCGTGGACCAACCTCCGCCCAGCGAACGAAACAGATCGACCAGAGCAATCTGGCGTTGCGTGCTGACCTCGATAAACGTTGTTTCGTTGACGAAACTGGTGCGCTGCGCATCGAGATAACGCAGGTGGCTGTCGACACCGCCTTCATATCGGGCCTTGGCCAGACTCAGGGTTTCAGTGCTGGTATTGGCCAGTGCGCGGCGCGCGGCCTCCTCCCGGCGCAAGGTGTCGGTGGCAGCCAATGCATCGGCGACCTCGCGGAACGCCGTCTGAATCGTGCCTTCGTAGGCCGCCACAGCTGAATCCTTGCGGGCTTCGGCCAGGCTCAGCCCGGCACTGTTGCGACCAGCATCGAACAACGGCAGCGAGAGGTTCGGTACGAAACTCCAGGAGCGCGAACCGCCGTCGAACAGACCGGACATCTGCGCGCTGGAAGTACCAAAGCTGCCGGTCAGGCTGATACGCGGAAAGAACGCCGCCCGTGCCGCGCCGATATCGGCATTGCGCGCTTGCAGTCGATGCTCGGCCGCAAGAATATCCGGCCGGCGCTCGATCAGCGTCGACGTGGTGTCCGCAGCGATGTCTTGCACCAGCATCGGCTGCGTCGTCAGCCGCTCGGGAATCACCTTGCCCGCGTCCTTTGTGCCCAGCAGCAAAACCAGCGCGTTGAACGCCTGCTGCTTCTCGCGCAGATTGCGTTCCTGTTCGGCCCGCGCCTGTTCCACCAGCCCCAGAGCTTCCTGATAATCCAGCGCAGTCGCCGTGCCGCTGGAGCGGCGCTGACTGATCAGCGCGAACGAGTATTCGCGGCTGCTCAGGGTTTGTTGGGTCAACTCCAGCCGACGCTGGGCGCCGTCGTGAACCAGATAGGCCTGGCTGACTTCAGCGATCAGCGCGATCTGCGCGGCGCGGGCTGCTTCTTCGGTGGCCAGGTATTCCTGCAGCGCAGAGTCACTGAGGCTCTTTACCCGGCCAAACAGATCCAGCTCGTATTCGGGCAGCGACAGACCGACCTGATACTGGCTGGTCACCCCTGCCCGGCCGTCACTGGCCAGGTCCGACGGCAAGCGCTGGCGATTGCCGGACGCGCTTGCATTCAGCCCCGGAACCCGATCGGCCCGCTGAATGCGGTACTGCGCCCGGGCCTGCTCGATGTCCAAAAGGGTCTGGCGCAACGAGCGGTTGTTAGCCAGCGCAACACCCACCAGACGGCGCAGGTCGGGATCGACGATGAACGACTGCCACGCCAACTGGTTGATCGGAGCGCCCTGTTTCAACGACTCGCCCGCCCAGTTGTCCGCAATCGGTGCGACGGGCCGCTCATAGGTCGGCGCCAACGAGCAACCGGCCAACAACATGGCGATCACCAGCGTAGAAAATCCTGAAATACGCATGTGTCACTCCTGAGCCAAAGCGGGTTGTTCAATGGGAGCCGGTTTACTGCGCAACATCGACAGCACCCAGACAAAACAGATCGGTACAAACAACACACCCAGCAGTGTCGCGCTGAGCATGCCGCCGATCACACCGGTACCGATTGCCCGCTGACTTGCAGCCCCTGCCCCGGTCGCCAGTGCTAGCGGCACCACGCCGAGGATGAAGGCCATGGAGGTCATCACGATTGGCCGGAAGCGCAGCCGTGCGGCCTCGATCGCGGCGTCGCGCAGGCTGTAACCTTTCTCCCAGAGTTCCTTGGCGAACTCGACGATCAGAATCGCGTTCTTCGCCGCCAGACCGATGATGGTGATCAAACCGACCTTGAAGTACACGTCGTTAGGCATGCCGGCGACCATCACCGCGAGTACCGCACCGATGGCGCCGATTGGCACAATCAGCATCACGGTCAACGGAATCGCCCAGCTCTCGTACAGCGCCACCAGCAGCAGGAACACCACCAGAATGGCCAGCGCAAACAGTTGCGTGGCCTGACCGCTGGAGACCTTCTCCTGGTAGGACAAACCGGTCCACTCGTAGCTGAAACCGGCCGGCAACTGCGCGGCGATACGCTCCATTTCCGCCATGGCTTCACCGGTGCTGTAGCCCGGCCCGGCATCACCGACGATGCGCACCGACGGATAACCGTTGTAGCGCACTACCTGCACCGGACCTTCCTCCCAATGCGTGGTGACGAAGGCACTGAGCGGCACCAGATCGCCTGCGGTGTTGTGTACGTACAGTTTGAGCACGCTCTCCGGAGTCATTCGGTCGCCCTGCTCGGCCTGCACCACCACGCGCTGCTGGCGGCCGGCGTTGGTGAAGTCGTTGATCACCTCCGAACCGAAAGCAGCAGACAACGCACTGCTGATCGATTCAAAACTCACCCCCAGGGTGCGCGCCTTGTCACGGTCGATCACCACGCGCAGTTGAGGCGACTCCGCCAAGCCTTCCATCATCGCGTAGAGGATTTTCGGGTTGCCGTTGGCCTGACCAAGCACCTGATCACGAGCAGCGAGCAACGCTTCCCGGCCCAGGCCGGCACGATCCTGCAGGCGTAGGGCGAAACCACCGGAGTTGCCCAGACCGTCAATCGGCGGCGGTGGCACGGCCATCACCGCACCGTCGTTGGCCACGGCAAATTGCTCGTTCAGCGCATTGACTTCTGCCATGGCCGATTGATCTTCGCCACGCTCCGACCAGTCCTTGAACACCGGGAATGCCAGCGCTGCGTTATCGCCCATCCCGGAGAAGCTGAAGCCGGACACCAGGAACGTCGACTGAACCGCGTCACGGGTAGCCAGGTAACGCTCCAGTTGTTCGCCAGTCGATTCGGTACGGGTACGGGTCGCGCCCGGCGGCAGCTGGACGTCGACGATCATGTAGCCCTGGTCCTCCACCGGCACAAACGATTCCGGCAGGCGCAGGTAGAAGTAACCGAGCATGGCGATAATGCCCAGGTACACCAACATCATCCGGCCGGAACGCGCCACCAGCCCATTGTTAAGGACTGAATAGCGATCGGTGAGCTTGGCAAAGCCACGGTTGAAGGCGCCGAAGAAGCCGCGCTTTTCATGGTGCCCTTGTGGAATCGGCTTGAGCAGCGTGGCGCATAGCGCCGGGGTGAACGTCAGCGCGAGGAACCCGGAGAACAGAATCGACACCGCCAGCGATACCGAGAATTGCTGGTAGATCACACCGACCGAGCCGGACATGAATGCCAGCGGCATGAACACCGCCGACAGCACCAGGGTGATACCGATGATCGCGCCCGATACCTGCCCCATCGCTTTCACCGTGGCGTCGACCGGCGACAAGCCCTCCTCGGCCATGATCCGTTCGACGTTCTCCACCACGACAATGGCGTCGTCCACCAGAATGCCGATGGCGAGCACCATGCCGAACATGGTCATCATGTTCACCGAGAAGCCCAGCACGTACATCATCAGCAGCGTGCCCAGCAGACACACCGGTACCACGATCGACGGAATCAAGGTGTAGCGGATGTTCTGGAGGAACAGGAACATCACTAGGAAGACCAGGACCATCGCTTCGATCAGGGTATGAATCACCTTCTCGATCGCGACATCAACGAAACGCGAGGTGTCGTAAGGAACGGAATATTCCACATCATCCGGGAAGTAGGCCGACAGTTCGGCCAGGCGCTGCTTGACCGCAGTTGCGGTCTGGATCGCGTTGGCGCCCGGCGACAACTGGATCGCCGCTGCCACGGCGGGTCTGCCATTCAGGCGCGAGTTGAAGTTGTAACTTTCCTGACCGATTTCCACGCGGGCGACGTCGCCCAGTTTGACCGTCGAACCGTCCTCGTTGGCACGCAGGACAATACGAGAGAATTCTTCCGGATTATCCAGCGTACCTTTCACCGCCAGGGTGGCGGTCAGTTCCTGCTGGCTGCTGGTCGGCGTACTGCCGAAGCTGCCAGCCGGCACTTGCACGTTCTGGCCACGGATGGCCGCGCTGACGTCGTCGATGGATAGCCCGTAGCCCACCAGTTTCTGCGGGTCGAGCCAGACGCGCATCGCCGCTTCAGAGGAGAAGAACTGCAGCTTGCCGACGCCCGGAACCCGGCGTAGCTCGTTGTTGATATTGCGCGCGGCGTAGTCGCCCAGTGCGGTGGTGTCACTGTGCTGGGTGCCTTCCTTATAGTTCAGCGCATAGATCAGCAGGAAACCAGCACTGGTCTGCTCCACCTCCAGACCTTGGGTCAGCACGGCTTGCGGCATCCGCGCTTCGGCTTTTTTCAGGCGGTTTTGCACGTCAACCTGAGCGAGCTGCGGATCAGTGCCCGGCTGGAACGTCACCGCAATCTCGGCGATACCGTTGGAGTTGTTGGTCGACTCGAAATACAGCAGGTTCTTCGCACCGTTGAGCGACTCTTCGATCACGCTGGTGACCGAGTCCACCAGCACCTTCGCAGAAGCACCGGGATAGGTCGCCGTCACCTTGATCTGCGGCGGCGCGACGTTGGGGTACTGCGCTACCGGCAGCATCGGAATGACCAGCAGACCGGCCAGAGAAATGAACAGCGCTACCACCCAGGCGAAGTTCGGGCGTTTGATAAAAAACAGAGACATCGGAATATCCTCGCGGCGACGGCGCCCTTACTGGTGCGACTCAGGCGACTGAGCCTGGGCTTGGGGCTGGGCGGGTACGACCATGGCACCTGGTTGCAGGCCGCTCAGTCCGCTGACAATCACCTGATCGCCAGCCTTCAGGCCTTCACTGATCTGCCAGCGCGAACCTTGCATGGAACCGGTCACCACATTGCGCGCTTCGGCGCGGCCGTCGGCGCCGACCACCATGACCTGCGCGCCGCCATCGCTGCCGCGCTGCACCGAGCGCTGGGGCACGAGAATGGCCTGCTTGTCGGTGCCTTGAGGCGTGCGCACGCGCACGAACATGCCCGGCAGCAACACGCCGTCGCTGTTGGCGAACTTGCCGCGTAATGACACCTGCCCGGTGCCGCGATCAACGGCGATATCGGTAAACATCAGTGCGCCCTGACGCTCAAAAGCGGTGCCGTCGACACGAATCGACAACGTTTTACTGTCATCAGCGGAGAGTTTTCCGCCCTTGAGCGATTCGCGCAGGCGCAGCGCGTCGGCGGCAGATTGAGTGAAATCGACATAGACCGGATCAAGTTGCTGAATCCGCGCCATCAACGTCGCGTCACCCTGACCGACCAACGCACCTTCGGTTACCAGTGCACGGCCGACACGACCGGAAATCGGTGCAGTCACCGAAGCATAACCAAGGTTCAAGCGCGCGCTTTGCAGATCGGCCTGAGCCGAGCGCGTGGCCGCCTGGGCGCTGCGCAGGTCGGCCATGGCACTGTCGAAGTCTTGCTGGCTGACCGCCTCGACCTTCACCAACGGTTCATAGCGCTTGACCCGCGCCTGTGCCTCAAGTGCAACGGCCTGGGTGCGGGCCAATTCACCCTCTGCTCGCGACAAGGCCGCCTTTAGCGGCGCCGGGTCGATCTGGAACAGCAGGTCCCCGGCTTTGACATCCGCGCCCTCTTCAAAACGCTTTTGCATCACGATGCCTGGCACGCGCGCGCGCACCTCGGCGACTCGCATGGGCTCTACCCTGCCCGGCAAATCCGAAGTCAGAGCTAGAGGCTCCGTCTTTACTGCCAGCACCTCTACAGGACGCACCACTTCGGCCACGTCCGCTTGTTCATTCGACGGCCCACACCCGGCCAGCGCAATGGCCGCTGCCAGCGAGCCTGCCATCCCTATCGCACGCAAATTTCCCATCTCTCACCCAAGGCTTGATTGAACTTGGTGCGGATGCTACTTTGCAAACTCTAATGAGTCAACATTGTCTCATATGAGAATATTGTGATCCCTGTATAAACATCGCTAAAGGCGTGGTGATGACACCCAATTCCCATGATGAACAAATGCTCAAGTCGCTGACTATGGCGGTTGTCAATCGCCCCCGGGCGACAATGAAAGAGCTGGCGCAACTGGCGGGCATGAGCAAAGCGACCCTGCACCGCTACTGTGGGACACGGGAAAATCTAGGGCAGAGACTGGAGGAGTACGCCGAAAGTACGCTCAATCTGATTATCCGCAGCGCCGGTTTGCAGCATCTGCAGCCCTTGGACGCGCTGCGTCGATTGATCCGCGAGCACTTGGCTCATCGCGAATTGCTTGCCTTTCTTATGGCGCAATACCGCCCAGACTTCCTCGACTTCGAACGGGGTGACACACGCTGGCAGTTTTACCTGGCGGCGCTAGACGAGTTCTTCCTCAGAGGTCAGCAAAGAGGACTGTTTCGCATCGACATTAGCGCAGCGATTTTTACCGAGCTGTTCATCACCCTGGTCTACGGCTTGGTGGATGCCGAACAGCGCGGGCGTGCAGCCAACGCCGAGTCGGCCCGAACGCTGGAGCAAATGTTCCTGCACGGAGCACTCTCTAGTGGCGAGTTTCGCGAGCACGCCTCTGTTCAGGAGAACGCTTCAGTCCTCAGAAATGCGTGAAGGCATCGCTGATGCTGGCAACCGGCGGGTGATTGGAATGATGAACAACATTGTGGTCAGCGGGCCGTGGCTGAACATACAGCGCACCCGAAATCAGTGCGATCACCAGCAAAGCGAACAGAAACCGACGCATCGTATCCCTCCATCGTCCAGCCTTGGGCCGAACGCAGGTCTTTTGTTATTGGTCGTTCGAGTGTGGTCTCGGGACAAGGGTGAAAGCTTTGCATATCGCGCCAGAGATTTTGCATATCGTGCCAATACTTTTCAGGCCAAAGGCTGTATTTCATTCGAGAGGCTCAGATGATGTCCACAGTGCGTGGTGTTGCTTTGCTTGGTTTCAAGGCGTTTGCTACCAGTCAGGGGATTGATCCGGTTTCGGCGCTGGCGGAGGTAGACCTGCCCGAAGAGCCGCTGAACGCTCAAATATCCGGCGCGCAATTCAATGCGTTGGTCCAGTTATGTGCGTTACGGTCGAGCAATCCCTTGTTCGGCTTACAGTTAGGCTTGCACCAAGGCACGCAAAGTCTAGGCACTCTGCTGTACGCCATGCGTAACGCGGCCAATGTGGGCGAGTCGCTGAATCTGCTGACACGCTATTTCCATATACACAGTGACGGCGCACTAGTGCGCCTTGAACGCCGAGGCGGTAGCGCCCTTCTTGTGTACGAAGTCATTGACGGTACGTTGGCCTCAGTACGTCAGACAGTGGAGCTGGCGATGGGAGTTGCCGCATGCTTGCTCCGCGAACTGCTGGGGCACGCCTGGAAACCGAGAGCTCTGATGTTGCGCCACAGCGCTCCGGCCAGCCGCATTGCCTATCGCACGCTGCTGGGTGTCCCTCCGCGCTTTGACAGCGCCGTCAATGCCTGGGTTTTCGATGAGTCGTTACTGGCCAGACCTCTCGGAGCTACAGACGTCAGGTGTCAACTATTAGCCCAGCAACAAATCGACGAGTTAGCGCGCGTAACACTGCAAGAACTTCCGTCGTATGTGCAAAAAAGGCTATGCAATGAGCTTGCCAATGGTCCGGTCACACTTCGCGACATGGCCAAGTACATGATGATCAGCCCGCGCACCTTGCAACGCTATCTTCGGGCACAAAACACGCGATTTCAGGAGCTGCTGGACGAAACGCGCCAGACGATGGCCGCACGCTACCTCTGCGACTCATCGATCAGCCTGACACAGGTGGCAGGTATGTTGGGTTATGCCGACCTGAGCACCTTTTCCCGGGCTTTCACGCGCTGGAATGGCGTCAGCCCGCAGAAGTGGAAGCAGCGCATGCAACAAACTCTTGGGTAAAACATGGCGTCCAATCCATTCATTCGTGCAATCAGTCTGGCAGGGTTCGATCAATTTGCCCGGCGTCAGGGTCTGGACCCGAGCCGTATACTGCGACAGGCCTCTGTGCCTGCGATGTCGCTGCAGCGCCCGGAAGATATCCTCTCCTTCCAACAATATTGCAGCTTGTTGCAAATGTGCCAGCAGCGTTCGAATAACGCATTGTTCGGCCTGGAATTCGGGCTCCACCAAGGTGTCGACGTCTTCGGTGATATGTTTTTCCTGATCCACAACGCTCGAACCATCGGCGATGCATTGCTCGAGCTGCGCGCGAATTTCGGGCTGTACAACGGCGCAGCACAGGTTGATTTGGAGGTTGTGAAAGGCGTCGCGTTGCTGAGCTATCGAACCGATGAGATGTCGATTGTCGGATTGCCTCAAGCAGAAGAACTGGCGTGTGGTGTCGGTTTAAAACTGATGCTCACGTTGGCCGGGGATCAATGGCAACCTGAGGCGGTAATGCTCCGTCATCCGCCTCTTGCCGATGAGTGGGGCTATCGCCAGGCACTGGGTATCACACCAACGTTCTCAGCAGCGCATACGGGTCTGCTATTTGACGCATGCGTGCTGGCGCAACCACTGGATCGCGCCAGCGAAGCATTACATCAGATTTTCGCTAGACATCTATCAGGTATAGAGCGCTTGTCGACAGACGCGATACCTGGCTACGTCAGGCAATTGCTGCGTAACTTGTTGCCCAGCGGACGTGCAACGATCGACAAGGTGGCCGATTGCATGGCAGTCACCCCAAGAACCTTGCAGCGCCACTTGGCTCAAGAAAATACGTCTTTTCAGCAGTTGCTGGATGAGACTCGCCAGCAACTGGCGCGCAATTACCTGCTGGTTCCGACAATCAGTCTTACAGACGTGGCGCATCTGCTGGGTTACGCCGATGTCAGCACTTTTTCGCGGGCGTTTCGTCGCTGGTTTGGTATGTCTGCGCTTGAGTGGTGCAGGGAGTCGGGGGTGAGCAGGCAGCCTTTATTGATGGCTAGCCGGATAAAGGATCAGCTTTGAGCGGAGCGACCCAGCCCCTGCAATGGATGGAAGACGAACCACATCCAATGGCTCGTCTTGCGGCCCGCGCGCAGCTCGTCCATGCCTCGATTGAACACCAGGCGCTGAGCCTCGACGAAACGGGGAAGATTGAACGTATCCTGCATGATTGGCGCCTCCTACGATAAGCGCGTCGGTAATCTCAGTTCAGCGCACAGTCCGCCGCCTTCGCGATTTCTCAAGGTGAGGGTGCCGCCGAGGGCTTGTGCCAGTTGCTGGGCGATAGCCAGGCCCAGGCCCGTGCCGCCGGTGCTGCGGTTGCGCGAATTTTCCACGCGGTAAAATGGCTCAATCACACGGGCCAGCTCCTCTTCGGCAATGCCGGGACCACGATCCATCACGGTCACCGAGAGGCTGTCGCCCTCCTCCGGCTCGACCCGCAGCTGCGCGGCACCGGCGAATTTGAGCGCGTTATCCGTGAGGTTTACCAGCACTCGGCGCAGCGCGTGGGGCCGCGTGTGAATCACTGCGTTGCTTTTGCCGCTGAGCCGCACGTCCTTGCCCATGTCCTGGTAGTCGAACACGA
Source organism: Pseudomonas sp. P867 (assembly GCF_019891455.1). Lineage (NCBI taxonomy): Bacteria > Pseudomonadati > Pseudomonadota > Gammaproteobacteria > Pseudomonadales > Pseudomonadaceae > Pseudomonas > Pseudomonas sp. P867. The sequence continues at coordinate 108,260 of NZ_JAFLXB010000007.1, read as the reverse complement.
GGCTGTCGAGGAATGAATCAAGATCGGTACGGCGGCTTTCCTCGGTGGCGCCATGCACGCTGCGGGCATAGGCAACGCCTTCACGCACCAGATGCTCCATCTCGCCGAGGTCATTCCACAATTTGTCTTTGTCGCCGCAGTCGTCCATCAATTCGGCACGCAGCTTCATGCGCGTGATCGGGGTTTGCAGGTCGTGGGAAATCGCCGCCAGCAGTTGCATGCGTTCTTTCAGATAGGCCGCAATGCGCGCCTGCATGGCATTGAAGGCGATGGCCGCGTGTGCGACTTCGGTCGGGCCTTGTTCATCCAGATGCACCGGGTGAGTATTAGGATCGAGGTTCTCCACGGCCTGGGCCAGGCGGGTCAGCGGGCGTATGGCAATGCGCACAGCCAGCCACGCGCATAGAATCATCAAGGCCAACTGGCCCAGCAAAACCACCGGCAGCCACGGCGACAATGGCACCATCGAGGGGCGCACGTCGATGGTCACCGGGCTGCCGTCGGCCAGTTTAAGATGGACCTGGAAATGTTTGATAGGCCCGGGAATGTCTGTCACGGTCATCGGGTAATCCTTGCCGATAGCCTCCTTGATCGAGGTCACTGCAATCGGCGTGTCACGCAGGGCGGTGCCTGGCGAGCCTTCGTCGAGCAAATAGCGGTAATTGCGTCGATCCAGTTGTTTCAACCAACTCATGCGTTCCTCGGCGGGCAAGCGATCAAGGATGGCAATGGACGTCGACACATCGGTTTCCAGGTTACCGAGCATGGTGTTTTTCGCGGTTTCGTAACGCTCGTAATACTGCACGCCGAAGGACAAGGCCTGCGCGAGGGTCAGCCCTACCAGAAAGATCAACGACAGCCGCGAGATGAGGGTACGAGGCCAATGCAGCGAAGGCTTCATGCCGGTGCTCCAAGCACTTGCACCGGCAGCGAGAAGACATACCCCTCGCTGCGTACGGTTTTGATGTAAGCCGGCTCGCGGGCATCGTCAAGCAGGCGTTGGCGCAGGCGGCTGACCAGCAGATCAATGGAACGGTCGAACAGGTCGGCGTCACGGCCCTGGGTCAGGTTGAGCAACTGGTCGCGATTGAGTACTCGTTGCGGATGGTCGAGGAACACCCGCAGCAGGCGATATTCAGCGCCGTTGAGGGCGACCATGGTGCCGTCCTCATCAAGCAGATGGCGGGCGGAGGTGTCCAGGCGCCAGCGCCCGAACCCCAGCAACCGTCCGGTTTCGGTAACGACCAGGTTGGGCGGCAGCATGCGCGTACGGCGCAGCACAGCATTGATGCGTGCCAGCAATTCACGGGCGGCGAACGGCTTGACCAGGTAATCGTCGGCGCCCATTTCCAAACCGATGATGCGGTCGGTTTCGTCGTTGCGGGCGGTCAGCATCAGCACCGGCGTGGCCTTGTGTTTGCCGGCGCGAATGTCGCGGCAGAGCACCAGGCCATCGTCGCCGGGCATCATGATGTCCAGCACGATCAGGTCCACCGGCGTGGCCTCGAGAAACGAGCGCATCTGGCGGCCATCGGCAACCAGGGTCGTGCGCAGGCCGTTCTTCTTCAGGTAGTTGCCTACCATCTCTCGAATCTCACGGTCATCGTCCACGATGAGGATGTGATCAACGTGTTCCATGGGCCAAGCCTCTGTCATTGGAAATTGCGGCTCAGTCTATAGAGGCTGAGCCCGTTCGCCCGCGGCGGTTTGTATTGCAGTGTATCTGCTGTGGCGAAGGATACATGCAGAGGCAAAAACAACAATTTCCTAGGTTTTGTATGGCTGTGTATCGGGACGGGGTCCTGATACGAACCGATTTATCCGCGCCTGTTTTTGACACAGGCGAGATACCTCGCGGGCTTCTAATGAGCCACATCGAGGCCAACCCAAGCGCCTCGGCTCAACTGAACGACCCAACCCTTGAAGCCTTGAGGAAACGACCATGAACACCAATACCCTCTATGCCACTTGCCTGTTTGCCGCCCTGAATATCTGCACCTTCTCGGCCCGCGCCGAAGCCGACGTCACGCCGCAAACCTACACCTACGGCACGCATCTGGACATCCAGAAAGTGGTGGCATTGACAGAGGATGCCGGGGCGGCCTGCGGCATTGTCGATGCCCAACTGACCTACCTGAATTCGCAGGGCAAGACCGAGATCCTGAACTACCGCAAATTTGCTGAGTGCCACAGCGATAACTGAGCCCGGCCCACATTTCATCAGGAGACCCTTATGTTCCTCATCGCATTCCTGGGCGGCTTATTGACCGTCCTCAGCCCTTGTATCCTGCCGGTCGTGCCGTTTCTGTTCGCCGGTATCGACCGCACACGCTCCTCGATCCTGCTTACCCTTGGTGGCATGGTCCTGACCTTCGCGCTGGTTTCCAGCCTGGCCGTGGTCAGCAGTGAATGGGTGATTCAGGCCAACAACACCGGGCGTCATGTGGCACTGGTGGTGATGGCGCTGTTTGCCTTGTCGCTGATCTCGGCGCGAATCAGTGGCTGGCTGGCCAGCCCGTTCGTGTTACTGGGCAATCGCCTCGACCCCAAGACGCGCAAAATGTCCGGGCCGCTGGGTTCGCTGATGATCGGCGTCGCCACCGGCCTGCTCTGGGCGCCGTGCGCCGGGCCTATCCTCGGTGTGATCCTGACCGGCGCCATGCTGCAAGGCGCCAATGCGCAAACCAGCCTGCTGCTGGTGGCCTACGGCCTGGGCAGTGCACTGTCGTTGGGTACGCTGATTTTCGCCGGACGCGGTTTAGTCAATCGCCTGAAGGCCTCGATTCCGGTCACGGGTTGGCTGCGGCGCGTCACCGGTTTTGCGGTTCTGGCCGCAGCGCTGATGATTTCTACCGGTGCCGACAAGACGCTGTTGGCCGGGGCGTCGTCCGAAGGCGTCAGCGTGCTGGAAAAAGGCGTGCTGCAAAGCGTCCCCAAAGTCGTCGAATACCTGGTAAGCAAGGCCAAGGCCGAACCCACCCTCGACAACGCCCAAGGCCCGATGCCGTCGCTGTCCGGCGCGGTGGAATGGCTCAATTCGCCCGCACTGACCAGTGAATCGCTCAGAGGCAAAGTGGTGCTCGTCGATTTCTGGACTTACGACTGCATCAATTGCCAGCACACCCTGCCTTACGTGAAGGACTGGGCGCAGAAGTACGAGAAGGATGGCCTGGTGGTAATCGGCGTCCACACCCCGGAATACGGTTTTGAACGCATCATCAGCAATGTCAGGGATCAGGTGAAAAAGCTCGGCATCACTTACCCGGTAGCCATCGATAACAACTACGCGATCTGGCGCAACTTCGATAACCAGTACTGGCCTGCGCACTACCTGATCGACGCCAAAGGGCAAGTGCGTTTCACCCACTTCGGAGAAGGTCGCTACGAGACGCAGGAAAAGATGATTCAGCAACTGCTGCAGGAGGCGAAAGCCCCAGCCGCGTAACCCTTGAATATCCATGGCCCCCAGGCAACGCGCTGTGGGCCATTAGCTTTTTCTCCTGCGGCCTGGGTTGCGCGACCACCCTCTCCCGCCCACCCAAGGCTAATCGGACACGATGCTTTTGGCCTCAAGAAATGCTTGCAGCCCAAAGACTCCAAACTCCCGGCCGACACCGGACTGCTTTACCCCGCCGAACGGCGCCAGCAGCTCTGGCGAAATTCTGTTGATCAACACCGAGCCGGCCTGCAGCTGGGTCGCCAGGCGTTGGGCACGTTCCGGTTGCCGGGTAAATACATAAGCCTGCAAACCGTAGAGACTGGCATTGGCAATAGCGATCGCCTGTTCTTGCGAGTCATACGCAATGATCGATAGCACCGGGCCGAAAATCTCCTCTTGCGCGATGTCCATGTCATTGCTGACGTCGGCAAAGACCGTAGGCCTGACGAAGTAGCCCCTGTTCAAGCCGGTCGGCCTGCCCTCCCCGCCGATAATCAACGTCGCGCCTTGCGCCTGCCCGCGGCGGATGAAAGCTTGTACGCGGTCGAATTGGGCGCGATTGACCAGCGGCCCGAGAGCCGTGGCCGGATCCTGCGGATCGCCGACGACCATCGCTTCAACCAGGCTTTTGACGCGCTTGATAATGTCCTCGGCGTGCGAGCGTGGCACCAGCAGACGTGTGCCAGCGACACATGCCTGACCGTTGTTCATGAACGCAGCATTCAGAGCCAGGGGAATGGCGATGTCGAGATCGGCGTCATCCAGGATGATAGAGGCCGACTTCCCCGTGAGCGACAGGCTCACTCGCTTCATGGTCTCGATTCCGGCACGTGCAATAAGCTTTCCGGTAGCGGTGGACCCGGTAAATGAAATTTTCGCGATGAGTGGGCTGGCGCTGATTTCGTCACCCACATCACTGCCGCGTCCCAACAGAATGTTGAAAACCCCATTGGGCAACTCTGCGCGGTGCAACGCTTTGGCGAGCACGGTGGTTTGCAAGGGGCTCAACTCGCTCGGTTTGATGACCGAGGCACAACCCGCCGCGATGGCCGATGCCAGTTTGCTGCATATCGTCCCGGCGGTGCTGTTCCAGGGGGCAAACAGCGCCGCGACTCCGACCGGCTCCATCACCACGGTAGCGTCACCGACCGAACGACTCAGGTCGAAGTGTTTCAACACCTGCGCCGCATTGGCAAATGACTGCGAAGCGTAGCGACTGACCCATTGCGCACGGGCAAACGGCGCACCGTACTCTTCGATGGCGGTATCGCGAATTTCATTCGTGCTCGCCAGCACGGCAGCCTGCAACTGCTCGAGCATGTCGATACGCTCGGCCTTGGAGGTGCGGCCCATCGCGACTTGAGCATGCGAAGCCGCCGCGATAGCGCGCCTGGCATCTTCACGATCAGCCAGGGTGAGCGTACCGATGACCGCCTCGGTAGCCGGATTGATGCATTGCACCGTTTCATTGCCCTGAACGGGAACGAATGCTCCATCAATGTAACTGTGATTGATCTTCCACATCGTGGCGTACCTGATTGATTGCGGTTGCCCGCGATAAGCACAACGCCCGGTATGCCCAGGCGTTGGCAGCGTCGAATACCCCTCTCCCGCGTTCAGCGTTGCACACGTTCAAAACGAATCCCGCCGGGCGCCGTGTAAAACCCACCTCGGCATAGAGCGCTGAAAACGCCGCTTCGCCCTTGGCGTGTTACTTCGCGGTGGCGGCTTTTTCGATGAGGCGGGCAACCGGTTCCGGGTTCGAAACCATCACGACATGGGAAGCGCCCTTGACCACTTCCACGGCTTTGGCAGCGGCGCGCTTGGCCATGAATGCCATGGCTTGCGGGGGAATGTTCTTGTCCTTGTCGCCGTAGATGTACCAGGACGGAATATGCTTCCAGGCAGGGCTGCCGGATGCTTCGTTGAGCGCCGCTTCCGTTACCGGGCGTTGGGTGGCGGCCATCAATGCCGCCTCTTTCGCGGGGACGTCAGCGGCGAACTGGTTGTGAAATTTGTCCTGCTGGATGTACAAGTCCTTGCCCCCATCGGCCAGCGGTACAGGCGCAGCCAGCGTTGGACCCAGCGTGCTGCCCGGGAATTTGCCGGCCAGCCCGGCGACGGTTTCCCCGGCCTCAGGTGCAAACGCACTGACGTAAACCAGGGCTTTGACGTTTGCATGATCGTTGGCCGCATCACTGATAACGTTGCCGCCATAGGAGTGGCCGACCAACACCACCGGCGAATGAATGCTCGTCAGCAATGCCGAGATTGCCGACCCATCGCTCTTTACACCGCGCAATGGGTTGGCAGCGGCAACCACCGGGTAACCGTCCTTCTCGAGAATCTTCACGACACCATTCCAACTCGACGCATCGGCAAAGGCGCCATGTACGAGCACAATCGTGGGTTTTTCAGTTTGCGACCAGGCGTGTGTCGCCATGCCCAGGCTGACGGCGACGGCCAGTGCGGTTAATACTTTTTTCATTGTTGACTCCGGATTTGACGGGAAATCAGGGAGCGAAGCGCGTGAAGACAAAGTCGTGATTACGCACTCGCGCCTGGTGACAGGCGAAGCAGGTTTGGTGTTGGGCTTCATCGGCCGGTTTACCGTTGATAAACCGCCCGAATCCCTAACCACCGGTTGCTGCATATTTTTTCGAGTCCTTAACCATCACCTGCACGGTCGTGGCCGGCCCCGGGATGGACGCCGGCTCGAATTCCGGGGACTGCACATGTTTCCAGGCCAGCTTTACCAGCACCGTGCCATCAGGGAACGGCAGCGTTGAATCCTGATAAGCCTTGATGGCCAAGTCATTGCCCACCACGGCTCGCAGCTCGTTCAAGGGGGCCGCTTCCTGCGCCGGGGCAATCAGCGGCCATAGGCGGTAGTTTTCCGGCAATTTCACGCCATAGATTGGTGAGGCGTCGCCAGTACTGGCGCCGCCCGAGGCCACACCGGTAGCGCTCAACGCTGCGATTGCAATGGCAGCCGACATCGCGGCCAGAAATTTCAGCTTCATTCTCGCCATCCTCTCAGCCGGTTTTCAAAGATGATCGGCGTCGATCACCGCCTGGGCGAAGGCTTTCGGCGCTTCCTGCGGCAAGTTGTGGCCTACACCACCGGTGATCAATCGGTACTCATACTTGCCAGTGAAGCGCTTGGCGTACGCTTCGGCAGGTGGGTGCGGTGCGCCGTTCGCATCACCTTCCAGGGTGATGGTCGGCACGCTGATGGATGGAAATGCCGCGAGTTTCTTCTCCAGCGCATCGTATCTGGCCTCGCCCTTGACCAACCCCAGGCGCCAGCGATAGTTGAAAATCGACACGGCCACGTGATCAGGGTTTTGCAAGGACGCCGCGCTGAGCTCATAAGTGGCGTCGTCGAAATTCCACTGTGGCGACGCCAGCTTCCAGATGAGCTTGGCGAAGTCATGGGTATTTTTCTCGTAGCCCAGGCGCCCGCGCTCGGTCGCGAAGTAGAACTGGTACCACCACTGCAGTTCGGCGGCTGGCGGCAATGGCGCCTTGCCAGCCTCTTGGCTGCCTATCAGGTAACCGCTCACAGCGACCAGGGCTTTCACTCTTTCCGGCCACAGTGCCGCAACGATATCTGCAGTACGGGCGCCCCAGTCAAACCCACCCAGTACCGCCGTCTTGATCTTCAGCGCGTCCATGAAGTCGATCAGGTCGGTCGCCAGCGCAGCGGGTTGACCATTGCGAACTGTCTTGGCCGAGAGAAAATGCGTATCGCCATAACCACGCGCAGAAGGGATCAACACTCGATATCCCTTGTCCGCCAAAGCAGGAGCGACATCAGCGTATGCGTTGATATCGTAGGGCCAGCCGTGCAACAAAATGATCACAGGGCCATCGGCTGGGCCGAGTTCCGCGTAAGAAACGTCCAGCAGCCCCGCTTTCACATGCTTAAGAGCACCGAGAGAGGTGTGAGCTCCCGGCGTGATAGCCCCAATGGTGGACGCGGGCACATCAGCCGCGCTGGCTTGGGAAAAACCGACAGCTACCGCTGCGAATTGCAGCACCGCTGCTGCCAACAGCGATGGGGCAAGACCCCGCAGGCGGCTGGATTTATTTTGATTGTTCAGCAAGGTCATCTCCATGGTGTTTCTCCGTAGCGAGCCGCCGAATAGCGGCCCGGTGTGTTGGCTGGATTGCGTGTGAGCTACTGGGCTGTCTTCGTTGCGCTCAGCTTGGCGCGCAGCGGCCGGAAGGCCTCCCGCAACTGTTCGCTGAACAATTGAGGTTGCTCCCAGGAAGCGAAGTGGCCGCCCTTGTTAACCTGGCTGTAGTAGGAAAGTGATGGGTAAGCGCGTTGCGCCCAGCTTTTTGGCGCCTGATAAATCTCGTGCGGGAAGACCGTGATCGCCACCGGCACCTTGATGCTTGCGGTGTTCTGCGCGGCAGCGCTGAAATTGTTGTTGTTGTTTTCCCAATAGAAACGCGATGACGATGCGCCCGCGTTCGTCAGCCAGTACAGGCTGATATCGTCCAGCATCTCGTCACGGGTCAATACCCGTTCAGGCTGGCCATCACTGTCCGTCCACGCGGCGATTTTTTCGTACATCCACGCCGCAGTGCCGGTGGGCGAATCGGCCAGCAGTTAACCGATAGTCTGCGGGCGCGTAACCATCATCGCGCCGTATGCTGCATTGCGGCCGAAGAAGGTGCTCAAGGAATCAAACGCCTTGCGTTCAGGCTCAGTGAGCCCGACAGGGGCCGGCTCGCCGCTATTGATCGGCTTGACCAATTCGGGCGGGATGGTGGCCGGCATGTTCAAGTGAATGCCCAACAGCCCCGGCGGATTCAGGCGGCCCAATGCATCCGATATGACCGAACCGTGATCTCCGCCCTGGGAAACATAATGGGTATAACCCAGACGCTTGACGAGCACATCCCAAGCCTTCGCGACTCGATCCGGCCCCCAACCCAATTCAGTCGGCTTACCGGAAAAACCGTGTCCCGGAATCGATGGAATGATCACGTCGAACGAATCTTCAACCTTACCGCCGTAAGCAACGGGATCCGTCAGCGGGCCGATAGTCTTCAGGAACTCAAACTGTGAGCCAGGCCATCCGTGTGTCAGAAGCAGCGGCATCGCGTTGGGGTTTGGCGAGCGAACATGGATGAATTGAATATCGACGCCGTCGATTCTCGTGATGAATTCAGGCAGCGCATTGAGCTTCGCTTCGGCCTTGCGCCAGTCATAGCCGCTGCCCCAATACTTCACCAGCGCCTGGACCTGGGCCAACTGCACGCCTTGGGAAACGTCGTTGACGGTCTCTTTGTCCGGCCAGCGGGTCGCCGCAATGCGCTTTTTCAGATCGGCCAATTGAGCTTCATCGACGTGAATTCGATAAGGTCTGATCGATTCGGGACTGGTCGAGGCCGAGCTGGCAACTGACACATCGGCGGCCGGGCCAGCAGCCCAGGCACCACCGCTGCCGGTTATCAGGGCCAACCCCAAAACACCCATTCTCACGGAAGAAGCCAGACAATGGCGCCAGGTGAAACCGAACGTGGCTGCAGGCATTTTGAATTTCCTATAAGTCATTGGTCGACAACGTCGCGAAACGCGCAGAGATAGCCGCGAGTTAAATGAGTCATCCATTGGAGAAGGTTTGCGCCTTCTCGATGGGTTCATTTAAAGCCCCGCTGGTATCCCGTATGTGTCATCAACCGACTTAAAAGAATCGCTGTGTATCTATCCAAAGCGCAGATACAAAACGATACAAATGCACCAATCGCTGTTAAAGACAGGGTTCCACTTTGTGATCTACCCCCTGCCCATTCACGCCTTGATCGATTTGGGTATCGCGATACGGCTACTGGTCTTAATTTCGCGTAAAGCCAGACTGGACTGGATGGACGCAATACCCACCTGATGCCTGAGCACCTGCTCGATAAAATCACTGTAGCTATCAAGGTCCTCTGCTAACACTTGCAGCACGTAATCGGCATCCCCGGTGATCTTGTGACAGGACAACACTTCAGGCAGTTGAGCGATCACCGCCTCAAAATCATCGGGAGCGTGGTCGGCGTGGGTGGAAAAACGGATGTGCACGAACGCCATGATATCCAGCCCCAGCATTCGTCGATCAAGGTTCGCCTGATAGCCTTTAATCACGCCCGCCTCCTCCATTCTCTTACGCCGCCTCCAACAAGGTGTCAGGCTTAACGACAAGCGCTCACTGAGCTCAGAGTTGGAAATACTCGCATCCTCCTGCAGCAACGCGAGAATCGCCAGGTCGGTGTCGTCGAGACTGATGCGTTTGGATGTTTTTTTCTGCATTACGTCATTCCTGAGTAAAAACGCCCGAATAATCCAGTAAACCACGAAAACAAAGCAAAGAAAGCGCATCAGAGCCGGAACAGAATATTTGCACTGGCTCACATCAACGGATGCGCACAATGTTTACAGTTTTCAGTGATTCCCACCGTTTGCACCACGGCACCGAATTGAAAGACGGCGTGCTCAAGCCGTCCTTCGAACAGCCCAGTCGGGCCGATACCGTCCACAATCGGGTCAAACAGGTAGGTCTTGGCCAGATCATCGAACCGCGGGCATTTGATCGGTCGTGCTATGTCAACGCGCACAGCGAGCGCTACGTAACTTTTCTGGAATCTGCCTGGTCTGAATGGTGTGCAACCGGGCGCACCCACGACGCCTTGCCGCTGGTATGGCCAGTGCGTGATCTGGCCAACGAGCAAGTTCCGAGTTTCATCGACGGCAAGCTGGGTTTCTACGCCATGGACGCCGGCTCCCCCATTACCGCCACCACCTGGCAAGCGGTAAAAACCAGTGCCGATATCGCGCTGACCGGACTGGCGCTGATCGATGAAGGTCACGACAGCGCCTTTGCCCTATGCCGCCCGCCCGGCCATCACGCAGCACGTGAATACATGGGCGGCTATTGCTATCTGAACAACGCAGCCATTGCCGCACAGCAGGCTATTACCCGAGGCGCCAAGCGTGTCGCGGTATTGGATGTCGACTTTCATCATGGCAACGGTACCCAGAATATTTTCTACGGACGCAGTGACGTCATGTTTGTCTCGCTGCACGGCGAACCGGCGGTGTCCTATCCGTACTACTCAGGCTACAGCCACGAAGTCGGCGCTGGTCACGGCGAAGGTTACAACCTGAACTATCCGCTGCCGAAGAACACCTCTTGGGAAAGCTACCGCAACGCCTTGCTCCACGCCTGCAAGAAACTTCAGCAATTTGCCCCTGACGTGCTGGTTATTTCACTGGGCGTCGACACCTTCAAGGACGACCCCATCAGCCACTTTTTGCTTGAAAGCGAAGACTTCATCGGCATCGGCGAGCTGATAGCCGGCGTGGGCTGCCCTGCCCTGTTTGTGATGGAAGGCGGGTACATGGTTGATGAAATCGGGATCAATGCCGTCAATGTGCTGCATGGTTACGAGAGCAAACGGGCCTGAAACTCCGCAAACCACTACCGTCAGTAGCCATTACATCTCTATCAAGGTCACGTGATTCCCACTTTTCTACCAAAACTCAAAAACATAAAATCAAGAGGTTTTGTAATGAAATCGACTCCGTCCGAACGGGTTGAACAGCCCGCGCTGCAGCGCACGCTCAGCAATCGTCACATTCAGTTAATGGCCATGGGAGGTGCTATCGGGACAGGCCTGTTCATGGGGTCCGGGAAGATCATCGCCCTCTCCGGCACGTCGATCATCCTCATCTATATGATCATCGGTCTGTTCGTCTACTTCGTCATGCGTGCCATGGGCGAAATGTTGCTTTCCAACTTGAACTTCAAAACCTTTGCTGATTTTGCCGGTGCCTATCTTGGCCCACGTGCAGCATTCTTTCTCGGCTGGTCATATTGGCTAAGCTGGAGCGTTGCAGTGATAGGTGATGCAGTTGTGGTGGGTGGATTTTTTCAGTATTGGTTCCCTGATGTACCCGCCTGGATACCGGCCATCGGCATGCTGATAACACTGTTCGCCTTGAACGTGCTGACTGTCAGGCTCTTCGGTGAAGTGGAGTTCTGGTTCGCGATCATCAAAATCATTGCCGTCGTTGCCCTGATTGGCGTGAGCATGGTGCTGATTGCCAGCTCCTTTGTCTCACCCAGTGGCGTCACTGCGTCCCTGAACCACTTGCTGGATAAACAGGGCGCATTCCCCAACGGCTTGTTCGGTTTCTTTGCCGGGTTTCAGATGGCGATTTTCTCATTTGCGGGCACCGAGCTGATCGGCACCGCAGCCGCCGAAACGCGCTCCCCCGAAAAGACCCTGCCTAAAGCCATCAACTCGATTCCGCTCAGAATCATCTTGTTTTATGTGCTGGCACTGGCCTGCATTATTGCAGTGACTTCCTGGCAACAGGTTTCGCCCAACAAGAGCCCCTTCGTCGAGCTGTTTCTGGTTGCGGGGTTCCCCGCAGCAGCCGGTATCGTCAACTTTGTGGTGCTGACATCCGCCGCCTCATCGGCCAACAGTGGCGTATTTTCATCCAGTCGGATGCTGTTCGGGCTGGCCAATCAGGACAACGCTCCGGGGATTTTCCGGCGTCTGTCGAGCAACAGCGTGCCTCTGCTGAGTTTGGCGTTCACCACCTTGTTGATGCTGCTGGGCGTGTTGTTGCTGTTCATCGTTCCAGAAGTCATGACCGCGTTCACCATCGTCTCTACCGTGTCAGCAATTCTGGTGATTTTCACTTGGTCGACGATCCTCGCGTCGTACATTGCCTATCGCAACACTCGCCCTGACCTGCATGCAAAATCGACCTACAAGATGCCTGGCGGCGCGCCGATGGCCTGGTTCTCTTTGGCGTTTCTGGGCTTTGTTCTTTGTCTGCTGGCATTGAGACCAGACACCCGAATTGCGTTGATGGTCATGCCGGGATGGTTCCTATGGTTGGCAATTGCTTACCAGCTGACCTGTTCCAGAAAACCCAAGCCCGCTGACAGTTCGGCAAATCAATACAAACGCGAAGGATTGGTTTAAGGGCTATGGCTTACCTCTCTCGTACCTCCTGGCGTGGAACTCTAGGGGGTACGAGGGAAACCTTATTGAAGCTACTGATGTGTCGCAGCCGTTCTGTTTTTAGCCTAGCGCCCTTCATGTTGAATTCGATCAAAGGACTTTATATATCTGCGAAACCACCCGCCTCATCGCCTCCTCAATCGTCCCTTCATTGCGACACATCACCCACCCCTGCCCCACAGCCGCCCGTTCAAACGCCTCGGTACACACAACCTGCTCCTCCAGCTTATGCATCACCGTACTGCTCAACCCGCGCCGTCGTGTCGTTGCCCTCGCCCAGGATATTTGCGCAGTGGTGACAACCCCCACATGCAGATCCGGCACTTGCACCTGTCGATCAAGGTTCAGCGCAAGGATATCTTTAAACGGTATCAATCGACGAAACGCCGCATCGGAGGGGTACCAACGGTCCATCAGGATGATGCTGTCAGGTGGCTGGGCAGCCAGTACGTGCCGGGTAATCCAGCGACGGCTGTCGGCAAAGCGTTCACACACCTCAAGTTCCAGATCCCGGCTGGGATCTCTGGCGAATGTGTTAACCAGAGCCATCGTTTGCGCTCGATAGGGATCGCTCTTGCGCTCGCACAGGCGGACAACCTTTTTGTTGTCGGCCCTCAATGCTGTCGTAACGGCCTCCAACAGCGTGGTTTTGCCGGTGCCCTTGGGCCCATCCAACGAAATAAACAGCGCACGATTCATACGAGCGCTGCGTTATCGTTCAGGTTGTGCAGTTCCATGGGGCCTCTGGTCTGAGCGTTTGGGCGAATTGGCCTCCATTATGGGGAACCCTATTGCCCAATGCGAGGCTGGGCCCTTCACGCGTCGACCGTAGAGGATCGGTCAGCCATTCAGCATTCCGGGACTTCGGCCTCGTACGTCACCGCCCAGGGCGCGATCAAGCGCTGCGGGGTCTGGCAGGTTTTGCGTTTAAACACGAAGTTTCGGCACTTTTCGGCAAACTGTTGGCGGTTTTGCACCATATCCAACTGCATCTGTACCAGCTCATGTTCGCGGCAACGTTCAACCTGCTGACTATCCAGCGTGGCTTTACGGGTGCGTGCGTACAGATACTTCTCATCGGTCAGCGCGCTTTGGGCCTGTTGAGAGAGCCACAGATCAAAGGCGTGTGGGCAGCGTGGGCCGATGTCCTGAACCATGCCGTGCTGCAAGGCCTGGACGGCACTGACGGGCAGGCACTCTTCGGTGAGCTTGTGCGCGATCTCACTGCCTACGGCTCGGGGCAGGCTGTAGGTCCAGTATTCGGAGCCATAGAGCCCCATGGTTTTGTAATGCGGGTTGAGCACTACGCCCTCACGTGCCAAGACAATATCAGCGGCCAGCGCGAGCATCACGCCGCCTGCGCCCGCACTGCCGGTCAGGCCGCTGATCACCAGTTGCCTGGCGGTTAGCAGCTCCCGGCACACATCGTCGATGGCTTGAATATTGGCCCAGGCTTCCAGCCCCGGCACTTTGGCGGCCTGGATGACATTGAGGTGTACACCATTGGAAAAGCTCCCTCGCCCGCCCTTGATCAACAACACTTGGGTGTCTCGCGCCTTGGCCCAGTGCAATGCTGCCACCAGTCGTTGGCATTGTTCGGTGCTCATGGCGCCGTTGTAGAACTCGAATGTCAGTTCGCCGACGTGACCGGCCTCCCGGTAGCGAATCGGTTGATAGGCCAGCGCATTGAAGCTTTGTTGCGCGATCGAGCTGTTCAACACCGGAATGTCAGCCAGTTGTTCAGCCAAGACATGGCGAGCCGGCAGCTTGAAGGTCTCCTCCCCTGGCTGGGCCTTGCGTTTGAGCGAGCCGATCCACAGGCTGTGATCCCCTGCTGCCACCAACACGGCGTCGTCCTGTACCGCGAGGATGTCTCCCGGGGTGCCCTGGCGTGAGTCCAAGTGCGCGTCGTACAGGTAATATTGCCCGCCCAGCAGGCTTGCCAACACCCCGGGTTGGCCGTCGGCGGCGTCGATGCTGCGCTTGATGAAGCTTGCGCAATCGAACCAACTGAAGGTGCGGTCAGCCTGGGTCATGTTCGGCTGCAACCGCCCGATAACGCTAGGTTGCGTGTAGTCGAGGGGCTCCGGGACGAAGCCATTGGCGAATTTTTCCACCACGTCGCGGATGCAGACGATCGCCGCGTCACTCACCGGGCCGTTGTACAGCTCGGATTTGCGTACATCGGCGGGCATGTCGAATTCACAGGTCGACCAGATCGGCCCGGCGTCCATTTCCTCCACGGCCTGCAGGGCCGTGACGCCCCAGCGCCGGACCTGCTGGGTGATGGCCCAGTCCAGTGCGCTGGCGCCACGGTCACCGACGATGCCGGGATGGATGATCACCACCGGGCGCTGCGGGTGGCTCCATAGCTGCTGTGGTACACGGTCCTTCAGGAATGGGCAGATCACCAGGTCGGCGCCTGACGCCTCGACGTGGCGACACACCGTAGTTTCATCGGTGAATACCACAACGCTGGGGTCGTGACCCGCCTGGCGCAAATCCAGCCAGGCCCGCTGGGTCAAACCGTTGAATGCCGAGGATAACAACAGGATCTTCAATGATCGCATGGCTGACTCTTCCTTGAGATTGGGCGACCAGAGGTGCTCCTTGAGCCGTCCCTGGCCTTTGATGGAAGCCCAAGGTTATAGAGCGTGGCAGCAGCGTTACCTGACCAGGATCAAGCTTGTGCCAGCAAATGACGATAGTTACGAGTTGACAGCGCCCTGCAAACTTCAACAACCTGCCAACTTTCCTGCCCTGCCCCGAGGCTGCCCTTGGACTATTTCAGTGCCCTCACCGCCTTCGTCGAAGCTGCCGAAGGCAATAACTTCTCCCGCGCAGCCGAGCGTTTGGGGATCAAGGCGTCCACGGTTTCACGCTATATAAAGGATCTTGAGCAAGACCTGGGTATCGCGTTGTTCAACCGCTCCACGCGCACCTTGCACCTGACCGAAGGCGGCCAGACCTTCCTGATGCACGCCCGCAGGGTGCTGGATGAACTGGAACACGCCAAGGCGGCGACGTCTGCGTTGAACCAGCAGCCCAGGGGCTTGTTGAAGCTCAACCTGCCGCCGGCATTCGCCCGCCATCACATCCTTCCAGCCTTGAAGGACTTTTGCGCGCGCTACCCGCAAATCAGTGTGGAATTGGTATTGGATAATGCTCAGGTCAACCTGATTCATGCCGGCGTCGATCTAGCCATACGCATTGGCGCGCTGGCCGATTCGACGCTCAAGGCCCGCAAACTCTGCGATGGCCATTACCGTGTGGTGGTCAGCCCGGCTTTTGCCAGGCAGCACCCTGCACCCTCAACCCCTGCCGACCTCGCCGGTTTGCCCGCGGTGTTGGGTACGCTGCCTACGGGCGCTATCAGCTTTGACTGCGGCGACCAGGTATCACCGCTGCTGCACAACGGCTGCATTCGGATAAATGATCTCGACGCACAACTGATCGCCGCACGCCAGGGGCTGGGCTTTGCCCTTTTGCCGGATTGGTTGGTCGCCCAGAGCATCCAGGCCGGCGAGTTGCTCGTGTGGCTGCCGCAATGGCAAATACGCGATGTCGAGCGCGACTTCGCCGTGTGGTTTGTCTACCCGCCCAAGCGCATCGTGTCGTCCAAGGTCAGGTGCTTTATCGACTTTATCGTTGAGCGACTGGGCGAAACGCCTGAGTGGACATGACTCAACTGAAACGAATATCCAGGGAGCGCAGATAGGTTTGCAGCCCTGCGTCCTGAATCGGAATCAGGAACGCCTCGGTGTCCGATTCATTGAAGTGCGCGTGCCAGTACCCCGGCGGCGTGACAAATGCCAGGCCAGGCGACCAGTCCACCCGCTGCGGATTGCGGATCTGCCCGTCCGCGTCCAACTCGGTGCCCACCAGCGAGTAACACCCCGGCGGGCAATCAATAATGAAGTCCAGCGCAATCGACTGATGCCGGTGAGGTTTCTGTACCGAGCCTGCCGGCAGGATCCCATACATGGCCCACAGCACATGGGTCACGGTGCGCGTCTGGGGGAAATTGCGGTTGCCCAGCAAAATGCTGATGCGGCTGCGGTCTTGCGCACGAGGATCGTCGGCCGCTTCACGCAGCTTGGCGTTAGCCAGTTCTGCGGGGTACAGCGTCGGTGCGAAGCGGTCTGCGCTGCGTGCCACCCCCAGGTAACGCAATAACGGTTCATCGTGCACGTAGTAAAGACGGGCATCCTGGCGGGCGCTGAAGTGTGCTGCCTGCAAGCCAGGCAAGGCCATAAAGCAACCTTTTGACCATTGAATCTCATGTTCGCCCTGAACCACGCTGCCCTCGCCGGCGATCACGTAGAACACCTGGGACGTCGCATTGGGTTGCACGGTCAGCGTGTCGCCACGGTTAAGGCGCATGAAATTCGCGCACAGCCCGGGGCCTGTCGCAGGGCCTTCGCAGCCCAAAGCGTCGCTGAGGTCCAGCGGTACCACGCGTGAAGGGCCACTGTCGTATAACGAGGCGGGAAAGCTGTGGTAGGGAATGCGCGCAATAAGGTTGGCACTGATGGGGTTGGCCGCTTTGCTGTACTCGAAGTACTCGGCGTCCATTTGGTTTATATCCGTCGGCACAGGGTTGAATTCGTTCATCAGGCTCATCTCAGTTTTTGGCTGGAGCCCGCAGCGCTTTTAAACGCTGCGGTGTGTGAATGAACTATAGGCAGTGCGCGCAGGCGGATTAATCCCTGGTACTGCACAGCAGTTATGCGAAATGGGGAGGTGCTTGGCTCCCTGTCGACACCGCTATCAAACCTTGAACCGTGGTATCGCCAACCCCAGACTTTCGCGCAAAGTCGAGCCTTCATACTCTGTGCGGTAAACCCCACGCTCCTGCAACAACGGAATCACCTCCCGGGTGAATCGATCGAACTGCCCGGGGTGGCCGATGTAGATATTGAACCCGTCCACAGCCCGCGCCTGGAGCCAGGCGGCCATTTTCTGCGCCACCGTATCGGCGCTACCCACGAAGGCGCCAGGACGCAGTTGCCGACCAAACTCAATGGCCTGGCGCAAGGTGAAACCCTTCTCCCGCGCCTGATCGGCGATGCGTTTGGCATTGGTGAAAAAACTGCTGCGCGCCGCTTCCAGGCTCTCTTGCGGGAATGGCGCATCCAGGTCGTACTGGCTGAAATCATGCCAGCCGAAATTACGCCCGAACTCCTTGAGCGCCAGTTCAAAACTATGGTCGAGTTGATGGTAGTGCTGCTCGATTTCCCGGGCCTGTGCATCAGTGTCACCCACATAGACTTCCGCACCGGGCATGATCAATAACTGCTCCGGATCGCGCCCTCTTTGTGCCGCCCTGCCCTTGATATCCCGGTAAAACGCCTGGCCCTGCTCGATGCTGGCCGCATGGGTGAAGATCACGTCCGCCGTGGCTGCGCCCAGATCGCGGCCTGGCTCGGAATCTCCGGCCTGAAAGATCACCGGTTGGCCCTGGGGTGAGCGTTGGATATTCAGCGGGCCGACCACGCGAAAATGTTCGCCCTGGTGGTTCAGGCTGTGCAGCTTGCTGGGGTCGAGAAACTGGCCGGTAGCGCGGTCGCGCACGAACGCATCGTCTTCGTAAGAGTTCCACAACCCCTGCACCACCTGGACGTGTTCGGCGGCGCGGCCATAGCGGGTGGCGTAGTCATAATGTTCATCGCGGCTGTAATTGCCTGCGGTGCCAGCATCACCGCTGGTGACCACGTTCCAGCCGGCGCGGCCTTTGCTGATCAAATCCAGGGACGCCAGGCGCCGCGCCACGTTATACGGCGAGTTGTAGGAGGTGGTCAGCGTGCCAACCAGGCCGATATGCCGGGTACTCACCGCCAGCGCCGATAACAGTGTCAGCGGCTCCAGGCGATTGAGGTAATGGGACGGCGAGCCGGGGGTGATAAATTGGCTGTCGACGATAAACATCAAGTCGAACAGCGCCGCCTCGGCCTGGCGCGCAATCTCGATGTACCAGTCGACGTTGACGCTGGCATCGGCCGGCAGTTGCGGGTCGAGCCACAGGTTATGCCGGCCCGGGCCACCACTGCCCATGGTCAGGGCGCCCAGTTTGAGCTGTCTTTTAGTCATGACGAGACCCCTTCAGGGCTGGCGGCTGGCGACGGCGGGCTGCAAGGACGCCGCGAAGGAAAGGTCAAACAGTTGGGCGGCCGGGTAAGCCTTGATCAGGCCCTGGCTGGCGAAAAAGTCCACGGTCTTTTGCGCTTCCACAGGCACCTGGGCGGTCAGTGGCTCGACGGTGGTGCGCGCCCGAGCAAACCACACACGGGCGATGTCGGCGTCGGCACGGGTGCGCTTGGCCCAGGCATCGGCATAGGCATCGGCGTTGGCCGGGTTTTGGCGAGCCCAGTCACGGGCTTTTTTCAGCCGCTGGAGAAAGTCGCTGATAGGCTCACGCTTGGCCTCTACCGCATTGGCGTTGGCGGCAATGAAGCTCTGGGCCGGGATCAGCCCCTCGGCGGTCGCCAGCACTCGCGCACCCTGGCGTTCCTGTTGCGTGACATACGGCTCCCAGGTGGCGATGACGTCAACCGCGCCGCCCTCCAGCGCATGGGACGCATCCAGCGCGCTGAGGTAGCGCAACTCCAGAGAGTCCCGTGCAACCCCGGCTTTATCCAATGCAGTCAGCAGCAGTTGCTGGCTCCAGGAGCCCTTCCAGATGGCCGCACGCTTGCCCGCAAGATCGGCCAGGCTGTGGATCGACGAATCCTTTTTCACCAGGATCGCCACGCCCGCAAGATTCTGGCGGCTGACGGCAATCACCTTGATCGGTGCGCCCAATGCGCCCAGGAACAATACCGGCGCATCGCCCAGCAGGCCGATATCCAGGCTGCCGACGTTGAGCGCTTCGGCCACCGGTGACCCGGCGGTGAATTGCTTCCACTCCAGGGTATAGGGCAGATCATCCAACACCCCCGCCGCTTCCATCACCGCTTGGGCGTTATAGCTCTGGTCACCCACGACCAGGGTTTGTGCCTGTGCCGTCAGGCTTAGCAAGGTGGCGGCCAACCCGGCCGCCAGTGTTGTCAGGTAACGCACGCTCGTCTCCAGATGCCGTGTTGGGCAGTCAAGTCGATCCGCGCGTGCGGTCTCGGCAATGTTCGTAAGGATCAATACGATGCTGTTCTAAGAGGCGCGTGTAAAATACCTATAACGCATAACGTAATGCGCAAATAATGCGCGCACCGCATCAGGCTATCGAGGCAGCTCGACCCGCGCCACCAAGCCTGAGCCACGCAGACGGTTGCTTAGCGTCAGTTCGCCGCCCTGCTCGCGCACAATGGCGCGTGCTGCTGAAAGCCCGAGACCCACGCCACCGGTATTACGATTGCGCGAGGTTTCGAGGCGAAAGAATGGATCGAATACGCGCTCAAGGTCAGCCTCGGGAATCCCCGGCCCCTGGTCATGAACCTCAATGCAGATGCGCTGACCGTCCGCACTCAGAGAGATGCCAGGGTGACGCGCATATTTGGCGGCGTTCTCCAGCAGGTTGACGATCACCCGCTTAAGTCCCAGTGGGCGTCCGTGATAGACCAGGTGGGACGGCCCAATGAAATCCACCGCAAAATGCTGGTCGCGATAGTCATCGATGATGGTTTGCAGCAGCTCCGACAGATCGAATGCAGTGCGTTGCTCCAGCACCGTATCGTCGCGAAAGAACGCCAGCGCAGCGTTGATCATCGACTGCATTTCCTCGACATCGCGAATCAGTTTGTGCTGATGGTCCAGATCCTCCATGAACTCGCAACGCAGGCGAATCCGCGTCAAAGGCGCGCGCAAGTCGTGGGAAATCGCCGCGAGCATATGGGTGCGTTCGCCAATGAAATGCTGGATCTGCGCCTGCATGGTGTTGAAGGCGATGATGGCCTGGCGTATTTCGTGGGGGCCTTCGCTGTCGATGGGCGGAGCGCGCAAATCACCACCAAAACGCCTGGCGGCACTGGCGAAACGCTGCAACGGTTGGGCCAATTGCCGGGTCGCGAGCCACGCCACCAACAAGGTCGCGATCAACCCCAGGGTGATGATCACCGCGATGCGCGTGGGTGCGCTCAGCCCCCACGTGCGTTCAGGCGGGACGAATGACAGCCAGCTGCCATCGAGCAACTGCACGAGCGCAACATAGTGCGCTTCGGGGCTGCCACGCGGCCAATCGTTGGGGCTGAACACCTTAATTTGTCGCCCAGTGCCAAACAGTGCTTGTATCCCCGGGACTTCGCCCGTTTGAAGCGTCGTGTTGCCGTCGGGAAGGCCGAAATCCGCAGGGTCGTTATGCCAGGCCACATGCAGGCGGGCATCGCTGGCCGCTGCCGCCAGTTGCGAACGCAGCGTTGCAGGCGCGGCTTCGATGACTTTGGTGGTGGCGGCCATCTGCTCCAGCAACCCCGTGCGCTCGATCGGCGGGCGCGCCCAGACCCCGGCAACCTGGACGAACAAGGCATTAAGCGCCAGCGAAGCGAGCATCGCGGCGAGAATGGTCAGGGCGATGCGCCGGTTCAGGGTGTCGCGACGCAACAGGTCGCGGATCATGACCGGGTGACCGGGGCGGTGAACAGATAGCCGCCATTGCGTACCGTGCGGATCAGGTCCGGGCGTTTGCAATCGGGCTCGATCTTGCGCCGCAGTCGGCTGACCTGCACGTCGATGCTGCGGTCGAAGGCGTCGTGGTCCCGGCCGTGGGTCAGGTCGATCAATTGGTCGCGGGTGAGGATGCGCTGAGGATGCTCAAGAAACACCACCAGCAAGTCGAATTCGCCACCGGACAGCGGAATCATCACGCCCTCGGGAGAGCGCAGCTCGCGGCAGGTAATATCCAGATGCCAACCGGAGAACGCGATGATTGGCCGGGAATGCTCACTGCCAGCGCCGACGGGCTGCCCCGCCCGCCGTTGCACCGCACGCAGACGGGCCAGCAATTCGCGGGGAGCAAACGGTTTGGTCAGATAGTCGTCGGCGCCCAGCTCCAGGCCGACGATGCGATCACTGAGCTCGCCCATGGCCGTGAGCATGATGATTGGAATGCCCATCTGCGCCCGGACTTTCTGGCACAGGCTAAGACCGCCTTCACCGGGCAGCATGAGGTCAAGGATAATGGTGTCTGGCCGCTGCCGGGCGATGGCTGCCCACATGGCTTCTCCGTCGGCAGCCACGTCGACTTCATAGGCGTGCTGCACGAAGAACTTCTTCAGCAATGCCCGAATTTCTCCGTCGTCGTCGACGATCAGCAGTCTGCTCACGTTCCCAGGTCCCCTGGCAAAAAAGGAAAACATCTAAAACCATTCCGGCGCCGGGGTCATTTATTTCAATCGAGCAACATTCCTTCGCCACGGACACAACCCGGACATCTTCGGGAAAAACCCGTCGGGCATCCTGCACGCCTTCCATTCAAGGAGACGTTCATGAAGGTTTCTAGCAGCAGGTATACCGAGCAGGCACAGGACACCGGGCGGCCATTGGTGCTGAGCCAGCGCACATCGTCCCCCGCACAGGACAGCCCCATGCTGTTCCAGGAATCCTGCCTGGGCCTGACGGCGGACCAGGACCGCATCGTATTGCGCCGCTACTTCGAACATTACAGCCCCGACGCCGGGCGCTGGGTCGAGTATGCCCACTCCATCCCCATCGCCGAGCTTGTCCATTGGATCATGACCCATGGGCAGTTGCACATCGAATGCTCTCATGACAACCCGAACGAACAGGCAGCCCACTGATGACCTGCAAACGTTCACTGCCGTTATTGATGGCGGCCACCTTGAGCCTGGCGGCCTGCAGCAGCAACCGTATCGAGCCCGAAGACGCGGGTTTTCTTCACGATTACAGCCTGCTTAAAGAGCACCAGATTGCTTCGGGCCAGACCGTGCTGAGTTGGGTCAGTCCGGCCTTGAAGCGTGGCCGATACAAGCAGGTGTACCTGGCGCCCAGCCAGTTTTTCCCGGCCGTTGAACCCAGCGCCCAGATACCGCAAAGCACCCTCTTCCACGTCACCGGATATTACGACCTGGTACTGCGGTCGGAGCTTGGCAAACACATGTATCTGGCCGCAAAGCCCGGGCCCGACACGCTTACGGTACGCCCCGCCATTACCCGGATCGCCACCAGCCCCCAAGGCTTGCGCCTGTATGAATGGCTGCCGATCACCCTGGTCGCAGCGGGCGTGAGCACCGCCGCCGGCATCCGCGACCAGGACAGCGAGATCGCCACGCAACTGTCCCTCGAAGACGGCTCGACCGGCGATGTGGTGGCAGCCATCGTGAGCGAGGGCACCGGCATTCCCCTGGATAACGACAAGCAAGTGATGACCGCCGACAACGTAAAAGAAGTGCTCGACGGCTGGGCCCGTGACCTGGGCCAGTCATACAGCGCCGTCGCTCAATAGCACGGCCCCGCTCAAACGTCATAATCCCCTGCCCGTCTGCGTGGTAATCTCCCGGCACCACGAATAGACATTGATCGTCACTTGACGATGACCAAAGCCAGGAAAGAACATGCCCAAGATTTCTCACTCAGCGCTACGCCGTAACTTCCGTGACCTGCTGGCAACGCCCATCTGCGTTGAAACCGCCTCCGTATTCGACCCCATGTCTGCCCGCATCGCAGCCGACCTGGGTTTTGAAGTCGGAATCCTGGGCGGTTCAGTCGCCTCCCTGCAGGTGCTGGCGGCCCCCGATTTTGCGTTGATTACCCTGAGTGAGTTCGTTGAGCAAGCCACCCGCATTGGCCGTGTCGCCCAGTTACCCTTCATTGCCGACGCCGACCACGGCTACGGTAATGCGCTGAACGTGATGCGTACCGTCGAAGAACTGGAACGCGCCGGTGTCGCCGCGCTGACCATTGAAGACACCCTGCTGCCGGCGCAATTCGGGCGCAAGTCCACCGATTTGATCTCGGTAGAAGAAGGCATCGGCAAGGTCAAGGCAGCCATTGAGGCGCGCGTCGACCCCGCATTGTCGATCATTGCCCGCACCAACGCCGGCGTGTTGCCCACCGCCGATGTTATCGCCCGCACCAAAGCCTACGAAAAGGCCGGCGCCGATGGTATCTGCATGGTTGGCGTCAAAGACTTCGAGCACCTGGAGCAAATCGCCGAGAACCTCAGCGTGCCGTTGATGCTGGTGACCTACGGCAACCCGCAACTGCATGACAGCGAGCGCCTGGCCAGCCTGGGCGTGCGCATCGTCGTAGCCGGGCATGGCGCCTACTTCGCCGCGATCAAGGCCACCTACGACAGCCTGCGTGCGCAACGCCAGCTTACCCATAGCACGTCCAATCTCAGCGCCACGGAGCTGACCCACACCTACACGTTGCCGGAGAGCTATGTGGCGTGGGCTGAAGAGTTCATGGACGTTAAAGAGTAATTGCCCTGCCGGTGCTGATTCGCCTTGTCAGCATCGGACTCATCCAACCGCCAAGGCTCACCGCGGTAAAAACTGTGATGGCGCAAAACAGTTGTTTTACGTCATCACAATGAATCCCAGGTACTCGCTGATGTTCTGCATTTCGAAGTATTTTTGCTGAGCATTGAGTACAGGGGCAGGACCATGCAGAAACAGCCTTACGTGCTGACCTTTGGCCAATTGATTGGCTACTGGATCACTGCGCTTCATTTTTACCCTGATCGGCACTGGTTTGTTTTGTGTATCGAACTTGAGCCAGGTTACGACTAAAACTACGTTATCCAGCAGCGACACCGTCGCCTGAGCATGGGTGATGAGTTGATCACATCCCAGGGACGCAATGTTCTTTTGAGCGGCAGTAAGCTGCGCAAACGCATCGAAATAGGTCAGTTGCTGGCCCGCGATAGATAGCGATGTTCGCTGACGGACGTTTACGGTCATAGCAGACCATGCTTCAACAACTTCAGCCAAAGTGCCTGGGTGTATAACCGCAGACGTCGACGCTTGGAGCGACGAGGCCAGAGCTTGCATCTCGGTAACCGTTGGTTTGGCGTTTTTGCGCCGCGTGGAGAGTTTGCCCAAGTGGCTTGGGATAAGCGGCGGCGCGATATAGGCCGGTCGCGGGGCTGACACTCCTGGAAACGCAGACGCATGAGACGGGGCTTTTTCGTTCACACAGCGCGGTTTGTGAGAGTTCAGCGCCCTGAAATAGAAGTTGCCCAGAATTGAAATGGCCGCAACGACCTCCTCAAGGCAACAAGGGCAAAAATAAAACAGGTCCTTGGGGGCCGCGTGCGCAAAACTGGCCGACACGTTAGCGTCCATGTCCCAGCACGCTGCCGTCGTCATTAACTTAACTACCATTCCAATATCCCTATCGTTCGTTCACTGACATGCTGGCGCAAGCTTACCTGTTAGAGGGGGTAGCAACTACAGACGCAGGCGCCGTGACCTTCGAGCGGGCAGTGTTTAAACTGTTCGCCAACCTTCGATCCGCACTGCACATGAGACCTACATGGCCAACCACGATCTTTCTTTCACTCCCGACCCAGATGCCGACTCCATCTCCTCCGATGTCATCGGCTTCAACGGCATTCTGGTCTCGACCCAAATCCCGACCCACGCCGACGGCAGCCTGGAGCTGGGCGATATCACCCTGCAAAGCGAATGCACCCTGCAAGCGCTCAAAGTCGCGCTGGAAAAAGCCGGCAGTTCCATGGACCGGGTGATGCACCTGACCATCTACCTCACCGATATGGCCGACCGCGCTGCGTTCAATGAAGTCTACAAGCGCTTTTTTGCCAAGCCATGGCCGGTGCGGGCTGCGGTGGGTGTTGCTGCATTGGCGGTGGACGGAATGCGTGTTGAAGTAACAGCGATGGCTGCCAAAGCCTGATATCTATGACGCTACAGCAAATGTGGGAGGGGGCTTGCTCCCGATAGCGGTGGGTCAGAACAGTTTTAATTACTGACACACCCTCATCGGGAGCAAGCCCCTCCCACACAGGGCCCTGGGCCCGACAGCCCTGCGGTAGATGCCGGCCGGGCATTTCACGGCTACAATGCGCGCCTCGACCGTGACAAGCCTGACTAAAAAAACTATGTCCTTGCCCAAGCATCACCTTGAATTGCTCAGCCCTGCACGCGATGTCGCCATTGCGCGCGAGGCCATTCTGCATGGCGCCGACGCCATTTATATCGGCGGGCCGAGCTTCGGCGCTCGCCATAATGCGTGTAACGACGTGAGCGATATCGCGCAGCTGGTGGAATTCGCCCGTCGATACCACGCCCGCGTCTTCACCACCATCAACACCATCTTGCATGACAACGAGCTGGAGCCAGCGCGCAAGCTGATCCACCAGCTGTATGACGCAGGTGTAGACGCGTTGATCGTGCAGGATCTGGGCGTGATGGAGCTGGATATTCCGCCCATCGAGCTACACGCCAGCACCCAGACCGACATCCGCACCCTGGGCCGGGCAAAGTTTCTTGATCAGGCCGGTTTCTCGCAGTTGGTATTGGCCCGTGAGCTGAACCTGCAGGAAATCCGCGCAATCGCCGACGAAACCGATGCCGCCATCGAATTCTTTATCCACGGCGCCCTGTGCGTGGCGTTCTCCGGGCAGTGCAATATTTCCCATGCGCAGAATGGCCGCAGTGCCAACCGTGGCGATTGCTCCCAGGCCTGCCGTCTGCCGTACACCTTGAAAGATGACCAGGGCCGCGTCGTGGCCTTTGAAAAGCACCTGCTGTCGATGAAAGACAACAACCAGAGCGCCAACCTGCGCGCGCTGGTCGAAGCGGGTGTGCGTTCATTCAAAATCGAAGGCCGCTACAAGGACATGGGCTATGTGAAGAACATCACCGCCTACTACCGCCAGCGCCTCGACGAAATCCTCGAAGACCGCCCAGATCTGGCCCGTGCCTCCAGCGGGCGTACCGCGCACTTCTTCGTGCCAGACCCGGAAAAAACCTTCCACCGTGGCAGCACCGACTATTTCGTCACCGATCGCAAGATCGACATCGGCGCGTTCGACACCCCGACGTTTACCGGCCTGCCGGTGGGTGTGGTGGAAAAAGCCGGCAAGCGTGACTTGCAGGTAGTCACCCATGAGCCGCTTTCCAACGGCGATGGTCTGAATGTGCTGGTCAAGCGTGAGGTGGTAGGGTTCCGCGCCAATATCGCCGAGCCTAAAGGCGAGTTCGAAGAAGACGGCGAGAAGCGCTATCGCTACCGCGTCGAGCCGAATGAAATGCCGGCCGGCCTGCATCAGTTGCGCCCCAACCATCCTTTGAACCGTAACCTGGACCATAACTGGCAACAGGCACTGCTCAAGACGTCCGCCGAACGCCGTATCGGTCTGGCGTGGGTTGCACGCCTGCGTGAAGAGCAGTTGCACCTCACCGCCACCAGCGAAGAAGGCATCAGCGCCAGTGTCACCCTGCCCGGCCCGTTTGGTGTAGCCAACAAGCCGGAACAGGCACTGGACACCCTGCGCGATCTGCTCGGCCAGCTCGGCACCACGGAGTATCACGCCACCCGCATCGAGCTGGACGCGCCGCAGGCGTTCTTCATCCCCAACTCGCAGCTCAAGGCCATGCGCCGTGAAGTGATCGAAGCCCTGACCGCCGCCCGCATCCAGGCGCACCCTCGGGGCGGACGCAAGGCCGAGACCACCCCGCCGCCGGTGTATCCGGATGCGCATCTGTCATTCCTGGCCAACGTCTATAACCAGAAGGCCCGCGACTTCTACCACCGTCACGGCGTGAAGCTGATCGATGCGGCCTTCGAAGCCCACGAAGAAACCGGCGAAGTGCCAGTGATGATCACCAAGCATTGCCTGCGTTTCTCGTTCAACCTGTGCCCCAAACAGGCCAAGGGCGTCACCGGCGTGAAGACCAAGGTCGCGCCGATGCAGTTGATCCACGGCGACGAAGTGCTGACCTTGAAGTTCGATTGCAAGCCGTGCGAGATGCATGTGGTGGGCAAGATCAAGGGGCATATTCTTGGGTTGCCGCAGCCGGGCAGTGCTGTAGAGCATTTCAATCCGGAAAACCTCATCTATCAGGGCACGCACTGAGCTGACGGGCGCGGGGCCACCACCAGCCCCGCTGCAGCCCGGCAGCGGCCAGCAGAATCGCCGCCACACCCAGCCATTGCAGCCACCCCAGGCGATGCCCGAACGCGATCCAGTCGACCAGGATCGCCGCAATCGGATAGATGAACGACAACGCGCCGGTCATCGCCGTGGGCAGCTTCTGAATAGCCCCGTACAGCAACACATACATCAAACCGGTATGCACCACGCCCAATGTCGCCAGTGCCGTCCAGGCAGTGGTCGACCCGGGCAAGCTGTGCCAGGGCACCAGCGGCGCCAGCAGCACGGCGCCGGTGGTCACCTGGATCAACGCCATCAAATGCGGCGGTACGTCCTTCAGGCGTTTGATGATCAGCGCCGCCACCGCGTACAAAAATGCCGCGCCCAAGGCCAAGGCAATGCCAGCAAGATAGTTCCCGCCACCCGATTGCTCACCATGGGCGGTCACGATCGCCAACATGCCCAGGAACGCCACACTCAGCCACGCCATTTTCTGCACGGTGATCTTCTCACCGAGAAACACCGCTGCCAGCATCACCAGTATGAACGGCTGCACGTTGTACACCGCCGTGCTGATCGCGATGGACGCACGGGAATAGGACTCGAACAGCAACAGCCAGTTACCGACGATCGCCACGCCGCTGAGCACTGCCAGCCCTAGCTTGGCCCAGTTGAGTAACTCCAGGCGCAAATACCCCAGCAACGCGCACACCAGCAGCAGTGTCAGCGCGCCAATCACGCAACGCCAGAACACCACCTCAAGCACCGACACGCCCGACACCAGCACAAACCAGCCAATGGTGCCGGAGATCAGCATGGCAGCGATCATTTCCCAGGTTCCGCGACGGATTGATGTATCCATGATTGAGGCTCCTCAAGTGAGGCTCAATTATGGCAATCTGCTCGACACGGCTACAGCGACTAAAAAAGGCAAAACCCAGGATTCACCTTTTCTTATTAGGCAAAGCTCATGATCGACACTATCGACCAGCAATTGATCGCCGCCTTGATGGACGACTCGCGCCTGTCCCTCAAGACCCTGGCGGGCATCACCGGTTTGTCTTCGCCGAGCGTCAGCGAACGTCTGCGCCGCCTGGAAGAGCGCGGCGTGCTGACCCACTACACCGTCGACATCGACCCCAAGCACTTCGGCTACCTGCTGCAAGCCATCGTGCGCATCCGCCCTCTGCCCGGCAAATTGCAGGAAGTGGAACGCCAAATCCAGGCGATCCCCGAGTTCACAGAATGCGATAAGGTCACGGGCGACGACTGCTTTATCGCACGCCTGCATGTACGCACCATGGAGCACCTCGACACGCTGCTGGACCGGCTGAATACCTATGCCGAGACCAACACCGCTATCGTCAAGAAAACCCCGGTGAAACGGCGTTTGCCGCCGTTGGCTGACTAACAGGGCTGCGTAGCCTGTGGGAGAGTTGGGCAAGTACTCACGCCCAGTGCACGGCCCGCTCACTGGCAAGCTGTTCAATAAACAGCACAATCCGCCGACAGGCTTGCGCCAGACGCTCCTCGCCCAAGGTAAAGGAAAGCCGAACGAAGCCCTGGGCAGGCTCGCCGAAGGCTGCCGCGTCCAGCACCGACACGCCAGCTTCACGAAACAGGCGCCAGGCGAAATCCAGGGACCCCAGGCCCGTATCGCGCACATCCACCAACACAAACATGCCCGCTTGCGGCGCCTGCACGCGGATGCCCGGGCAGGCGCTCAAGGCAGTCACCACCAGGTCGCGTCGGCGTCGGTAAGTCTCAAGCATGCCTTGCGTGACTTCGTCATGGGCCAACACCGCAGCTGTCGCCGCCTCCATCACGAAGCCGGGCAAGCCGTACATCATGCTCAACAGCAGGGTTTCAGCGTGCTGCACCATTTGCGCTGGGGCGATGAGCCAACCGATTCGCCAACCGGTCATGGCATGGGACTTGGACAAGCTGCCGATCACAATGCAGCGCTGCGCCATGCCCGGCAACGCCGCGAGGCTGTGGTATTGACCGTCGAACACCAGGCTTTCGTAGACCTCATCCACTACCACCCACAGGTCATGTGCGATCGCCAAGTCCGCAATGGCTTGCAGCTCTTGCCGGTTGAGCACCACGCCAGTGGGGTTGTTCGGATTGGAAAAGAATATCGCCCGGGTGCGCGGCGTGATCGCGGCGGCGAGCAATGGTGGATCCAGTCGAAAGCCGGACTGCGCACTGCAGGGCACCCGCACCAGGGTGGCGCCGCTGGCCTTGAGCGTGGCTTCGTAGGTGACGTACATCGGGTCGAGCACCAGCACTTCGTCGCCGGCCTGCAACAGGCATAGCGAGCTGATGAACAGCGCGTTCTGCGCACCGGGCACGATGATGACGTTGTCAGCCGCCAACGGGCGGGCCAGGGTCTGGCGGTAACGGGTCGCGATCGCCTCGCGCAAGGCCGGGCGCCCGGCGATCTCGGTGTAGTGGGAATCTCCCGCGTGCAAGGCATTGACGGCGGCGTCAGTGATAAAGGCCGGCGTGGCGAAATCCGGGTCGCCGACGCTGAGGATGATGACGTCTTCGCCCTGGCCGGCAGCGTCGAACGCAGCGTGGTGGATGTCCCAGGCGGCGACGCCCTGCCCTGCAATTCGCTCAACGAAGGGAGAAAACCTCATGCCAGAGCCTCTGGTGAAAGAATAAAGACGCAAATCCATAAATATGCGCGCGGCAACAATCGGTCAACTTAGTGCATAGCAAACCGTCGTTCAATGGATAAATAGGGCCTTGTCCCCGTGGCAGGCAATCACATTGAACCCCCTCCCGGTCGCTGTTCTCAAACCTGCATAGACCACGGCCCTGGAACACGCACGATGACTTTCATTCTATGGTTGGCCGTATTGGGCGCCGTACTGCTCACCCTCGCCCTCACCTCCTCCTATTTGCGCTGGATGCCGGTGACCACCTCAGCGGTGTGCTTGTTGCTGGGCATCGCCATTGGCCCGCTGGGCGTGGACTTGTTGCACCTGGACGTGAAGGGCTCAGCGCGCTGGATGGAGCACCTGACGGAAGTGGCGGTGCTGTTTTCGCTGTTTGTCAGCGGTTTGAAATTGCGCCTGCCGCTCAAGCACCGCACCTGGCGCATCGCCTTTGGCATGGCCGGGCCGGTGATGCTGCTGACCATCCTCGGCACCTGCCTGTTACTGCACTACCTGTTCGATTTAACCTGGGGCGTTTCATTGCTGGTGGGGGCGATGCTGGCGCCCACAGATCCGGTGCTGGCCGGCCTGGTGCAGGTCAACAATGCCCAGGACTATGACGCGTTGCGATTCGGCCTGTCCGGCGAAGCAGGGTTGAACGACGGCACTGCGTTTCCTTTTGTGATTTTTGGCCTGCTGTTCATGCAACATGGCGGTTTCGACGGCGACTGGTTCGGCGGCTGGGTGCTGAAGAACCTGCTGTGGGCGGTACCGGCCGGGCTGTTGATGGGTTACTGGATGGGCCGCGGCATTGGCCGTATCACCCTGCGCCTGCGCTTGATCAATGCCGATAGCACCCTGTCACCGAATGACTACCTCACCCTCGCGCTGATTGCCCTGGCGTATGTGACGGCTGAAGCGGTCGGCGGCTACGGCTTCTTGTCGGTGTTTGCGGCGGGCCTGGGGCTGCGCCAGGCCGAGGTCAAATCCACCGGTTATGCGCAAACGCCGGCCGAGCACCTGGCCCAGCCGGTGGTGGGCCATCTGGAGATCGAGCCCGAGCAGGCGCTGCACGGTGACGTCAGCCAGTTGAAGGACACCCAGATCGCCGCCGGCGTGATGATGGGCGACATGCTGGCTTTTGGCAGCCTGGTCGAGCGCTCGATGGAAGTGTTCCTGGTCAGCGTATTGGGCATCGTGTTGGTCAGCCATTGGGATTGGCGCGCGCTGGCGGTGGCGGCGTTGCTGTTCTGTGTGGTTCGCCCGCTCAGCGTGTTTGCGATGCCTTGGGGCAGCCTGCTGGATCGGCGACAACGCAGCCTGGTCAGTTGGTTTGGTATTCGTGGGATCGGCAGCCTCTACTACCTGTTCTATGCGCTCAACCATGGGCTGATCGGTACCAGCAGCGCCGTGGCGGTGAACCTGACCCTCTCGGTGATCGCGCTGAGCGTGATGGTGCATGGCCTCAGCACCCAGCCCTTGCTGGCGTGGTACGAACGACGCGCCGCGCACAAAAAATGAATCCTGCGCCGCGCTTGGCGTGACGGATAACCGCGTACCGGGCCAGAAGGTTTCAGTGGATCAAGCACAGTAAGAATACCTACTGTTCAAGCTCACCGATCCCTTTGGCCCGCCGCCCGATCAATCCTGACTGTCGGTATTGCCGACGTCGGCCGCTTCATCCAGATCGTTGAGCGGCACTTGCGCATCATCCATCAGCGAACCCGGATCTTCATTGCCGGGGTCGTTGAGTTCTTCGTCGAGTTCTTTTGACATGACCGTCTCCGTTAACCGCCTTGGGTATCGATATCGGCATCGGTTTCAGGCTTGTGCTCGCGCTCAGGCTTGAAGTCTGGACTGTAGTCGTTCTCCTTGGCCTTGGGGTCGCTGGCAGGCGTCGGGTCCTTGGGCGCATCGGCAGCGGTGCCCGGAGCTGGCTCGCCACCATCGATGGCAGGGTCATTGCGGTTGCTGGTTTGGGGATCGTTGGATGTAGACATGGCATACCTCTTCACAGACCGGTGATAAATCTTTACCGCGTAAAGCTAAGGCGTCACGTGCCCCAGTGAAGTTCCGTCCGATTGCTCAGCGCAGTGGATTGTCCACCTGGATATAAAACGCATAGATGCCCAGCACCAGCCAGAACACCATGAACAACCACGGCGCGCGCATGGAAAACAGCAACGACTTGCGATAGCCCTTGTGACTGGACTCCATTTCGGAAAACAGCGGCGATTCATCGTAGGCCAGGCCCATCACCGGCTCGCTGCGCAGCAATTCGCTTTGCTTGTAGTGCCAGTGATCAATGATCTGGTAGGCCGCGCGTATGCCAGGCCAGGCGTTGAGCGAGCTGAGAATACCCAGCGCGGCGAGGATCACCGGCACCACCAGCGTGAACAGCTTGCCCCATTCCGGGTTGAGGTTGCCCATGCCGGACACGAAAGCGATCACCAGAAACGATTGCGCAGTGAGGTAAGCGTCAGTGCGGTTGGCCAGGATGCTGGTTTCGTACTGGATCTCGCGCCGGTAGAAGTCGAGGCGATCCTTGGGCGAGCCGAAGATCTTGGCGTTGTGTTCACTATGGTCGGTCAGGGCCGCTTCCGGCGTGTTTGGGGAGATGATTCGGGGCACAACGATGCTCCACAAAGTGACGGGACTCATTAGAAGAATCGGGCGTGGATGAAGTTCAAGTTTCTTGCGCACCAAGTCAGGGCACCCTCTGCCCCCTTGTGGTGAGCCCGCTTCTGTGGCGAGCGAGCTTGCTCGCGCTGGGCTGCGCAGCAGGCCCCCACAAAAGCGCGAGCGCTGCGCACTCCAGCGCGAGCAAGCTCGCTCGCCATAGGTAATTGCCACCTTGTGTGCGTTCCGGCACATCCCTTGCTTTATCCATTCATCTACCCGAAAACAGGAGCATTCGTTACCCCGCGACCCAGAGCCGACTCCATAAGAAAGTAAGGACCAGGCCTGTTGGCACCCTCAGCCACGGGCTCATAAGAACATGCGTTTTTTAAGCGGCAGTGCCACCCAGGAAACCCTCGGCACTGACAAGGTACTGGAATGGCTCGAACTTTCTTCGATGAAATGAATGACGCAAACGGCGTATGCCGCGCCCACTATCAGGATTTTTCCCGCTGGCTGGCCAACACGCCGCCGGAACTGCTGGCCCAGCGTCGCCGTGAAGCCGACTTGCTGTTCCATCGCGCCGGGATCACCTTCACCCTGTATGGCGACGAGCAAGACACCGAACGCCTGATTCCCTTCGACATCATCCCCCGCAGCATCCCCGCCAGTGAGTGGAGCCTGATCGAGCGCGGCTGTATCCAGCGGGTCAACGCACTGAACATGTTCCTCGCCGACATCTACCACGACCAGCGCATTATCAAGGCCGGGATCATTCCGGCAGAACAGGTGCTGGGCAACGAGGGCTATCAGAAGGCGATGGTCGGCCTGGACCTGCACCGCGACATTTACTCGCACATCTCCGGTGTCGACCTGGTACGCGACGGCGACGGCACCTATTACGTGCTCGAAGACAACCTGCGTACCCCCAGCGGCGTGAGCTACATGCTCGAAGACCGCAAGATGATGATGCGCCTGTTCCCGGAAGTGTTCGCCAAGCAACGCATTGCGCCGGTGGACCACTACCCCAACCTGCTGCTCAAGACCTTGAAAAGCGCCAGCCGCCTCGATAACCCCAATGTGGTGGTATTGACCCCTGGGCGCTTCAACAGCGCTTTTTTCGAACACGCGTTCCTGGCGCGGGAAATGGGCGTGGAGCTGGTCGAAGGCGCCGATCTGTTCGTGCACGACCTCAAGGTATTCATGCGCACCACCGATGGCCCCAAGGCGGTGGACGTGATCTACCGGCGCATCGACGACGCCTTCCTTGACCCCGAGGCGTTCAACCCCAAGTCAATGCTCGGCGTACCCGGCCTGGTGGCGGCCTATTGCGCGGGTAATGTGGTGCTCGCCAACGCGATCGGCACCGGGGTGGCTGACGACAAGTCGATCTACCCCTATGTGCCGGCGATGATCCGCTTCTATCTGGACGAGGAGCCGGTGCTGCAAAACGTACCGACCTTCCAGTGCCGCAAGCCCGATGAACTGTCCCATGTGCTGGCCAACCTGGAACAACTGGTGGTCAAGGAAACCCAGGGTTCCGGCGGCTACGGCATGTTGGTGGGCCCCGCCTCCAGCGCAGCCGAGATCGAAGATTTTCGCCAGCGCATCAAGGCGCGTCCCCACGCTTATATCGCCCAACCGACCTTGAGCCTGTCCACTTGCCCGACCTTTGTCGAAAACGGCATCGCGCCCCGGCATATCGACCTGCGCCCCTTCGTGCTCTCGGGCAAGGAAACCCGCCTGGTGCCGGGCGGCTTGACCCGCGTGGCGCTGAAGGAAGGTTCGCTGGTCGTCAACTCGTCGCAAGGCGGCGGAACCAAGGACACCTGGGTGGTGGAGGGCTGAGTATGTTGAGTAGAACCGCTGCTGATCTGTACTGGATGTCGCGCTACCTGGAACGCGCCGAGAACCTGGCGCGCATGTTGGAAGTCAGTTATTCACTGTCGTTGATGCCCCAGGCCGGGCGCAGCGATGGCCTGGATGAGCTGGCAATGTCGTTGCTCAGCAGCGGCACCCTGGACAGCTACCTGGAGCGTCACCAGACCCTGGATGCCGAGCGCATGTTGCACTTCTTCGCCCTGGACGAAGAAAACCCGGCCAGCATTTACAACTGCCTGCGCGCCGCCCGAGGCAATGCCCACGCCGTGCGCGGGCGCATCACCGCCGATATGTGGGAAAACCTCAACGCCACCTGGCTGGAAATGCGCAGCATCGCCGCCGGCGGCCTGGCGCGGCATGGCATCAGCCACTTCTGCGACTGGGTCAAGCAACGCTCGCACCTGTTTCGCGGCGCGACCTCGGGCACCATCATGCGCAATGACGCCTACCGGTTTATTCGCCTTGGCACCTTTGTCGAACGCGCCGACAACACCTTGCGCCTGCTGGATGCGCGCTATGAGATGTTTGGTGAAGAGTCCGAAGAAGTCAGCGACTTGTCGGCTCGCGGTTATTACCAGTGGAGCGCCCTGCTGCGTGCGCTGTCCTCGTTCGAGGCGTACACCGAGTTATACCCCAACGCCCTGAATGCACGCTCGGTCTCGGAGCTACTGCTGTTACGCAGCGATGTCCCGCGCTCGCTGCACGCGTGCATCGAAGAGTTGAGCCATATCCTCGCCGACTTGCCCGGCAGTTACGGACGCACGGCGCAGCGCCTGGCGGCGGAGTTCGAAGCAAGGCTGCGGTATACCGGGATCGATGAGATTCTGGAAGATGGACTGCACGCCCGGTTGACGGACTTTATCGACACCGTGCGCGAGTTGGCGCGGGCGATACACAGTTCTTACCTGGAAGTAATCTAAGCAACACCACCGCTCAAATGTGGGAGGGGGCTTGCTCCCGATAGCGGTGGGTCAGCTACATACTGGCTGGCAGATACGCCGCAATCGGGAGCAAGCCCCCTCCCACATTTGAATCGCCGTAATCTGTCAAACATTGATCGCCCACCACCTCGGCAGCAACTGTCGAACCCGTGCCTCGCCAAAGCGGTCATCGATCAGCATTACCACGCCGCGATCGTGCTGGCTGCGGATCACCCTCCCCGCCGCTTGCACCACCTTCTGGATGCCGGGATACAGGTAGGTGTAGTCATACCCCGCGCCGAAAACCTCGCCCATGCGTGCCTTGATCTGTTCATTCACCGGGTTGAGTTGCGGCAAGCCCAGGGTGGCAATAAAAGCGCCAATCAAACGCGCCCCCGGCAGGTCGATACCTTCGCCAAACGCGCCGCCCAATACCGCAAAACCGATGCCTTGGCTGTGCTGGGTGAACTGGTCCAGGAACGCCTGGCGCTCGGCCTCGGCCATGCCGCGTGACTGCAGCCACAGTGCAATCTGCGGGTGTCGCTCGGCGAGTAACTGCGCCACTTGCTGCAGGTAATCGAAGCTGGAGAAAAACGCCAGGTAGTTGCCCGGCTGCTCGGCAAATTGCCGGGCGATCAATTCCACAATAGGTTCCAGCGACGCCTGGCGGTGCACAAAGCGTGTAGAGATGCGCTCAACGATGCTGACCTGCAATTGCTCGGCCTTGAACGGCGACTCTACATCGACCCAGGCAGTATCCGCCGGCAACCCGAGTAAATCGGCGTAATAGTGGCGTGGGCTCAGGGTCGCGGAAAACAGCACGCTGCTGCGAGCCGCCGTCAATCGGGGCCGGATGAATTCGGCCGGCACCACATTACGCAGGCACAGGGTCGAGCTACTGCGCTTGCCACTGAACTGGCGCTTGCTGATGTCGAAGATGAAGTGTTCGTTGAATAGCTCGGCCACCTTGGAAAATTGCAGTGCTTCAAAGTAGAAGGCTTGCAGGTCTCCATTGAGGGACTCGGGGTGATCGTTGAAGTAGTCGCCCATGGCGCTGGTGCACAGGCTCAGGGCCTGTAGCAGTTTGTCGGGCCGGGTGGCATAGGCCTGATACGGCGCGACTTGTTCCTTGTGCAACGCGTTCCACTCGCGGTTCAGGCGCTGCAAGGGTTTGTTCAGCGGCTCGGGCGCGGTATCGCGCAAGGTCTTGAGGCTGTATTGGTCGAGGCTGGCGCTGTACATCGAACGGGCGCGTTCCACCAGGTTATGGGCCTCGTCGACCAGCGTCGCAACACGCCATTGGTTCAACTGCGCCAGGCCGAATAACAGGGCGCCGAAGTCGAAAAAATAGTTGTAGTCGGCGACCACCAGGTCGGCCCAGCGCGCCATTTCCTGGCTGAGGTAATACGGGCACACGTCATGGGCCAGCGCCACACTGCGCAGGCTGCGCTGATCGAGCAGGCGAACCCTGGACGCGGCATGGCGGGCGGCGGGCAAGCGGTCGTAAAAACCCTTGGCCAGTGGGCAGGAATCACCATGGCAGGCTTTATCCAGGTGTTCGCACGCCTTGTCCCGTGCAACCAGCTCAAGTACACGCAGCGGCAGATCCGGACTGCTGTCGTACAGCACCTGGGCGGCATCCAGGGCGAGCTTGCGCCCCGGCGTTTTGGCGGTAAGGAAGAACACCTTGTCCAGCTGCTGCGGCGCCAGCGCCTTGAGCATCGGGAAGAGGGTACCGACGGTCTTGCCGATGCCCGTGGGCGCCTGGGCCATCAGGCAACGACCGGTGCTGACCGCCTTGTAGACCGACTCGGCCAACGTACGCTGCCCGGGACGAAAATCGGCATGGGGAAATGCCAGGGCTTGGGCGGCCTTGTTGCGCTTATCGCGGTGCTGCATTTCCAATTGGGCCCAGTCGAGGAACAACGCACATTGCTGATTGAAAAAGCGCTCAAGCTGCGCCGCGTCGAAACGTTGGTTCAGCAGCGTCTCGCCTTCGCCAACGATATCGAAGTACACCAGCGCCAAGTCGATTTCGCCGAGGCCGAGCTTCTGGCACATCAGCCAGCCATACACCTTGACCTGGGCCCAGTGCAGTTGCCGATGGTTGGCGGGCTGGGCAGAGAGGTCGCCGCGGTAGGTTTTGACTTCTTCAAGGCGGTTGGCGTCGGGGTCGTAGCCGTCCGCCCTGCCCCGCACGTTGAGCTGCTGGTATTGCCCCTCCAGGGCGACTTCATTCTGGTAGTGCGCGCTGCGCCGGGACGCCACCGTACGGTGGCCGACGATACCTTCCTGGGCGCTGGGCGACGGGGTAAAGCGCAGGTCAAGGTCGCCGACCTTGGCCGTGAACTCACACAGCGCCCGTACGGCCACGCTGTAACTCAAGCGGGTTGCTCCGCCCAGCGCACGTAACAGACGGTGACCGGCATCTGGTACTCGCCGCAAAATTGCAGCCAGCGCAGTTGGTTGTCTTGCAGGCGGTCGCCCGGGCCCTTGACCTCGATCATGCGGTAGGTTTTTTGTGCAGGCCAGAACTGGATCAGGTCCGGCATTCCGGTGCGGTTGGCGCGGATATCCAGCAGCAGGCGTGTGAACCAATGGCGCAGGTGCTCGGCGGGCAGGCAGGCCAGGGCTTGCTCCAACAGCTCTTCGCTGAGCAGGTTCCAAAACACGAAAGGTGATTGGATACCCCATTTGTCCAGAAAACGTTGGCGGATGGTGGCCTTGTAGCGCTCATCCCCCAGTTGCTCGAAACACGCAGCAAACAACGCCTCGCGGCGTTGATGGAAGTCTTCGCTGTGCAGGTCCGCCGGCCCACGCTGGAACGGATGGAAGAACGCGCCCGGCAGTGGCGCGAAAATCGCTTCCCAGCACAACAGGCCGAACAGCGAGTTGATCAACCCATTCTCGACGTAATGCACCGGTGCCTCGGGCTCGTTCAGGTGCGCCTGGACGCAGTATTCCACCGACATCAGCGGCGCCTGGGCGAGTGCCAGGTCAAGGCGTGCAACCGCTTGCGGCTTGGCCTTGGGCAACGCCGGTTCGCCGAGTTTGCGGCGCAGGCGCGGCAATACACGCAGCAAGTGCTGTTGTTCAGCGGCGCTTTCCGGGGCCTGCTGAGCTGCGGTGGCCAGGGCCAGCGCTCGGGCGTAATCCTCTTGGCGCTCAACGACCCGGATCAACCGCGCACGTGCACCGGGATAGGCGCAGGCAAGGTAGATCTGTTCAGCCAGCGCAAGCTCGGCGCAGCGCTCGCAATACTGGCCGATCTGGAACAACAGCTTGGCGCGGCGTTTTTCCAGCCAGGGGTTGTCGGTGCACAGGCCAGCGATCTGCACCAGCAGCGTGTCCAATGCCTCACCGGCTTCAAACGCTTGCTGGCACTGGTGCAGGAACAGGAACCCCACCACGTCGTCACGCGTGCGTAACCCGCGGGACTCGGCGCAAATCTCGACTTTTTCATAGGTGTAGATGCCCAGGTCTGCCAGCACGAACTCGGACCAGTCCTGGTGCAGGTTGCCAAAGAACATCAAGCGCAGGCGATCACACAACGCCATGACCGTAAGGCTATAGAGCACATCATCCAAGCCCGGGCACCATTGAGCAAAACTGCGCGGCTCGCTGAACTGCGCCGCCAGCGGTTCGAGCCAGGTGGCCTTGTTGCCCTTGGGCTGATCGATCCAGGGCCTGAACGCGCCGAGGATTTCGCCCTTTTGCAGCAAGGCGAACAAGGTGGCAAACGGCAGCGGGCTTTGGTCATCCACCCATCCCAGTTCTCGTAATGGGCCCGCGGCCGCATGGGGGCAGCCGATTTCCACATAATTAAGCTTGGCGCCGCGAAAATGCACACCCTTGCGCATCACCATGCGCACCAATAACGCCTGGGACGCCTGGGGCAACCTGTCAAATTGCTGAATGAAATGCTGTTCGTCCGCATCGAGCAGATCGGCATAGCGTTGCCCCAGCCAGGCCAGGACCTGGCGGAAGTTATGCAGGTAATACAAGGGGTCTTCGAGGGGGTTGGCCATGGCGCAAGGGAGTCAAATACTGGTTATGCATACAGAGTGCCGATGCAAAGCCGTTGTTGCAATCGGTAATAGATAAATGGCGCCTGCAACTTTTTGCAAAAAAACGATCAGATGAGGGAGTTGATCGCGTAACATTTATAGCCCACAGCCAGATGCTGCGGGACTTTTCAGGGTTAAAGGTAAGGGTTATGAACATGAAGAATTTGGGTCTGCCGCTGGTTGCACTCACTTTTCTGGTATTGGCCGGTTGCTCCACGCAAACGGTAGTGACATTGCAAAATGGCACGCAGTATTTGACCAAGGACACGCCCAACGCCAAGACAGCCGACGGCTTCTATGAATTTACCGATATCGCCGGCAAGCGCATTCGCATCAAGGCCGATGATGTAGCCACGGTGCGCAAGGAAAACTAATCTTCGAATCAACACCGATCAAATGTGGGAGGGGGCAGGCCCCCTCCCACAGTTTTCAACCGCATTCCAACTTAAGCGATAACAATCCCCTCCCCCGACAGACTGCTCACGCCCACCAACGTCACCGAATCGGCACCAAAACTGATCACCGTATCCCCGCCAACCACCTTGGTGTGATCGCGATAATCGGTACTGCCCTGCACATCGTTGAACACCAGCTTGTCTGTCGACTGATAGCCAATCACTCGATCATTACCAAACTGCCCACTGAACAAAAACGTGTTATGCCCGCTGCTGTCGCGGATCGTATCATTACCCTTGCCGCCTTCGATAAAGTCCGCCCCCCTGCCGCCCTTGATCAGGTCGTCGCCGTCGCTGCCGATGATAAAGGTATTGCCCTTGTGCGCCTCGGCGTTGCGGTTCAAGTCCTGCACCCAGGTGTTGGCCCGTGCCGGATCGGACAGGTTGGCGACGATCACTGTGGAGTCACGGGTCATCTGCTCGTAGAAGCCGGACTCGAGGATGCGCGTCATGCCGTCGCCATAACCGGTGGGCAAGTGCGAGACCCAGGTCGGCAGGTTGAGGATGGAAAACGGCAGCACGTTCCACAGTGCGGAAGCGTAGTGGTCGTTGAAGCTGACAATATTGTCGGTGCTCGATTCGTGGGGTTTGTCGTGTACGCCCAGGGACGACAGGTTGAATGAGGAACCGTCCAGCGCCCGGAATACCGGGTCGTTTTCGTAGCCGACGTTAAGCACCTTGTCGCCGGCGCTTTGGGTGGGCGACGCATAGGCTACGTAATTGGAATCGGTGTAGAACCCTGACCATTTGCTCCCGCTCAGATCCGCCATGCTGTTGACCGCAAGGCCGCCCAGGCTGTGGCCGCTGACCACCACATCCTTGCCGCTCAGGCCCTGGGCGCTGGCATAGTCAGCGACGTCGCCGAGCAAGTTGCCAAACGCCTCGCCAGCGTAATTTTTTGCATAGTCCTTGGGACCGAATGCAGCAAGCAGGTCACTGATCACATCCCCGATGGAATCGGTGATCAGGCTTTCCCGTGGCCCCGAGGTGCCACGGAAGCCGATGCCGATTTCCAGCAGTTTGCCGGCGTCATCGTATTTGCCCAGCACTTCCACTTGGGCGGTACCGTAGGCAGCCTTTTCGCCAAAGAAGGTGCCACGGGCATCGACCTTGCCGGTATAGCCCAGGGTGCTGGCGCTGATGGGGGTCCAACCGGCCTGTTGCACTGCGTCGAGGGCGGCTTTTTCTGAATCCGGGTTCCACGGGATCCCGGGAATCACGCCTTGGGCGTTGCCGCTGCCAAT
This sequence comes from Pseudomonas sp. P867, assembly GCF_019891455.1. Taxonomy (NCBI): domain Bacteria; kingdom Pseudomonadati; phylum Pseudomonadota; class Gammaproteobacteria; order Pseudomonadales; family Pseudomonadaceae; genus Pseudomonas; species Pseudomonas sp. P867. The sequence continues at coordinate 66,920 of NZ_JAFLXB010000007.1, read as the reverse complement.
CAGCGCGCTCACCAGCGTGGCCGGCAGGCCAAGGCCCAAGCCGTTGTTCTGGTAACCCACGGCAAAGCCGTTATCCAGGTTGTGGTAGGAATACATCGTGATCGCCATCGCATCGGCGAACAACGTTTTGGAACCCTCGGTGCCGAGGTTTTTATAGTCAAAGATACCCATTGGTAGTGCCTCTCTGTTGTTGGATTTGTAGAGAAAGCCAAAACACCTGTTATCCGTTACCTACTGTAGGAGTGAGCTTCTGTGGCGAGGGAGCTTGCTCCCTCGCCACAACCAACTACACCTGACCTTTAGAACGCCCAGTCCAGGCTCAAGCCGACGCCGTGCACCTTCTCTTTGCTGGCCAGCAGGCCGTTGTAGTCAAAGTTCACCCGCGCATCCTTGCTCAACGCCAGGCTGACCCGTGCCCCAACCAGTGCGGCATCCCGCACCATCGGCGCACTTTCGACCGCGAACGACGGGCCACCGGAGGCAAACGCCAGGTGTTGCTCGGAATCGGTGCTGCTCAGGTTGTGCTGCCAGCCCAGAGTGCCGGAGACTTCCAATTGCTGGTGGTCGTTGACGTTGAAGGTCTTCAAGGCGCGCACACCCAAGGTGCTCAACACCAGGTCGCGGCTGTCGTCGCCACTTTTCAGCGCAGCGGCATCGCCCTTCTCTTTGAAGCTGTCCGTGTCCAGGTGCACATAGGCCAGGTTGGCGAACGGCTCCAGGGCCAGCGGTTGCAGGTTGATGCGATACGCCGCTTCGGTGAACACCTGGGTGCTGTGCGCATCGACCTTGGCCTTTTGCTTGCCGGCGACATCGCCGTATTGCAGGTCGCGCTTCACATCGGCGCGGTGCCAGCTGTAGGTCGCCCCACCGCTCAGGCGCCAGGCGCCGATTTCATGCCCGGCATAAGCACCGAAGTGGTAGCTGTCGACCGAGGCGCGGCTATGGGTGTCGCTGCCCATGTTCAGCGAGGTATCGCTGTAACCCGCGACCAGACCAATGCGCGTGGCGTCGTCGAGGGCACCGTCCACCCCGGCAAGCATCCCGCCGATGGAGGTGTTATAGCCAGCGGTGTCGCTGCGGCTGTCGGTCTTGCCCCAGGCGCCCAGGGCCTTGACCCATACGTTGCCACGGCTGTCGATGGCTTGGCTGGTTGCGCCCATCTCGCCATTGCGCAGGCGCTCGCCCACTGCTTCGCGTACATAACGGCTGTCATTGACCAATGCAGTTTGCAGCGCCGGATAGACTTCACCGCTCAGTTGCTGGAACGCGCCCTGGGCCGAAGCGGCCGTCGGTGCCAACAGCAAGCTTTCATACACGCCATTGCCCGCACCCAATTGCTCAGCGGCTGCGGCCACGGCGCGTTGGTTCGGTGTAGCAGCAACACTGGCGAAGCTGTTGGTGCGTGTCACGTCTAACTGCACACCGTTGGCCGCGTAATTCAAGGTGCCGCCGACAAACAGATAGTTGGGCAGTACAGCACCAAAACTGCCGGTGACACCGCCCGCCGCTTGCAGGATGTTGTACTGACGGCCGATCAGGCTTTGGGCCTGGGTTGCACTCAACAGTGTCGGGCTGTTTTCCAGGGCCAGGGTTACGGTGCCGCCATTGAGCGTGGCGGTACCCCCGGCGACGATACGGTCGCTGCTGGTAGGCGATAATTCCACAGCGTAGGTCGAGCCCGGGTTGAAGGTGACATTACCCGCCACGTTCAGGGTGCCAATGGAATTGCCCGGCGCCACGGCGCCGCCGCTATTTGCCGTCAGCGAGCCGATACGCCCCGAGCCACCGATTACGCCGGTCTGGCTGACGATGACATCGGAGGTGACCGAACCGTTGACCGCCAGCAAGCCCTGATTGACCAGGGTCGGGCCGCTGTAGGTGTTGGCGCCGGCCAGCACCAGGGTGCCGATGCCCTGCTTGGTCAAGCCGCCATGGCCTGAAATGTTGTTGCTCCACACATCCAGCCCGCAGTGCACGTCGTTGCAAATGCGCTGGGTCGGTTTGCCCGCGTCCACCACCGCACCGACGCCCGGCAGGTCCGCGACGAACTGCCCGCTGCCATAGGCGCCCTCAATGCGGAACTCGGCAGGAATGTCCTCGGCGGTGATAAACATCCCCGGGCCGTTGACCGCCTTGCCCAGGTTGATCATGCCCCAGCCATACAGCGAGTCGATACCCGGCGCGCCGAGGTCAGTGGCCGTGGTCTTGAGCACCGTGGAGATCTGGTCGCCGCTCATGTACTCGAAGCGCTCCATCAGCACCGCTGCTGCACCCGCCACATGGGGGGCGGCCATGGAGGTGCCGTTTTTGTTGGCCCAGTCGGTGGTCAGGTTGTTCAGGTCGGTGCCGTTGATGATCGAGCTGTAGATCTTGGTACCGGGTGCCGATACGCAAAAACTCGCCGCATAGCCGCAACGTGAAGAGAAGGTGCTGATCACATACGGATCAGGGCTGGCGGTGTCCGGGTTCTGCTGCAATGCCGCCACCGACAGCCAGTTCGGCGCAATCTCCGGCACAAAATACGCCAGGCCGGAAATCGCGTCCGGGTTGTTGCGGTTGTAGTCGTTACCGGCGGCAAAGATGGTCAGCACACCACTGCGGGCCGCGTCGATGGCGCCTTGATAAGCACCACCTGCGATCGTGCCGAGGATCGGCCGGATCGTATTGAACTGCGCCTGGGCTTCATTCACGGTGAAATTGGGGAACGCCGGATCGCGGCCGCCCTTGGCGTACTGGTCACCGATGCCGATACCCCAGCTGTTGTTGATGATGCGTGCGCCGCTGGCAACCAACCCGTCCCAGCCGGCCTTGTAAACCGCGCCATCGTTGCCGAGGATAATCCCGTCTTCCGGGCCCGGGTCACCGTTTTCGGCGGTGAGGATTTGCGCATTGAACGCCACGCCATGCATCGGCCCGCCATCGCGGTTACCCGCAGCAATGCCGCCGACGTGGGTGCCGTGGTTACCCAGCTTGCCGTTGGAGTCCTTGGACGGCGTGCCGTCGTAGCGGAACGCATCACCGGCCTTCACCGGGATATACGGGTCGGTATATTGGCGAATGCCCTCGGTGACAATCGTCACCACCTTGTCGGGGCTGGCGAATTCCGGGTGCTGGGCATACACCGGCTGGTCAAAGATCCCCAGCTTGACGCCCTTGCCGGTGTAGCCGGCGGCATACGCGGTGTCGGCATGCACGGCGCCCAAGCCCCAGTCGGCCTTGAACTCGTTGCTGCGCCAACTGGCGGCATCACCCAGCTTGCCGGTTTCCACATAGGGTGCAGCCTGAGCGGTTCCCAGGCTTGCCAGGCAACACAGCAACGCGCCGTATGGCACGCAGCTCAGCGCCTTGAGCGGGTAGCCCGGGCCGGTGTGGATGGCGGTAGTTAACCCTGACTTGCGTTTTTTCACGGTGACCTTCCTTAGTTTTCTTATTGCACGTGTGTAAATCACTTTCTCCAGAACACCGCCGATTCAATGTGGGCGCTGGCTTGCCTGCTCCCACATTTTTTGTTCGCGGTGTCTTCAGAACTGCCAGTTCAGGCTCAAACCCACACCCTGGGTTTTCGCGCGGCCACCCAACTGGCCGTTGTAATCCAGGTTGACCCGCGTCGCGGCATTCAGCGCCAGGCTGGCTTGCAGCCCCACCAAAGCAGCGTCACGCAGCAACGGCGCACTGCGCACGGCGAATGAAGGCCCGCCTGCGACAAACGCGAAGTGCTCTTCGGATTCCACGGCGGTGAGGCTGTGTTGCCAGCCCAACGAACCGGAGAGTTCCAGTTGCTGGTGGTCATTGAGGGCCAGGGTTTTCAATGCCCGTACGCCAAGGGTGCTGAGCACCGCATCGCGGCGGTCACTGCCGCGTTCCAGGGCGGCGGCATCGCCTTTTTCGTGGAACGACTCGCTGTTCAGGTGCACATAGGCCAGGTTGGCGAACGGTTCCAAGGCCACCGCTTGCAGGCGGATGCGGTACGCTGCTTCGGTGAAGACTTGCGCTGTGGTCGCATCCAGCTTGGTTTTTTGCTTGCCGCTGACATCACCCCATTGCAGGTCGCGCTTCACATCCCCGCGATGCCAGCTGTAGGCACCGCCGACACTCAAGCGCCAGTCGCCCAGCTCGCGCCCGGCATACGCGCCGAAGTGGTAGCTGTCGATGGATGCCGATGAGTGCGTGCCGCTGCCCATATTCAAGGAGCTGTCGCTGTAACCGGCGACCACACCCACGCGGGTCTGCTCATCCAGTGCGCCATCCACGCCCGCCAGCAGGCCGCCGATGGAGGTGGTCGAACCGGCCGTTTCGCTGCGGCTGTCACTCTTGCCCCAGGCACCGAGCGCCTTGAACCACAGGTTGCTTTCGCCGCTCACTGGTACGTGGCGCAGGCGCTCGCCCACGGCATTGCGCAGTTGCAGGCTGTCGTTGATCAGCATCGCGCCGACGGCGGGGTAGATTTCACCGGACAGTTGCTGCAAACCCTGCTGGGCGGTGGCGACTGACTGCGACTGCAACAGGCTTTCATACACCGGGTTGCTGGCGCCCAATTGCTCGGCAGCCGCCGCCACGTTGCGCTGGTTACGGGTGGCGGCGACGCTGGCAAAACTCGCGTCGTTGCGCCCCACGTTCAGTTGCACAGCGTTGGCGGCATAGTCGAGGGTGCCACCGAGGAACAGGTAGTTGGGTAGCACTTGGCCAAACTGGCCCTGGATGCCGCCCGCGGCCTCAAGGATCGAGTATTGCCGGCCAATCAGGCTTTGGACCTGACTTTGACTGAGTAACGTGGGGCTGTTTTCCAGCGCCAAGGTGACGGTGCCGCCGCCCAGGACCGCCTTGCCGCCCGCGACAATACGGTCGCTGCTGGTGGGCGTCAGTTCCACTGCATAGGTCGAGCCCGCGCCGAGGTTCACATCTCCCGCTACCTGCAAGGTGCCCACGGAATTGCCCGGTGCCACGCGGCCGCCGTTGTTTACCGACAACGCGGCGATACGCCCGGAACCGCCAAGGGTGCCGCTGTCATTCACGGTGACTGCCGAGGTCAGCGAACCGTTCACCGCGAGCAGGCCGCCATTGACGATAGTCGCGCCCCGATAGGTGCTGTCACCGCTGAGGACCAGGCTGCCGGCGCCAGATTTGATCAGGCTGCCTTCATACACACGGTTCGCCGCTGCCTGGTCGCGGGCGTTGCCGATGGCGTAGTCGGTCTGGTCCTGCTGGCTGGCGGTGGCGCTCACGCCGTTCTGCCAGCCCTTGTCGATCAGGGTTTGCTGCCAGGCGCTGTGCTCGGCGCGGTCCTCGGCCTGGCGCGCAAGCAAGGCCTGGTCGGAGATACCGTTGCTCCACACATCACCCTGCCCGGCTGCCAGGTTCACATCCATGGCTCCCAGCAGTTGACCCGGGCCGTGCATCGCCCTGCCGAGGTCCGGCACGCCCCAACCGACGATTGCGTTGGGCGCCTGGGTGATCGAACCGTCAAGCTGCGTGGCAGTGGTCAGCAACACCTGCAACGCTTGCTCGTTGGTCATATAGGGATAGCGCTCCATCACCAGCGCCAACGCCCCGGTGGCATGGGGTGCCGACATCGAGGTGCCGGATTTGACCCCATAACCACCGTCGGGAATAGTGCTGTTGATCAGCGCGCCGGGCGTGGAAATGCACCAGTATTTGGCGATACCGCACTTGTTGTATTTCTGGTTATTAGCCTTATCCAGCCCCGACACCGCCAGCCAGTGGCCTTCCAGTTCCGGCTGAAAATACGGCAAGGCCGAGCGCACGCTGGCATTGGCATAGCCGCTGTTGCCGGCGCTGAACACGTTGATCACCCCGGCCTTGGCCACATCCGCCGCGGCGTCCAGCCAGGTGCCACGGTTGTAGTGCTGGGCATAGGCGGCGTGCAGGTCACCGAGGGTCTGGTAGCTGACATCCTTGGGCTGGCTGCCCCAACTGTTGTTGATGGCGCGCACGCCGGAATCCACCATCGCGGTGTATACCGTCTTGAAGTACTTGGGGTCTGGCGTCGGGCCGAACAGGAAGCTGTCGTTGGCGTTGGTGTTGCCCACATAGACTTGCGCGTTGTACGCCACGCCGTGCATGCCCACGCCGTCGCGGGCGGCGCCCATGGTGCCGGTGACATGAGTACCGTGGGAATCGTTGTTGGGGTTGAGCGCGCCCGTGGTGCTGAACGCGCTGCCGTCGACATAGGTGCCGGTGGCGGTCACCGCATGAAAGCGGTCTTTGGAGGCTTCGGGGTGATTGGCATCGAAGCCCGAGTCCAGCGCGCCGATTTTCACGCCTTGGCCGCTGATCCCGGCGGCGTAGGCTTCATCGGCCTTCATACGGCCCAGGCCCCAATCGCTTTGGTATTCGGCCGAACGCCAACTGGCCGGGTTACCCGCTTGGCCGGTCTCGGTGTATTGCGCCTGTGCCGCAACGGACAACAACAGCAATGAACCTGCGGTGAAGGGTTTGAAACGCGGTGAATCAGTGATCATCTGCACACTCCTGATTATTGTTATTCCCCTTATAGGAGCGAACTCCTACAGGTTTTTATCCGGGCCGAAGGCCTCGTCTACCTTGGCCAGGTCGGTGTCGCGCAAGTTGCCCGCGTAGTAGTGCAATTTGGTCCAGGCCATCAGGTAGTCGTACCGCGCCTGGGCCAGGTCGCGGCGAGTGCTGTAGAGCTGCTGCTCGGCATTCAGCGCATCAAGGTTGACCCGCTCGCCACCAAGGATGCTCTGCTTGGTCGACACCACCAGCGCCTCGGCGGATACCAAGGCTTTCTGGTAGGCACGCAGCTTGCTCACGCCCGACAGACACGCACTGAACTGGCGGCGCAGCTCGATCAGGGTTTCGCGGGTCTTGCCTTCCAGCTCGTACTCGGCCTGCTCCATTGCGCGGCTGGCCTGGCGGGTGGAGGCCGAAATGCCGCCACCGGCATACAGCGGCATGCTCACTTCGACGCCAATAGTGTTGGTGTCGTAGCGCTGGTTGTAGGTGTTGCCGCTGTCGGACTCCTGTTTGCGCGACGTGGCATACGCGGTGATTCGCGGCAAATGCCCGGCACGATTGCGTTCCACTTCATAGCGCGCCACTTCCAGCGACTGGCGCTGTGAAGCCAGTACCGGGTTGTTGGTGAGCGCCAGTTCATGCCAGGTGTCGTAGTTGGCCGGGGTCAGGGTGAACGCGGCAAAGCTCTGGTTCAGCGGCGCCAGGTCGTTGATGTTGACGCTTTGCACGCCGATCAACGCGCCCAGCTCCCTGAGTGACGCGTCCTGCTCATCCAGGGCCTGGATCTCTTCGGCAGTGGCCAGCTCGTAGCGCGACTCGGCTTCAAGGATGTCGGTGCGCGTGCCCTCACCTGCCTTGAACAAGTGCTCGTTCTGCTGGAATTGCTGCTCGAAGGCCTTTTTCTTTGCCCGGGCGATGTCGATCTGATTCTGGGCAAACAGCGCCTGGGTGTAATAGCTCAACACCCGCACCAGCAGCGCCTGGCTCTTGTCGCGAAAGCTTTCATCGGCAAACAGCGCCTGGGCCACGCCCTTGCGGTAGTTGGCATAGGCTTCGTAATCGAACAACGGTTGTTGCAGGCTGAAGGTGGAGCCGTAGCTGTTGTAGTTGCGGTCGTCTCTATAGCTGCCGCCGCGCCCGTCGGGCAGATGCGCCTCGGAGTTGTTGCGGCCCTTGTTGTAGTTGTAGGACAGCCTCGGCAGCAGCCCGGCGCGGCCGATGGTGCGGTTTTCCAGGCCGGCGTCGCGCTCCTTGATCGCGCCGAGGAACACCGGATCGTTGCGCAGCGCCTGCTCATAAACATCGAACGGGCCCATGGCGGCCTGGGCACTGCCACATACCAGCAATAGCGAAATGAACACTGGCTTCATGCTCATTCCTCAGTCAACGCGGAGCCGGCGCGATCCAGCAGCGGCTTGAACAGGTAATTGAGCAATGACCGCTCGCCGGTACGCACGAACATCTCGGCAGGCATACCGGGCTTGATCACCAAACCGTGGAGTTTTTCCATCGCCGCGTCGCTGACGCTGGTGCGCAGCACGTAATACGGGGCGCCTGTTTTTTCATCGAGCATCTGGTCGGCGGAAATCAGGCTGACTTCGCCCGGTACCCGTGGCGTGCGGCTCTGGTTGAAGGCGGTGAAGAGGATGTCGACGGGCAAGTGCGTGCCGACCTTGTCCACCAGATGCACCGGTAGATGCCCTTCGACTTCCAGGCGCGTGCCCTGGGGCACGATTTCCAACAGGGTTTCCCCGGCGCGCACCACGGCGCCTTCGGTGTGCACGCTGAGGTTGACGGCGATGCCATCGGCCGGCGCGTTGATTTCGCTGTGTTGCAGGTTGAACCCCGCAGACGTGAGTTGCTGCTCCAGGGTCAGGCTGCGCAATTGCGCGTCGGCCAATTGGCTGCGCACCTCTTTTTGATACTCCTCGCTGTGCTGCTGCAATTTGAGCCGCGACTCGACAATGCCCTGCTCTATCCGGCCGCTTTCACCGGCGTTTTGCGCCAGGTCCTGCTGCACCTGAGACAACTGGCGCTGGTAGTCCATCAGCCGGTTGCGCGGGATGTAGCCGTTGTCGGCCAAGGGTTGCAGATTGCTCAGTTGCGCGCGCAGGGATTGGGCCTGGGCGGTCAAGTCACTGCGGGCACGGCGCATACCGCTCAACTGTGAGGTAGCGCCTTCGATGCTGGCGCGAATCCCGGCTTGTTCACGGGCGAAGGCGTCGCGGCGGCTGCTGAACAGCTGGCGCTGGCCTTCCAGCACCAACGCCAGGGCTGGATCAGGGTTGGCGCTCAGCTCGGTGGGAAAGGTAATGCTCGGCAGATTGTCGCGCTCGCTCTGCCAACGCGCCACACTGGCCCAGGCCATGCGGTACTGCGCTTGCAGGGATTGTACGTCGGCCTGGTTCTGGGTCTGGTCGAGACGAAACAGCGGCTGGCCCTGCTTGACCAGTTCGCCCTCCTTGACCAGGATGCGGCTGACCACACCGGGGCTGAAGGTTTGCACGGCCTTGCGCTTGCCCGACACCACCACGGTGCCTTGCACCGGGATGCCCTGATCCAACGGTGCCAGGCTGGCCCAAAGGAAAAAACCACCGGCACCGACGACCGTCATCAGCCAGCCCATGCGCACGAAGAAGCGGGCATCGCGCTCTTTGAAACGAGGTTCTACCGTAATACTGCTCATGCGCCTGGGTTCCTTGCGGCCGGGTACTGACGACTGAAACTGACACCGGTTTTCTCTTTCGGCGCTTCCTGCTGTTGCCCGGACAACGCCCGCAGCACTTCCTGGCTGGGCCCGAACGCTTGCAGATGGCCTTCGCCGAGCACCAGCAATTTGTCGGCCTGGGCCAATGCCGAGGAGCGATGCGTCACCAGCACGACGCTGCTGCCTTGGGCTTTCATCTGCACAATGGCGCTGGCCAACGCCGCTTCGCCGACCGTATCTAGGTTGGAGTTGGGCTCATCCAGCACAATCAGGCGCGGCCCGCCGTACAGGGCGCGGGCCAGGGCCACGCGTTGTTTCTGGCCACCGGACAGGCCGCCGCCGTTATCGCCCAGCACCGTGTCGTAGCCTTGGGGCAGGCGCAGGATCAGCTCATGCACACCGGCCTGTTGCGCGGCCTGGACCACCAGCTCCGGGTCGGCCTCGCGAAAGCGTGCGATGTTGTCGGCGATGCTGCCGCTGAACAGCTCGATGTCCTGGGGCAAATAGCCGATGTGCGGGCCGAGGTCGTCGCGGTCCCAACGGTGAATGTCCGCGCCGTCCAGCCGCACGGTGCCGGCCAGGGTCGGCCACACGCCCACCAGCACGCGGGCCAGGGTGGACTTGCCGGAGCCCGACGCGCCCAGCACGCCCAGCACTTCACCGGCCGCCAGGTTGAAGCTGACTTGATGCAAGGTCGCCATGTGCCGCCCCGGTGGACCAGCACTGACCTGTTCGAAACTGACCTGGCCCTTGGGCGCCGGCAAGGCCATTTGCTCGCCCTCTGGCGGGAATTCACGCAGCAGCCCATCAAGGCGCTGGTAAGCCAGCTTGGCCGAACTCCATTGCTTCCACACCGCGATCAGCTGGTCGATGGGGCTGAGTACGCGGCCCATCAGGATGGAGCCTGCGATCATCATCCCGGCGGTCATCTGGCCCTTGATCACCAGGTAGGCGCCCAGCCCCAATACCAAAGATTGCAGGCACAGGCGCAGGGATTTGCTCAGAGAGGTAATGACCGACCCGGTATCGCTGGCGGTGTTCTGGAAGCCCAAAAACTGCGAATGCACGTCGAACCAGCGTTTGCGCAACGCACCGAGCATACCCATCGCCTGGATCGTCTCGGCGTTGTGCAGGTGGCTGGTGGCCAACTGGGTCGACTGCTGGGAAAACACACCCGCCTCGCCCAATGGTTTTTTGGTCAGGTATTCATTCAGGCAAGCCAGGGCAATCAACAATACCGCGCCAGCCGTGGCCAGCACGCCGAGCCACACGTTGAAGAGGAAAATCACGAACAGATAGATCGGGAACCATGGCGCATCAAAGAACGCGAACAGCGCAGGCCCGGTGATGAATTGACGCAACGCGGTCAGGTCGCCCAGTGATTGCCCAGCATGACCCTGGCCGCGTTGCAGGTTGCGTTCGAATGCGGCCTTGTACACGCGCAGATTGAAACGCCGCTCCAACTGGCTGCCAATTCGAATCACGATAAAGCTGCGGATAACTTCAAGCAGGCCAATAAACGCAAAGAAGCCCACGACCATCAGCGTCAACATCACCAGGGTGGTTTCATTCTGGGAGGACAACACACGGTCATACACTTGCAACATGTAAATCGACGGCACCAGCATCAGCAGGTTAATCAATGCCGTGAAACAGCCAACGCTGATCAAAATACTCTTGTATTCACCCAGCGCCCTGAATAAGGGCGCGACCCCTTGGGACTTCGCCATATTGTTTTATCTTCCTGGAGCGCACTGCACGTAATAGTCGCCCTGCCGAGGAAGCGCACGGCCAACTGCTAAATCGAGTTATATGCTTATAACTTTTAACTAAGGCATTCGTTTCAGCTCGACAACTTGCCCGGTTTTAGTGCGGGCTTGATATTCGCCTTCTTTCTGGCGATTCAAATGCGTGATCCCTGAGCCTTCGGCGTTAAACAGCCAAATGCCGTCCGGCGTTGGCGACCACGTCTGTGGCTTGTCGCCCAGCCATTGCTCCACACAAGCGATATCGCCTCCCAGGGCATTGGCCTGTTCCAATAAATCCAGCGCGCATACCTGGTCCTGCTGCTTCAATTGCCAATGCCCCGCCAACTGGGCGGAGGTCGGTAATACAAGACTGCTAGCCATTGCGTGGGCTCCTGCCAAAACGAACAACACCTGCGAAGCACAGGCGATCAAATGAGAAAAACGTGGCATATAAAGCTCCATCCTGGAGCGCGGCGCCGAGGCGCCGCGCCGTGCATCAGGCCACGATGTCGCTGACGGCTGCCTGGCCAACGGTGGTGACGAGGAAATCCGCCACGCCGTGCCCGGAGAAGTCCACGGCCAAGGTGCCCAGGTTAGTACCCGAGGCATAGCTCAGCACAGCATCGCCGGCATGGCCGGTGAACGCATTGACGAAGCTCAAGCCCGCCCCCTTGGTGATGCCCGACAGATCGATCTTGTCGGAACCGGAGGTGAAGTCAAAGATCTTGTCCGCAGCCCCTGGCTTGGAATCGGAACTGGCACCGTACACGAAGGTATCGCTGCCGGCCCCGCCCCACAGTTGGTCCGCACCGCCGCCGCCGTAGATGAGGTCGTTGCCGGCCCCGCCCTTGATGGTGTTGGCGACTTGGTTACCAATGATCAGGTCGTTGCCCGAACCGCCGAATGCGTTCTCGATGGTGACGCCCTTGGCGATCGACACGTTGCCGACCAGGCCGCCAACATCGGAGAACGAGGTGGCAGTGAGGTTGATCTTCTGGTTTTGAGTGAAGCCAGAGAAGTCCAGGGTGTCGTTGCCGCCACCGTCCCACACCGAGAACACCAGCTTGTCGGCGTTGGATGTGGCGCTGAGGAAATCACGCCCGGTGTTGGAGTTGAACCCGTAGGTGGTGTCGCCGGCGCGGGTGTTGAGGTTGGCACCGTAGAGCTTCTGGATCGCGGCGATGTCGTCGATCAGCGGGCCGGAAGCGTAAGCCTCGACGCCACCTTTGCTGAAGTTCTGGTTGGTGTTGCTCTCGCTCCAGTAACTCATGAGGCTATAGCCACGCGTGTCCTGTCCATAGGTCGCGTCGTTATAGGTCGGGTTGCCGTTCCCGGCGTTGTAGTCGCCAGGGTGAGCCAGGCCCAGGGTGTGGCCGATTTCGTGGGTCAGGGTCTGCCGACCATAGTTGTTCAGGTCCGGAGTCTTGTTCGGCGTGTAGCTGTTGTTGGTCAGGTACCACGAGGTGCCATCGTAGCCCGCACCGGTGCCGGGCAGGTAAGCGAAGGCCGCGGCGCCGTCCTGGCCGCTGCTGTAGTTGCCGAAGGTCATGTGACCGTCACCGCCGGAAGCCTTTTCGGTAAAGGTCACGTTGGCGACATCCGACCAGGATTGCATGGCCAGTGCGGCCTGTGCTTTCTGCTGGGCGTTGAACTGGCTGAACCCTGAGATGCCATGTTTGTTCATGGTGCTCTGGGTAGCCGAGGTGAGGAAGGTGTAGGTCAGATCGATCTTGCCGTTGCCATCAAAGTCCCGATACGCGGCGCCATCCCGCAGCAGCTGGGTCGCTGCCTGGTCCACGGTGTAGGACGGTTTGCCATTGACTGTGAGGTTACCGCCACGGTCATACAAATGGCTGAAGCTATCGATTTGCGAGTAAGCAGTGCTGGCTTGCGCGGCAGATACAATAGCTTTGTCTTTTACTTTTGACATAAACGTACTTCCTTGTTTGCAAGTGCATCAGTCTTTGTTCGATAGGAACCTCGCGGGCGAGGATAGTCCTATCACTCACCTCTTTTGAAGGCGTAAGAAAACTGACACAACTTGAAATCTTTCGTCTACATCTATTTCCACAGCAAAAATGTGACACAGGTTCAACTTGAGGAAGTCCCACGCAGTGTTTACTGGGAACGCTTGCTTTTACCCGCCGAATTCGAGCGCCGCATTATTTAAATATTAAATAGCAGTAAAGCCGCTCCAAGTTGAGCGGCGCACTTGAGTAATGGATCCAATATATTGTCACGGTGTCATTAGCGGCATTAAATAGCCACTACTTGCACTATTAAAGTGCAGTGTCCCCTATTGCCGGGGCACACTCCAGCCACACTTGTGCAATGCTGCCAAGAGGGTCTCGCCGGCCAGGCCAGGCACCTGGACACCCGCCTGTGTGGTCATGTCTTCCCCTGCCAGCATCGCGTTGATGATTGCTTCTTCCACTGCCTCCGCCGCCGCGCTGAACAGTGGAGAAATATGATCGTTATTGACCATATGCAACGCGGTACGCAGCGGCAGGTCCTTGCGCCCGTAGTCCGCCTGCGGCAAATCCTGATTACCGGTGGCAAAGGCCAGAAACAAGTCACCGCTGGAATCCTCGGTGCCGCCACCGGTGCGTGCGATACCGATGGACGCCCGCTGCGCCAGGCGTTGGCACTGATGGGGCAGCAACGGCGCGTCGGTGGCGATAATCACCACGATGGACCCCATGCCGGGCGTGCCCTGCTCGGCAAAGGGCGAAGTGATGTCCATCAAATGTCGGCCCACCGGGTAGCCATCGACCCGCAGCTCCTGGCGCTTGCCATGGTTGGCCTGCACCAATACGCCGACGGTCCAGCCGCCCTGCTCCGCCGACAAGCGCCGGGATGCGCTGCCGATGCCGCCCTTGAACTCATGGCAGATCATCCCGGTGCCGCCGCCCACGGCGCCTTCCTGCACCGGGCCGGTTTCGGCATGGTCGAGTGCCTGGCGCACATGCTCAGGTTGCACATGCTGGCCCCAGATATCGTTGAGCAGGCCGTCATAGGTTTCCATGACCACCGGCATGCACCAGTACACCGCGGGGTCTTGCAGGCGTTCGCGCTCCAGGGCGATCAAGGTGTCACGCACGATCCCGACGCTGTGGGTGTTGGTGATGGCCATCGGCGTGGTCAACAATCCGGCCTCGTTGATCCACTCAAGGCCGGTGGCATCACCATTGCCGTTCAGCACGTGGTACCCGGCAAAACAGGGTTGATGCCGGGCCTCACCGGCGCGTGGCTGGACCACCGTCACGCCGGTACGCACCTGCTTGCCGTCGACACGCGTCTTGAGCGTGGTGTGACCGACGCGAACCCCGGGAACATCGGTGATGGCATTCAATTCGCCAGGCGTGCCCAGCCCCAGCGTGATACCCAATTGACGTGCGCGCATACCCACTCCTTACAATTTCTGAAAGACCGGACTCGACCGGCCACTGATGCAATACAAAATCACCGACAGCGCCAGCAAGCCGATAATGACCATGATGTCGCGCATCGACGCCTCAAGGATCAAGGTCACTAACAGATACCCCGCGCCGAGCACCGCCAGCACGGCCGGCAACGGCCACAATGGCATGCGATAGGGATGTTCGCGATCACGCAGCAGCACCCGGCTCATCAGCGCGCTCAGCGCCACCACCAGGTACACCAGCATGATCAGCAACACGCTGAACGACGTCAGATCCGCCAGGTTCGAGCTGAAACTCAACAGCGCCGAAGGAATCGCCAGGAACAACGTAGCCAGCCACGGCGAATCCCAGCGCGGATGAATCCGCGTGAACAGCTTGTTGATACTCGGCGTCCACAGTGCATCGCGTCCGCTGCTGAACACCACCCGGCCGATCTGGATGACAATGGCCACAATTGCGTTGAACACCGATAGGAAAATCCCGGCACTGACCAACCGCGACAGGGTTTCATTACCGTGACTGGTCAACAGATAGCCAATGGGGTCGGGGCTGCTGATCATCTCACTCAGGGACGGCGCGCCGATCAAGAGTGCGGTGATTGGCACCAGTTCGATCACCACCACCAACCCCAGGGACCACAGCACCGCCTTGTGTACCCCCTTGCCGCCGCATTTCATGTCTTCGGCCAGCAACACCGCCGGGCCGTAGCCATTGAATGAGAACAGGCCAATACCGACGGCACCGATCACCAGGGCCCAGGGCGCGAGGTGCAACACGCCGTTTTCGACGATCTGCGGCTGGAACAATACGCTGGCCGGCTGCACCGGGTTGCCGAAGCCGATCACCACAATCACCAGCAACGCTGCCACTTCCAACAGCAGGCAGGTGCCGGTAATCCAGGCATTGAGCTTGATATTGAGAATGCCCAGGGCGTAGCTGCACACCACGATCACCAGGGCGACAGTTTGGGAGTCGAAGTTCGTACCCAGGGCATTATTCAGATAAGTCGCCGCACCAGTCGCCAATACCGGCGGAATAAACAGCAACATCACCAGCACTGTCAGGAACGTGGCGTAGCCGGCCATGCCACCAAACACGCGCTTGGCATACACATACTCGCCACCGGCACTGTTATGGGCGCGTCCGAGTTCGGCGTAACAGAAGGCGAACATCAACGCCAGCAGCCCGGCCATCACAAACGCCAGGAACACACCGCTGCCCGCTTGCTGAATGGCGAACGGGGCGATCACAAATACGGAACTGGCCGGCGTCACCGCAGAAACGGTGATAGCCACTACATCAAAGACGCTCAAGGTGGGCTTGAGCACGCCATCGGGCGTGGGGGTAGCGGTCATATCGTTATCCTCTGTCGTTGTTTTTGGTGTGAGGCAGAAACGAAAAATGATGTGTGTGTGCGGGATATGCTTCCCGTTGAATAGTGACGACGTTATCGGCTGGCGGGCCGGTAGGCCAATTCCCCTATTGGCGTACTCCCCTTGACGGTACCGGCTAAAAGCCGAACCCTTGGCCGATCTTTTGAGGGGAGCCAGTGATATGAGCCTGTTCCGGGAAATCGGCATGCACGCGGGATTGGGGCGCACCCTGTCACAAATCGGCAGCGAACGGTTCTGGAAACAATTGGTGCTGTTATTGCACCAATGCCTGCCCTTCGATAACGCCCTGGCGATTTTCTACCCGCTGGACGGCCCGCCCCAGGCCCTTGAGGAGTACGACGCCCAGCCCAGCAGCAAACCGGCGTCGATGCTGGTGTACCTCAACGGTCTGTACCTGCTCGACCCGTTCTACCAGGCGTGCCGCGAGAACTATGCCAGCGGCGTGTACCGCCTGGAGGAAGTGGCGCCGGACCATTTTCGCCAGAGTGAGTACTTCCTCAACTACTTCCACGACAACGTGCTGGAAGACGAAGTGCAGTTGATCCTGCAATTGCCCGGTACCGGCACGCTTTCACTGTCCCTGGGCATGCAGCGACGCTTCAGCTTTGAGGAAACCGGGCTGTTGACCACACTGGCTGCTTGGGTGCTGCCATTGATGCAGCAGCACTGGCAGCAAAGCACTCAGCGAGCACCGGCAATAGACAGCCAGATTCGGGACGCGCTGAGTCATTTCGGCAGTGGTGTACTGTCGGACCGCGAGCTGGAAATCGCTCGCCTGGTGTTGCGGGGTTTTTCCTCCAAGGCCATGGCCGAACGCCTCAAGATCTCGCCGGACACGGTCAAAGTGCACCGCAGGCACCTTTACGCCAAGCTCGATATCTCGTCACAGCCCGAGTTGTTTTCACTGTTTATCCAGTCGCTGGGGCATGACCTGGAGAACCCGTAGGCTTAATCCGAATGGAAGAAATTAATATGCTGCGGCAACAGATTTACACCATCAACGCGTACGGAAAAGTTCGGCCCTTCGGCATTGACTTTGATAGTCAATGTACTCACGCCGAACGCGTGGCTCAGTTGCACATCGCCCACCTCCACAGGCGGGCCTGGTTGAATATTGATTGCTGATATAGCGTGGTCCTTTAACATCAGGGACACATCGATCTCATCTTCTTTCGGATTGAAATTCAGGATCGTGTCCGGATCATCGCTGAGGGAGTCGGTGCTTTTTTCATATTTGAATGTATTGGCCCCCTGACGCCCCACCAGTTGGTCGCCGCCTGCCCCACCGACCAGCACTGAAGGCTCGCCGCGCCTGGCCTCCAGGCGTTCGCGCTGGTCTGTGCCACGCAATTCGGACTGGGTCCATGTACCGCCGATTGGAAGGCTTTCTATGGAAGACATATAAGTCACCTGTTGATAATCAGTTATGTGAGAGTGTTACGTGTTGCGGCCGAAATCTCTCACAGTGACACCCCTTCTTTCCATTCGGAATAGTTGACAGAAAATGTCTTAATCATGACGCCATTATTTATTTAACCAGTGGCCGGTTAATTATCTGAAAAGTGTCAATTAACGTCCGGTGCGATGTAGGCCGACCCGTTGCACAACTTGATAGCAGCCAACGTAACCACGATGCGAAGCGAGCCGCTCTTGATCTGCTTTTGATCTTGATCTTAGGCGCCCCGTCAAACCACGCTGGCCGGAATTCGACAGGGATTTGGGGGGTAAACCGGCAGGGATGCCGGTTTAGCCGCCCCGCGCCATGGATGGCGCGTGGCGGCGGCCCCCCAAATCCATGGCGGATTACGGGCACACCGAGCCTAAGCGAGGTGCCGAGTGGTGGGGCAAGAGCGCTTTGGTTACTTTCGCGCTTTTCGAAAGTGACCCGCTGTAAAAGCGGAACCAATAGTGGCCGTTACCCAAACAACGGATATGTACTCGGCTGATCCAGCACCCTGGTCGGCCCTGAGGCCGCCATCGGGAGCAAGTCGAATCCTGCGCCAGCACAGCGAACAAAATGCTTGAGATTGCCTAAATCTACCCGCCCCCCACAATGGCCAGACGACCATTCGAAGTAATGGCCTTTTGCCTAATCTGCTGTAGGACATGATCCACATCAAAATCAGGTAAAAGAACCGCCGAACGGGGCCGAAAAACTCACCTTGTACTTGCGAACGAATGCTATTTTTAAGTTCTTCGCCGTCTTGACCAACGAAGGTCCTGACCCCTGCCGCGAGCTAAAGGAAGCGCTCAATGAACAAGGTGGGCAACATGAACAAAGTGACTTTTCCCAATGCGTGCCAGTTGATGCGCTGGCATTTTCATCCGATGGGCTTCGAGGGGAGTATGGATGCCCCCGGCAGCATGATCGCCCGCCTGTTCGACCGCGCCAGCGGTGAAACATTGATCGCCATCGCCGGCATACCTTGCGCCACAGTGATGAACGCCGCTGATGTGGAGCGCATTATCGAGGCCGTGGAGGATGAGCTGGAGTGTTTTGTGCCGCCGTTGTCGTTGCGGGCCTGAATAGTATTTGTCAGCCGCCGATTACCTGATGCGGGAGGGGACAAGCCCCTCCCACATTTTGCTGTGTGTCAGATGAAGGTTCAGCGCTGATCGTCGAAAAACGCTTTCTTGCCATCCACCCGCTCGGATGCCCTGGGCACGTTTACACCCTGGCCCTCCGACTTTTCCACATACCAGTAGCAGTGGCTGACCGCTCGGGTAATACCGACGTAGGCCAGTCGTAGTATTTCGTCCTTTTGCGCATTGTCGTACGGCTCGCTGTCACCTTCCTTGCCCAAGCCCGCCATGCGGTAGACCTGGTTTTTGTAGGGCGAGCTGGTGAGATGCTGGCAGTCCCCAAGCAGAAATACTGCATCGGCCTGCAGGCCCTTGGCGCTGTGGTAAGTGAGCTGTTTCAGACGGCGCTCGTGGATCGGCAAGCTAGAATCCACATTAACAACAGACTGAATATGCTCTTGAATCAGCAACTTATCGCTGCTTTTTCGATAAAGCATCAAGACCGTATCCCCGCGTTGATAATGCTCCAGCAACCGCCGGCCGAGCGCCGCGTCGTCGCGCTCCAGCACGGTAACCGGCACCAACGCCTTGGACTCGCCACTGGCCTTGGCCTTCTTGCCGGGGATGGCCGGTGCGGTGCGCACGATATGCTCGGCCGCGTCGATGATGTGTTGGTGGCTGCGGTAGTTCTCGCCCAGCATCACGCGAGTGGTGCTCGGTGCGACAAATTCCTGGTTGAACTCCATGAAGTACTTGGGCGAACTGCCGCGCCAGCCATAAATCGACTGCCAGTCATCGCCGACACACAGCAAGGATGAGCGTTGCGCCCCACGCCCGACGTGCATGGCCGGGCCGCGACTGCGGATTTCCCGCAGCGTGGCACGGATCCACGAGACAATCTGCGGCGATACATCCTGGAATTCGTCGATCATCAGGTGTGACATCGGCCGCAGCAAGGGATCACTGAGCAGCTTGAGGTTCTCCGGGGTATTTTCGCCAAACAGGGAAAACATTCGGTTGTAGGTCATGATCGGCGGTGATTGATCGAGCAGGTGGTCTTCCAGGGCCTTCCAGAAAATGCTCAAGGCCTCGAAGAACAACCGATCCGGGTCATCCTTGGCGAAGCTCATCTGGCCCACGGCCGTCGGTACGTCCAGCCCGAGGTTCTCGATAAACCCGGCCGCCATGACAAAACTGTCCAGCAGCGGGGCCGAGGCGAGTTCACCCTTGACCTTGTAATCAAAGCCCGGCCCGGCCGTGGCTTCGCCGGCCAGACTGCTTAAAAGGCGCTTGGATGAATCGTAGTTATCAAGCCATATCAACGGCTTATGGCAGAAAGCTTGAAACAGGGTGCGCTTTACCGCCCACTCTGCGCGCACCGATAGTTTTGAGTTTGGGCGGCTGATCCCCGCGTTTTCCCGCGCATCGAAACCCAATACGACCCAGGCATCCAACTGCGGGATATAGCCGTGACAATGAAACTTGGCACCGTTGATTTCAAAAGTCTGACGGCTGGGTTCGATGCCTTTGATCGGCCAGGCGCCCGCGCGGAACCACAGGTCCTCGATCACGTCGCAGAGTTCTTCATCACGTTTGGCCGCCAACTCGGTCACGGCCATGCGCTTTTGCACGTCCGGATGATCGCGCTCAAGCTCCTTGAGCTGCAGGCCCTGGCGAGCCAGCGGCGCAATCAACTCGCGAAAACGCGCATGATGCCCCTGCAAACGGTGATAACAGGCGTTCATATGTTGGCGCTGGGCATCACTGATACGTAGATCGAAGGCATTGCTATCGGCGTCTTCGAAGCCGCCACTGAGGTTTTCAAAGGCTTGCAGCCGTTCAAAACCCGGCAGGCTGCGCACCATCGGCAGGATGCGCGAGTGAAACGTACGCACCACCGCCTGGGCTTGTTTCAGGTCAAGGGGTTGGCCCCACAGGCTCAGAATCTCCATGAGCTTGTTGATGAAGTCCTTGCGCGACTCGCGGGTGAACGTCACCACGGTCATCGAACTCAACTCAAAACCCAGGTAATGGGTGAGCAACAGGATACGCAACACCAGGGAGGTCGATTTACCTGCGCCGGCGCCCGCAATCACCGAGGTCGAGGGCGTGTCGCTGAAGATCATCTTCCACTGCGCTGTGCTCGGCTGCGCGTGGGCTGGCAGCAGGCGCGCCACATCCGCCTTCATGCGCTTCTTCACATCGGCGGTGAGCGGCAATCGCCAATCGTCGAACAGGCTGTCATCCACACCGGGCGCTCGGTGCTCATCAGGGCGAAAGTCGCGAATCAACAGGACTTGCCGGCCCTCTTCAAGACCATCGGCCTTACCCTCGCGATACCCATATTCCACACCGGCTTCATGCCCATTGCGAAAACCGTCGGCCTGGCCATGCAGCCAGGAAAACCGGTGCTGCGCGCGCAAACGGGTGAGACCATGGCCGAACAGGCGAGCGGCCAGCCGCTTCAATAACGGCATTTCAGCCAAGGGGCGCAGTTCAGGGGGCAGATCAGGCTTTTGTTGCGGCACGCGGACTCCTGCGATGAGCTTGGCTTTGACAAGGCCGCCATGGTCGCCGGAATCGACGCTCAGTTCCAGCCAATTGCTTTACGGTCATGTAGTTAGGCGATGAAGTGAAAGTTGAAGCAGGTTTAAATGATCGAATTGATGGATAGGAATCAGGCATTTTTTACGCTTTTTATCGATCATGCGCTGCTGGATGATGGGCTCATTCCCAGGAGACGATCATGCTTGAACTTCGACCTTTCAACACCCTCGGCGGCGCCCATCATGGCTGGCTCGACGCCCATCACCACTTTTCATTCGCCGAATACCACGACCCCGAGCGTATGCACTGGGGCAATTTGCGGGTATGGAACGACGACATCATCGCGCCTGGCAGCGGTTTCCCCCAGCACCCGCACCGCGACATGGAAATCATCACCTACGTACGCGAAGGCGCAATCAGCCATGCCGATAACCTGGGCAACAAAGGCCGCACCGAGGCGGGCGATGTACAGGTGATGAGCGCTGGTACCGGGATCGCCCACAGCGAGTACAACCTGGAGGCCACCCCGACCAAGATCTTCCAGATCTGGATCATCCCGAATGAGGCCGGCTTGCCACCGTCCTGGGGTGCCAAGCCGTTTCCGCAAGGTAATCGTGAAGGCTTTGTGACGCTGGCCAGCGGCAAGGCTGGCGACAGTGAAAGCCTGCGCATTCGTGCCGATGCACGCTTGGTGGCGGCAAACCTGAAAGCTGGGGAAAGCGCCGAATACCGGCTGGACAACGGACGCCGGGCGTACCTGGTGCCGGCAACCGGCGTAATTGAAGTCAATGGTTTGCGCGCACAGGCGCGAGACGGCGTGGCCGTTGAGGATGAGCAAGTGTTGCGGGTGACGGCGATCGAGGACAGCGAGATCGTGCTGGTCGACCTGGCCTGATCTTGCATCATGCTGCTATCTAATGTGGGAGGGAGTTTGCTCCCGATGAGGTTATGCCAGTCAACACATCTGTGACTGACCCACCGCTATCGGGGGCAAGCCCCCTCCTACACCGTTACTGGGAAATTGCGCCGTCCACCAGCACCTGCGCCTCTTCCACCAGCTGCTTGAGGTGTTCTTCGCCGATAAAGCTCTCGGCGTAGATCTTGTAGATGTCCTCGGTACCCGATGGCCGCGCAGCAAACCAGCCGTTTTCAGTCATGACCTTCAAGCCGCCAATCGCCTGGTTATTGCCCGGGGCATGGCTGAGGATCTGCTGGATGCTCTCGCCGGCCAATTGGGTGGACGTCACCTGCTCCGGCGACAGCTTGCCCAGCAGGGCTTTCTGCGCCGGGGTCGCCTTGGCATCCACGCGAATGGCAAACGGTTCGCCGAGTGCATCGGTCAGGCCGCGGTAGATCTGGCTGGGATCCTGGCCCTTGCGCGAGGTCATTTCCGCTGCGAGCAAGGCCGGGATCAGGCCGTCCTTGTCAGTGCTCCAGACCGTGCCGTCCTTGCGCAGGAACGAAGCACCAGCGCTTTCTTCGCCGCCAAAACCCAACGAGCCTTCGAACAAGCCATCGGCAAACCATTTGAAGCCCACCGGCACTTCATACAGGCGCCGGCCCATACGTGCAGCCACGCGATCGATCAGGCCACTGCTGACCACGGTCTTGCCCACCGCAGCATCGGCTCGCCAATCAGGACGGTTCTGGAACAGGTAATCGATGGACACCGCCAGGTAGTTGTTCGGCGCCAACAGGCCGCCGGAGGGCGTGACGATACCGTGACGGTCATGATCCGGGTCACAGGCAAACGCCACGTCAAAACGTTCCTTGAGACCAATGAGGCTCTGCATGGCGTAGCTGGAGGATGGGTCCATGCGGATCTGTCCATCCCAGTCCACGCTCATGAAGCGGAAGGTGGAATCCACTTCGGTGTTCACCACCTCCAGGTTCAGGCGGTAGTGCTCGGCGATTGCCGACCAGTAGCGCACCCCCGCCCCGCCCAAGGGATCAACGCCCAGGCGCAGATCAGCACTGCGGATCGCGTCCATATCGATCACATTGATCAGGTCGGCCACATAGCTGTTGAGGTAGTCATGGCGATGAGTGGTGTCCGCCTTGAGCGCCTGGGCATGGGTGATGCGCTTGACCCCAGCAAGCTTGTTGGCTAGCAGTTCATTGGCTTTGGCTTCGATCCACTTGGTGACGTGGGTATCGGCCGGGCCGCCATTGGGCGGGTTGTACTTGTAGCCGCCACTCTGCGGCGGATTGTGCGACGGGGTGATCACAATGCCGTCCGCCAGGCCGCTGGTGCGGCCGCGGTTGTAGCAAATGATGGCGTGGGAAATCGCCGGGGTCGGTGTGTACTCATCGCCCTCAGCCAGCATGACGTGCAAGCCATTGGCAGCGAGCACCTCCAGGGCACTGGCACCGGCCGGCGTGGACAATGCATGGGTATCCAGGCCAACGAACAACGGCCCTGTGATGCCTTGGGCTTCACGGTACAGGCAGATCGCCTGGCTGATCGCCAGCACATGCCATTCATTGAAGCTCAGCTCGAACGAACTGCCTCGGTGCCCGGAGGTACCAAAGGCTACACGCTGGGTAGAGATTGCTGCATCAGGCTGGCCGGTGTAATAGGCCGTGACCAGTCGCGGGATATCCACCAGCAACTGAGCCGGCGCCGGTTTGCCCGCAAAAGGACTGATAGTCATGCATAAACCTCGGAAAATAAGGATTCGGAAAAAATGACAGTTTACTCAGAGTTGGACTACTGAGCGATGTTATCGATCCCACAATTCGGAGAGAAGTTTCACACATTAATCGGTCTGTGCCTGGAGCAGCGCCTGAGCCAGCGCATTCAGGACAATATCCAGATTGGGGTGGCCGCTGAACGTATGACTCAAGCGCATATGCTGGTGATGCAAGCCTGAGAGGCTGAACAACTCCCCCGGCGCAATCACGACCTGCTGGGCGAGCATGCGCTGGAACACCAGACGCATATCCACCGGCACCACCGACTGCAACCAGAAACTTGCCCCGGCCATAGGCATTCGATAACTCACACGCCCTTGCATATGCACATCCAACCGATGGCTCATGGCTTGCGCCTGTTCCTGGAGGCGCTGGCATAACGTCTGCAGGTGCTGATCCAACCGCCCGCTCTCATATAGCCGAGCAATGGCGCGTTGCCGAATGGATGAAAGTCGAAATGAGCGCAGCAAAAACTGGCGCTGCAACTCACTGCCCATTTGCTGCGTCAGTAGGTACCCAAACGGCGCTTCTGGCCCCAACACCTTTTCGAACGAAGAAAACACAATCAGCCGCTGCGGGTTGACCAGGTTGCGCAAAGCCGTTTGCGACGACACGAAGCTCAGCTCACCAAACGTGTCGTTCTCCAGCAACCAACAGGCGTGCCGCTCCAGCAAATGCGCTACTTGCAGCCGTTCAGGTAGCGTCAGCGCGTTACCCGAGGGCATGCTGACCACGGAGGACAGCAGCACAAGGTGCACCGGTTCGTGCTTGAGCAGGTGCTCGAACGTGGCCAAGTCGAAGCTGCCATCGGCGTGCCAGGGCAGTTCGATAACCCGCACGCCAGCGCTTTGTAACAGGCGCAAGACCAGGTAATCGCAGGGCGATTCAGCCAGCACCACCGTACCCTCGAGGCCAAGCGTGTCGATCAGGATTTGCAGTACGCCCTGAAGATCGGCGCCGATATACACCTCGTCGGCCTGCCAGCAATGGCTAGGCGACGAGGTATAACGGGCCGCCAATGCCGCCCGTAATTCCCATACGCCAGAAGGTTGCGACGGTTGCAGGTGGTGTGGATACCTGCGCACCAGCTGGCGCTCCAGCGCAAGCAAAGCGCCATCCAGTGACCCCAACAACGCCGGCTCATCACCACTGAGCACAACCATGGTCGGGCGTCGCGCCGCCGCATACAGCCGCTCAAGCAGGTCGGCGCCCGCCATGACCGGCGGGTTTGTCGCCACAGGCCAGGCGAAATAGCCAGACTTGGCCACCGAGTAGACCCGCCCTTCCTTTTCCAGCAAAGAGTAAGCGTACTGAATCGTCGAGATCGACACGTTCATGCGTGTCGACAACTGACGCAACGACGGCAACTTGACCGGCGTTTCCAGGCTGACTTCGTTGATCAGGTTGATCATGTAGCGGTACACCGCCTGATAGGCAAAGTCTGCCTGCCGCTCTCCCCTCAGGTTCATCGCCGCTCACCGGCATCTATACGCCAATGCACGGTGCTAGCGCCCCGACACTTGGGCGATCCGGGCCTCGGGCCGGCTAAACAGTTGTTTGTGGATGCGAGAGCCGTGCGCAGCCGGCAATGTTCGCTTGCGATACAAATGCTGCAATAAGGCCAGCGGCAAACCACTGGTGTCTACCAGCCACTGATGCAACATGTCCGCAGCAGGCTTGCCCTGCAGCGCCTTGTGCAGTTCGGGCAGTGCCACCAACATGCCGGGATGGCATTGACGCAAGAAGCCCTCCAGCCGTTCGCCATGCTGAACGAAAGGCGCGAACAGCAGGCAAGTCAACTGACTTTCATCCAGACCAAAAAACGCCTGGGCGTAGGTGGTCGACAATACCCGCCCATCCGGGCTGGACGCCTCGGTGATCAACTCAATGGGGACGCGTCTGCGCAGCATGTAGTCTGCCGCGTGACGAACAAAACCTTCGACACCGTGCTCATAGGAGAGCTCACGCAGGCATTGGGCCTGCAAGCCGTACATATGTGCCATGAGCAATGGGTTTGGATAGGCTGGGTGGCTGAACTGGAACTCGAACGGGTCGCGCTTGTGAGCCAGAAACTCCGTAAGCAGCGGCGCGCGCGCGACGTCGACATCGTCGAGCAGGTCGGCAATACCGATGTAGGCCAAATGCCGGTGCCCGCCCCGGCCTGGGTTCTCGGTGCCCGCGTAGTGCTCGCCATAGAGGTCGCGGTAGCAGCCGACGCTCCATTCTTCCATGCGTGCAAACAACCCGTTGAGCGATGTCGGCTTGCCGGGCGCGAACGCGAGACCGGTTGCCAGGGCATTTTTCTTCAGCCACGCGATGTATTGGCTTTGCTTGCGCACCGAATCGCCGCTGACCACTGCGTGCACACCGCCGTTCCAGGTAGCAACCCGCTGATAGAAATCGCCAAGGGCCAGATACGTGTCGTTGCGCAGGATGGCGCGAATGTCCCCGGACGTCAGGTGCCCTATCATCAGCATATTGCGCTGGCTGACTTCACGCCCGGCACTGGACGCCGGGCGCTGATGATTAAAGGGCAGTACTTCATGGTTTTCGACCATCAGCAGTTCAACCCGAGAATCATCATGGAAGAACAACGCGCCATAGCCCTGGTGCAGTGAATCAAGCGTTGCCTGAGTCATACCCGGATGCCGCAACGTTGCCACGCGCAGATGAAAAGTCTTGGGTGCACGCCCGGCGATGCTCAGTTGCGCCGCACGCAACAGCGCCAGGGTGTAGCTGCTGACCTCACCCCCGCCGTGAGCAATCAGCACTTTGTAGTTGCCTACTTGTTCCATGCCACCGGCCGCTACCACAATTCGCTGGATCAACAGTTGCAGTGCGGTACGTTCGTCACGGGTAAAGTGCCCGACCAACCGTTGCAGAACTTGCTGGTAAACATAGTTCATGGCTTGCTCATGAATAGCGCTCATCGTTCTACTACCTGAATTGAAATATTAGCTTCAAGCAATTATCAATTGTCATTGCTCGACCCATTACATCTATAAGTTTGTCGTCAGTTGCATCGTGCGAGGTTGATTCAACATTAGCACCCTGCAACAAAATCGCAGGACCGCTCACCGGAGCAGTCAATGGCGCCACCGATGCTGAGTCGTGGGCGTGCACGGCTTCCAGCGCGGCTGGCCGCATGCCTTAGGAATATTCCGACAACGCCCTACACCACTTTAACTAAGCAACTAAGGAAACGTCCGACGCATATTAGTTACCCGCTCATTGTTGGCTCAGGTAAAGCGACTGCGTATTTGTTTTGCACTTTCGAGAAGGCGACCCGTGCATCGCTAGTTTCAGAGGTGCGAGACGTTAATGTCAGGTATTCAATCATTGCTCAATCCTTGAGATGACAGCGAAGACACAATTATCGGCACTCAAATAATGATTAACAGATACAGAACAACGCCTGAAAGCAGTTCAGATGGGCAGGCGACCGAACTTTTTTGGCGCGCACGCAACAGCGCCGCGCTGGAATTCAGGGCGGCGTAAGGAAAAAAGGTATTGTTTGCAGGGCGCAACACCCTCGCGGCGGCTCAACCCCGATGCGGGTTAAGCCCTGTCAAATGGCGCATTTGCCTCATAGGCTCAGACGCCAACGTATTCATTTACGAATACTCCTACAGCTCAAACAGCTTCAACCTGCAACGCCACACGCTCGCGACACGGGCATTCGTCCATGTATCGATGTGCTTCGACGAACTTACCGAACGGAAACACCGTGGTTTTCAGTGGGACCAGCACCCGGTCGGCCGTCAGTTGGTTGATCTCACGCAAGGCGCGCTGCACTGCCACCTGGTCCTGGATGATGCCCAGTTCCGGCTTGCCCGTGAAGTTGCCGATACAGTGCACGAAGAACTGAATGTTCTTCTGGAACGCCGCACAGGCCGGGAACGGCGTCTGGTTGCCGCCTTGCAGGCCATACAGCACCAGGCTGCCACGCGGTGCCAGCACATCACCGAGCAGCGACATCTGCGGGCCACCCAGGCCATCGAATACCACGTCCACGCCACGGTTATCGGTGAACTTGTTGATCTGCATGAGCAGGTCTTGTTCTTCGGTGACGATGACTTTTTCTGCCCCAAGGGACAGCAGGTATTCGCGCTCGGCACTGTCTTTGGTAGCGGCGATCACCCGCACACCCAAGGCCTTGCCCAGTTGTACAAACGATGGGCCGGAACAATGGCTGGCATCGGTCACCAAGGCAAACTGCCCCGGTTTGACCCGCGCCAGATCCATGTAGGCAAAGTAGGCAATCAGCAACGGCGTGTAGTGCACGCTGGCTTCAATCGGGCTCAACACATCCGGGTAACGGGTCAGGGCCGAACGGGGCAGGACTATTA
Organism: Pseudomonas sp. P867; assembly: GCF_019891455.1. Taxonomy (NCBI): domain Bacteria; kingdom Pseudomonadati; phylum Pseudomonadota; class Gammaproteobacteria; order Pseudomonadales; family Pseudomonadaceae; genus Pseudomonas; species Pseudomonas sp. P867. The sequence goes on along the minus strand of NZ_JAFLXB010000007.1, from coordinate 39,041 downwards.
GCTCGCCGTACACCGGGTAATCATTGGGGCTCTCGGCCGGAAAACTGGCCACCTTATCGCCCACTGCCAAGTCATCCACGCCCTCACCGAGGGCGACAACAACACCGGCCATTTCATGACCAAGGCCCGAAGGCAAGCGCGCATGGGAAGACGCCAGGTTCTGGCGCCACAGAATGTCGTACCAGCTGATGCCAATTGCCTCGACACGCACCTGCACTTCGCCCGGTGCGGGCTGCGCGGCTGCATGCTCTTCGCATTTGAGCACCTCGGCCGGACCAAACTTGTGAAAACGGATCGTGCGGGACATCGCAAACCTCGTCAAAGTAACCTCTAATGCCATGAACTTTATCTGGGCTTTCCAGGTAAGACCACCGGTCGCCATTAATAGTCGACATGCCTGTCATTGATTCCGCGAAGGAGGAGCAGACCTCAACTATCGTAGGAAAAATCAATTAGCCGGTGCAGAGTACCAGCCTTTCCCCGTAAGATTCATGCCGGTCATGCTTCTGAATAGGACCTTATGGGTTCCTGTGTGACCGCTCACATCAAGTTTGCAGACTCTTCCAGGACACAAGATGAACCGTAACGACCTGCGTCGTGTCGACCTTAACCTCTTGATCGTATTCGAAACCTTGATGCATGAGCGCAGTGTGACCCGCGCCGCCGAGAAATTGTTCCTCGGCCAGCCGGCCATCAGCGCGGCCTTGTCGCGCCTGCGTGGGCTGTTCGATGACCCGCTGTTCGTGCGCACCGGGCGCAGCATGGAACCCTCGGCCCGCGCCGTAGAAATCTTCGCCCTGCTCTCCCCGGCCCTGGACTCGATTTCCACCGCCGTCAGCCGCGCCGCCGAATTCGACCCGGCCACCAGCACCGCCGTGTTCCGCATCGGCCTGTCCGATGACGTGGAATTTGCCCTGCTTCCGCAATTGCTCAAACGCCTGCGTTCCGAAGCTCCCGGCATTGTGCTGGTGGTACGCCGCGTCAATTACATCCTGATGCCCAGTCTGCTCGCCTCCGGTGAAATCTCCATCGGCGTCAGCTACACCGCCGACCTGCCGGCCAATGCCAAACGCAAGGTACTGCGGCGCAGCCTGCCAAAACTGCTGCGCGCCGACAGCGTGCCCGGCTCGCTGAGCCTGGACGACTTCTGCTCACGCCCCCATGCATTGGTGTCATTCGCCGGCGACCTGAGCGGGTTTATTGATGAAGAGCTGGAGAAACTCGACCGCAAACGCCACGTAGTACTGGCCGTGCCGCAGTTCAACGGGCTGGGCACGTTGCTGGCGGGTACCGACATTCTGGCCACAGTGCCGGATTATGCGGCTGAAGCGTTGACCGCGGCGGGAGGGTTGCGCGCCGAAGACCCGCCGCTGCCCGTGCGCTCGTTTGAGCTGCATATGGCATGGCGGGGGTCGCAGGATAATGATCCGGGGGAGCGGTGGTTGAGGTCGCGGATTCAGATGTTTTTCGGCGATCCGGATAGCCTCTAGCAAGAGTCGGCTTGATATGCACTCGCTGTGCAACGAAAAGACAGCGACCCAGCGCCGCGCTTGAATCCAGCCCTGCGCAGGCCTACCCTGCACGCGTCGAACAATCACCCAACACGTCAAGGAAGACTTCAAATGTGGGATGGCAGCGTTACCTTTGGCGACTCGTGGGCCGGCTACATTGGCCGTGCGGATCAAAACACTGCTCACTCCCATGTCGCCATCCAACTGTGCATCGGCGTAGGTCACCCCGCCACCCTTGAGTTGCCCGGAAGGGTGCTCCGTGCGGCAGGTGTGATCATCGGTCCCAACGTCGAACACCGTGCCGTGGCGGAGAGTCATCCGGTAGCGTTTTTATATGTCAGCCCGGACACGGCGTTGGGCCGTGCACTCAATGCGTTGCTCCAGGACGATGGAATCGCCCTGGCCAGTGATGAACTGCTGGCGTGCTTTCGCCGTAGCACATCCCTGTCGCACTTTGTCGACGCCCTATCGCGTTTGCTGGCAATTACCCCGCCGATCGACCATAGGCTCCACAAAGCCCTGAATATTTTGCGCCTGGACCGCGACGGCCCAGGTTGCGTCAGTCGCGCTGCCCAGGCGGTGGGGTTGTCCAGCCCCCGGTTGCGCTGCGTCGCCACCCACCAGATGGGTGTTTCCCTCTCCCAGTGGATCATCTGGAACAAATTGGAACGGGCCTCCAAATCCCTGGCCGGCGGTTCGACTTTATCGGACGCGGCCGCCGACGGCGGTTTCTCCGACCAGGCGCATCTGGCTCGCATGATGCGCCGCATGATTGGCATGACGCCGCGCACCGCCGCTGAGGTTTTGCGTAAGACAAGCGTTTCGTTCAAGACGCACTGATATCAAAACGCCAATATCGATCGCATCTTATTCGCGACAACGTTAAGCGCTGATCACCTCCTCCCAGAGCACCTCAGCGCCACCGAAAGTGAATAGAAGAGTGTTCGCCCGGGGCATCTGTGCCTGCAATTCGGCGAAACGCACCATGAATTCTTTCGATGAATCCGCAGGATGCGCCCTACATGTCAGCACAGCAAAAACTAACCGTCCTTCTCACTGGAGGCTCAGGGGTGCTCGGTGAGTCACTGATCGACTGCCTGGCAGAGGACTTTCACCTGGTCTGCCTGGCGCGCAAAAGCCGTATCCGCGATCCCCGAGTGGAAGTGCTCAAGGGTGATATTTGCAGCGTTGACCTAGGCTTGGCCAGCGACGTTTATGCGGCGCTGGTTGAGCGTGTCGACTGGGTGATCCACGCCGCGGCAGTGACGCGCCTGGACGGCGATATCGATCAGATCTTTTCGGTGAACTACCTCGGCACCGAAAACGTCGTGGCCTTCGTGCAGCAAGCCAAGGTGCCGCTGTATCACATCAGCACCGCCTTTACCCACCCTTGCGACTATTACGAAGGCGTGCAACCGGAAACGCCATACGAAGTCGCCAAGCGCCAGGCCGAAACCCTGGTGCGCTCGGCTGGCATCGATGTGTCGATCTTTCGTCCGTCCATCATTATCGGTGACGCCAGCACCGGGCATATGCCCAACTTTCAGGGTTTCCATATGACCATGGGGCTGATGATGTCTGGCGTACTGCCCATCGTACCCTGCCCGCCTGCTGGCTATGTCGACCTGATCGCCCGTGACGTCGCGGCCCGAGCGATTGCCAACGCGCTGCACCAGCGTTTGATCGGCGACGACTACTTTCTCACCAGCGGCCCACAGGCTCTGGATCTGACGGGGCTGCTGGACCTGATGTGCCAATCCATGGAAGCCCAGATGCAACCCTTCACACGGCCACGCTGCATGGCGCCGGATATTTACGAACGGTTGATCCGCCCGGTATTTCTGCCGGCGCTGAGCGGCAATATCCAGGCTGCCCTGACCCGTGCCACCCAGTTGTGCCGCTATGCCTGCCTGCGCACGCCACTGCCCACTTCATTGCCGCAGTTACTCGGTGAGCCGGCGTTCAGCCAGCGTGATGTTGGCCGCGAGTTGCTGCTGTCGCTCAACCACCTGGCACCCAAGCTGGGGGCTCTGACGCGCATGCTCAAGCAGCCGGTGACACCGACCACAGAAGTGAGCGTGGCATGAACCCGACAGTCATCGAACCCACCCTCGACGCCGCACAGGTCGACCAATACCTGCGTCAACACGTCAACTCGGGCTACGCACGCCTCGCTTCGCTGATGAACCTGCCGATCGAGCAATCCAGCCGTGGCGTCTATATCTACGACGAGCAAGGCCGTCAATACCTGGATGCAGGCGGCTATGGCGTGTTTTTCCTCGGCCATGGCCACCCGGTCGTCGTGGAAGCGGTTACCCGGCAACTGCAGCAAAACGCTTTGGCCTGCAAGTTGTTGCTCAACCCGCAACAGGCCTTTGCCGCACGCGCCCTGGCAGCGCAGTGCCCGGGTGACCTGGACTATGTGTTCTTTTGCAATTCAGGCGCCGAGGCCACCGAAGCCGGCTTGAAGCTCGCGCGCCTCAACGGTTGCCGTCGTACGCTGTCGACCTTCGGGGGGTTCCACGGCAAGACCCTCGGCGCCCTCGCCGTCACCGGCCGCGAGAGCTACCGAGAACCCTTCAATGGGTTGCTCAGCGACAGCGAGTTCGTGCCGTTTGGCGACAGCGTCGCACTTGAGCAGCAACTACGCGCATCGCCGGACAAGGCCTGCGTGATCCTCGAACCGATCCAGGCCGAAGCGGGAGTCATTCTGCCGCCATCGGGTTACCTCAGGCGTGTGCGCGAGCTGTGCAATCAGTATGGCGCCGTGCTGATTATCGACGAGATCCAATCTGGCCTGGGCCGCACCGGCTATTGGTGGGGCTGTGACCAGGAACAGGTGGTGCCCGACATCATGCTGGTGGGTAAAAGCCTGTCCGGCGGCTGCGTACCGGTGAGCGCCATGGTCGCCAGCGCCACGATCTATGCGCCGTTCAATCGCAACCCTACGGTCCACACCTCGACCTTCGGCGCCAACCCGCTGGCCATGGCGGCCGTGCAGGCCACGCTGCAAGTGATGGTGCAAGAAGACCTGGTCGCGCGTGCCCGGTTACTGGGCCAGGACCTGCACGCCCGCTTCAGCGCGCTGTTGCAACAAAGAGGTTGGGCCGAACGTGTGCAACTGCGCAGTGCAGGTTTGCTGTTGGGCTTTGAGTTCGCCGAGGCCTCAATCGCCGCCAATATGGTCATGGCCCTGATCGAGCAGCGCATCATTGTGTGCCACTCGCTCAATGATCACCGGGTGATAAGGCTCACGCCGTCGCCATTGCTGACGGCCCAGGATTGCAACTGGTTGATCGAAGGCTTCACCCAGGCACTGACCACTTCGATGCCATCCCTTTAAATGGAGTTTTCCCCCATGCAAGAAGTCAACGTGCAGGCCCATATTCCCCATGCCTGCGCTGATGAAGTATTTGCGGTGATCAGCGATTTCAGCAATTACGTCGAGCTCTGCGAGTCGGTGCGCGATATCAGCATCAACAAGGTCAGCGACCAGGTGTCGTTTACGTCCTGGGAGGTCAACTTCCACAGCGGCATTCTCAAGTGGCAGGAGCGTGACACCTTCAATGCCGACACCCGGGAAATTCATTTCGAGCAGATGGCCGGCGACGTCGATCACTTCTCCGGCACCTGGCACGTCTTGCCGGACGGCAAGGACGCGATCATCTCCTTCAAATCGCGCTTCGACCTGGGCCTGCCGATGCTCGCGGACATGCTCGACCCTGTGGCCAAACAAGCCATCCGGGACAACATTCACTCGATCATCACCGGCCTGTTTCCGGCGAGCTACTTGAAGGCCTGAACCATGTCACTGTCGTTACTGAATCGCTCACGCGATCTGCTTCAACGCTACGCCCCTGGTTTTGACGAGCGTCTGGCGGCCATTCCTCCGGCCCAGCGTGAGGCGCCACAGAGCGAGGTCATCGCCCTGTTCAAGCAACATGGCCCGGTGGGTTTGCTGGTCAACCGCGAAGCCGGCGGGCTGGGCGCGAATATCCTCGACGCGGTGCATGTGCAGATCGCCCTGGGGGCCCGCTCGCCCTCGCTGGCAGTGGCCAGCACCATGCACCAGTTTTCCGTGGCGAGCTTATTGGCACTCACGCAGAACGGTGGCGGCGCCGAAGGCCTGCTGCTGGCTGCCGTCGCGCAAAAACGCTTGTTGCTGTCTTCGGGGTTTGCCGAGGGCACCAGCGGAGCGGGCATTCTCGACTCGGCCATGCAAGCGGTGCACACCCCAGAGGGGGTGTTACTCAGCGGCAGCAAGAAGCCCTGCTGCCTCGGACAGTCGATGGACTTGCTCACCGCCAGCTATATCCGCCAAACCCCTGGCGGCGAAGAGCTGATGGTCGCATTGATTCCGGCCACTGCGCCGGGCATCAGCCGTAATCCCTTCTGGCAGAACAGCGCCTTGGCCGGCGCTGAAAGCATCGAAGTGCGCCTCAACGAAGTGCTGGTACCCGAGCGCATGGTGTTTTCCGCCGGTTACACCCACCAGCTGGGCGACGTGCAAACCGTGGGTTTTATCTGGTTCGAACTGTTGATTTGCGCATCCTATGTGGGTGCCTGCGCCGGCCTGATCGAGTCGGTCACAGACGCCGCCCGCTGGACCGCGCATCACCGCGTGGACCTGGCAGCCGACCTGCAATTGGCGATCAGCGCGCTGGAAGGCGCGGCCCTGGATATCGAGCGCAACCCACAGGACTTGCCTAACGTGCTGGCCCGTCTGCTGCTGGTGCGTTACGGCATCGAGCAACGCCTTGCCCAGCTCTCCGACCAGGCTCACGCCATGTTGGGCGGGATGGCGTTCATCACCAGCAACCTGAGCTCCAACGGGTTGATGGCCTGCCGCGGTCTGCAATTTCATCCACCGGCCAGGATCTCGATGGCGACCAACCTTGACACCTACTTGTCCGCATCAACCTTCAGCATGACCGGAGCGCACTCATGAATCTGCTCGGAAAAACCATTGTTATCACCGGCACCGCGCGCGGCCTGGGTTTCGCAGCGGCCTGCAAACTCAAGCAACTGGGCGCCACCGTGATTGGCCTGGATATTCTCGCACCGCAAGACAGCGGTCTGCTGGACGCGTTTTATCAAGTCGACCTGTGCGACCGCCACGCCGTGGCCAACGTGATCAGCGCTATCAGCACCGATTTCGGCGACATCGACATTCTGGTCAATAACGCCGGCACCCTGACGCTGGAACGCGGCGAAACCGGCGTCACCGATGAGGTGACCCGCGCGGTGGATGTCAACCTGTTCGCGCCTTGGCAACTGACTTCGGGGTTCCTGCCGGGGTTGCTGCGAAAGCGCGGCAAAGTGGTCAACGTGTCCTCACTGTTCGCGCTGGTGAATGCACCCTACGTGGCCGCCTATGCTGCGAGCAAACGTGCGCTGAGCGCTTATTCGGATGTGCTGCGTATGCAGTATCGCGGGGAACTTGACGTGGTCACGGTGTACCCGGGGTTCATCGACACGGCGATCCACTTGCCCGCGCAGCGTGTTGGCCTGTCGGTCAAACGCCTGGTGACCTTCAAATGGGGTGACAAGACCCTGCTGTCCCTCGAAGAAAAGCTGGATGCCGCCGCGAACGGTCTGGTACGTGCCTGCCGGAAAAATGGCCTGCGCAACCGGGGGCTGACATTCATGGGCACGCTGGCCATGTATACCGCACGCAGCGTGCCGAGCGTGGTGGATGGCTTTATCGCCATGCGCCTGCGCACGCTCACGCGCGGCGGCCACCTGGTGCTCAACCCTGAACTGATCGAGTAAGCCGTCGCCAATGGCCAGCCACCTGCACCCCAAGCCCCAGGTCCGTCTCGACCGCGCCTTGTTCAAGGCCCGGCCGAGGGAGTCCTTGCTGATCATCGCCTACGCCTTGAGCCTGTACCTGTTGCCACTGGCACTGTTTGTGTGGGTGACGACCACAGCTTCCACCCTGTGGACGCTGGTGTGTTTGCCGTTGGTGGTATTGGCGGGATACGGGTTATTTCTGCAAGCGATCCTTGGGCATGAAGGTTTCCACTTCAACCTGAGTGCGAACCCCATGCGCAGTTGCTACCTGGGCATTGCCACCAGTTCGCTGCTGCCGGGGTTCTGTGTGACCGGTTACTTTGTAGACCATTGGCAACACCACCGTTACAGCAACAGCACGAAGGACCCGGACTACCGGCTCTTTTCGCGTTACCACACACTGGTAAGCCGCATCACCCTGTCGCGCTTGATCGCCACCCTGCGTTATCTGCAGACCACCTGGCGCCTGGCGTTCGGGCCATTGGGCAATCCCTCGGCGCTGCCGTTGAGTTCAGCCCAGGTGCAATGGCTGGCGCGCTGCAATATCGCCTGTCAGGTTGTATGGCTCAGCCTTTATGGGCTGGCCATGTGGCTCATCGACGGGTTGCTGCTGGGGTTTTCCTTGAGCCTGGCGGTGGCGTTCATGCTGTCGGCGGTCAATGCCTATCAAGAACATGCTTTCGACGCAGGCCCGCACTTGCCGCCAGCGCGTTCACGCACTTCGCGCCTCAACACCTGGCTGCACGCGGGTTCGAACTTTCACCTGGAACATCATTTTTACCCCGCGGTGCCTTGCTGGCGACTGCCCAAGGTACACCGTCAACTGCTGGACGCGGGGTGGTACGAAAACCGGCAATACCTGCTGGAAAAGCACTTCGTGCGGTCTTTCCGGTATGCCACCGGGCGCCACCCCTACCGTACAAACACGGTAAACGACACACACCCTTAATTTCCGCTGGATTTTCTGCCTGACCCTTCAGGCCGCAGGAGCACGCATGCCTTTTGATATCGATAGCCACATTGAAACCGAGCGCGAGCAGCTGTTCAGTCACCCCTTGTTCGCCAGTATCCGCACCGTAGAAGACGTGCGCACCCTGATGGAATTTCACGTGTTCGCCGTCTGGGACTTCATGACCTTGCTCAAGCGTATCCAGCGCGACCTCACCTGCGTGGAGTTGCCCTGGGTACCGCCGGTACACATCACCGCCGCCCGCCTGATCAACGAAATCGTGGTCGGTGAAGAGACCGACGAGCATCCCGAGGGCGGTTTTATCAGCCACCTGGACCTGTACCTCGCGGCCATGGATGAAATCGGCGCCGACAGCAGCGTATTCCGCCGCTTCCTGGCCGCTATCCAGGCCAAGGTTCCGCTGGCCAAGGCGCTCAACCACGGAGAGATTCCAACGGCGGCCAAAGTGTTCATGTGCCAGACCCTCGATATTGCGCAACACGGCAGCACCGAAGCGGTCCTGGCGTACTTCTTCTTCGGGCGTGAAGACATTATCCCCGACATGTTTGGTCGCCTGCTGTCGCAATGGTCGGTCAGTGAAAGCGAGGTACCGATGCTCACGTATTACTTGAAGCGCCACATCGAGATGGATGGTGACGATCACGGCCCGGCGGCCAAACGCATCATCGCCGAAATCGTCACCAGCCCCGCGCAACACCTGCACATGGTCGAGAGTGCGAAAACCGCAATCAACTCACGGATTGACCTGTGGAATGGCGTGCATCAGTTCCTGCTGGACAAGGCTCAGCCGACGGTGAGCCGTCCTGCGCGGGAGGTCCACACCGTTTCTGAGCCTGCTTGACCTCAACGTGCATCGACAGGGAGTACCACATGACCAAAGGCAAGTTGATAAAACTGACGCTGTGCGGCGTCGTGGTCGGCGGGTTGCTGATACTGGGCTGGCAGCGCTGGCAGTATTCCAGCACCTACGTGAGTACCGACAACGCCGAACTCGACGGGGTGATCATCCCGGTACGGGCCAAGCTCTCGGGCGTGGTGATCAGTGTGCCGGTGGTGGACAACGTCACAGTACAAAGCGGCGACCTGCTGTTTCAGATCCGCGACAGTGAATACCGCTACCAGCTGCAGCAGCGCGAAGCACAGTGGCAAGCGCTGCTCGCCGCCGCCGGGCGCGCAGGCGTGCCGGGGGCGCTGGACAGCCAGGTGCTCGGTGCAGTGGCCATGCGCGAGGCCGCGCAAGCGGCCCTGGCTCAAGCGAGCGCCAACCTTGAGCAAGCGCGTAACGACTACCAGCGTGCCCGTCGCCTCGGCGCTCAAGGCGTGCTGAGCACCCAGGACCAGGAAGTGGCCAAGGCGCGTTTCGATGCCCTCAGCCATGCCCAGGGGGTAGCGCGCAGCAACGCCCAGGCCGCGGCCCAAAGCACCTTGGCCAACAAGGCCGAACTCAAGGTGCAGGACTATCGGATCGCGGCCGCGCAAGCTGAGCTGGAACAATCCAGGATCCAGCTCAACGACACCCGCCAGACCGCGCCGTTGCGCAGCATTGTCTCGAAAAAAGAAGTGGAGCCTGGCCAGTTTGTGGTCGCCGGCCAAAAGCTCATGAGCCTGATCGCCACCGAACCGCTGTGGATTACCGCCAACTTCAAGGAGACCCAGGTGGGCCGCGTGCGCGTCGGCCAGAACGCCCGAGTTACCGTGGACGCCTTCCCCGGGCACGCCTTCGACGGCGTCGTCGAAAGCCTGGCACCGGCCACCGGGGCGAAATTCTCATTGCTGCCCCAGGAGAATGCCACGGGCAACTTCACCAAAGTGGTGCAGCGCGTGCAGGTGCGCATCGCGCTCAACGCTGTGCCGGATGACTACAAGTCGCTGTTGAGCCCGGGCATGAGCGCGTTCGTCGAAGTGGCCGCACCTGACGACTCCGGCCAGACGCTATGAGGTCGCCCTACCTGATTGCGTTTACCGTCACGCTGGTCTCGATGATGGAGCTGCTCGATGTCACCATCGTCAACGTCGCGATTCCCAGTCTGATGGGCACCTACGGGGCGTCGGTGGATGAAATCTCCTGGGTCTCCACCGGTTATGTGGTGGCCAACGTGGTGATTCTTCCGGTCAGTGGCTGGCTATCGGCGTGGTTCGGCCGGCGTACTTATTACCTGGTCTCTACTGCGCTGTTCGTACTGGCATCGTTGGGTTGCGCGATGTCTGCCGAACTCTGGCAACTGGTCGCGTTTCGGGTGCTGCAAGGCCTGGCGGGCGGCGGGTTGCTGGGCATTTCCCAGGCCATCATCTACGACGTGTTCCCCAAGGAAAAAGTCAGCAGCGGCATGGCGTTGTACGGCGTGGGGGTGATGATGGGGCCAACCCTCGGCCCGACCGTCGGCGGCTACCTGATCGACACCTTGTCGTGGCACTGGATCTTCTTGATCAACTTGCCGATCGGTGCCGTGGCCTTGTTGCTGTGCTGGCTGTGTATCAACGACTCGCCCAACGAACAAAAACCTTCCAGCGTCGACTACAGCGGCTTCTGCTTGCTGGCTCTGGGCGTCGGCAGCCTGCAGATCCTGCTGGAGCGCGGCGAACACTGGGACTGGATGGCGTCCAACTGGACCGTAGCCTGCCTGTTGCTCAGCAGCTTCAGCCTGGTGGGCTTCTTCTGGTGGGAGCGGCGTGTGGCCAACCCAATCGTTAACGTCGCACTGTTCCAGAATCGCGAGTTCCTGATGGGATGCATCTGTGCATTTTGTGTGGGCTTCGGGCTGTACAGCACGTTGTTCATGGTGCCGCTGTTCTTGCAGACCTTACTGGCGCAGAGCGCTTACCAGAGCGGGCTGGTGATTTTCCCCGGGGCAGTGGCCAGCGCCATCAGCACCTTGGTGATCGGCAAGCTGTCCCAGGAAAACAAGATCGACGAGCGCGTGTTCGTCACGCTGGGCATCGTCATGTACTGCTATGCCATGTTCCTGCACACCCAGTTCACCCTCGACAGTAACCCGGACACGCTGTACTGGCCCTTGGTGATCCGCGGCCTGGGCCTGGGCATGATCTTTGTGCCGCTGACCAACCTGGCGATGCGCCGCCTGCCGCTGACATTGATCTCCGGTGCTTCGGGCGTGCTCAACCTGATGCGCCAGTTGGGGGGCAGCGTGGGTATCGCCATCGCAGCCACCCTGCTCACACGGTTCTCGTGGGAACGCTACCGCCTGCTTTCCGAACATGTCACCGAATCGAGTCTGGTTGCCAGCGGCTGGGGAGGTGTGGAAACCGACCCGCTGTTTCTTTCCCTGGGCCTGGCGAGCCATCAACAAGCCCTGGCCCTGATGCCTTACCTGCAAGCGCGCGAACAAGGGCAAATGCTGGCGTTCAGCATGCTGTTCGGCACCTTGGGAGCGGTAATGGCCATTGGTATTCCCATGGTGCTGATGATGCGCAGAAGCCACATCAGTCGATAAATCTTTCAGTGGAGCACACCCCTTGCGTATTCCAGGTTTGCATCTCAACACCACCCCGCTGCTCATGCCTCTGTATTGGCTGGCACTCGCCTGCGCGCCCACCCAGGTATCGGCAAATGACTTGTACCACCTGTACCAGAAGGCACTGACCCACGACATGCAGTTCGCCGCCGCACAGGCCCAGCAATTGGCCACGGCAGAAAAGGAACCGCAAAGCCGTGCCAACCTGCTGCCAGACCTGTCTGTCACCGGTGGCGCGGCCTGGGTCGATGCCGAGGACTCTTCCGATTATCATCGCAATCGCAATAACACCAACGCCTACGCGGTGGTCCTCACACAGCCGCTGCTGCGTTGGCAGAATGTGATCGCCCACGACCAAAGCAAACTGTTGATCAGCGCCAGTGAACTGCACACTGAACAGGCGCGCCAAGCGCTGATGCTGCGCGTTGCCCGCGCTTATTTCGACGTGCTGCTCAATCAGGAACTGTTGAACACCCGCACACAACAGCTACAAACCCTGCGCGAGAGCCAGACGCGCAGCCAGCGACTGCTGGCCGACGGGGCTACCACCGCTAACGCGCTCGCGCAGGTTCAGGCCAAATACGACCAGGCATTCGCCGAACAGATTGCCGCCCGTGGTGCATTGGACATCGCCAACGAAACACTCACCCAATTGACTGCCGCACAGGCGGGGCCTTGGTCAGGCAAAGAGCCGCAGTTCAGTGCCCCGGTGCCCGCTGCCATCGATGATTGGGCCACGACCGCGCAACAGGGCAACCTCGCCGTACAGGCGGCGCAGATTGCCCAGCGCCTGGCCGAAATGGACATCGACAAGGAACGGGCCGGCCATTTGCCCACCCTTGATCTGATCGCCGCCCATGGCCGCTTCGCCTCTGTCGGCGGTGATGTATACGATGTGACGTTACCGGAAAATCGCTATAACCAGACCGTGGTCGGGGTCAAACTGAGCGTTCCGCTCTACAGCGGTGGCCGCACCAGCAGTCGCGTGCGCGAAGCCCATGCACTGCAAAGCAAGGCAGCGGACGAAGTCGAAGACGCACGCCGCAACGCCGGGATGAAGGCCCGTCAGGCCTACCTGCAAGTCACCAACGGCATGAGCCAATATCAGGCACTCAAGCAGGCCTTGAACTCCAGCCAGATCAACCTCGCCGCCGTGACCCACGGCTTCGAAGCCGGTTCCCGCATCAACACCGACGTACTGGATGCCCAACAGAAAGTCACCGATACCCAACAACGCCTGGCCCAACAACGCTATGCGATCCTGATGGCCCAGTTGCACCTGTTGGCGTCCACCGGCAACCTGAGCGACGCGCGCCTGCGTGAGGTCAGCCGTACACTGAACTGACGCACGGATGAAAGCGCTGACATTCGCTCAACGTAGGGCCTGAGTTGGATTAAGCTGAGGGCATCTCAAAAATGGAACACTGCCCATGTTCGACCTGAACGAACTCTTCCTTTACGCCAAGGTGGTCGAGCACGGCGGCTTTGCGGCGGCGGGCCGAGCGTTGAACCTGCCTAAATCGACCCTGAGTCGCAGAGTCGGTCAGCTTGAGGCAAGGCTTGGGGCGCGGCTGATACAGCGTTCGACGCGCCAGTTCCAGGTTACTGATATCGGCCAGGCCTATTATCGACATTGTGTGGCGATGATTGCCGAGGCCGAGTCGGCAGAAGATGTGGTGGCCTTCAACAAATCAGAACCTCGCGGCTTGATTCGCCTGAGTTGCACCACCGCGCTGCTCAACTATTGGGTGGCGCCGATGCTGGCTCAATTCATGGCGCAATGCGGCAACGTCGAACTGAATGTGAAGAGCTTCAACCGTAAGGTCGATGTGATTGCCGAGGGTTATGACCTTGCCTTGAGCCTGTGTTTCCCCCCCCTGGAAAGCAGTGAACTGGTGATGAAACTGCTCGGTAAAAGTACTCAGGTGCTGGTGGCGAGCGCGGCTTTTTTGCAGGACTATGCCCTGCCCTCGCAACCCGCCGACCTTGCCGGGCTGCCCACCGTGCACTGGGGCAACCTGATGATTCAGTACGTGTGGGAGCTGACCGGCCAGGATGGTGCGACGACGCAAATCCAGCACACGCCGCGCCTGGTCAGCGATGATGTGCCGACTTTGAAAAACGCGACACTGGCGGGAGTAGGCATCGCCAACCTGCCGTGGGTGGTGGTCAAGGAGGATGTCGCCGAGGGGCGTCTGGTTGTCTTGCTGCCTGAGTGGCAGCCCGTGCAAGGCGTTATCACGGCGGTATTTCCATCCCGGCGCGGGCTGATGCCGTCGGTGCGCGCCTTGATCGACTTTCTGGGTGAAGCATTCGATGCACCTTAGGCAACAGTCTATTGTCATCAAGGCTATTGATAGCTCCCTAACGAAACCCTCATGCTAGAGGGCTGACTCCCCTCTTATATCATTCCGAATGATAGTTACCTTTGCTTCATTCGATTCGTGACATAGCACCCCGCCGCGCATGATCCGCCCATCTCAAATACATTGGCGGATGCACCTCATGGAACAGTCACTCAAACTTTTGCGCTTCCCCCTGGCGATTCTGGCCGTGGTGGTGATGAGCGCGTGCGGCAAGTCTCCCGAACAAGCGGCCGCCATGCCCCCAGCCAAGGTCAGCGTGGCCAAGGTACTGGAACAGCCGGTCAACGAGTGGGACGAATTTACCGGACGGCTGGAAGCCCCGGAAACTGTGCAAATTCGTCCTCGGGTGTCCGGCCAGATTGACCAAGTCGCTTTTACTGAAGGCGCTTTGGTCAAGAAAGGCGACCTGCTGTTCCAGATCGACCCGCGCCCGTTCCAGGCCGAAGTGCGCCGCCTGGAAGCCCAGCTTGCACAGACCAAAGCCGCCGCCACCCGCAGCGAAAACGAAGCGCAACGCGGCGAACGCCTGCGCCAGAGCAATGCGATCTCCGCTGAACTGGCCGACTCGCGCACCACCGCCGCCCAGGAGGCCCGCGCCGCCATGGCCGGGATCCAGGCGCAGTTGGACCTGGCCCGCCTGAACTTGAGCTTTACCCGTGTCACTTCACCGATCAGCGGCCGCGTCAGCCGTGCCGAAATCACCGCCGGCAACCTGGTGACCGCCGACACCACTGCGCTGACCAGTGTGGTGTCCACCGACAAGGTCTACGCCTACTTCGACGCCGACGAGCGTGTGTTCCTCAAGTACACCGAACTGGCCCGTGAAGGCCGTCGCGGCGCAACCACCCCGGTGTATCTGGGCCTGTCCAACGAAACCGGCAACCCGCACCTGGGCCAGATGAACTTCGTCGACAACCAGGTCAACCCGTCCACCGGCACCATCCGTGGCCGTGCGGTGTTTGACAACAGCAAGGGCGAATACACCCCTGGCCTGTATGCGCGCTTGAAGCTGGTCGGCAGCGGCACCTACTCCGCCGTGCTGATCAACGATGAAGCCGTCGGTACCGACCTGGGCAAGAAGTTTGTGCTGGTGATGGACGGCGACAAGCCGGCTTACCGCGCGGTGGAATTGGGGCCCAAGATCGAAGGCTTGCGCATCGTACGCAGCGGCCTGACCAAGGACGACACCGTGATCGTCAAGGGCCTGCAGCGTGTGCGCCCCGGCTCACCGGTCGCGCCGGAAACCATTCCGATGGCCAGCAAGGAAACCCTCGCCGCCTTGGCCCAACAACGACAAGCGCTTGAAGCCAGCAACCTGGAGCAAGTGGCGCCGGAAACGACCGCGCCCAAGCTCGCCAGCACTGCGACTCCACGCGGTTAAGGGATAAGACTCAAGATGAATTTTTCCAAGTTCTTCATTTCGCGGCCGATCTTCGCAGCGGTGCTGTCGCTGTTGATCCTGATCGCGGGTGCAATCTCGCTGTTCCAACTGCCGATCAGCGAATACCCGGAAGTAGTGCCGCCGACTGTGGTGG
Organism: Pseudomonas sp. P867; assembly: GCF_019891455.1. NCBI lineage: Bacteria > Pseudomonadati > Pseudomonadota > Gammaproteobacteria > Pseudomonadales > Pseudomonadaceae > Pseudomonas > Pseudomonas sp. P867. Next base: position 23,393 of record NZ_JAFLXB010000007.1, on the reverse strand, counting down.
TACGCGCCAACTTCCCGGGTGCCAACCCCAAAGTCATCGGCGAAACCGTGGCCGCACCGCTGGAGCAGGCCATCACGGGTGTCGAGAACATGCTGTACATGTCCTCGCAGTCCACCGCCGACGGTAAGCTGACCCTGACTATCACCTTCGCCCTGGGCACCGACCTGGACAACGCGCAGGTGCAAGTGCAAAACCGTGTGACGCGGACTCAGCCAAAGCTGCCGGAGGAAGTGACACGCATCGGTATCACCGTGGACAAGGCTTCCCCCGACCTGACCATGGTGGTGCACTTGACCTCCCCGGATCAGCGTTACGACATGCTGTACCTGTCCAACTACGCGATCCTCAACATCAAGGACGAACTGGCCCGTTTGGGCGGCGTCGGCGATGTGCAGCTGTTCGGCATGGGTGACTACTCCCTGCGCGTATGGCTGGATCCGAACAAGACCGCCTCGCGCAACCTGACCGCCACCGATGTGGTCACGGCGATCCGCGAGCAGAACCGCCAGGTGGCTGCCGGTGCCCTGGGCGCTCAGCCTGCGCCGAGTGACACCAGCTTCCAGTTGTCGGTCAATACCCAAGGCCGCCTGGTCACCGAGGAAGAGTTCGAGAACATCGTGATTCGTGCCGGCGCCAACGGTGAAATCACGCGCCTCAAAGACATCGCCCGGGTCGAGCTGGGCTCCAGCCAATACGCGCTGCGCTCGTTGATCGATAACCAGCCGGCCGTTGCGATTCCGATCTTCCAGCGCCCCGGCTCCAATGCCATCGACATCTCCAACGATGTGCGCAGCAAGATGGCCGAGCTGAAAAAGAGTTTCCCGGCGGGCATGGATTACCGCATCGCCTATGACCCGACCATTTTTGTACGCGGCTCTATCGAAGCGGTGGTGCACACACTGTTCGAAGCGCTGATCCTTGTGGTGCTGGTGGTGATTCTGTTCCTGCAGACCTGGCGCGCCTCGATCATTCCGTTGGTGGCGGTGCCGGTATCCTTGATCGGTACGTTTGCGGTGATGCACCTGTTCGGATTCTCGCTCAACGCCCTGTCATTGTTCGGCCTGGTACTGGCCATCGGTATCGTGGTGGATGACGCGATCGTGGTGGTGGAGAACGTCGAGCGCAATATCGAACTGGGCCTGGAGCCGTTCCCGGCCACCGAAAAAGCCATGAGCGAAGTTACCGGCCCGATCATCGCTACAGCGCTGGTGCTGTGTGCGGTGTTCATTCCAGCCGCTTTTATCAGTGGCTTGACCGGGCAGTTCTACAAGCAGTTCGCGTTGACCATCGCGATCTCGACCGTGATCTCGGCGTTTAACTCGCTGACGCTGTCCCCTGCCCTGGCCGCCGTGTTGTTGCGCGGTCACGATGCGCCGAAGGATCGCTTCTCGAAGTTCCTCGACAAGCTCTTCGGTGGCTGGCTATTCCGTCCCTTCAACCGCTTTTTCGAAAAGGCCAGCCATGGCTACGTGGGTACCGTACGCCGAGTGATTCGCGGCAGTGGTATTGCCCTGTTCGTATACGCCGGGCTGATGGTGCTGACGTTCTTCGGGTTTGCTCACACCCCGACCGGTTTCGTACCGGCCCAGGACAAGCAATACCTGGTGGCCTTCGCCCAACTGCCCGACGCTGCAAGCCTGGACCGCACCGAAAACGTGATGAAGCGCATGTCGGAGATCGCCCTTAAACAGCCCGGCGTGGAGGCCGCGATTGCCTTCCCGGGCCTGTCGATCAACGGCTTCACCAACAGCCCGAACAGCGGCATTGTGTTTGTGACCTTGAAGCCCTTCGATGAGCGTAAAGACGCGAGCATGTCGGCCGGGGCGATTGCCGGGGCGTTGAATGGCCAATACGCCAACATTGAAGAAGCGTACATGGCGATCTTCCCGCCGCCGCCGGTACAGGGCCTGGGCACCATCGGCGGGTTTCGCCTGCAGATCGAAGACCGTGGCAACCTCGGCTATGACGAGTTGTACAAAGAAGTCCAGAACGTGATTGCCAAGAGTCACAGTGTGCCTGAACTGTTCGGCCTGTTCACCAGCTACACAGTGAACGTGCCGCAAGTCGACGCCGCCATCGACCGCGAAAAGGCCAAGACCCATGGCGTAGCGATCAGCGACATCTTTGACACGCTGCAGGTTTACCTGGGTTCGTTGTATGCCAACGACTTCAACCGCTTCGGGCGTACCTACCAGGTCAACGTGCAGGCCGAGCAGCAGTTCCGTCAGGACTCCGATCAGATCGGCCAGTTGAAAGTGCGCAACAACAAAGGCGAGATGATCCCCCTGGCGACCTTTATCAAGGTCAGCGACACCTCGGGCCCGGACCGCGTGATGCACTACAACGGCTTTATCACCGCTGAAATCAACGGCAACGCCGCACCGGGCTACAGCTCCGGCCAGGCCCAGGCTGCGATTGAAAAGCTGTTGAAGGATGAACTGCCCAACGGCATGACCTACGAGTGGACTGACCTGACCTATCAGCAAATCCTCTCGGGCAATACCGCGCTGTTCGTGTTCCCGCTCTGCGTGCTGCTGGCGTTCCTGGTACTGGCCGCCCAATACGAAAGCTGGAGCCTGCCGCTGGCGGTGATCCTGATCGTACCGATGACGCTGCTGTCGGCCATTACCGGGGTGATCATCTCGGGCGGCGACAACAACATCTTCACCCAGATCGGCCTGATCGTACTGGTGGGCCTGGCCTGCAAGAACGCGATCCTGATCGTCGAGTTTGCCAAGGATAAACAAGCGGAGGGCCTCGACCCGCTGGCCGCGGTACTGGAAGCCTGCCGCCTGCGTCTGCGGCCGATCCTGATGACCTCGTTCGCGTTCATCATGGGTGTGGTGCCGTTGGTATTGTCCAGCGGTGCGGGTGCCGAGATGCGCCATGCCATGGGTGTGGCGGTGTTCTCCGGGATGATTGGTGTGACCTTCTTCGGTCTGTTGCTGACGCCAGTGTTCTACGTACTGATCCGTCGCTATGTTGAGCGCCAGGAAGCGCGCAAAGCGGCCAAGGCCTTGAAGCTGGAGACACAGCAATGAGTGTGAAAGTATTCCTGCCGAGCTTGCTGGTACTGGCGCTCGCCGCCTGTGCCGTAGGCCCGGACTACAAGACCCAGCAACTGGAGGCGGCCAACATCACGGCCGCCGCCGACAGCAAAAGCTACGACCATGCCAAGTACGAAGGCATCTGGTGGCAGCAGTTCGAAGACCCGACGCTCAACCAGCTGGTAACCCAGTCGCTGAGCGGCAACCGTGATTTGCGCGTAGCCTTTGCCCGCCTGCGGGCAGCACGGGCTATCCGTGACGACGCGGCCAACGACATCATGCCAGTGGTCACCTCCCGCGCCAGCAGCGATGTGGGCAAGAGCCAGATTCCCGGCCAGACTACCAAGCGTGTCAACAGCGAGCGCTATGACCTGGGCCTGGACATGGCCTGGGAAGTGGATTTGTTCGGGCGCATCCGCCGCAACCTGGAAGCCAGCGACGCTGACCAACAGGTGGCCGAAGCCGACCTGTACCAACTGCAAGTCACCATGATCGCTGAACTGGTGGATGCCTATGGCCAACTGCGCGGGGCGCAACTGCGTGAACGCATCGCCCTGGACAACCTGAAGAACCAGCAAGAATCACGCACCATCACCGTCAGCCTGCGCGATGCCGGCGTGGGTGATCAACTCGACGTCGAGCGTGCCGACGCACGCCTGGCGGCGGTGGAAGCCAGCGTGCCGCAGCTGCAAGCCGAACAAGTGCGCGAGCGCAATCGCATCGCCACCCTCCTCGGCCAGCGTCCCGACAAGCTGAGCGTGGACCTGAGGCCCAAAGACCTGCCGGCAATCGCCAAGGCCCTGCCGATTGGCGACCCGGGGCAATTGCTGCAACGGCGCCCGGACATCCTAAGCGCCGAACGCAAGCTGGCCGCCGCCACCGCGCGTATCGGCGTGGCCAAGGCCGACCTGTTCCCACGGGTCAGCCTCAGCGGCTTCCTCGGTTTTACCGCCGGGCGTGGTTCGCAGATCGGCTCGGCTGCAGCAAATGCCTGGTCCCTGGGCCCGAGCATTACCTGGGCCGCGTTTGACCTGGGCAGTGTGCGTGCGCGTTTGCGCGGTGCGAATGCCGAGGCCGACGGCGCCCTGGCAACCTACGAGCAGCAAGTGCTGCTGGCCCTGGAAGAGTCCGAGAACGCCTTCAGCGATTACGGCAAGCGTCAGCAACGCCTGGTGTCTCTGATCCGCCAAAGCGAATCCAGCCGCGCCGCCGCCGACCTCGCCGCGATCCGCTACCGCGAAGGCACCGTGGACTTCCTGGTACTGCTCGACGCCCAACGCGAACGCCTGGCCGCAGAGGACTCCCAGGCCCAGGCCGAAGTGGATCTGTATCGCGGCATTGTGGCGATCTACAAGGCCTTAGGGGGTGGCTGGCAGCCGGATACGGTGGTGGCCAGCAGCAAGTGAGGTAAAGAGCTCCTTTGGTTGGTCGCATCCAGCCAATTTTTAGCCCTGCGATCCATTCGGTCGCGGGGCTTTTTTTTGCCGGGACTTCCTAAAATGTTGAAAGTAACTTCTGTAAGTCAAATAAGAAGGCCTTCGTAGGTAATTTCCTAGTACTGCGCCATACCTGGCTTCCAGGTTTAAATACTTCAGAAACAACAGTGCATTTTCATGTAGGCAAGCGGTACACCCACGTTAAAGTAATTGGCGCACGTGTCGACAACCAAGTGCCACTTACTAATGGAGGAAGGCGACATGGCTATCATGTTGACTGCTGAGCAGATGAGGCATACCAAGGCAACCAACGCTTACGTTATTAAAAATCCTGAACAAATAACGAATGAATTCACAATCACTGAGGAGTCCGTAGCAGCTGACACACTAAATCTTGGTGAAACAAAAAAAATCGCCGACCTGAAAGAATATTTAAAGGGCTTTGACATGACAGCCATAAGCTCAGATGACCTCAGAAAAGTAGCACGACGATTATTCGACGATGAAATGATAGATATACATGCATTTGTAATATTCGCCGAAGGCAATTTGGCGAGTGGTGCAGATGGTCTTCCTACAGAAACAGACGTCAAATTCAACGCCATCGCTTTGTTTAATGAGCGGCTTGAGGACTACAATGATTTCCTTGAAAATAATCCTGCAGACGTGAAAGAAGATACTTTGAGGTGGCGGCGTGGGATGATAGATGCCAATCACGCGATAGGCGCATTGAACTACTTCGTCAACTCTTCCAGAAGTGATTTAAAGATTCATGAGCAAGCTTGAATCCAAGTCGTTTGGGCAGTGCGCTAAGGAGGATCTTAACGCACTGCCATTGCAGGCCTTCAGCGGCCGTATTTGGCGGTGCCTGAGTAGGATTTCACATCAGGGTCGGAATTGAACATAGCGACTCGATAGGTACCAAACGATCCAGAGTATGAAGCGCTGCTCCCAAAGCTTGTCGCAACAGATTGCCAAGAGGCTCCCAACTGCTTTTGGATAATCAACTGTGGCGCCCGCCCTCCTCCCGTGGAAGCTGAGGCATCAATAGTCGCACCCGCACATCCATTCGCGGAAGTTATTGTGAACGGGCCATACACAGTCGTTTCGACACCAGGTGGCAAAAGCCCGCTATAGCTATCACTTATATACAGACACAAGGCCGACACCTGAGCAGACAAAAGCATTAACGCGAGACACGACAACGCAATAAGACCTTTCATGATCTCACCTCAAATCAGAAAATAGTAAATAAATACCCACTCAAAATATCTGATCTTTTATTTCCCCATAAGCGCACCTCGCAGTTAAGCAACGGCTGCCAGTACATGACACTCGATATCAGCCCAGCAGATATCAAGCACCCACTAATGCGGGTAGGAACACGTTGCTTACTGTGCACGAAATCAAGCGCTAAATATGCCAGCCACGTCCTAAAATATCGAAGGAGCGTTCTGTCATACTTGGGTGAAGGAATAAGTGAGAATTATCCTAATCCCGCATGACGGAAGTTAGAGTCGACTCGATTCGCTCAAAATCAAACTCCGATAATGCCCCGGATTCGACCCCACCCACTTGCGAAACGCCTTGTAGAACGAACTCGCATCGGCAAACCCCAGCCGCGTGGCAATCTCGGCAAAGCTGATCTGCGGTTCAGCCAACCACACAATCGCCAGTTCTTTGCGCACACTGTCTTTGAGACCCTGATAAGTCTGCCCCTCTTCCGCCAGGCGCCGACGCAGGGTGGACGCAGAAATACATAGCCTGGCTGCAAGGCCCTCCGTTTCCGGCCAGGTGTCGGGAGGCATCTGCCGAAGGTCGTGCTTGATGCGCGTGGCGAGGCTTTCAGGGTCGCGGTATTTGACCAGGATGTTAGCGGGTGCATGGGCCAGAAAACGTTGGAGCTCCTGCTGACTGCGTTTGATCGGCAGGTCCAGGCAGTCGGCAGAAAAGATCATGCGGGTACGAGGTCGATCAAAGCGCAGGTTGTCGGAAAACATTACCTGGTAATCGTCACAGAAGTCCGGCTGCGCGCAACGCAGCTCAATGGCCAGGATCGGGATGCGACGCCCCGCCAGCCAGCACGCAACGCCGTGGACGATCATCCAATAAGTGAAATACGTGAACGCACGCTTGGGCTCATCGGGTTCGAGCAGGACGATCTCCGCCAGGCTCTGTTGGCGAACCAACTGGCCTGGCATGTGCTCCAGCATCAACGAAAGAAACCCCAGGCCGGTTTCCAGGCCCGCCGCCAGGCTAGGTTGCGCCATGGCGACGCGACACAGAAACGCCAGGCTACCGGATTTGAGTGCGCGCGGGTCCATGCCAAAAAACTCGTCATCCCTGCGCCGCGCCAGCAAACGCCAAAGGCGCGCATAGGCCGTGGCCGGGACACGGGCATTGGGCTGCTCAAGCAACGCAGGGTCAATCCCGACTTTGCTCAATGCCTCGACAGTGGCCGCACCAGGCGCACAGCTCTGCAACAGCGCTTCGCGCACAAGGTGGATGGAGATGGTGTCTTTTTCCGACATGGGATGTTGAGTTATCCGACTGCAAACCAGGTGGCCTGCATCATAAGGGCGGTCGCGCTTCGCCACCACTGTTCAGCCCTCGTTCAGCAAAGGTCAATATTTCTTGTTTAGCAATGAGTATCATTATGTTACAACTTAGCTTCCTAACTAGTTACGCCCTGGTGCCCGATGCTCGTTCCTTTTTTAATCATGCTGCGCGAAGGCATTGAAGCCGCCTTGATCGTTGGCATCATCGCCAGTTACTTGCAACAGACCGGGCGTGGCCAATGGATGCCTGCGGTGTGGATTGGCGTATTCCTGGCCGCGGCCCTGGCGTTGCTGGTGGGCGGCGGTCTGGAACTGGTCAGTGCGGAATTTCCGCAAAAGCAGCAGGAATTGTTCGAAGGGATCGTAGGGCTTGTCGCAGTGGGCATCCTCAGTTCCATGGTGTTCTGGATGCGCAAGGTGGCGCGTTCGATCAAGCATACCCTGCACGAATCCCTTGACCTCGCCCTGACCGGCTCCAGGAACCAAGTGATCGCGTTGATCGCCATGGTGTTTTTCGCCGTGGCCCGCGAAGGCCTGGAGACGGTATTTTTCCTGTTGGCCGTGTTCCAGCAGAGCGAAGGCCCGGGCGCGCCGATAGGTGCCCTGCTCGGCCTGATCCTGGCCATCGTCGTCGGTTTCCTCATCTATTCCGGCAGCATGCGCCTGAACCTCGGCGCGTTTTTCCGCTGGACCGGCCTGTTCATCCTGGTGGTGGCGGCCGGCATTCTCGCCAATTCGGTGCAAGCCCTGCATGAGGCCGGTGTGTGGAACCACTGGCAAACCGTGCTGTTCGATTTCAGCGCTGCGCTGCCCGTGGATAGCCCGTTGGGCTCGGTACTGGCCGGCATGTTCGGTTATCAGGAGGCGCCGACCGTCAGCACCCTGGGTGCCTATGTGATTTACCTGGTGGTGGCCCTGGTGATGTTCTTCCTGCCCTCGGCCCCCGCCAAGCCTGTCGCCACGACTTCTTCCGTTTCCAGCCAGTAAGGACCGTCTCTTGTCCAACCCAACCCCTCAATCGGCCCCGCCATCCCGCGCCTTGCGCTGGGGTGTGGCCGGCTCGGTGGTGGTGATGATCGCCGCCGGTGGCCTGTTCTACTACGCCTCGCAATTGGCCGCGACCAAGCGCCAGACCAACCACAATGAAATCGCAGTCACGATTCACAGCCACGCCTGCGAGCCCAGCGCCCTCACCGTGCCGGCCGGGCGCGCAAGCTTTCGTATCATCAACCGCTCCGACCGTGCGGTGGAGTGGGAAATCCTCGACGGTGTGCTGGTGGTCGAGGAACGGGAAAACATTGCCCCTGGCCTGAGCCAGGTGATCAACGCCAATCTGTTGCCCGGTGACTACGCCATCACCTGTGGCCTGTTGAGCAACCCGCGTGGCACCTTGCATGTCACCCCCACCGCGGAGTCCGACGCTCAGGCCAAGGCCAAGCCGTCGATGGTGGCGTTTATCGGCCCGTTGTCGGAGTTCCGTGTGTACTTGAGCGGCCAGAGCGGTGCGCTGATCGAGGCGGTGACGGCGCTGCAACAGGCTATCGACGCCGGTGATCTGGCCCAGGCGCAGGCCCTGTATGTGCCGGCCCGTGAGGCGTATCAGCGCCTGGCGCCTGCCTCTCAACGCCTGGCCGAATTGGATAACGCAATCAACGCCCGCGCCGACTACTTTGAAAAGCGCGAGCTGGACCCGGCCTTCAGCGGCTTCCATCGCCTCGAATACAGCCTGTTCCAGCAACACAGTCTCGACGGCCTGGCGCCGGTCGCGCAACGCCTGGTGGCCGACGTCACCAAGCTCAAGCAACAATTGCTGGCGCAATCGCTGCCCCCAGAGCAACTGGTGAGCATTGTGGTACGCAACCTCAACAGCCTGGCGGATGTACGTGCCCGCAGTGGTGAAGAGGAGCGCTACAGCCATATCGATCTGAACGGCTTTGCCGCCAACCTGGACGTCGCTCGTAAAGTGGTCGACTTGATGCGCCCGCTACTGGGCAAGTCCGCAGCCGGCTTGCTGCCCGATATCGACAGCGCGCTGAATGCCTTCGACGCCGAACTCGCTGCATTCAAAGTCGGCAATACCTACAGCACGTACGACAGCATCACCGCCGATCAGCGCCAGCAGATCGCCGACAAGGCCAAGGCACTGGCCGCCGCACTCGATGGAATCGACCCCGCCCTTGGCCTTTCCGGCCTGCAGTGAGACGAACGCATACATGAGTGATTCAGAACAGCTAAACCTTGCGCGTCGCCGCGTCCTGCTGGGCATGGCGGCCACCGGCGCGGCCATCGCCGGCAGCACCTTGACCTGTCCGGCCATGGCCGCAGCGGCCGAGCAAGTCACCAGCGCTCCGCGCAGCGACAAGACCCACGATCACCAGGCTTTTTTCGGTCAGCATCAGAGCGGCATTGTCACGCCGCGCCCGGCCTGCGGCATGGTGGTGGCCTTCGACGTACTGGCCAGCGACCGCGAGGACCTCGAACGTTTGTTCCGCACCCTGAACGAGCGTATCGCGTTCCTGATGAGCGGCGGCACCGTGCCGCAGGTCGACCCGAAACTGCCACCCACCGACTCCGGCATTCTTGGCCCGGTGGTTACCCCAGATAACCTGACCATCACCGTGTCGGTCGGCGAATCGTTGTTCGATGAGCGCTTCGGCCTCAGCGCCGTCAAGCCCAAGCGCCTGAGCCGCATGGTGGGTTTCCCCAACGATGCACTGGAGCCGGCGCAGTGCCACGGCGACCTGAGCCTGCAGTTCAGTTCCAACACGCCCGATACCAACATCCACGCCCTGCGCGATATCGTGAAAAACCTGCCTGACTTGCTGCTGGTGCGCTGGAAACAAGAAGGCAGCGTGCCGCCCCAGGCCCCGGCCAAGCCCGGCGAACCGGCGCAGAGTGCGCGTAACTTCCTGGGTTTTCGCGACGGTTCGGCCAACCCCGACTCCAACGATGCCAAGGCCATGGACCAGATCGTCTGGGTGCAACCGAGCAGCGACGAACCCGCCTGGGCGGCCCATGGCAGTTACCAGGCCGTGCGTATCATCCGCAACTTTGTCGAGCGCTGGGATCGCACCCCACTGCAAGAACAGGAAAGCATCATCGGCCGCGTCAAACCCACCGGCGCCCCCATGGATGGCCAGCATGAAACCCAGGTGCCGGACTACAGCAAAGACCCGCATGGCAAGTTGACCAAGCTTGATGCGCACATCCGCCTGGCCAACCCGCGCACCCCGCAGACCCAGGCCAACCTGATCCTGCGGCGGCCGTTCAACTACTCCAACGGCGTCAACAAAAACGGTCAGCTGGACATGGGCCTATTGTTCATCTGCTATCAGGCTGACCTGGAGAAAGGCTTTATCAGCGTGCAAACGCGGCTCAACGGCGAACCGCTGGAGGAATACCTCAAGCCGGTCGGCGGCGGGTATTTCTTCACCTTGCCCGGCGTCACCGGCCCTGAGGATTTCATCGGGCGCACGCTGCTTGCTGCAACGCACTCCACCCCCCCTGCCAAGACCTGAAACACACCAGAGCGGAATGCCCCCATGAAGAAGTCGTCTATCGTGTTGTCGTTGTTAATGAGCCTTGCGCCGCTGGCTGCCTTCGCCGCTACCGCGCCGCTCGACCTGGTAGGCCCGGTATCGGACTACAAGATCTACGTTACCGAGGAAATCGGCGAACTGGTCACCCAGACCCAGGCGTTTACCAACGCCATCAATAAAGGTGACCTGGCCACCGCCAAGAAGCTCTATGCGCCGACCCGCGTGCACTATGAGGCCATCGAGCCGATCGCCGAGCTGTTCAGCGACCTCGACGCGTCCATCGATTCGCGTGTCGATGACCATGAAAAAGGTGTAACGGCCGAAGACTTCACCGGTTTTCACCGGATTGAATACGCGCTGTTCTCGCAAAACTCGACCAAGGGCCTGGAAGCACTGACCGCCAAGCTCAATACCGATGTGAACGATCTCAAGACGCGGGTCGATGGCCTGACCTTCCCGCCGGAAAAAGTCGTCGGCGGCGCTGCGGCGCTGCTGGAGGAAGTCGCTGCCACCAAGATCTCCGGCGAAGAAGACCGCTACAGCCATACCGACCTGTATGACTTCCAGGGCAACATCGACGGTGCGAAGAAAATCGTCGATTTGTTCCGTGGCCAGATCGGGCAGCAGGACCAGGCGTTCCTGGCCAAGGTCGATAAAAACTTCGCCACCGTGGACAAGATCCTGGCCAAGTACAAGACCCAGGATGGCGGCTTTGAAACCTACGACAAGGTCAAGGACAACGACCGCAAGGCCCTGGTTGGCCCGGTCAACACCCTGGCTGAAGACTTGTCGATGCTGCGCGGCAAGCTGGGTTTGAATTAAAGACTACCGGCAAAAAAAACACCTAGGCCCCTCAGCAGGGCCTGGGTGTTTTTTTTGCCTGCAGGATAACGGCTACAAAATGCGGTACAGCAAACGCTCAATACGCACTCGGCTGACCCGACGCAGGAATTTACCCACTGCCGGCGGGTAATCAACCAACGTCTGCAATTGCTGGTAGCCCTGGATACGCGTGGTGTGCTGGAAGATCTGCGCCAGCTCGGTATGTCGCGGCTCCAGCCATTGGCCCTTGGGGTCGTCGATCAGCAAGCCGTTTTCCAGGTCGAGGCGAAATGCCCTGGGGTTGAGGTTGTTGCCGGTCAGCAAGGTATAGCGCTGGTCAACCCACATGCCCTTAAGGTGGTAGGTGTTGTCGCCATCGCGCCACAGGTGCAGGTTCAACTGGCCGCTGTCGATCATCGGCTGGTGACGCTTGGCAAAGCGCCGCAGGCTGATCTCATATAGATAAGGCAAGGCCGCGATCACCTTGAACGGCTCGCTGGGCGGAATATAGAAGTCGTTGGCCGTCTTGTCGCCGACCACGATGTCGATCTTCACTCCACGCGCCAGGGCGCGGTTGATCTCGCGGGTCACCGGCAACGGCAGGTTGAAATACGGGGTGCAGATGGTCAACTGCTGCTGGGCGCTGGCGATCAGCTCCAGAATGACCCGGCTCAGGGGGTTGTTCTTGCCAACGCCGAGCAACGGGCTCACCGAGAGGTGACCATTGGGCAACTGCCCGGCCGTGGTGTCATAGGCCGCGTGCTTGAGACGGCTGCGCAGGTCGCCGATATCGTTGCGCAGGCTGCGGGTGGTCGGCGGGTTGGGCAGGTCCAGGCGGTGCACGGCCTTGGATGCCACCAGGCCGTGCTCGATCAGGTGTTGCATAGAATCGGCCAGCACCTGGCTATGGATCAGGTGGTAACGATCAAAGCGGTACTTGTCGAACTTGTGCAAATACACATTGTTGAGGCTGGCGCCGCTGTACAGCACGCTGTCATCGATCACAAAGCCCTTGAGGTGCAATACGCCAAACAGCTCGCGTGTTTGCACCGGCACGCCATACACCGGCACTTCGCTGGCGTGGCTTTGCGTCATGGCCTGGTACCAGGCGCTGTTGCCCGGCTGCTTGCCGGCGCCAATCAAGCCACGCTGGGCGCGCAACCAGTCGACCATCACCACGATGTCCAACTCCGGCCGTGCCGCCTTGGCAGCGTGAAGAGCGTCGTAGATCTCCTGCCCCGCTTCGTCGTGCTGCAAGTACAAGGCGACGATGTAGATGCGACGCGTCGCCTGGGAGATTTTTTCCAGCAGGCAGCGACGATAGGCATCGGCGCCGGACAGCACCTCGATGGCCTCCGGGGACAGCGGGAAACCGCGTAGTTTGGGCAACAGGGAGCGTTTGAAGAACGACGGCATAGGGCTCGCAATGGGTCGAATCCGAAGAGGTCAAGAGCTTACACCATGGGGCTGCTCAGGTCTCGCCGTACGGCATGGAAAAAAGCCGGTTGACCAAGAAGAACGATCGTTCTACTGTAATAAGCATGAACGACATAACCCGCGACATTATCCTCGACGTCACCGAAAAGCTGATCTATCGCCATGGCATCGCCGCCACCGGCATGGACTTGCTGGTAAAAACCGCTGGCGTATCGAGAAAAAGCATCTATCGCTATTTCGCCAACAAGGACGAGTTGGTGTTTGCCGCCCTGCAGCGTCGCGACGAACGCTGGATGCAGTGGCTGCGCAGCGAAGTGGAACGCGGCGACAACAGCGGCGAGCGCTTGCTGGCGCTGTTCAGCGCCCTGAAAAGCTGGTTCGGTTCCGCGGATTTTCGCGGCTGCGCCTTTATCAACACCAGTGGCGAAACCGGCAACGCTCAAGATCCGGTGCGCCTGCTGGCCAAGGCCCATAAACACAAACTGTTCGAGTACGCACTTGAACTGTGTCAAGCACATGGCACCCCCGACCCGCAACAGCAGGCCGCGCAACTGCTGATCCTGATCGATGGCGCCATTACCGTTGCCCTGATCATGGGTGATTCAACAGCTGCCGATAATGCGCAATGCATGGCGCGAACGTTATTGGGACTTTGAATTCTCGGAATTGGCAACTTCTATCATTCAACCCTATTGTTTTAAGGAGCCACCCCATGTCAGCCAATGCACAAGCCCGCCCGCCCCTACCGCCCTTTACTTGCGAGTCAGCCATCGAAAAAGTCCGGCTGGCCGAAGACGGCTGGAACTCCCGCGACCCAGAACGGGTTTCCCTGGCCTACACCCTGGACACCCAGTGGCGTAACCGCGCCGAATTCGCCCACAACCGCGAAGAAGCCAGGCAGTTCCTGAGCCGTAAATGGGCCAGGGAACTGGATTATCGATTGATCAAGGAGTTGTGGGCGTTCACCGGCAACCGCATCGCCGTGCGCTATGCCTATGAGTGGCATGACGACTCCGGCAACTGGTTTCGTTCCTACGGAAATGAAAACTGGGAGTTCGATGAGAACGGCCTGATGGCCAACCGCTTTGCCTGCATCAACGATAAGCCGATCCAGGAAAGCGAACGCAAGTTCCACTGGCCGCTGGGGCGTCGCCCGGATGATCATCCGGGCTTGTCAGACCTAGGGCTGTAGCTCTCTTACCCTTTGTAGGAGCGAGCTTGCTCGCTCCTACAAAAAGCGATTACCGAAAGGCATCAGTCCTGATTCAGCCCGACCCGATACAACACTCCATTATCCTCATCCGTCAGCACATACAGAAACCCATCCGGCCCCTGCCGCACGTCACGAATTCGCGCTTTCAACTCGCCCAGCAAACGTTCCTCGTGAACGACCCTGTCACCCTCGAACTGCAACCGAATCAACTCCTGAGTGCCCAGCGCACCGATAAACAGATTGTGCTGCCACACCTTGAACCGGTCGGCGTCATAGAACGCCATGCCGCTGATGGCCGGGGACTTCTCCCAGACATGATGGGGCTGCACCGTGCCTTCTGCCGTTTTGCCCTTGGCTTCGGGAATCGGTAGCAGAGAGTAGTTGATGCCGTGGGTCGCCAGCGGCCACCCGTAGTTCTTGCCGCGCTCGATGATGTTCACTTCATCGCCCCCACGCGGCCCATGCTCGTTTTCCCAGATCGTGCCGCTCCACGGGTTCAGCGCCAGGCCCTGTGGGTTACGCTGGCCGTAGGACCAGATCTCGGGACGTACACCGGGTTGACCGACGAAGGGGTTGTCATCCGGTACGCGGCCATCTGGATAGATGCGCACAACTTTGCCTTGCAGCTTGTCCAGGTCCTGGGCGGTCGGGCGGTCGTTGTTCTCGCCCAGGGTCACGAACAGATAGCCGTCACGATCGAACGCCAGGCGCGAGCCGAAGTGGTTGCCGGTAGACAGCTTGGGCTCCTGGCGCAGGATCACCTTGAAGTCCTCCAGGCCGCTCATGTCAGCGGACAGGCGCCCGCGCCCCACAGCGGTTCCGGCTTTGCCATCCTGCCCGCCGCCTTCGGCGTACGACAGGTAGACCATACGGTCCTGCTTGAAGTCGGGTGACAACACCACATCCAGTAACCCGCCCTGCCCCTTGGCCCAGACTTGCGGCACCCCCTTCAACGGAGCGGAAAGCTTACCGTCGGGGCTGACAAATCGCAGGTACCCGGGAAGCTCGGTCACCAGGAAGCCCTGCCGATCCGGTAGAAACGCCAGCGCCCATGGATGATCCAGGCCTTTGGCGATCGGCGTGACGGTGATGCTGCCTTGCTCGCTGGGGAACTGCTGGCTATCGGCGGCATAAACGGTGGTCAGCGGCAGCAGCGTGGCGGCACAGACAGCCGCTAGCAGAGTTTTGCGTAGAAACATAAGGTGAAGTCCTTACCGGCGATTGCCGTTGGCATCATAGGTGGGTGCTTTGGTTTCGGTGGCCGGGCGACTGGGAGCTACGTCGCGCTTGGGATACGTATTGCCGATTCCGCGGTTTTCCACGGTCGGCCGAGGGCCGGTGGGCGCAGTCTGGATACCGCCGGCCGCAGGTGCATTGGGCTGAGTGCCCTGCATGCTATTGGGGTTGGCCCGGTGAATCGGGCTGTTATTGGTGTCGTATTGGCCCGGCAGGTTTTGCGCCTGGGCCCAAGGCGCCAGGGCCAGGGCCAGGCCCAGCGCAAGTACTGCAAGATAACGTACATAAGCATTCATGACGGAGCCTCTCTATGCCGAGTACTACGTGCTTTCGATAACACGCTACGCCATGGGTTCGGCTTGCGACACTAAATAGTTTCTCATCAGGTGTAACACGATCTGTCCGAGCATCTGCCCGCCGAAACTTTTGCCGCGGCCTGCGAGTCACCAGAACAGGCTCACTTTTTAAGGAATCGGAGTTATGCCACGGGCAATCTGGAAAGGCGCTATCAGTTTCGGTCTGGTTCATATCCCGGTGTCGCTGGTCTCGGCGACATCTTCCCAAGGCGTTGATTTCGACTGGCTGGACAAACGCAGCATGGACCCGGTCGGCTACAAGCGCATCAACAAAACCACGGGCAAGGAAGTCACCAAGGAACATATCGTCAAGGGCGTCGCCTTTGAGAAGGGCCGTTATGTGGTGCTCAGCGAAGATGAAATTCGCTCGGCCCATCCGAAATCGACCCAGACCATTGAGATCATCGCGTTTGTCGCCGCTGACCAGATCCCCCTGCAAAACATCGACACGCCCTACTTCCTGGCGCCGGACAAACGTGGCGGCAAGGTCTATGCACTGCTGCGCGAAACCCTGAAGAAAACCGGCAAGGTCGCCCTGGCCAATGTGGTGCTGCATACCAAACAGCACTTGGCCGCGTTGATGCCGCTCGAATCGGCCCTGGTACTGGTGATGCTGCGCTGGCCCGCAGAAGTGCGCAGCCTGGACGAGTTGGAACTCGGTGCCGATGTAACCAAACCGACCCTGGCCAAGGGTGAATTGGACATGGCCAAGCGCCTGGTGGAAGACATGAGTGCAGACTGGCAACCCGACGAGTACCGCGACAGCTTCCAGGACAAGATCATGGCGCTGGTGGCGAAAAAGGCCAAGGCCGGCAAGATCGAAGACGTGGAGTCGAGCCAAGACAGCGAAGAGCGCAAATCCGCCGACGTTATCGACCTGACCGAACTGCTTAAACGCAGCCTGGCGGGCAAACCCGCGGCGAAAAAGCCCGCCGCGAAGAAATCCAACAAAAAGGCCTCTTGAGCCTGCCATTGACTGGAGCGCGACATGGCAAAGCCCCTGAGCGAATACAACCGCAAGCGCGATTTCAAGATCACCGCCGAACCCGCCGGCAGCTCACCCGCCAGCAAGCGGAAAGCCTCGGCGCTGAGCTTCGTGATTCAAAAGCATGATGCGCGCAACCTGCATTATGACTTTCGCCTGGAGCTCGATGGCGTGCTGTTGAGCTGGGCGGTGCCCAAGGGCCCGAGCCTGGACCCAAGCCAGAAGCGCCTGGCGGTCCACGTTGAAGACCACCCCCTGAGCTATGGCGGTTTCGAGGGCAGCATCCCAGCCGGCCAATATGGCGCAGGCGATGTGATTGTGTGGGACCGAGGTATCTGGCAGCCCCATGACGAGCCGCGCAAAGCCTATGCGGCCGGCAAGCTCAAGTTCACGCTGGTGGGCGAAAAACTCGCTGGGGATTGGACCCTGGTACGCACCCGACTCAAGGGCAGTGGCGACAAGGAGCAGTGGCTACTGATCAAGGAAAAAGACCAGCAGGCACGCCCCGCTTCTGAATACGATATTGTCGACGCCGAGCCTGCCAGCGTGCTCAGCGATGCGGTGGTCGGCACGCCCAAGGCCAAGGTCCCAGTCAAAAAAAAGCCAGCGCCAAAGGCCAAGGCCCGCACGCAAGTGAGCGCCATACCCGAAGAATTTGCCCCGCAATTGGCGACCTTGGTCGATCGCGCCCCCGAGGGCGATTGGAGCTACGAGATCAAGTTCGACGGTTATCGCATTCTCGCGCGCATCCATGACGGTGAAGTGCGCCTGTTCACTCGCAACGGCCACGACTGGACCGAACGCCTGCCGCGCCAGGCCAAAGCCTTGCAAGCCCTCAAGCTCAAGGACAGCTGGCTGGATGGCGAAGTGGTCAGCCTCAACGGCGACGGGTTGCCGGATTTCCAGGCGTTGCAGAATGCCTTCGATATCGGCCGCAGCCTGGACATCGTCTATTACCTGTTTGATGCCCCCTTCCTGAACGGCCGTGATCAACGCGAAGATCCGGTCGAGGAGCGTCGGGCTGCGCTTAAAGCTGCGCTCGCCGGCAGCAAAAGCAAACTGCTGCGTTTCTCGGAAGCCTTTGCCGCCAACCACCGCGATATTTTCGAAAGCGCCTGCGACCTGGCGCTCGAAGGCGTGATCGGCAAGCGTGCAGGCAGCCCCTATGTGTCCCGCCGCAGTGCTGACTGGATCAAGCTCAAATGCCGCCTGCGCCAGGAGTTTGTGATTGTTGGCTACACCCGCCCTCAGGGTTCGCGCAGCGGGTTTGGCGCGCTGCTGCTGGCCGTCAACGATGAAACCGGGCTGGTATATGCCGGGCGTGTGGGCACCGGATTTGATCAGGCCACGTTGAAATCCATCTACGCCAAGCTCACGCCATTGGAGCGCAAGGACTCGCCCTTGCAAAAGCCTTTGACCAGCACCCAGGCCCGTGGCGTGCATTGGGTCGAGCCGCGCCTGGTGGGTGAAGTGCAATTCGCCGAATGGACGCGTGAAGGCGTGGTGCGCCAGGCGGCCTTTGTGGGGCTGCGCACTGATAAGCCTGCGTCGCAGATCATTCATGAACAGCCGCGTGCGGCAAAGTCGGTCAATGCCTCGAACAAGCAGAAAACCGATAAAGCCGACATAGCGGTGAAGAACGTGAAAATCACCCACCCCGATCGCATTATCGACAAGCACAGTGGCACGCAAAAACAGCAATTGGCGCAGTTCTACGCCGACATCAGCGAATGGATCCTGCCGTTCCTGCGCGGTCGTCCTGTGTCGCTGCTGCGCGCACCCGAAGGCATCGAAGGGGAGCAGTTTTTTCAGAAGCACTCCGAACGCCTGGCAATTCCCCACATCAAGCAACTGGATCAGGCCCTGGATCCCGGTCATGCACGCCTGATGGAGGTAGACAGCGCAGAGGCGCTGGCCGGCGCCGTGCAAATGGGCACTGTCGAGTTGCATACCTGGGGCGCCACTACGGACAAGATTGAAACCCCTGACCTGTTCGTCCTGGACCTCGACCCGGACCCGGCCCTGCCTTGGAAATCCATGCTGGAAGCGGCCGAACTGACCCTGTCGGTGCTGGATGAGCTGGGCTTGCAAGCCTTCGTCAAGACCAGCGGCGGTAAAGGTCTGCACCTGATCGTGCCGCTGGCCCGGCGTGATGGCTGGGACGCCGTCAAGGCATTCGCCAAGGCCATCGCCCAATTTATGAGCCAGCAACTGCCCGAACGCTTTACCGCCACCAGCGGCCCTAAAAACCGTGTGGGCAAGATCTTTATCGACTACCTGCGCAACGCCCGTGGCGCCAGCACTGTGGCGGCATACTCCGTGCGTGCGCGGCCGGGTCTGCCGGTATCGGTGCCGGTCAGTCGGGAAGAATTGAAAGGATTGCGCGGGGCCCAGCAGTGGACGGTGGCGAACCTGCATGAGCGTCTGCAGGGGTTGAAGGGCGACCCATGGGCCGGCTATGCCAATCGGCAGAAAATCGGCAAGAAGATGTGGGACAAGCTGGGCGCAAAACCACCGCAGTGATTCGCGCCCGGCACAGGGCTCAGATAAGAATGAAGATCAGCGCCAGACCGGCAAAGATCGCCCATTTTTCCAGGTAGTAGCGTGTGCGGTTGCGCTTTTTGAGCTCTTTGCCGCGCAGGCGGATCTTGTACAAGCGGGTAAAGGCGCGGTTGAGGCCGCCGGTCTTGTCGCCATCATCATTGGGCGAGCCTGCAGCGGCCATTACATTGCGGCTGAACCAACGGTTGAATGCCGCCGCCCAGCGGTACTTCATCGGGCGTTCAATATCGCAGAACAGAATGATGCGGTTCTGCTGGGTGGTGTTTTCTGCGTAGTGAATGTAGGTCTCGTCGAACATCACCGGCTCGCCGTCGCGCCAGTAATAGCTCTCGCCATCCACATTGATGTAGCACCCCGGGTCGTTGGGCGTATCGAGCCCCAGGTGATACCGATAGGAGCCCGCGTACGGGTCACGGTGGCGCACCAGCTTGGAGCCCGGCGGCAGTTCGGCGAACATCGCGGCCTTGATCGAGCCGATCCCTTGCACCAACTCGGTGGTGCGCGGGCACAGCTTCATCGCCGAAGGGTGGCTGTCGCCATACCACTTGAGGTAAAAGCGCTTCCAGCCCGACTTGAAAAACGAGTTGAAACCCACGTCGTTGTACTGATCCGAACGTTTGATCTCCCCGGCCCGCATCAGGTTCTGGCCTTCCTCGCGGATCTCTTGCCAATGTTCCTGCAGGGGGCTCAGGTCTGGAAAATCGCTGGGCGACAGATAGGGACGGCTGGGCTGCTTGGAGAACAAGTACAGGAAACAGTTGATCGGCGCCAGGAACGTCGAGTGATCGCTAAGCTGGCGACCCAGCTTGTGTCGCACCCGACCACGCAGGTGTACATACGCAATGGAGGCAACGTAGAGAGCAACAATGATGAGTTTCAAGGGATTCGTCACAAGTCAGGGAGAGAACAGGCTGCTCCTGCGGGCCCACAACGGCCGAGGATGGATATGCAGCACCTGAAATCACAATTCACGTACAGGTGACACGGCAGGCTGGGCGACCTGCGGCGTGTAACCATTGGCCGTTATTTAGCCATACTTTGTAACCAAAGGTTAACTAAGAATTGTGAAAAGCTGTCTACTGAGTGTGCTGGGGAAGGGAACAGGCGGGCGTTCCCGCCCACCTGCTTAAAGGTTTTGCTGAAATTATTGCGGGGTGTCCTTAATCTCGCGGCGGGGCAAACTGCCGTCTCCCAACGCCGTAAAGGGTACGGCCTGGCTGCGGCTGCGGATGAAGTAGCGAATCAGCGCGATCATGAGTCCCACCAACAGGCCGCCCACCAGACTCAAAGCAATGATCAGCGATTTTTTCGGTTTGATCGGCGCCAGAGGCTCTTGGGCGCGGCGGTCGACCGTTACCAGCTTGAGGTTGCTCATGTCGATGTTCAAGCCACGCAGCCTGGCAACTTCAGCACGAAGCGGCTCGACGTCCTGCAGGAATATGTCCTCATTGCCGCGCTTGCGCAGCACCTCGACTTCGCGGTTGCTTTCGAGCAGTTGCAAATCCTTGCCGATCTCGGCAATTCGCGGGTTGGTGAAGTCATCGCTGGTGCGCTGTTGCAGCGCAGCGCGTTCGGCTTCCAGAGCCTCGGTGCCCATGAAGTACAGCGGGATCTTCTGATTGTTCACCTCTGTGCGCATGACCTGGCTCGACCCACTGCGCGTGGAGTCCGCCATGGAAGATGGTGTCGTCGGGGTGCGGATGCCCATGGACCTGGCAATAGAGATGGCTTCCGCCAGCTCGGCCAGGCGATTGGTACGCTCCATCTTCATCTGCAAGCGCAGCGCGCTGAGCTCATCCTGCAACTGGGCACGCTTGAGTCGGTCAGCCTCGAGCAACTTGGCGATCTTGGATTCCTTTTCCGTATCGTAGTTGTCACGGGCGGCGTCGATCTTGCCTTTGAGTTCGCTCAAGCGGTTATTGACGATCACCTTGAGGTCGGCGCCAACCTGCTGACGCTCGGCGGCGATGGCGTAGTCTACAAAGCCGTTGAGGATCGCGACACCATCAACGTCTGTCGGGTATTGCAGTTCCAAGCGAATATAGCTGCTCAGCGAGTCTGATTTCTTCGGGTCCGGCAAGATCAGGTTGACAGAGTTTCGATTGAACGCCTCAAAGCTTTGCTCAAGGCTCTGCCCCGGCTTCTTGAACGCCTTGAACAATTCCTCGTGTTCCTTGAAAAATCCCAAGCGCGCCTCATAAGAGTCTAACTGTGCTCCCACTTTCATCAGGGCGTCAGCGGGAGGCAACTTATAGACTTCCGAACGGTTCAACGCATCCAGTTCATTGATTGCCGCAGGCCGCAGCACACTGCTGACTTCATAAGTCTTGGGTGCCAGGAACGCGTACCCTGCCCCTAATACGCCCACCAGAAGCGTACATCCGACTACCAGCTTTTTTTGTCGCCAGATGGCGTGAAACAATTCAAACAAGTCAATTTCATCAGACGCTACGGAGGGCGGGAGCGGGGAAGTGCGATTCAAAATAAGAACACCTTAAAATAATACTAAAAGGCCATCATTCTCAGAAACCTAAATGGCTTCAAAAATCAGGGACAACGCCCTGGATACGCCGGACCGGTGGCGATGTGACCACTTAGCCAGCCGAAATATCCCACATTTCCAAGGATTATTTCGGTTTTATATCGAGGAGTAGTACAAATGGCGCAGCATCGTCGGACTTGCGCGCTTGCAAGCATAGTCAATAGAACATCAAAATGCTGTCAAATAGCTGTCTTCTAAAGAAAAAACTTATCCGCCTACGTCGTGGTTGCGTACCTGATGCAACTGGGCGCTTCCCTGATCAGCAATAAGGAATTTGCATGCTGTCTGTTTCAACTCTCGATTTACGCGGCTTACAAGGCACCTGGGAGCAGACTGCCCTTGAAGACAGTGGCATCCTCAACCCCGCCGACGCCCACAGTGCGCCAGGGGCTATTACCACCATCACGGGCGATTGCTTCGAAGTGACCACCGTCAATGGTGATCAACTGCTGGCGGGCCGTTTTTTCCTGGATGCCAGTACCACGCCCAAAAGCATTACCTGGATTGACGCTATCGGCGATGACGCGGGCAAGCAGCTTCCCGCCAGTTACCGGCTCGACGGCGATGATTTCGTATTTATCGCAGCGGATGAAGGCATGCCCAGGCCCACCGTATTCAGCACCGGCCCTGGGCAAACCATGCGCACCTTCGTGCGGCGCTCATGAGTTACCTCTGTAATTAGATGGACTCGCCCAAGCCGAGGCGTCTATGCGCCACGGTGGCATTCTTATAGAAGCCAACGACAGCGAGGGCGAGCCCATGAAAAAGCATACGACGATCAATCAGTCTTTGTCAGCCGATGTATCTACTTGCGTAAACGTCGCGGTAGACCTTGCCAAAAAGGTCTTCCAGGTGGCCGGTGAGAATGCGCTCGGACAGGTGATATTCGAGGATCGGATTAAGTCACGAGAGGCCTTTCAAACCTTTCTTCTTAAGCTTCCAGCAAGCGTGACGGTGCTGGTGGAAACCGGGCCAGGTGCTCAGGCATTGGCGTGATTACTGCAGGCATAGGGCAATTTCGGCAAGATGAGCAAGAAGGGTGATGCGTATTTGCGCAGCCTGGCGGTCCAGGGGGCCCACGCCGTGTTAAGACAGGTGCGACCGGATTCAGAACAGCCCGACGACCAGTGGCTACAGCGTTGGGTATCTCGCCTAGGGCGCAAGGAGGCGGCGGTGCGTTTGGCCAACCGCAACCTGCGTATCCTCTGGCGGCTCTTGCAAAACGACCAGACTTATCGACGTCAGCCAGGCAATAGTCAGGAGGCTGCGATGAGCCACTGATTTACAGAGTTCTGCCACCGGGGCGTTTAGCCGCTCCAACCCGTGCTAACGAACATTGACCCCTGGTCAGACCGTCGCGAATTGATGCCTGTGCTCCTACCGGCCCTTGAGGCCTTTTTGTAATGGGCAGATCGCGAGCTGATCCAATGTTGGCCAGAAGCTGTTTGGAGCTTCCTCGGATAGGCCTGATACATAGATGCAACCGGGTACCAATGTTTGAAAAGCGGGTTGAAAGTGGGGGCGAGTCCATACATAGCCGACTACCCGACCCACTGACCGGTGCTGACGGGTTACCTGGGGCTGTTCGTCGCGGCGTTTGGCGCCGCAACGTTATTGCCCCTGCAATCTGAAGCCGTGCTGGTCGGCCTGCTGATCAGCG